>CAZFEC010000012.1:0-24054 GCA_964517435.1 uncultured Bacteroidia bacterium | reverse complement strand
CGCAACAGTGATTTCGCCACCACCAGCCGCTGGATCTCGGAAGTCCCCTCACCGATCTGACACAGCTTGATATCGCGGAAGCAGCGTTCCACGACATACTCCTTGGTGTAGCCGTAACCGCCGTGTATCTGAAGCGCTTTAGTACAGATCTCCATCCCCCGGTCAGCGGCCATCATCTTGGCCATGGCCGATTCCCGGTTGACTTCCTTGCCCTGGTCTTTCAGCCAGGCGGAGCGCAGCGTGAGCAGCCGAGCGGCATCCAGATTGGTCGCCATCTCCGCCAGCATGAACTGAATCGCCTGGAAACCGGCAAGCGGCTGGTTGAACTGATGGCGTTCCTGCGCATACTTGATGCTTTCAGCGAGCGCGCAGCGGGAGATACCGAGCGCCAGCGCCGCAATGCTGATCCGGCCGCCGTCCAGGACCCGCATGGTGTCCCGGAAACCGCTGTTCAGCTCGCCGAGCAGGTTTTCCTCGGGGATGCGGCAATCCTCCAGAATCAGCTGGGCGGTGTCGCTGGCGCGCAGACCCAGTTTGTTCTCCTTGTGCCCGGCGCTGAAACCGGGAGTCCCCTTTTCAACGATGAAGGCGCTGATGCCTTTGCTTCCCATTGACTTGTCGGTCTTGGCCATCAAAACGGCGATGTCCCCCACCGTGGCGTGGGTGATGAAGTTCTTGGTGCCGTTCAACACCCATTCACCGTTCTCCAGTACGGCCGTGGTCTGGACGCCGGCGGCATCGGAACCGGCGCCCGGCTCGGTGAGACCCCAGGCCCCGATCTTGGTACCGCTGGCCAGCGGCACGAGGAATTTCTGTTTCTGTTCCTCGGTACCGGCCAGGAAGATATGGTTCGAACAGAGCGAATTGTGCGCCGCCACGGTGATCCCCATCGAACCGTCGACCGCCGCGATCTCCTCGATCGCCAGCACATAACCGACATAGTCGAAACCGGCACCGCCGTACTCCTCTGGAAAGATGATCCCCATCAGCCCCAGTTCACCCATCTTCTTCACGATCTCGAGAGGGAATTCCTGCTTTTCGTCATACTCCGCCGCGACTGGAGCGATCTCCTTGTTAGCGAAATCACGGGCCATATCCCGGAGCATCAGGTTTTCATCTTTAAACTGGAAATCCACTCTATCCTCCTCTATCGGTGTGACACGTTTTCAACGGGGTGATACAAATCCTGCGCGATAAGATAGCGACTGGATCGTTTTGTTGCAAACGCTGGACGGTGGCGGAGCGGTTACGGGGCAGTTGACGCTTTCAGGAGAGCGCTCCCTACCCTTCCCGCAGATGACACTCCGCGTGGATATGGCAGGTCCGCCGGCAGATCGCCACCAGCATTAACATCAACGGGACTTCGATCAGTACGCCGACGACGGTGGCCAGCGCCGCACCGGAAGAGAGACCGAAGAGCACCACGGCGGTCGCGATGGCGACTTCGAAGTGATTGGAAGCGCCGATCAGGGCGGCGGGAGCAGCGTCCTCATACGCGAGTCGCAGCCAGCGCGCCAGCAGGAAATAGCCGAGGGCAAAGATGAGTAAAGTCTGGATGAAGAGTGGCACGGCAATCCAGAATATCGTCAGCGGATTGGCGATGATCACCTCACCTTTGAAGGAGAAGAGGAGCACCAGCGTCACCAGCAGTGCCGTGATGCTGAGCGGCGTCAGGCGGTGCAGAAACTTCTCCTGAAACCAGTCCATTCCTTTCCACGCGATCAGCCAGCGCCGTGAGAAATAACCAGCCAGCAGCGGCAGCGCTACATAGATCGAAACCGACAGCAGCATCGTCTCCCAGGGTACAGGCATTGCGTTGACATTCAGCAGCCAGCCGCCCAGCGGTCCGTAGAGAAAGAGCATGATCAGGGAGTTGATCGCCACCATCACCAGCGTCAACCCGTCGTTGCCCCTGGCGAGATAACCCCACATCAGCACCATGGCGGTGCAGGGAGCGATACCGAGCAGGATGGCGCCGGCGATATAGCTGCGCCACAGCTCCACCTCCTCGCCGCTGATCAGGATCTCTGTGCCGGGAAGAAATCCGCGAAAGAGATAGCCGAGGAAAAACCAGGCGATCGCCAGCATGGTGAACGGCTTGACCGCCCAGTTGATGAAAAGCGTCAGCAGAACCGGTTTGGGAGTCCGGGCCGACATCAGCACTTGCCCGAAATCTATCTTGACCATGATCGGGTACATCATGAAAAAGAGACAGATCGCGATCGGGATCGACACCTGGTGGATCGACAGGTCGTTGAGCGCCGTCGCCACGCCGGGAGCGATCTTGCCCAGCAGTATCCCGCCGCCGATACAAAACAACACCCAGACCGTCAGGTAGCGCTCGAAGAGGGATAGTTTTTTCTCGTTCAAATCGATCCAGTCATGTTCACGAATTGGCGACAACGCCTCCGCCTGTATTCTGTCTTCTGTCTACTTGTCGCAGCGCTTGCGTCGCTACGAACTAACATCCGGGAGGCTATTTCTTCCGCGAATCGAAAAGCGCGCTGCAACAAGCGAACTAACGTTACGGTCTGTCTACACGGTTACTCATTCGAATGCTATCTTCCGAAAGTTCCCGACCCCGGCCGGTTTTCGTCGTCGCGCCAGTCCGGCTGCCACCAGAGCTGCGCCAGCGGACCCTCCGGCGCATCGTAGTCGTCGATGGCGATGTTGAGACGCACCTGCCGCCAATCCTCCCCCTGCTGCTCGACCAGGTAACTCAACGGCACGGCGATCTCGGTGTTGTGCCCCTGCTCCGTTACGTGGCAGATCGCCCGGGCACCCAGTTCCTCCAGCGTTTCGGGATTCCAGATCGTCATGTCGTCCACATCATGCGCGGGGCCGAGCGCGAAAAGTAGATGGTAGTAGTTCTCACCGGAGCCGCGGTGCTGGCCGCGTTGCGGATCGGGACGCGCGTCCAGCCGCACCTCGATGCCGTCCTGCTCCCAGGCCATGCCACCCCGGTAAACCGGGATGTCGTCGGTCACCTCCACCCCGATGTAGAGATAATCCTCACCCAGCGTTACGCCGAAACGCCAGGCGCAATCGGACGCCCCGGTCCAGGCTTCCGGCTCCACCTCTACGATCGCCGGCTTTTGTATCACGAAAGGCAGCTCCGGCCAGTCTTCCAGATTGCCGTCGATCTCGATCTCGCGGCTGGTTACGGGCAGCGGATATTCTCGCGCCACCGCCAGCTGCGAGGTTCCCTCCACCAGCGGCAGATCCAGCTCGGTCTGTTCATAGGCCGCCTCCCAGCTGAGCGTCAGCGGCACGATCTCATCCGCCTTAAGCGGCTGTTTCACGTGGACGGCGATGTCGACGATCTCCGTCGTCTCCGGTTGTATCACGATCTCGATCGTTTCCGTTTCCGGGATGAGTGTTGTCGACTCGTCGAAACTACCGGTCACCCGCAGCGGCGCGGTGGCGGAGTTCTCCAGGCGTAGAGTGGTAGTGCCTCCCTCAAAGAGACCCGTAGTGCTGTAGAACGGCTGCAGGCCGATAGGATTGCCCCGCACCAGCGGATCGATCAGCGCCGCCATCTCCTCGGTGCGGACATTCTCGTCCCAGATACCCTCCAGCAGCAGGTTGGCGATGCGCGGTCCCTCTTCCAGCATCGTCACCCAGACCACATGGTCGAACTGACCGAAACGCGGCCCCAGCAACGAACTGCCGCCGCCGGTGGTGGCCAGGACAAAGTAGTTACGGCCCTGGCGGACATGCTTGGTATAGGTGTGGAAGTGACCGGCGAAGACAGTGTGCGGGCGATCTGACATCAGTTCCTCAACCCGGCTCCAGCCGGTTTCGCGGTTATAGTTCCAGAGCGGCTTGTGCTGAAAGACCAGCGTCCAGCGCACGTCGGGATTAGCGTTGAGGGTCTGCTCCACGAAGGCGATCTGCTCCTCGCCGATGTGGGATGGCTCGCCATCCTCGGTGTTGAGGTGTATGAACAGTACGTCCCGGTAGAGATAGTGGTAGTAGGAACGCCCCAGGCGCCTCTCCCACTCCTGCGCCATGACCGGATTGCTGATGTCGTGATTGCCCGGCGTGTAGAAGAATGGCATCTCCAGCTTCTTGATGAAGCCCTGGAACTCGCTCCATTCCGTCTCCAGCTGCTCCAGGTCTTCGGTGTACCCCTCGATCAGATCGCCGACGCTGACGACGAATTCCGGCTGCAGCAGGTTCAGCTTGGTCACCGCGTCTTCGAAGACGCCCTCCCGGTTCCCGCCGGTCCGGTCGGTCACGATCGCGAACTGGAAGTGGTCCGGATCGTTGTTGAATTCGAGATGCGTCCAGGGATTGATCTCCTGGACGATGATGCGGGGATCGGCCGGGTGGCTGTGCGCGCCTGCTTCGTGCGCAACTGCGGTACCCGCTGCGGCAAGCACCATGCACAAATGAATCGTCAGTACAAACATGTGGGGTCTCCTTTGGGAAGAATCCTCTCGCCAAGAGCGCCAAGAACGCTAAGAGAAGATTATTGTTAATAATTTCGCTTCTACACAATTAGGATGTACGCCTATTCATCCAATCCGTTGACAGCTCGAGTGATTCCATTCTTCATGACGTCTGCTCCAAAGTTTAACAGGAAGCCTAGCTTCTTTCCAGAGAGCCGTAGGTAGGTTAGCAGTTGCTTCTTATGGGCGTTAGTTACATGCTCTACGGATTTCAATTCCAAAATCACTTTGTCTTCAATCAGAATATCCGCTCGAAATCCTTCCTTAAAGGTTATTCCGCGGTAGGTTATAGCGATGGGAACCTGTCGTTTAGCCTCTAATCCACGTGATACAAGTTCGTTCGTCAAGACCACTTCATAAACGCTTTCAAGCAATCCCGAACCCAGCTCTCTATGAACGGCAATGGCTGCATCAACTACTATTGTGCCATTTGGTTCTCATCCATTCGTACTCTGAGATTTCACTTAATCTTCTTTGTGTTCCAACCCTAACAATAATCCTGATTGCGTCCTTTGCGCTCTTTGCGCTCTTGGCGAGAGGCTTCCTCTAATTCACCAGCCGCCACATCACCCCCAGGATCTCGTCGTGATGCATCCCGGGGATCTCCTGCTGGGCGTAATGCTGGAAGGAGAAGGGATTGTGCAACGCCCAGTAGAGGGTGAAGTTGCCGCGGCGGGCCACCAGGTGCAGGTAGGGCAGCGCCTGGTCGGAGAGTGGCTCGCCGTTGGAGCGGACCGCACCCCAGGTTGTAGTCAGACCGACGCTGGCGTGAAAACGGAGCTGGCGGTCGAAGAAATGATCGCTCCAGCGACACTCCGACGCCAGGCGGAAGGTCGGCAGTTCGGTGTTGACCAGCCCCTCGCTGTCGCTCTGCGCCGACTGTACCAGCAGCCAGCGCCAGGGTCCGGGCAGCGCGATTTCCAGCTGCAGCTCCTGCCCGAAGATGGCGCTCGGTCGTTGCATCACCCTGGCGGTGTCGGCATCGGTGTAGAGGTAGGGGAAGTCGGCGAAATCCCAGCCCCAGCCGGTCAGCGTGAGCAGATGTCCAGCGGGATGGGTATAGCGCAGGCTGCTGCCGCCGCCCCAACGGCTGCAACTCACCGCGTCCGGATCCGGCACAAACTGCGTGATGTCGCCCTGTCGCAGGGCGGGGTAGATGGTCTCGTATTGGGCCGGCACCTCGGCGCCGCCCCGCTGCCAGCTGAAGGGGAGCCAGGCCTGATACGCAGCCAGCTCCAGCCGCCACTGCCACTTTTCATGCAGACGCAACCGCAGGTCCAACCAGACCGACCGCAGCCAGCGATCCCGCTCATCCTCCCAAAGCGTCTCGCCGCCGGTCAGCAACCGCAGCGCCCGCCACGGCACCAATTCCAGCTGCAGGCGTGTGCGCCAGAGCCGCCGGTTGAGTTGATAGCTTTCCGCCAGGACTTCAGTCGCATCCAGTTCTGTTTCGATGTCGAGATGGCTGACGGGCGTAAAGCTGCGCCGCAGCTGGAACGAACCGAGCCAGCGTTTGGTTTCCAGGCCCGCGTTGTAGGGCGACTCCTGGTAGAGGTGGTACCGCTGGTAGCGGCAGGCCGGTTGCCAGCGCCAGCGTCCGGCCGCGCCCGGCAGCAGTAACGAAAACTCCTGGCGCGTTTCCCGCTGCAGGGTGGCGGCGGTAGAGTACCAGACACCGTTGCGATGGCGCTCCAGGTTCAGCTCGCTCACCAGCCAGCTGCGCCAGCCCAGGTAGCGGTAGAGGGCGAGACTGGTGCAGTTGTCGCGCGCTTTACCGTTTTCCATCTTGCCGCTGAAAAACTGCTGGCGGGTTTCGCCGCGGAACAGCCCCTGCGGGAGCGGGTGCTGCGTGCGGAAGAGAACGCGGTTATTGCCGTAGAAGGCCTGGCGATAGTCCAGATCGGTCAACACGGAATCGAGCGGCGGCAGGGCGGTGACCAGCGTCAATCCCGGGCCGGATTGCACCGCCGCGCCGCGGCTGAAACCCGACATATTGAGATTGTAGAGACCGGTAGCGGGGTTGTTGAGCGGGAGACCGTCACGGCGCACCGGCAGCAGAAAGGCGGGGAGTCCGCCGTTGGCCAGATAGAGCGGGTGCCCGGTATAGCCGGAACCGACGGTCTGCAGGCCCGGCACCCAGGGCGACAGATCGAACCAGTTGGCGGCGGCGTGATACAAAAGCAGGCTGTCCAGGGGCAGCAGTTCTCCGCGGGGTGTGTGCAGCAACAGGCTGTCGAGCGTCGGTGGCGGCGGTTTCACGATCCTGAGTGTATCACTTTCCGTCGTATCGGCCGGGGCGGCCACCGTAACCGGAAAGGTTTCGGGCACACCATCGACGTCGACTCCGGCAGGAAGCGCACCCGGCAGGTCGTGTATCACGAGCATCGTCGCGAACAGCGTGAAGCCCAACAGCAGCCGGAAGCGGACCCGGTACACTTAGGCCACCTCCGCACGTTGTTTAACGATCAGCCTGACGATCGGACGACTCAGGAAAGCGAAGACCGCGAAGTTCACGCCCAGATGTATCACGAGCCAGGGCAGACCCACCAACAGATAGGCCCAGAAACCCTGTTCACCGACACCGAATACCAGCACGGTCGCCAGTGCCGCCAGCAGCTCGTACACCAGTGTCAGCAGCGCGCCGATCAGCCCGATCAGCCAGAAGGGGAGGCGGGCGAGACGTTGTCCGATCAGACCGCCGACGACGCCGACCAGCCCGAAGCCGATCAGCTGCGCCAGGAACAGCGGGGGAATCGCCAGCCCGGACCCGAGCGGATTCAAGCCGGAGAAGAGCCCCTCCCCGATCAGCCCGACCAACAGCCCGGAGTGCACTCCCAGCAGCACACCGCCGATGAAGACAGTGAAGGTGATCAACTCGACGTTGGGAATCTCCACCAGGGCGAAACCGAGCGCCGCCGCCAGCGCGGCAAACAGCGCCGTCATGATCAGGCTGCGCAACGACTTGAGGCGGGCGGTTTTCTCCGTCATTATCGGTTCCAGGCTACCGTTATAAAGTGCCTCAATGTACAAAGCATTTGCAGCGATGCCCAGAGTGAATATTGGCAGGACCGGCGGCGGTCGGATATTTCCGGCGCCGTCAGGCATGAAAAAACCCGCCCAACACAGGTTGGACGGGTTAAGGTTCCTCGCCAGGAAGTCGCGCGGTCTAGTTCTGGCCCTTATCCTTGATACGGGCGGCTTTGCCGGTACGCTCGCGCAGGTAGTAGAGCTTGGCGCGCCGCACCTTGCCCTTACGCTTGACCACCATCTTCTCGATGTTGTGGCTGTAGAGCGGGAAGATACGTTCGACCTTGACGCCGTTGGAAGTCTTGGAAACGGTCACGGTGGCGTTGTTGCCCTTGCCCTTCGTCTGGATGACGGTACCGGCGAAAACCTGGATCCGCTCCTTGTCACCCTCACGCACCCAGACATGCACTTCCAGGGTGTCGCCTGGATCGATCTGGGGCAGTTTGATCTCCTCGTTCTGCGGCAGGGCCGCTTGTACCTTATCCATGAGACTTCCTCGCTGATTTATTCTTTCTTCTTTTTGTTATCAAGCAGATCTTCGCGCCGCTCCCGCGTGCGCTGTTCCCGTTCCCGCTCCCGCCAGGCCGCGATGTTGGCGTGGTGTCCGGACAGCAGTATCTCCGGTACCGCCATCCCCCGGAATTCGGCCGGCCGCGTGTAGAGCGGCTCTTCCAGCAGCCCGTCCTCGAAGGAATCGGTGCGGGCTGATTCCTCATCGCCCAGCACTCCCGGCAGCAGCCGGACCACCGAATCAACGATGGCCATGGCGGCGATCTCACCGCCGGTCAGGACGAAGTCGCCGAGCGATATCTCCTCATCCACCCAGTGGTCGATCACCCGCTGATCGACACCCTTGTAGTGCCCGCAGATGATGATCAGCTTCTCCAGCCGGCAGAGCCCGCGCGCCCGGGCCTGTGTATAGGGCCGGCCGGTCGCGGCGGTCAGCAGCACCAGTGTGTCCGGATCGGTCTTGATCGCTTCCAGCGCGCTGAACAGCGGTTCCGGTTTCAACACCATGCCGGCACCGCCGCCGAAGGGATAGTCGTCCACCTGGCGGTGCTTGTCGGCGGCGAAGTCACGCAGATCGTGCAGACGGATCTCCACCTTGCCCATCTCGGCCGCCCGCTTGAGGATCGACTCGCTGAACGGGCCCTGAAACATGCCCGGAAAGATGGAGATGATGTCTATCTGCATGGCTGGGGATACAGTTTTAAAGAACTAGATCAGACCTTCCGGCAGGTCGACCGTGATACGTTTCTGGTCAAGATCGACGGCACGGACGAACTCCGGAATGAACGGAATCAGCGCCTCGTCATCCGTGCGTTCCGGTTCCGGATCGCTGAGCTTCACCACCAGCAGGCTGCCCTGCGGCACATCCATCAGGTCGGTGACGACGCCCAGCCGGGTACCGTCAACTCCACAGACTTCGCACTCCAGCAGATCACGCTGGTAGTAGCGTCCCTCGGCCAGCGGCCGCATCTGCGACGGTTCGATAAAGAGCTCGCGCCCGACCAGCCGCTGCGCCTGCTCGCGCGTGTCAATCCCTTCGAGACGCAAAAAAGCAGTTGTTCCGCTGACTCTCGCCTGGAGAATATTCACGCGCTCAAACTGCTCTGTTTGATCTTGAATATGCAAAAAAGCTAATTCACAAAGGCTCTGCGGGGAATCAGTGTAGGGCAGAACTTTCAGCTCCCCCTTCAACCCGCGTGTCTTGAGAATCCGCCCGATTTCAATGAAGCCAGGCTCCATCACACCATCAATGTTCCGCCTTAACCATGCGGTGCCGGCTACAACTCAGGCGTTTCCGGCAGGTCCTCATCCGGCTCGGCCTCGATCGTATCGGAGGCGGGCAAATCCTCGTCGTCGGACACCAGGTCATCAGTGTCGACGGGGGGTCTGTCCTCCTTGATGATCAGGGCTGATCGCTGGCCGTGCAGTGAACTGGCCGCCTGCAGCAGTGTCCGCAGGGCCCGGGCGTTGCCGCCCTTCTTGCCGATCACACGGCCGATGTCTCCCTCAGCGACTTCCAACTCGTAGGTTTCTCGGCGCTCATCTTCAAGCAGAGTTACTTTAACCGAGTCGGGCTCCTTGACGAGATGCTTGACAACGAACTCGATAAACTCTTTCATGGGGCCTCCTGGAAATTGTGAGGTACTGGTCAGACCCTACTCGGCAGCCTCCGGCTTGCTTTCCGCCTCCGCATCGGCTTCGGTTTCCTCCACTGCGGCGTCCTCTTCCGCTTCCGGCGCTTCCGATTCCGCCTCTGGAGCCTCCGCTTCCGCCTTGGTTTCCACTTCCGGTTCCGCTTCCGCTTCCACTTCCGGCTCCGGGGCGGGCTCTTCAGCCTGCACCGGTACGGTCGCGGGTGCTTCAGGTTCAGCTTCCGGCTTGGCTGCGGCTTGGGCAGCTTCAGCTGCCTTTTCCAGCTTGGCCTGCTTCTCAGCAGCCTCATCTTGTATCTTCGTCAGTCGCTTCTGGTTAGCCTCTTCCCACTCGGCGATGATCTCCGCCTGGCGCGCTTCGTCAGCGCTGGATTTTTCCAGGGCGAACTTGATCAGTACGCCGTTCTGTTTCAGCAGATTGCGGACGGTAGGTGAGAGGGTTGCGCCTACCCGCAGCCATTTGAGGGCCAGCTCTTCCTTGATCTCGATCAGGGAAGGATTGGGAGCGGGATCGTAGTAACCGATGCTCTCGATATAGCGCCCATCCCGGCGCTTGCGGGAATCGATCGCCACGATCCGGTAGAACGGCCGCTTGCGGCGACCCATCCGGGTCATCCTTAATGTAACTGCCAAATCAGCCTCCAAAGTTTCTTAAGTATATATTTCCAATTACTTGACTGCAAGAGTATTTCTATCTCTTTTTGCGCTTTTTCTTCTGGCGGCGCGGTTTCATCCGCTTGCTGCCGGCCTTTTTAGGGGCGCTCATCCGCTTCATCATCTCCCGCATCTGGAAGAACTGATTGAGCAGCTGATTCACCTCCTGCACCGTGGTGCCGCTGCCCAGCGCCACCCTTTTCTTGCGGCTGCCGTTCATCAACTCCGGTTTGTCCCGCTCCTGCGGTGTCATCGAGTAGATGATCGCTTCGGTGTGGACCATCCGGGCGGGGTCCATATCCAGGTCGCCCAACTGGGAGCCGACACCGGGCACCATCTTCAAGAGGCCCTCCAGGGGACCCATCCGCTTGATGACCTGCATCTGGGCCAGGAAATCCTGCAGGGTGAAGCTGGCGTCGCGCAGTTTCTGCGCCATCTGCTCGGCGTCCTGCCTGTCTACCTGCTCCTGCGCCTTCTCCACCAGGGTGACGACATCGCCCATGCCCAGGATGCGGGAAGCCATCCGGTCCGGGTGGAATTGCTCCAGCGCATCCAGCTTCTCACCGATCCCGACGAACTTGATTGGTTTGCCGGTGACCGCTTTGACCGAAAGCGCGGCGCCGCCGCGGGCATCGCCGTCCATTTTAGTCAGCACGACGCCGTGGAAGTCAAGCTGGTTCTGGAATTCGGCCGCGGCGTTGACGGCGTCCTGGCCGGTCATGCCGTCGGCGATGAACAGGATCTCGGCGGGATTGATCTCGCCGCGGATGCGTACCAGCTCCTCCATCATCTCGACATCGATGTGCAGTCGGCCGGCGGTATCCAGGATGATCGGATCGTGCCGGTCGCGCCGGCCGGTTTCCACGCCGGCGATCGCCGTCTTCAGGGCATCACCGTCGATGGGGGTCACCACCGGCACACTCACCTGCTCGCCCAGAATGCGCAGCTGTTCGACCGCGGCGGGACGATAGACATCCGCCGCGACCAGGAGGGGGTGCTTTCCCTTGCGTTTTAAAAGAGCGGCCAGCTTGGCACAGAAGGTGGTCTTGCCGGAGCCCTGCAGACCGACGGCCATGATGACGGTGGCCGCGCCCGGTTGCCAGTTAAGCGGTGCGGCCGCGCGCCCCAAAAGTTCGATCAGTTCGTCATTCAGGATCTTGACGAGTTGCTGACCGGGACTGACCGCCTGCAGCACCCGTTCGCCGAGCGCCTGCTCCCGCACCCCGGCGATGAAATCGGTTACAACGCGATGGTTGACATCCGCTTCCAGCAGGGCGCGCCGCACATCACGCAGGGTCTCCTCGATGTTCGTTTCGGAGATATGCCCTTCGCCACGCAGTTTCTTGACTATACCCTCGAATCGTGACGCCAAGGCATCCAGCATGAAAGGCTCCTGCGGAATTATAGCTCCTGGAGCCAGGTCTCCTGCGAAGCTGTGACTCCCCAAAAAATGGAGCTGTTATGTTACCATGCTGTGCTTTTGATAGCAAGAGATTCCAGGTGGGTATGGAAAAATGGGGAAACGTTGTAGGGGCGGGTCGTGCATACACACGCCACCCACCCTCATTTGATTTCGGGATCGTGATAATGGGCGGGTCGTGCATACACACGCCACCCACCCTCGTTTGATTTCGGGATCGTGATGATGGACGGATCGTGCATACACACGCCACCCACCCTCGTTTGATTTCGGATCCATAAAAAGGGCGGGTCATCTTACGCACCCCGGATGTATGAAAATCCCCAATCCGAATGTGCGCCTGTGGCCGAAGGCCACAGTGACCCGCCCCTACATGGTTTATTATTTCGTCGCTTTGCGCTTGGTAGGCGCTTTCTTCGGCGTCGCTTTTTTGGCGACTGTTTTCTTCGCGGTTTTCTTGACCGCAGCCTTTTTCGGCTTCGGCGGTTTGGCGTTGGGTGCAACTACCCGGCTCAATCCGATCGGCTCTTTGTCCGTCAGCGCGGCGCGAGCGGCGGCCAGACGGGCGATCGGCACGCGCGGCGGGGAGGCGGAGACGTAATTGAGTCCGAGCGAGTGGCAGAGGGTGACCGAAGCGGGATGCCCGCCATGTTCGCCACAGATACCGACCTCCAGGTCGGGACGTGTTTTGCGGCCCCACTCGGTGGCGATATCCATCAACAACGCCACCCCTTTCCGGTCGAGGACCTCGAAAGGATTGTCCTGCAGGATGCTGTTGCGGTTGTAGAGCGCCAGGAATTTGCTCTCCGCGTCTTCCCGCGAGAAGGAGAAGGTGGCCTGCGACAGGTCGTTGGTACCGAAGGAGAAGAACTCCGCGATTTCCGCCAGTCGGCCGGCGCGCATACAGGCCCGCACCACTTCGATCATGCTGCCGAAACGATAGGGAATCTTGACCCCGTAGTGTTTCTCGATCTGCGGATGCAGCTCTTCCAGGTAGCGGTGGACATGGAGCAACTCCTGGGCCGTGCAGACCTGGGGCACCATGATCTCCGGATTGACCACGATCTTCTTTTTGCGGCAGATGGCGGCCGCCTCCAGGATGGCGCGGATCTGCATCATGTAAATCTCGGGGAAGGAGATCCCCAGGCGCACACCGCGGTGTCCCAGCATCGGATTGGTCTCCGCCAGCGCCCGCACCTTGGCCATGATCTTTTCCTTGCGCGCGATATATCCGTTGTTGATACCCTTGTCGAGCAGATAATCGAGCTGCTTGTGGATGGATTTGACCTTGGTCTCGACCCGGTCCCGCACATCGGGATCGATCACCTTCAGCGCGATCTCGCTCTTCTGGTCCATGTCGGAGAACAGGTCCTGCAGCTGCCGGGCGTGATGCAACTCCTCTTCCAGCTCCATGATATTGGGCAGGAACTCGTGCAGCGGCGGATCGAGCAGACGCACAGTGACGGGATAGGGCGACATGGCCTTGAACAGGCCGATGAAGTCGCTGCGCTGCATCTTGAGCAGCTTTTCCAGGTACTCCTCGCGCTCTTCCGTCGTATCGGCGAGGATCATCTCGACCATGACGGGCAGGCGGTCGACCGCGTTGAACATGCGCTCCGTGCGGCAGAGACCGATTCCCTTGGCGCCGTACTCGCGGGCACGCCTGGCATCGACCGGCGTGTCGGCGTTGGCTTTCACCTTCAGACGGGCAGCCTTGTCGGCCCAGCCGAGCAGGGTCTGCAGCTGGTTGGAGAACTTCGCCGGTACGGTCGGGACCTGACCCAGGTAGATATTGCCACTCGAACCGTCGATGGTGATGACATCACCCTCCTGCAGCACGACAGTGTCGATGGTGGCGGTGCCGGCCTGGGAATCGATGACGACCATTTCGGCGCCGGTGATGCTCGCCTTACCCATGCCGCGGGCGACGACCGCCGCGTGCGAAGTTTTACCGCCGCGGCTGGTGAGAATGCCGGCCGAGACGAAGAAACCGTGAATGTCTTCCGGCTTGGTCTCCTCGCGCACCAGGATCAGGGGACGCCCGTCCTGACCGAGCTCCACCGCCCGGTCGGCGTCAAACACGATGCCGCCGGAAGCGGCGCCGGGAGAAGCGGCGACACCGGTGGCAATCGGTTTCGCCTTGGTCTTGGGATCGAGACGCGGGAACAGCAGCTGCTCGATCTGAGCGGGATCGACGCGCTGGATGGCATCCTCCGGTTTGATCAACCGCTCCTTCACCATGTCGACCGCGATACGGACTGCAGCGGCCCCGGTTCGCTTACCAGCCCGGGTCTGCAGCATGTAGAGCTTGCCCTGCTGGATGGTGAATTCCAGGTCCTGCATGTCGCGGTAATGCTTCTCCATTTTGCGGCAGTAGCCCCAGAGCTGACGGTAGATCTTGGGATTCTCCTTCTCCAGACGGCTGATCGGGAGCGGCGTGCGGATGCCGGCCACTACATCCTCGCCCTGCGCGTCCATCAGGTACTCGCCGTAGAAGCGTTTCTCGCCGGTGGCGGGATCGCGGGTGAAGCAGACGCCGGTACCGCTGTTTTCGCCCATGTTGCCGAACACCATCGCCTGGACGTTGACCGCCGTGCCCCATTCGGAAGGGATGTTATTCAGACGGCGGTATTCCCGGGCGCGGGGTGTTTCCCAGGATTGGAAAACGGCGCCGATCGATCCCCACAGCTGCTCCAGCGGATCCTGTGGGAACAGGCTTCCGGTGCGCTTTTTGGTCTCTTTCTTGAAGAGGTCGATGATGGTTTTCAGGTCGTCCACGGTCAGGTCGAGGTCGCTGGTGTAACCCTTGTCCGCCTTGTACACATCGAGCAAAACGTGATACGGATCGTGCTCCAGCCCCTCGCCGGCCTTCATCACGACATCACCGTACATCTGGATGAAACGCCGGTAGGAATCCAGGCTGAAGCGGGGATTGCCGGTCCTGGTGCTCAGACCCTCGACGGAGACATCGTTCAGACCGAGGTTGAGCACCGTGTCCATCATGCCGGGCATCGAGGCGCGTGCACCGGACCGCACCGACAGGAGCAGCGGATCGCTGTTGTCCCCGAATTTCTTGCCCATCACCTTTTCCACCTGCTTCAGCCGTAAGGTGACTTCCTTTTTCAGGGCGGGCGGCAGCTTGCGCATGTTCCGCTCATAGGCGTGACACATCTCGGTCGAGATGGTGAAACCGGCCGGCACCGGCAGCCCTACCAGCGTCATCTCCGCCAGGTTGGCACCCTTGCCGCCGAGAGTCTCCTTCATCTCGCCGTTCCCATCCGCCTTTTTATCACCGAAGAAATAGACGTATTTCTTGGTTGGCATATCGTTAGTCCTCCTTTTGAGTTGGAATATTGTCGGTCAGAAATTCCATCACCTGCTCCACGTTGTGCCGGCTGCCGATGAAGAGCGGCACCCGCTGGTGGAGTTGCTCCGGCTCGATCTCCAGAATCGGCCGGAAACCGTCGGTGGCCAGGCCACCGGCATTGGTGACCACCAGTGCCAGGGGATTGGCTTCGTAGAGCAGCCGCAGCTTGCCGTTCGGATTCTTGTGGTCGGCGGGATACATGAAGATACCGCCGTACAGCAGGTTGCGGTGGAAATCGGCTACCAGCGAGCCGATGTAGCGGGAGGTCAGCGGCCGGTCGTCTGCCGGCTCGATCGCCTGGATGTGCTTGAGATAGCGTTTCACACCCTCCTGCCACTTGAGGTAGTTCCCTTCGTTGGCGCTGTAGATCCTGCCCCGCTCCGGGATGCGGATATCGGGGTGGCAGCAGAAGTACTCGCCGACGGAGGGATCCAGCGTGAAACCGTTGACGTTGCCGCCGCGGGTGGTGTAGACGAACATGGTGGAGGAGCCGTAGATCACATAGCCCGCCGCTATCTGCTTGCTGCCCGCCTGCATGCACTGCTCCTGGCCGCTGCGCTCCGGATCCACCTCCAGGATCGAGAAGATGGTGCCGATCGACACGTTGGCGTCGATGTTGGAAGAGCCGTCCAGCGGGTCCATGTTGACCACGTAGCGGACGTTGTTGTTTTCACTCAGCACCACCGCATCCTCCAGTTCCTCCGAACCGATCACGGCGACGCGGCCCGGCTCCGACAGGCGCTGGATCATCACATCGTTGGCGAAGATATCCAGTTTTTTCACCACCTCGCCCTGCACGTTGGTAGTACCGGTCACCCCCAGCAGATTGACCAGTCCCGCCTTGTTGACTTCGCGCGAGATGATCTTCGAGGCCAGGGCGATGTCGTACAGAATGCGGGTGAGCGTGCCGGAGGCGAGCGGATTCACCCGCTCCTCGTTCAGAATGTGCTGTTCGATGGTGGTGATTGATGGCTGTGTCATACGGTCTTCCCTAGTATTGATTGAAACAGTTGCTGCAACTCCGCGTGATCGGTCAGTATCCGGTCGGCGGTCTGCAGGTGGTCGGCGGCCAGTGTAGTCTGCAGCGCGATGCAGTAGACGCCGGCGGCCTTGGCGGCTTGAATGCCGAGGGGGGCGTTTTCGACCACTACCGCCTCCGCGGCGGTGACCCCGAGCGCCTGCATCCCCTTCAGATAAGGCTCCGCTGCGGGCTTGCCCCGTTCGAAGTCCTCGGCGGTGAGCATCACGTCGAACAGGTCAAGCTGCTCGCGGGTCAGGACATGCAGCAGGTTGACGACGCTCGAACCGGTCACCAGGCCCACTCCCAGCTGTGACCGGCGCAATTCAGACAGCAGTTCCGGAACTTCCGGATAGATCTCCACCTCGCCCTGGGCGCGGTAATGGGCACGTTTGGCCTCCACCCAACGGGCGACCTCCTCCCCGCTGAACTCCAGGCCATGCGCCGCGGCCAGCGTCCGGAAGGTGGTCTCCGCCTTTTCGCCCTCCCGCAGCTTGATGTCGGTGTCGGCCAGCTCAACGCCCAGCTCGCGGAAGATGTGGCTCCAGGCCACGCAGTGCGACTCCAGGCTGCGGATGATGATGCCGTCGGCATCGAACAGTACGGCGCGCAGGTTGCGGGGGAAAGGAGTCAATCTTAATCCAACGGTTTGAGTCGGGCGGTGAAATGGCGCAGCAACTCCGGCGCTTCCACGATGGCCATCCCTTTGATCTCGTCGCGGCGCTCGTAGATCCGGATGATGGTTTCGGCGACGTAGCGCATGTGGCCGGTGGTGTACACCCGCCGCGGGATCGCCAGGCGGACCATTTCCAGTTCGGGATAGACCATCTCGCCGGTTTCCGGGTCCTTCTCAGCGAACATCAGGCTGCCGATTTCGACGCCGCGCACACCCCCTTCGCGGTAGAGTTCCACCGTCAGCGCCTGTCCCGGGAACTGCTCGGAAGGAATGTGCGGCAGAATGCCTCGCGCGTTCAGATAAACGGCATGACCGCCCGGCGGCTTCAGAATCGGCACTCCCGCCTTGTCCAGCGTGTCGGCCAGGTACTTGACCTGCTCGATGCGGAACTGGAGGTATTCCTCCTCCAGCACTTCGCGCAAACCGCGCGCCACCGCTTCCAGGTCGCGTCCGGCCAGGCCGCCGTAGGTGGGAAAGCCTTCGATCAGGATCAGCTTGTTGGTGATTCGCCGCGCCAGCTCGGTGTCGTTGAGGGTGAGGAAACCGCCGATGTTCACCAGCGCGTCCTTCTTCGCCGACATGGTGGCGCCGTCACCGTAGGAGAACATCTCCTGGGCGATGCGCATGATGCTGCGGTCGGCGTAGCCCTCTTCGCGCTGCTTGATGAAGTAGGCGTTCTCCGCGAAACGGCAGGCGTCGAAAACCAGCTTCAGACCGTAGCTATGCACCAGCTCGCTCGTGGCGCGGATGTTCGCCATCGAGACCGGCTGGCCGCCGCCGGAATTGTTGGTGACGGTCAGCAGCACCACCGGGATACTCTCGGGACCCACCCGCTCGATCAGCTCCCGCAGCTTCTCCAGGTCCATGTTGCCCTTGAAGGGATGGTCTACGTCGGGCTGATAGGCCTCGTCGATGACCAGGTCCAGCGCCGTCGACTGGTTGGACTGGACGTTGGCGCGGGTGGTGTCGAAGTGGATGTTGTTGGGGATGAAGGTGCCGGGACCGCCGATGGTCGAGAAGAGCAGGTTTTCCGCCACCCGTCCCTGGTGCGTCGGTATCACATGCAGGAAGCCGAAGATCTCCTGAACGGTATCACGAAAATTGTAGAAGTTGCGGGAGCCGGCGTAGGATTCGTCCCCCAGCATCATGCCGCTCCACTGGTTGTCGCTCATGGCGGAGGTGCCGCTGTCGGTGAGCAGGTCGATGTGGATTTTCGCGGCGGGGATGTTGAAGACGTTGTAACCCGCCTCCTGGATTACCTGCTCGCGCTCTGCGCGCGTGATGTGCTCGATCCGCTCCACGACCTTGATCTTGAAAGGCTCCAGGGGAAAGTCCATCAACGCTCCCGGGCTTGAATCATCAGTTGTTTCATTGTACGGACCGCTTCGACGATGCCGACGAAGACGGCGCGGCCTATCAGCGAGTGGCCGATGTTGAGTTCTTCGATCTCGGGGATGCGGGCCACCGGCGTCACGTTGAAGTGGTTGAGGCCGTGGCCGGCGCTCACCCGCAGGCCCAGCTTGACGGCGGCAACCGACATGCTACGCAGCTTCTCCAGTTCGACGTTGATCTCCTGCTCCGATTTGGCGTTGGCGTATTCGCCGGTGTGCAGCTCGACGAAGTCGGCCCCTACGCTGCGGGCCGTCTTCACCGTCTCGAGATCAGGAGCGATGAAGAGGCTGACCACGATACCGCTCTTCTTGAGCCTGGCGATCTTTTCCTGGATGTTGTCGCGGAATTTAACCACGTCCAGACCGCCTTCCGTCGTCACCTCCTCGCGCTTCTCCGGCACCAGCGTCACCATGTCGGGGCCAATCCGGCAGGCGATCTCCACCATCTCGTCGGTGGCGGCCATCTCCAGGTTGAGGTGGGTCTTCACCACCTGGCGCAGCAGCTCGAGGTCGCGGTCCTGCAGGTGCCGCCGGTCCTCCCGCAGGTGGCAGACGATACCGTCGCCGCCGGCCATCTCCACCAGGCCGACGATCTGCAACGGGTCCGGCTCGTTGATCTTGCGCGCCTCCCTCAGGGTGGCGACATGGTCGATGTTCACTCCCAGACGCATGGCTGGCCTCCTCGCTTAAACCGGTCGGTGCGTGATCCAGGTTTTGCCGTAAGCTACTGTTTACAGGCGTCGCGGCGTTTGTATCACGTTTTTCCCGCGATCGGATTCACCGCTTCCGGCCGACTCTCGAAAATTGCAGTCAGAAATATATACTAGCCGGGAGCATTAGACAAGCAGAGTCGAGGTTTTGCGCCTCTAATTATCATCCTGCCACAGCAGAATGCGGAATACGGAGGAGTCGGGGTAGTAGACGCTCTGGCAGTCGGCGCTCTGGGATTGCGGCGGGTCGGGCCGCAGCAGTTTGAACCGCGCCCAACCATTCAAATAGTCGTTGTCCAGCCTGAGGTCGAAGAAGACGGCGACATCGAGGGTGTCATTGCGGGAATCCATCGCCATCAGCTCCGGGTCCAGCCCGGACCATTCCAGCGAGATGTCCTCGTAGTGCCGGAACAACCGGCCGGTGGTGGTGAGATCGACCTCCCGCGACATCCAGTCGTAGTCGCCCAGCTCCGGATCGTAGAACTGGAACTCGAAGTCGGGGCAGGCGAGGCACTCGGCGTAACGCAGGGAGTCCTGGAAGTTGTAGGCGTTGCGGAAATTCTGGAGCAGACCGCCGACCGTCGTCTGGTCGGTCCAGTAGGACTGCGGCTCCCCCAGCCGCGGGAAGAAGGGATTGCGGCAACCGGCCACCAGCAGCAGGATCAGGATCGCGGTTGTCTTCATTGCAGCAGCCAGGCTTTCAGTTCGGTCCAGGAGTCGGCTCCCGCCTGCGCCTGGTCCTCCCAGTAGTAAATAGCCCAGTCCTGGAAAGTGCCCTCCCGGGTGAGCTTCAGCTGGATAGCGCCGGCGTAGATCCGCAGCGAGTCCCCCTGGGTCAGCTCCAGCTGGTAGTCGGCGTGATACAGCGCGGAATCGCCGACCTCTTCCAGCAGCGCGTCGGTCAGCGTCAGCTGGTGGGAGGTGGAAGCAGCGGCGCCGGTGTAGTACTGCTGCAGCGCGTTCAGAAAATCGTACTCGTTCTGCGTCGTCCAGTTTTCGAACAGCGGTTCGTCCTGGAACTCCGTTTCCGGCACGAAGCGGAATTCCTGTTGATAGGTGGAATCGACGAAACACTCGAAGTAACAGGGCGGGTTCAGCAGCGACACCGACTGCTGGAAGTTTTGTATCACGTCGGACGGGGTATACACCGGCAGGCAGAGGAGGGAGTTGTCGTCCGGCTCGTCCGCGTCCCGCAACTCGAAAAGGGAACAGCCGGCCAACAGCAGGAGGATGGCCGGAAAAGTCAAACGATGTATCACGTAAGCGGGGAACATGATGTCATAACAAAAAGAGGGGGAGACCGGCGTCTCCCCCGTCACAGTTGGTTTGAAACTAAAGCCGGGTGATCACGGCGTCGGCCACTTCGGTCGTGGTGGCGCTGCCGCCCATGTCGTAAGTGCGCACCTGCTTTTCAGCGATGACCGCGGCGATCGCCTTTTCCAGCCGCCGGGCCATGTCGGTCTCGCCCAGCCAGTCCAGCATCAGACGCGCGGTGAGGAACATCGCCATCGGGTTGACCTTGTTCTGACCGAAGTACTTGGGCGCGCTGCCGTGCGTCGGCTCGAACACGGCGTAGTTGTCGCCGATGTTGCCGCTGGAGGCGAAGCCGAGCCCGCCGACCAGCTGTGCGGCCAGATCGGAGATGATGTCGCCGAACATGTTCTCCGCCACCAGGATATCGTAGTCCTGCGGATTCTTGACCAGCCACATCGTCTGCGCGTCGATGTTGGTCTCCCACAGATCGATGCCGGGATACTCCTCGGCGATCTTACGCGCCTCGCGGATCATCAGGCCGCCAGTCTCCCGCAGCACGTTCGGCTTGTCGACCACGGTCACCGTCTTGCGGCCATGCAGCTTGGCGTATTCGAAAGCCTGGCGCACGATGTTGCGGCAGCCCTTGCGGGTCACGATGCGGGTCGACAGCGCGATGTCCTCCAGATCGTGGCCGGCGAACTTCTTCATCTTGGGGTGCAGGGAAAGCGCGTCGAAAACCGACTGCGGCAGCGGGTGGAACTCGATGCCGCCGTACATCCCCTCGGTGTTCTCACGAAACACCACCAGGTCGATGTCATCCTTCAGGTTGAGCGGGTTACCCGCGAACGCCTTGCAGGGGCGCAGGTTGGTGTGCAGGTTCAACTCCTGACGCAGCCTGACGATGGGGCTGAAGTACTCGTACCCCTTGTCCTGCAATTCAGGTTTCAGCTCACTGGCCGCTTCATCCTTCGGTTTGGAGGTGATGGCGCCGAACAGGGCGCAATCGGTCTGGGGGAGCATTTCCAGTGTGCGGTCCGGCAGCGGATTGCCTTCATTGATCCAGAACTCCCATCCGATATCGCCGTGAATGTACTCGGCGTCAAACTTCAGAGCATCCAGCACGAGGCGGGTTGCATCCATGACTTCCTGACCGATGCCGTCTCCCGGCATCCAGGCAACACGATATTTGGTCATCTATGGAACTCCTTGCGTTACGGGAATGTGTAAGTGATGGTGAACTGCGATGTATCACCGAGTTGTTTCAAGGGGATGTAGCTGTAGTCGCACCCCCAGCGCCGGAGCTGGAAACCGGCTCCGAGGCTGAAGCTGCGGGTGTCGTGTCCGAAGATGTAGCCGCCGCGGAAGGAGATGAGGCGTTTGAGAGTCAGCTCGCCGCCCAGCGAGCAGGTGGGATCGGCGGCCTTCACCTTGACCAGGCCGCTGGCCAGACGCAGACTCACCGTTCCCAGATCGAAAGTCGAACCGGCGCTGAGGCGGATGGTAAGCGGCAGGTCGGAGGCTTCGTTCTCCAGGGCGGTCATCGAACCCAGGTTGGCGATCGATCCGCTCAGATCGAGCCAGGGCAGACCGTACTGGAAGCCGAAGTCGGCGGCCAGTCCCTGGGCGTACTCGTCGTAGATTTTTTCGTAGACATATTTACCGGTGAGACCGAGCCGCAGCTGCCTGGTAAGCGGGCGCGACGCCGTCAGCGAGATCACCAGGTCATGGGCGGTAAAGACTCCCTCCGCCTCCGGATCGGAATCGGTCTGGAGCGGAATGTCGATGACGGAGGCGGTGTAGACGAGAGTGGTCAGATCGACCAGGGGCAGCGAAGTGGAGTAACCGACACCGTAGATCTTGTCTCCCTCGATCCAGGTTTTGTGGAGGAAGGCCGCTTCCCGGCGCACGTTGCCGGCGGGATTGAGCCAGACCGAGAAGGGATTGATCCACTGGGTGCCGTCGGCGTCGCCGCAGGCGGCGGATACCGTCTCCGGGTTGATCTCCACAACGCGGGTGCCGACCGCGCTTTCCGCCTGCAGACTGGAGGCCGCGGTCAGACCGGCGAGCAGCAGGAGCGTGATCTTTGATTGTATCACAATCCGAAACTCCAGGTTATGACGTGCACCTCGGCCGGGTCATTCGCGGCGAAGCGCACGGCGTAATCCAGCTCCAGCGACCGTTGCAGTACTTCGAACTGCAGCCCGAGTCCGGCCGTCCAGTCAGCGGCCATCTGCCCGGCGCGGAAACTGACGAAGCGATCGCTCGGCAGCGGTTTGGTCCACTCGAGACCGAAGTTGAAATCCCAGGCGCGGCGGTCACTCACAACATAGTCGGCGGAAAGCAGTATTTCGTCAAGGTAAAAGCGCCAGGTGGCACCGATTCCGTATTGCACCGGGAAAAGGTCCTCCGCGGTGGCGGCGCCGTCCTCCTCCCAGACCGGCGTCGAATCCCACTGGTAGCCGGCGTTGAGGTTCCGCACCGTCGCCGCTATCGACAACTGGCGCAGCGGTTGCACCCGCACGCCCAGGTTGATGCCCATGGTGGCTTCACTCAGGTCGGCGTAGTCGATGCCGATCTCCGGGAACAGCGCCGTATAGATATTGAAGGAGCCGCCGAAGCCGAGGAAGGTGGAGATGGTGCGGACGAAAGCCAGCGAGTAGACCGTTTCGCGATAGCTCAGGGTGTGTCCCGTCTCCCGTCCGTCCAGGTCGACCTCCGGGACGCCCTCGACGCCTCCCTGCAGGATCTGAACGCCGACGACTCCGGCGGGCGGCAGCGGTACCACGACGGCAACGCCCATCAATCGCCGGTCAAGGGAGAGACTGTGATACGTCACATTGAGTCGGATCCGCTCGACACCCGCCAGGGAGGCGGGGTTTTCCAGCAGGAACTGGGGCGAGCCGGTGTGCGCGATGACGGCGTTGCCCATGGCGAGGGCGCGGGCGCCGTAGCCCATGCGCAGGAAGGCGCCGGCGGTGCCGCCGTTGGAATTGTTGCCGGACCAGGACAGGCCGGCTGCCGTACCGGATAGCAGCGCCGCGGTCAGTAGCAGCGCCGGGATTCCTCTGCGTCTCATTTCACCACCATGATTTTACTCCAGACCGGCTGCTGTCCCGCCGTATGAAAGGAGCAGAAGTAGACTCCGTTCGCGACGATTTCGCCCTGCAGATCGGTGCCGTCCCAGTAGAGTTCCCAGCCGTTGCCGCTACCAAAAGTGCGGCCGTCGCAGATGGTCTTCACCTTCTCCAGGGCGAAGTCGAAGATCTCCACCGTGACGCTGGCGGAGGCGGCGAGATCGAAAACGATCCGCGCTTCGCCGAAGACTTCCGGTGAGAAGGGATTGGGATAGACGCGCGTCTTGAGCGGCTCCGGCCGGCCGATCACCCAGTCCTCACCCAGATTGGCGGAGACCGCGATGCCTTCCGCGCTGCCGACGAAGAGGATGCCGTTGATCACCCGCACGCCGTAGACGCTGTCCAGGATGAAACGGCGGCCGTTGTTGCGGTCGACGATCTCCGGGAAGCGGTTCCAGCTGCCGGGAGCGCCGTTGCGGTTGGACTTGTAGAGCCCTTCGCGGCAGGCGGCGTAGATGTTGTCCCCGTCAAAGCCGAAGTTGTAGACCTTGATCTGATCCAGGTCGTGCACGATCTCCCAGGAAGCGCCCTGGTCGCGCGTAACGCTGACGCCGTAGTAATCACCGAGGCTGCCGTCGGTCGCCCAGCCGCCGATCCAGATCGCCTGACCGTCGGCGGGCAGGGGTTGGGCATCCAGCGCCACCACCCAGTTGCCGGTGATCTGCGGTTCGCCGTTGGGCTGGGTGTTGCTGTAGTTGAAGTTCGCCCAGGTCTGGCCGCCGTCGCCTGTGAAGTTGACGCCGCCGGCGCTGCCGGCCCAGATGCCGTTCGGTTCCGCCTCCACCGA
>CAZFEC010000011.1:17213-72377 GCA_964517435.1 uncultured Bacteroidia bacterium | reverse complement strand
AAACTAATGATATCACCTGGAGGCTTTGATATGGCAAACAAGTTAGCAAACAAAGTTATCATACTGATTCTCTTGCTAAGCTCTGCTGTTGCACTGGCTCAGCAATCCGATATCGATTCCCTGGAGTTCAGGCCCGCCAGGCAGGTCAACCTTACCGGGCCGCGAGTTGGCTTCACGTTTATCCTTGGCGCCCTGGCAGATACACTGAAAAGCAGATACAGTGCTTCACCCTTTATTACTCAATTTGGCTGGCAGTTTGAACATAGGTTAATAGCGACCGAAAGCGGTTTAACTGGCCTGACAGAAGTAGTCCCACTAATTGGGGGGCTTGAACAGGGGCTCTTCCTCCCGAGTCTAAGTTTTCTGGTTGGATTGCGAACGCCGGCAGGTTCCGAATTTGGTTTTGGACCAAACGTGTCGCTTTCAGGTGCCGCCTACGTGTTTGCAAGCGGAGTAACTAAAAGATATGGTGAACTGTATTTCCCAATCAATGTGTCTTTAATACTCTCCAGAAAAGGCATACGAGTCAGCCTGCTTTTTGGTTTCAATTCAGTGAAGTAGGAGATTTGAATGTGTTTTCAAATCTCCATTCCAGTGATTCCCAACAATGGCACGTTCCGATCCCGATCCCTCGGCATCAAACATGCCAGCCGTTAGGAATCTAATTTCACTCATTACCTCGCACACAAAAAGGTTCAATCCGCCAAAGTGGACTCACATTTTACGGGAGATAATATGAAGCGGATCAGGGAGGTAGCGCTTGTATTTTTCATGGCAATACTGTTAATGTCATGCGTAACAATGGGAAGAGAATACCAGCGTGATGCTGACATTATCCGTCTCCGTCATCTTGACTACTATGGAGCACTGATTGAGGAGTTCCATGCGATAACAGGTTGCTATCCCCTTCAAGGAGATACCGCTGTTCCAGACTACGTTTACATCGCCACTCCTCAACAGCTGAAGTACATACATGGCGCAATTCCCAATGACCGTATAGAAACGAATCTCGTAGAATTCAGAGCAGAATTAGAACAAGGTCTGGGAAGGAATGTTGTTCTCAAGTTTAACCCGCAGCAGGTTCCCACAGGTGCTCCAAATTTCTATGGCTATATGATTCAAAATGAGAGTTACCTCTTCTTCGTACACCTTTACAACGCATATTCGTTTACTCGAGTGGTTGCTAGAAATAACAATATAGTTGAACTCACCGATATACAGACTCGCAAACCAGGCATGTCAACTTACCTCGAACTCCTTGATAATGAAGATTTCCAGACTGCGATGAATACTGCTCCAACGCGTAGCGACTGGTTTCTACACCTGGAGGAAAAGTATAAATAGCCTCAAATCAGAGTATTTACTTATTACACAGGAAGGAATAGGAAATGAAGAAGGTACTGCTTCCAATTCTACTTCTGCTTCTGCTTCTCGGATGTGCTGGAACAGCTAAATACGCCTTATACAGAGCTATTCATAATCAGGATGCAGATAAGGTTGAACAGATACTTGCTCAGCATGATGTGGATCTGGACCCACCCCGGCAACCAAACCTTGTCAACAAGCCATTAGCGCTAGCCTGCGATTCCGGCAACCTGGAGATAGTTAAGCTACTGGTGGAAAACGGTGCTGACATCAATGGTCTGGTATCCTATGATGATCCCCCTTTAATCAGAGCTGCAAGTGCCGGTCATAACGATATAGTTGCATACCTCATTGAACAAGGAGCCGATGTAAATCTACCGAACGTTTTTGGAACATCGGTATTCATTGGGTTATGTGCAGGTGAAGATCTGGAAATTGTACAGCTTGCATTTGAACACGGTGGCAAGATTAATGAATCATATGCACAAACGACGCAAACAAATTGGGGACAAATGTATTACACAGCATTTCAGTTTAGTGTGATGCACGGGTCAATAGAGATAGTGCAATTCCTTTTGGATAATGGTGGCGATCCCAGTATCACAGATTCTAGTGGTAAAACCTGCATCGAGATAGCACAAGATGCAGGAAGAGAAGACATCATAAAACTACTGGAGTGATTCCCATCAATGGCACGTTCCAATCCCGACCCTTCGGGATTGAAGCGCCTGCCGTCAGGCCGACACTTGAGCAAGAAGGGGTTCGGAGTCGCAGATGTTGAAGTACCTGGTCATTGGTGGGAGTCTGGCGTTTGCCGCTGCGGTTCAACCCGGCCCTCTTCAGGCCTATCTCCTCGCGCGCGTCACGGCGATTGGGTGGCGACGGACCCTTCCCGCGGCCCTGGCCCCACTTCTCAGCGACGGTCCCATAGCCGTTCTGGCTCTTCTTGTACTTGGGCGCCTTTCACTCGGAGTGCAGAGTGTCCTGCGACTGGCAGGAGGCGCTCTCCTGCTGTACCTGGCCTGGGGCGCGTACCGTCAATGGCGTCGCGAAGACTCCCGATCCTCGGAGCAGGTCGAGAAAGTGCCCAGGACGCTGTTCGAAGCCGCACTCGTCAACCTTCTGAATCCGAATCCCTACCTGGGCTGGACTCTAGTCCTCGGGCCCATTGTAGTTACGGCCTGGCAGGAAGCCCCGAGCTCGGGCGTGGCAGTTGTCGTAGCCTTCTATGCCACGATGGTTACCATGCTGGCTGTTCTGATATTCTTGTTCGGTAGTGCGCGGCTCCTGGGAGCGAGATACCAACGAGTTCTGATGTTTATCTCGGTCTGGATCCTCGCGGGCCTTGGCTTCTACCAGCTGGCCAAGTGCCTTCAGTACTTCGGTGCGGCCTGACAGGCCGCTGCAGCTGGCGGATAGCAGAATTCAATTTGACAGGTTAGGTACAGCATGAGAGCGCCAGCCGTCAGGTTTTACAAACGTCATTTAGTGGACTGCATTGAAAATGACTGAACCAGAACGATAAGAAGAAGATCGTATGAATCGCAGGATTGCGCTTACTTCACAGGCTGTAATAACTGAAGCAACCGATATGTAGCATTGATTATTCTAGTCCATAAAGGAGAAAAGTGCATTCAAACGAAAAATCATCAGCTATTTTGTTCGATGTGCGGATAATACTCTCCGCATTATGGGTAGCTCGAATGTTAAGCAGTCTTCAAGGGGATACTTTTCGCCTATCGAGTCCCGTGTTTCTAAGGGAAATGATTGCGGGGACCTTTGATTTCAGCGTTTCCAATGAACTGTTTCTGGTCATGTCGCTCATAATGGCGATTCCGATCTTCATGAGTTTCCTGTCCCTTACTTTGAAGGAAAGAGCAAATCGCTGGACAAACCTCATCACGGGCATGTTCTTTGTTGTGTGGGAAATCGTCTTTATAATCCTGTTTTACATCAATATGCCCGTTTATGAGATATTCTGGGGCGTTGTATACCTTGTATTTGCGGTGCTGATTGTCTGGTATGCATGGAAGTGGCCTCAGCCGGAAGCATAAGTCGATTCAATCTTGACTGAGCCACTCAGAGAGAGAGTGGAAATCCCTTTCGTGTATAATAGCAAGACCCAGCATCTATATGGCCTCCCGAGTTAACCTAAATCGAGGTCTTCATCGTGACGAACTGCACCAGCCGCTATCGGTGGCGAACTTGAAAGCTTAACAGACCTATTCTCCTGTCCGCATGTGATGGGCATTACGTTAGTCAACACAGGAAGTCATACGAAATAGTGCACCACATGCCGCGACGGCACGGGGCGCCCCGTCACTTTCCATCTGGATGATATCCGCTTCGAGTGACGGGCTTGCTTTTTATGAAGGTGATGGACGCGCTGATATGCTTGTAACGACTCGAACCTTACGATTCCTGGCGGGACTTACCTGGTATGCAGGTGGCGCAATTCTCATCGTCAAGGGAGGGATGCTGCTGATTGAAGCGGAAGCATTGGAACCGGATAGAGGTTTCACATCGCTGGTTTTTTTCATTGGACTGATCATTGGCGGGGTGAAAGCGAGATTCCTCTTCAGTCATATCTGCAGAAAGAATCTTGCCAGAATAGATGGGCTTAACCAGCCAAAGCTCTGGCAGTTCTTCAGGCCCGGATTTTTCCTCTTCCTGATCCTGATGATTGTTCTGGGGGCTGCTTTATCAAGACAAGCCCACGGTAACTACCTGTTTCAGCTCGGTGTCGCGCTCCTGGATACAAGCATTGCTGTTGCTCTGTTAGGTAGCAGTTATGTTTTCTGGCGAAGAGATCGAAGCGCCGATCCTTTGCGATAAAAACCATGCGGTTCCAGCGGATCTTGATCTGTTGGTCTAGAAGTGGAAGGAATGATGATATGAAAGCTGAAGTCTGGGCTATCCTTACGGCTCTTTGCTGGGGTATCGGCTCTTTGCTGGAGAAGAAGGGTGTGAAAACAGGAGGTCTCGCACCGGTGATGGGTACCGTGATCAGAACGGCATTCTCGCTCCTCTTCATGCTCGCGCTTTCATATCGCTTCTGGCCGCAGGTCAAGCTGGCCGGCATTAAATCGATCTCCCTTATCGCCGTCGGGGGTGGCGTGCTTGCAGGCGGGTTGGGAATCGCGTTTCTCTACACGGGACTCAAGGAGGGTAACCTCTCGACGGTAATGACCATCGCCTTCTGCCTGGCCCCGGTTGTCGGTATCATCCTCGGGGGCCTCGTGCTGCATGAGAAACTGCAGCCGGTGCAGTGGCTGGGCATCGTGCTCTGTATCAGCGGTGCCGCTCTGGTGACCTACTATCAACAAGCCTGAAACGCCGTTGACAAGCGGCATAACGCGACGCGGAATTCTGAACGCGTTGGTATAGCCATTGGAACGAAGACTGCTAGATATTTAGAGTGAGCGACAACATGCGTTACGTTGACTTCAGAGATTCGATCTGCCGTGAGCTGCGCAGGCAGCGCGATGGGTTGACCTGGCCCGAACTCAGGGATCGGCTGAACCTGCCGTACAAGAGTCCCTGCTCGGAATGGGTCCGGCGGATGGAGAAGGAAAACGGGCTGACCAGGGCGCCAGGTTCAGGTCGCGCCTACGTCTGGAGGATCGAGCAGCCGTGAAAGAGAGCGGAGTTCATGCGCGAGATGATCATATCGAAATCGCCGCCTGTGGTCTGGATTGCGGCGCGTGCCCGATTCGTAGAATGCCATTCGATAGCGAAGCGGCTGCAGAAGTAGTCGCCTGGTTCAAGCAGGAGGGATGGCTCAAGGAGAATGAAGGCGCTGCTGAGGCCATCGAGCGATCCATGTACTGCCAGGGCTGCCATGGCGACCGTTCCCATCACTGGGATGCCGAGTGCTGGATCCTGAAATGCTGTGTCGACGACAAAGGCCTGAAACACTGTTCCGAGTGTGATACATTTCCCTGTAACCGCCTCTTGCAGTGGTCCGGCCAGAATGAAGGTTACGCCAAAGCGCTGCAGCTGCTAAGAGAAATGCGTGAAAGACCCTCGCGACGCAACTGTTGCTCCAGTCGTTAGAGAGCACCCATCTAACGTGCGTATGCAGCCGACAGGCTGAAGCCGGCGGCTGAAACGCACGCCGTTCGGCATCCAGGTTCGAAGCTTACTTTTAACCTGTTATCTATCCATATGTGAAATTTATATCCAGGGGAACACCATGATATACAATTCCACCAGAGGCGAAGAACTATATGCCGAATTCTATGATTCCTGCCTGGAAGGACTGCGAATCGATTTTGATGAGCGGTTTGTTGAAACGCGATTTGGTTCCACACATGTACTGATCCTGGGTCCACCTGATGGCAAACCGATCTTCATGCTTCACGGCGGCAATACCATTAACCTGGAGACCCTTGCCTGGTATCTGCCTCTTGCTGAGAAGTACAGGATATATGCTCCTGATCTAATCGGTCATCCGGGAAAGAGCGCTCAGATTCAGTTATCCGTCAAAGACATGAGCTATGGCCAGTGGGCGGCTGATATGGTGGAAGCTTTGGGGCTGGCTCCTGTTGTGTTTCACGGCACCTCATATGGCGGGTCTATCACCCTTTATACAGGTGCATATAAGCCTGAGATAATAGAGAAGGCTATCCTGGTGGTACCGGGAAGTATCGCTATGGCCTCAAAGCTGACGATGGCGATGAAAGTGATGGTCCCTCTCATGATGTACAAAATGCTGGGTGGGCGAAAGCGGCTGGAGCGCTTCGTGAAGCAGATAGCCAAAGAACCTTCAGCGGTTACGATAGAAGGAATCCGGTATTCCTTTGACTATCTTAAGATGAACGACCTGCTGCCCATCATCAGCAAAGAGAAATTAGAGGGCTTTCAAGCTGAAGCCCTGCTGTTCGTGGCGGACGAGGATATATTCTTCCCGGCTGACAAAGTCGTTCCAAAGAGTAAAGAGTTGATTCCAAATCTAGCGAAGACGGTAATACTGGAGAATAGCACTCATTATCCAACTCCTGAGCTGATTGAGGAGATTAATCGGCAAACACAAGATTTTCTAGGGTGATGACACTGGAAGATTACGGAACAACATCTCAACACCGCTTAGGAAGTGAGACATTGACTGAGCAGGAGTGATCATTTTGGTCGGTCACGTAATAATCGATACCATTCAAGTCATCAAGGAGAGGGCAATGAAGAACTTGTACTTATGGTTGGTGCTCATCCTTATCGCAACTAAGATATGTATTGCGTACGGACAGGATGAGATATTTCGATTTCAACTCGGGTCTACTACAAACCAATGCATTTATGAAATTGAAGTCGTGATTCCTGCAGGGAGCTTGTCAACAGAAAAAAAATATCCTGTCGTATACTGCATGGATTGGTTTATCCTGGATGAGTATTACAAAGCTCTGCCCAGACTGATGGCACTTGGCAGTTTAGTGGAATCCTATATTCAGGTTGGGATAACTCAAGGTACAACAACTGGTGATTGGGCGGCAATGAGAACAAGGGATTATACACCAGCGCAACCGACTGATGAGTATTCTAAGAGCAGCATGTATCAGGAAGCAATAGAGATGACAGGGGGTGCCGAGGAATTCTCCGCTTTCATTAGAAATGAACTCCTGCCAAAGATAGAATCTGAGTATCCCGCCGACCCCACTAGAAGATGTTTTGCCGGATATTCGCTTGGCGGTCTGTTGGGAGTTTATCTCCTGACTGATGACCCTCTCTTATTTCAGTATTATTTATTGGGTAGTCCTTCATTATGGTTTAATAAGTACTACCTGACCTCTGAACTTGAAAATTTGCCCGTAGATCAGTTCAGCATGATTAAGAAAATATATGTGAGCGTAGGAGATGAGGAGTCCTGGGAGATGCTTAAGAGCTTTGATCTTCTGCGATCTGCTCTTCACCAAACTGGATTCGAGAATCCTAGACTCAAATATGAAATTATAGAATCGTCAGGTCATGTTGGCGCCATGCCTATCTCGCTTTATAACGGGCTTCGATTCATATTCGAGAACAACTGATAATCAAAGCGAGCGTTCAATGGTGGCTGCAGAGCAATGACGTCTCGATCCCGACCCTTCGAGACCGGACATGCAGGTCCTTAACCAATCCCGCCCACCCGGGATCGAAATATCAGTACCACAGGAGGCCGCCATCACGCCCCAGTCCTCGCGCAAGCGCCACGTCCACCCACGTCACTCAACACTACTCCTCTGCCTCCTCCTCTGCACCTTCGGCGCCATGCAGGGCTGCGCCCCGGTCTTCTCTGAAGGGCAGAGCGCGCGCCTGGTTGGCGAGGGCAACTACGAGATAACCACCAGCTACACCACAATGGAGGTCCAGCGACACTACGGCTTTCAGGCGGCGTACGGGATCAGCGAGAGGCTCGATTTGAGATTTCGCTATGAGCATGTCGACGGGTCGGAATTTGAGTTCTCAGATGAGGTTTTCGATATAAATGCGAACGTAGCGAGCATCGGTTTGAAGTACCGCCTGCTGGAAGACCTGGTTGCATTTTACCTCCCCGTCGGCTGTGTCTTTGGCGATGATATTACTGAGGTTGGAATCTGGCAGTTCCATCCGACACTGCTGATGAGAGTTCCGTTTTCGAGGTACTTTGAATTCAATCCCGCTGCCAAAGTCCTGATACCCATCGGGGCCGGTGATGCAGATATCTATTTTGCCATGAACTATGGCTTCGGCTTAAGCTCAAACCTGGAAAAATGGGCGCTGCGGCCGGAAGCCGGCTTTCTGATTGGTCGGGAAGGTGGGTTTATGGGCCAGTTCAGCATCGGATTGACCTGGTATCCTTAACGCTATGAAAGCAACCCACTCACTGAAAGGACAATAATGTGAAACTCGGCATCGTGATATACTCGACCGACTCTGAAAGCGTCTGGAACGCATTCAAGCTTGGCGTCTTTGCCCTGGGCCGGGGCGACGAAGTCAAGACGTTGCTCCTGGCCAAAGGTGTTGAATGCGAGACTCTGGACACGGAGAAGTTCAAGGTGACGGAGCAGATGCAGGAATATGTCAACGCCGGCGGCGAGATTCTCGACCGCGGCATCTGCCTCAAGATCCGGAATTCAGAAGGATCAGAGCTGCGTCCTCCTTCAACCATGGAAGATCTCTACACTCTCATCAAGCAATCGGACAAAGTGATCAGCATATAGAAAAAGCAAACCGGAATCTCGATGAAGGCTTTCGTTGCGCTTATCAGGGGCATTAATGTTGGCGGCAGGAATCCCTTGCCGATGAAACAGCTGGTTCCGCTTCTGGAAGCTCTTGGTTGTCAGCAGGTCAAGACCTACATCCAAAGCGGCAACGTGGTTTTCCAGAGCAAGGGGAATAACGCCTCGCGGCTGTCAAGCCAGATAACCTCAGCGATCAAGAAGCAACATGGTTTCGAATCGTACGTTTTGCTGTTGGAGGCCGCCGACTTCAAAAAGGCTGTTTCGGGAAATCCGTTCCCGGATGCGGAATCGGAACCAGAAACGCTGCATGTGGGCTTCCTGGCTTCCGTACCGAATAATCCTGATCTGATGATGCTCGAATCCCTCAGGAAGGAGACCGAACGGTTCGTTTTGAAGGATGTCCTGTTTTTTCTTCACGCCCCCGCTGGTGTTGGCAGATCAAAGCTCGCCGCCAATGCTGAGAAGCTGATCGGTGTTGTAATGACCGATCGCAATTGGCGGACAGTATGCAAGCTTAAGGATATGCTTGAGGAACTCGATTGAGGTGGCCGGGCAAGGGAATAGTGAACCTGTTCTTCCTTTTCCATACATTAGTTACTGAATACAGGACTTTTCCGTATGTCGAATCTTAAGGAGAAGTTGAAATCTCCTCATATTCAGATGGCGCTTGCAGCCGGCGCACATCAACGCCAGGCGTGACGTCGTACCTGGAGATAGAAACGAAAGGAGATAAAGTATGGACATGTTTCTTGGCTCAATCAACGTGGTGCTGTTCGTCGCTATCGCGGTAGCGCTCATTTTCAAGTACCGTCAATCGAAGCAGGCGGGGTTCCTGTGGCTGCTTCTGCCGCTGGTTCTGTTCCCCCTCCTCGGCCTGCCCATGTCTGCCTGGATCGAGTCCTCCGTGGAGGCTCTCCAGGCGGGGCTGCCGAGTGTGATGTTCCCGTTTTCACTGGTCGAGAGCGGCACACTGACGCTCGGCAGTCTCGTCGCATCACTCGATTTCCTCCGCCATGCCGTCTGGAGCGGTTTCATTCTGTTCGGTATTCTCATGCTCTACCGGCAGCCGGGCAGCGCCAGGGAATAACCGCGGAGACCGGCAGGATAGACGAGATATGACAACCGCTTCCAGAGCACACCGGGGAGCGGCGCCTCTGAAGCCGGCGAATCGCAGTATAACATCACGAATCACGCAGGCGACGAGGGAAACCCGTCCTGGGGCGATTAGGCGAACCGGCAAAGCTGGAAACCAGCGTTCGCGCCTCTAATGCCGAAATCGTAATACCGTGGCCGGTGACTTCTCAGCGATGAAAAGGAGGGACATTGAACGACAAAAGGTACGGGCTTTTCTTCCGAGGGGGCCTCTGGTGTCTTCTTCCTGCAGCATTCATAATCGCTCAAAGCTGTTCTTCTTCGAGATGTGTCACAGTGAACTCACATCCTTATGGCGCCAATGTTGTTGCAGCTGATAGCGTGATCGGCACGACGCCTGCGCAGTTTCAGTTTGAAAAGGCGGACAGCATTCTCATTCGAGTAGAAAAGGACGGGTACATTCCAGGTGATATCCTCCTGCGAAATCGATGGGATTGGGGCGGTCTCGGGATGAGATTGCTGGCTGGTGCCGGCGGCGTATCGCTTGTATATCTTCTTTACACGCCCCCGCAAGTACAGGCGGAGGAAATCGCGCTGCTCAGCTACGGTGTGTTCACAGTTGCATCCTTGACGCAGTTCGCGATTGCAGGTAAGAAGCTTGATCCGTCCTTTGTTTATGTTAACCTGGAGCAGCTCCCTCAGGAACAGGACAAGGATGATGAATGAGACTTTGTACTCCATCCGCTCGCAATAACCAAGGTTGGGGTTTTATGAATACGAGGACAAGCACTTGCAATTCATGGCCCTGATGATCGCCGTCCTGGTGGTTATCAATCACTCTGTTGCGGCTCGGCCGGATTCGATCTAAGTCTGGGTGATGTGCAGCGTTCACCCTTAGCGCCACGGTTTTCGAGCTCCTCTACGATGTTCTGAGCGCGGAGGTAATTTCATGCGAATGATGAATGCAAGAGCGAACTCACCATGAGCTGGCTGCCTGCGATTGTCGTGATCTTGAGTATCCTCCAGGGATGTGGTACCATGAACAAACAAATGAGCGAACACCGTCAGGGGAAAAGCTACTTCTCCTCGCCTGAACAGGCGGTTGATGTCGCCAGGCAGTTGCTGCTGGCGGAAGACTACCGCGCTCTGGCCGGTTACTATGACCTGTCCGGATCGGATATCGAACGCCACGCGCTGGAATGCGGAGACTTTTTCATGCGCAGGCAGAGGCCGGAAGTGTCACATCCGGGCGGATTCTGGCGTTACAAGCATCCCTTCGCGCCCGGCTTCGAGCTGAGCGGCGTTCATCCCATCGATCGCGCGGGCGTCTACCGGGTGATTATGACGATCACCATCGATCAGGGGGTCGGTGCACCGCTGCAGGAAGGTATGTCCTGTTTCTACATGATAGAATCGTCGCGCGGTTGGCAGATATTGCCCGAAGCGCCATAACCGGATGGCAATTGCACTTCGCTCCCTTGCAACCGGTGAGCCTGGTCGCTATGCCGATAATTGAGAGGAGTTTCCGCAGAAAGAGGTGCACGTGCAGATGAAAGTGACAAATGCAGGGGCGTTGGCCACGAAGCAGCCGGTGATCTCATGCTGGTCGAACTCGTGGTGTTCTTTCTCACGCCACTGATGCGGTCGAGGAGTACGGCTTGCTCTTCCGGCTGCATGATAACGAGACAACGATCAGAGCGGCAGGTGAGCATAACCATAGGGAATAGTGAAATGGAACACACATTCGAGCTCGACAGGACAAACGACATCTGTACTGTCACCATTACGGGCGAATTCCACAGCCCCCAGGATGGTTTCAGGATGCAGTATTTTGCTTTGCAGTTCTTCGCGGAGCATGATTGCCACCTGTTTCTCTTTGACCTGACCGGGGCGGAGATCTTCACCGGTACGTCAGAGGCATACGATATCGCGAACCCGAAGGGCGAGCTGGCCGAAGGATTGCGGCGACTCCGGGGGGCTCTCCTGTATTCCATCCTCACCGACCATGAATACTTCCTGGAAAATGTCGCGGTAAACCACGGCTTCTCAATCAAGGTGTTCGACCAGCACGCCGACGCCATCGAGTGGTTGAAGCAGAACGGATGACAACACCCGACAAGGGTCATTGCGAGTTCGATTTGGAAGATATCAGGATAAACTTTGTAGAGGAGCGCCGCCGGTTTCCCGTCACCGAGCGCTATGCCTATCTCAATCACGCCAGCCGCGGTCCCCTCTCCCCACCCGCTTTTGCGGTGATAGAAAGGGTGGCCCGGGAGATGCTCCTGGTGCACCCGGACCAGCAGGCGGAGATGGCCCGGGATTTCCGGGATGCCCGGCGGTCCATGGCGGACCTGATCGGCGCGCCGGAGGGCTCCACCGCTTTTGTCCCCAACGACTCCGCCGGCCTGGCCATGGCCGCGGGCTCGCTGCCCCTGCGGGCCGGCGACAACGTGATCTGCGCCAGGGGCGAGTTCCCCGCCAATATCTACCCCTGGCTCAACCTGACCCGTCGAGATATCGAGGTGCGCTTCATCGAACCGGGTCCCGCGGGCGTCACCCCGGACCAGGTGCGCGAAATCATGGATAGCCGGACCAGGATCCTGGCGCTCTCCTGGGTTAACTTTTCCAACGGCGCCCGCATCGACACCGCAGCGCTGGGCAGCCTCTGCGCCGAGCGGGGAATCAGTTTCGTCGTGGACGCCATCCAGGGGGTGGGCGCGTTGCAGCTGGACCTGGCGGGGATCGACATCCTGGTCTGCGGGGGCGGCAAGTGGACCCTTTCCCCCCAGGGCGGCGGTTTTATCTATATCCGGCCGGACTTGATCGCAAACCTGCAGCCCGACCACGTCGGCTGGCTTTCCATGGCCGCCCATGCCGATCTCGAGAGATTCGACGACTTGACTCAGTACAGCTTCGACCTGGCGCAGGACGCCCGCCGCGTCGAGACCGGCAGCAACGCCCTGCTGGCCCAGCTGGCTATGGGAGCGAGTTGCACCTATCTCCACGGCCTGAACATCGCGCGCATTGAAACGCGCATCGTCCAACTCTGCGACTACCTGATCGAGGGATTACAGCGGAAGGGGATCCCGGTCACCGCTCCCGTCGCCGGCGGTCTGCGGTCCGGCGTCGTCTGTTTCGCCGCGGACGATCCGGCCGTCACGGTCCGGCAGCTGATCGAGCGGGACGTTATCGTTTCGCTCAGGGAGGGCAACATCCGGGTGGGAATCCATTTCTATAACAACGAAGAGGATGTGGACCGCCTGCTGGACGCGTTGTAATCCACTTGCGCAAGTTTGCCCGGGATGTGATCCGCGTTCCCCAGTCTGCTGCTGAGGCTTCCGTTAAACACATGAGGAGATGGATATGTCAAAGGTGATTAATATCGACAAGTGCTTCGAGATGTTTGATGACACCTTTTCACCGAAGGTAGTCGGCGAGCTGAACGAACAACTTGTCATGCTTGTAAGGTGTGAAGGGGATAAGGTTCCGTGGCACACACATGATAACGAGGACGAGATGTTTCTCGTTGTCGATGGCCTGCTTGAAGTTCAAGCAGACAACAGAACCGTAACTCTCCATGCAGGCGAGATGTACATTGTTGAGCGAGGCACAGAGCATCGTGTCGTGCCGCATGGTCATGTCAAGCTCATACTATTCGAACCGGCGGGAATTGAACACACCGGAAAGGTGGCGACGGAGATCACGAAGAACCGCTTTGATCACCTGGAGTTATAGAGAACTGCCTGACAATGCCATGCCCCGGGAGAGTATGAGGAGAGAGGCCGCCCGCAACTTCGACCAGCTCGTGGAGACCGAGTTCTGATCCCCCCTTCTATTTACTGCTTAACCGGCTGCCGTTTCGTAACTTGTGCTAGGAGCCTGTCGGACTTATGCTGTTTTGCTGCAAATTCCAGAGTGCCGACCATTCTGACCTAATTCGGACGAAGAATGCATAAAGGTGCGCTAACCTTAGTCCGCCGTTGCCGCATTCACTGCGGCAACGCCAAAAATGCGTTACATAGTTTCAACTATGCGCCTTATTTTTTAGGCCAATCTGGCTTGCCACCTGAAATTTTCGCTGAAAACCCACAAGTACGACAGACTCCTAGATAACCTGAGTATCCCAAAAACATGCAGCGCGCGATGAGATCCCTCGCTATCTTCCTGTTCCTCGCCGCCGGTTTTGCCGGACAGGCGCACGGACAGTGCATCCTCGCCAATCCCAGTTTCGAAATCGCCGGCTCGGGGGACGACGTTTTCGGCGGCTGGAACCAGTTCGGCGCCGTTGGGTCGGTTGCCGAGGCGACTCACGGCGCGGCGGCGGCGCGGGTCAGCGGTCAGGATGACGGCAGCTGGAACATGTCCGCCTTCTGGCAGCGTCTCGATTGTGTTCCCGGTGAGCAGTGGGACGTCACCGGCTGGGTGAAGCATGCCGCGGGCGCTCCCTTGATCGGCCAGTGTATCGCCCTGGTCAACGTCGAATGGCGCGACGCCGCGGATGTATTGATCGACTACGACACCTTCGCGGTCGCGGATGCCTCTACTCCGGTGGACGAATACATCGCCTTCTCCGCGGTGAGCACTCCCGCGCCGGCGGGGACCGTGGCGACGCATGTCCTCATCGGCGTGCTTCAGGGCCAGGACGACCCCGTGCCCGAGGTCCACTACGACCAGGTTACTTTCTTCAGCCTGATGCCGCCCACCATCGACGATATGCAGTGGGATGACTTCCCCGGCGGAAGCAGCGTCGAGTTCGCCGACCGCACCTGGCGCGTCAAGGGCTCCGGCTGGTACGGCCCCGGCCCGAACCATTTCAGCGATCTCCCCGAAAGCGTCTGGGTGGACGGTGAGGATCGACTCCACATGACGATCAAGTTCCGTGATTCCATCTGGTACAGCACCGAAGTGACCCTGGTGGACATGCTCGGCTACGGCGACTACATCTTCACGACGATCGGCTCGCTCGACCAGCTTGACATCCACGCCGTCCTCGGCCTCTTTCTCTGGCAGTACGGTCCCTGCTGGGGTTCCGAATACATGTGGTGGAATCCCTACAACGAGATCGACGTGGAGTTCAGCCGCTGGGCGAATCCAGGCGCTGAAATCGGGCAGTTCGTCGCACAACCGTGGGACTGGGAGGGGAATCTTGTCCGCTTCGACGCGACCTTCGGCGCGGAAGAGCTCGCCAGCCATGCTTTCAACTGGCTCCCGGACCGCATCGAGTTCCGTAGCTGGCGCGGCGGTCCCGCGGAGGAGTCGCCGGAGAACCTGATCTTCGCCTGGACCTACACCGGGCCGCACATCCCGCGTCCGGAGCAGCCCCGCGTGCATATAAACCTGTGGCAGACCTCCGGACCACCCGCCACGGATCAGGAGGTGATCGTCGCAGATTTCACCTTTGTGCCGGAGGGTGGGCCTGCGCCCATCGAGGACCTGGTGATCTGGGCGACGGGTCAGATCGTCACGCTCCAATGGACGGCTGTCGACGGCGCCTCCCAGTATCACATCTATGAAAGCAGTGCGCCCTACGGCCCCTGGACACGGATCATCACCTGCTATACTAACTCCCAGGACCTGGTGCTGACGGGCGAACGGAAGTTTTACCAGGTCACCTGGGAATAGAGATTCGGCTTGCCGCTGTTACTACCACCGCCTTTCGGAACAGAAAGCCCACGATATCCGTCAGGAACTGGAGGCCCGCCGGGGCGCGCTGACCGTCGGTTAAACTCCGTCATCCTTCCCCATCACCCACCCACCTTGTGTCAATTATACTTGTCCTGATGTCAATTTTCCTTGACATCTTGTCGATAATCATTTACAATGAATCACGATCACCCAAACGGACTCAAACAGATGAAGACTCAATTGAGAAGATTTCGATTCGAACGCGGCGAACTCAGCCAGCAACAGGTGGCGGATATGGTCTCCGTTTCCCGTCAGACCATCGTGTCTATCGAACGGGGAGACTATGCGCCCTCGGTAAAACTGGCCCTGCTGCTGGCGGAGAAGCTGGAGACGACGGTGGAGGAACTGTTCACGCTGGAGGAGAAAGACCATGTCTAAGCGAGATGCTATTTTCTGGTGGGCGAGCGCGATTTTTGTAGCGGCGCTGTTGCTTTTTGCCGCCACGCAGAATCAATTCTGGCTGGCGTTGATGATCGCTTCGTACCTCCTGCGCCCGACGCTGGCCTCGCTTGGTATCGGCCGGGCTAAGATCGACGAGCGCCAGATGACCATCAACTACCGCTCCGGCAACATCGCTTTCGCCGTTACCCTCATGCTCTGCGCCTTCTGCGCGGCCAAGCTTGAACTGGAGGGGGATCACGCTTTCGAACTCTTCGCCATGGTCATCATACTCGGGCTGGCCACCAAAGCGCTCTTCAATGTGATCCTGGTCAAGAATTACCGGGAGGCGGCTACGAAGATCATCATCTCCGTCGGCCTCCTGATCGCGTTGTTCTCCGTCATGGATGCCAGCTCATTCCTGTCTGTAGTGATGCAGATCCTGCCCGGGCTGGCGATCGCCGGGATCGGGCTGCTGTCGCGTAAGTATCCCCGGCCGATCGGCATCGTGGTCTTCGCGGCGACCGCGATTCTGCTCTGGCTGATTCTCCGCCGGGAACTGGACTGGGGGTCGCTCGCGGGGGCGGCGGTGATCTGTATCCCCCTGGGACTGGCGGGAGCGGCTCTTTTTATCGGAGACAAAACCGAAGGCGACGCGGAACCGGCGAATTCAGCTTGATTCGCCCTCGGAATTGAAACCTGGGGAATCACATAAGGTGGACGATCTACAATAACTGTTCACACGGAAAGGAAGGCTGTCATGAAGACAATCAGTAAAGCAGGGCGCTACTCAATCAGTTTATGGCTCCTGCTGTCATTCACGCTGATGGGATGCAATGCCTACATCTCCAAGGATGCGCAGAAGCGGTTCGAAGCATGCGAGGAGCCGTTCTCGGTTACCGTGTTTCCCGTCAATGTCGTCACCGGCGGCACGATGACGCATGATGAAGACCTGGCGATAGAGGTAATGCAGTTCCTGCGCCAGGAGCAGCTGGCCGTCGCCGAACTGGGCGCGACCGAGATCGAGATACCGGTGCGGTGGCATCCCGACCAGACGAAGATGGTTAAGGAGAGCGCTCTCGCATTTGCCTCCGCGATGCAGACGCTGGATATCGAAACCGACTACGCACTGCTGGTGGAGATCCTCTGCAATCATGACGAGTCCAAGGTCAAGGGAGTGCACTACTACCTGTCCGACAAGGCGGGCGGCCTCGCCGATGGCGCGCTCAGGAACTCACATTGGGAGGAATTCCACGAGGTCCAACCCCATGATCGTCAGGGTGGCTGTGAGGTCGCTAAACTGATGCTGCGCAACGAGTGGCGGGGAGATTGAAGAAGTATTCCTGTGGCGAGTCGCTGCATCGTATCGATCGAATCAGCAGTTGCCATTTTGATGGAACACTGGTAGCGCCAGCCGGCTCATGACCAGAAACCGGACCCGGAATCTCTACATCATCTTTGCCGCGCTCTACTTCGTGCAGGGCACGGGGGAAGCGTTTCTCGAAAGATGTCACTACCTTAATCCATGAAGATCCAGCTGACAGCCGCTACCGACGCGGACGCGGAGTTCCTGTACGATCTGCACCGTCAGGGCCTGCGTGACTGCGTCGACAGGCAGTTCGGCGTCTGGGATTAGGAGTGCCGGGGTTGTGGCGTCGGGTCGGAGCTGATCCGCGGCGTGCTTCCGTGAGTGAGGATGGGCTTGAGCGAAAATTCGCAACTTGTACTGTTGGGAACAGGGACCCCTAACGCAGATCCTGAGCGGTCAGGGCCCGCTGTAGCTGTGATCGTGAACCAGACGCCGTACCTGGTTGATTGCGGGCCGGGCGTTGTGCGGAGAGCCGCCGCCGCATGCGAGCGGGGAGTGGAAGGTCTCGAGATATGGAAGCTGAATCGAGCGTTCGTAACGCACCTGCACTCAGATCACACGGCCGGATATCCCGATCTGATTCTGTCGCCGTGGGTACTGGGACGGCGGCAGCCTCTGGAAGTGTACGGTCCGGCGGGGCTTCAGGCGATGACGGAGCACATCCTGGCCGCATACAGGGAGGACATCCGCGAGCGATTGGAAGGACTGGAGCCCATCAACGACCGAGGACACGAGGTGCGAGTCAAGGAAGTGGAGCCGGGATGGGTATACGAGGACAGGAATGTGAGAGTGGAGGTTTTTGAAGCGAAGCACGGTTCGTGGGCGGCATACGGGTACAAATTCCATACGCCGGACAGAGTGATTGCCATCTCGGGCGATACGGCACCGAGCGAAAAGCTGGTGGAGGTGTATCGTGGATGCGATGTAGTCGTCCACGAGGTGTATTCGTGGAAGGGGCTGGCGGATCGAACCAGGGAATGGCGGGAATATCATTCAAATGTCCATACATCGACACGAGAGTTGGCCGAGATAGCATCAGAGGCAAAGCCAGAGTTATTGATTCTTTATCACCAGCTTTTCCAGGGCGTAACAGAAGCCGAGCTGCTGCGGGAAGTTGAAGAGGGATACGAGGGCAGGGTGGTTTCCGGTCGAGATCTGGAAGTATATTGAGGCTGAGCCTCTCATAAAAAAGCCGGCTGAAGAGGGATTTGACGAGGTGGAGCGGATGCAGGAAGAGTCCGGTGAGTAATAAAATGATTAAAAAGCAGGAAGACGTTCCGTGCCGAAGAAAAGGTGAGACCACATGAGACGACTGTGTTTTACACTATCGTTCCTTTGCATTCTCTCAAGCATTAATAGTCATTCCGCCGCAACGACCGGCTTCGAAATCCCGGAAGCGAGTAAGCAGGAGCGTATCTGCTTCGCACTCTACACGGTACATCATGGCATCCTCAAGATGACCGCTCAGTTCTATCCTCTTAAGGATGATGAGAGCCGGACAGCATTCCTCAGGATCAGGCAGGATGGACAATGGAAGGAAGTTGCCCGGACCCGCATCACAGAGGAAGGCTACGGAAACGCAGCTGAAGACAGGACCTGGACCGCTCATTTCCGGGTCGAGAACTGGGATATGACCCGGGACCGGCCCTACCAGGTGGTTGCACTCGACGGAGCTGCCGTGTACGAAGGACTTGTGCGACGCGATCCCGTTGAGAAGGATGAGATAGTGGTTGCCGCGTTCACCGGCAATTCGATTTACGAGCGGCACGGCGGAGATATCCCGCGCACAGATATCGTCGATAACCTCAAAAAGCTCAATCCCGACCTGCTGTTCTTTTCCGGCGACCAGGTGTACGATCACACGCACCATCTGGATTACTGGCTTCGGTTCGGTCGGGATTTTGGTGAGATAATCCGAAATACGCCTACGGTCACAATTCCTGATGATCATGATGTGGGTCAATCGAATCTCTGGGGAGCCTCCGGCAAGGAATCGACTACCGGCACGGGGAATGACGGTGGTTACTACATGCCGGCAGACTATGTGAAATCCGTCGAACGGGCGCAAACCTGGCATCTGCCGGATCCGTATGATTCCACACCAATCGGGCAGGATATCGGCGTCTATTATACCGAGCTGACGCTCGGCCGTATCAGTTTTGCCATAATCGAAGACCGCAAATTCAAGACGGGACCCAAGGGATTGATCCCCAGACAGGGGCCGCGCCCGGACCATATCCTTGATCCGGACTACGACCCTGAAAGCGTGGACGTGGAAGGCGCCGTTCTGCTTGGCGAACGCCAGCTGTCGTTTCTTCACGAATGGGGAAAGAACTGGCGGGGCGCAGACATGAAAGCCGTTCTGTCACAAACCATTTTCTGTGGCGGCGCTCATGTCCACGGTGAAATCGGGGGCAGGCTTCAGGCGGACCTGGATTCCAACGGTTGGCCACAGACCGGGCGTAACAAAGCTCTGGCTGAAATTCGACGTTGCTTTGCCGTCCATATCGCCGGAGACCAGCACCTGGCAACGATTTTTCAGCATGGAATCGAAGAATGGGAAGACGCCTGCTTCTCGTTCTGCGTGCCGTCCATAGCGAATCTGTATCTGCGCTGGTGGGATCCGGAGCAGCCGGGAGCAAACCGTCAACCCGGTCTGCCGGAATACACGGGGCGCCATCTTGACGGCTTTGGCAACCGGGTCACCTGCTGGGCCGCGGCAAATCCAACCAAGGAGCCAAATGGCGGGAGCATGCTGACTACCAGGGCGGCGGGATTTGGCGTCGTCCGGTTCAACAGGAAAGACCGGGAAATTACTTTTGAGTGCTGGCCGCGCAATGTCGATATCCAGGCTCCGGAGACGCGGCAATATCCCGGCTGGCCGAAGATCATCAGGCAAGCCGACAATTACAACCGCAGAGCTGTTGCGTATCTTCCATCTCTGCATATCAACGGACAGACGAGTCCTGTTGTTCAGATCATCGATGAATCAAACGCTGAAATCGTTTATACAATCCGCATTAACGGAACATCATTCCGGCCCAGGGTTTTCAGGGAGGGCGCCTACACCATAAAGGTCGGCGAGGGTGAGGAGTTGAAGACGTTTCGGAATATAGAGTCAATCGGGCTGGAACAGGACATAACTATCGAAGTAAACCTGGAATAGACCAATGCGACATCATGCCGTTTATCGATCAATTACGAATGAAGGAGGCACGTGGGCGGTCGCAATCGTTGCCCTCCTTTTGGGACTCTCCGCGATCACCTGGGTGCCAGGCTTTGCCCTGGCGCAGGCGGGGGATGCCGAATCTAAGCCTGACGCCAATCAGATGTTCCAGTTTCCAACCTCGAAGCAGGACGCCGGCTTCTGTTTCACGAGTTTCCCGGATCTGTTCAACTGGAATATCGGCTACCCGCAACCGGGATGGGAGGAAGCGATGGACTGGTTCCTCGAGGGCATGAAGAAGGAAGGTCCCGCCTTCTCGCTGAATGCGGGGGATATCATGGATGCCCGCTGGTGGTCCAATGCGGAAGAGGTGCGGAGCAAAACCGGGGAGTATTGGAGCGGATACAGGAAGCGCTTTGAAGACAAGAACATCAGACTCTACATCGCCCCGGGGGACCACGAATACGGTGACGACCGGGGGTTGCGGAAAATGGAGCTGGCACCCGTTTTCGCGCGGCAGTTCTCCGCCATCTTCGATATGCCTCAAAACGGTCCTGAACACAAAAAAGGGCTGGCTTATTCTTTCACAAAGGACAATCTCGCCCTCATTTCGGTGGACACTTTCGAAGACGCGGGAGACCGGATGTCCATAACCGTTTCCGGAGAACAACTGGCGTGGTTAAGGCAGAAACTCGCAGAGTATCGAGACATGGAGTTTATCATCGTTCAGGGTCATGTTCCGGTTTGCGGCCCCGTGCAAAGCATGAACTCCAGCGCGAACATACTGGAAGGCGGACCGCAGAGCGAATTCTGGCAGACTCTGGTTGAATACGGAGTAGATGTGTACCTGTGCGGTGAGCATCACCGCATCTCGGCCATGCAGCGAGATGGTATCTGGCAGATCGTCCACGGTGCGTTGTGGGGGACGCAGACGGATGTGAATTACCTGCGGGGCAGTGTTGAGCCCGGAATGCTGACAATTGAACTGTTTGAATTCGACGTCGAGTACAGTGGCGGCTACCTTGGCGACCATCCCCACCGGGGAGAAAGCAATCGCCCCCGGGAGCGGGTTTCCATTTCTCGTGAAGCGTTGGTGAACGGTCCCGCCTTGGTCGGAAGACTGGTCATGGAATCCAGACTTGATGGCAACGAGACCTCACAGGCCACGGGTGCATTCGCATCTGGAAATTAGAACCTCCCGGCGGTAATTGCACCCCGACCGGAACGGGCGGGTCATTAAACACCAGGTTCGCTCTACGTGTGAAGAATATCTGGGATAACATCGATCTGCAGTGGGGTAATTACCAGAACAACATAAAGCTTGAGAATGGACTCAAAGGCACGGTAAGCTTGAGTCTGAGATAAGTCTTTTACTAGTAGGGTGTGAGCACGGGGGAAGCGTTTCTCGTAAGATGTCACTACCTTAGGCCATGAAGATCCAACTGAAAGCCGCTACTGCCGCGGACGCGGAGTTCCTTTACGATCTGCACCGCCAAGGCCTGCGTGACTGCATCGACAGGCAGTTCGGCGCCTGGGACGAGGAACGCCGGCGCGCCAGCTTCATGCTCAAACTGGATCCGAGCCGGCGCCGGCTGGTTATGTGTGACGGCAAACCGATCGGCGCTCTGGAGGTCGTCGCCCTTGAGGATCGCATCCATCTGCTGTACATCGTCATCCTGCCGGAGTTCCAGGGTCGCGGTATCGGATCGGAGCTGATCCGCGGGGTTCTGAACGACGCCAAGCGAAGCGGGAAGCCGGTTACGCTGGGCCTGCTCAAGGAAAACCGGGATGCCTGCCGGCTCTACTCGCGTCTCGGCTTCTACACGTCGGGAGAGAGTGAGACCAAGTTGTTCATGCGTTGCGATACAACCACCGACAAGACGGATGACGGCGACTGAGCGGCATCAAGTCATGGCGAGCACAGGCTGGAGGCGGATTCAACGGAGTGTTGCGGCGGCGAGCCTGAGCCGACCGCAGACAGGAGACAGGCGATGTTCAACGACACCCCCCGGCCGCTGCTCGACCGTATGCGCGAACTGGAGGAGATCGACGCGCGGGATCGGGCCGACGGCACTCCCCGGCTCCAGCGCCTGCGCCAGATTACACCGGAAACCGGCAGGTTCCTCGCGCTGCTCGCCGCCGCCGCGCCTCCGGGCAGGTACATCGAGATAGGCACCAGCGCCGGTTACTCCACCCTCTGGCTCGCGCTGGCCTGTCGTCAGGTCGGCCGCAGACTCACCACCTTTGAGATACTCGACGAGAAGGCCATGCTGGCGCGTCAGACGATCGCAGCTGCGGGTGTCGACGACGTGGTGGAGCTGGTCCACGGTGATGCTCTCGCTCACCTGCCGAACTGCGGAGGCGTCTCGTTCTGTTTCCTCGACGCGGAGAAGGAGGTCTACGCCGAGTGTTACGAGGCGGTCCTGCCCAACCTGGTGCCGGGCGGCATCCTGGTCGCCGACAACGCGATCAGCCATCGCGAAACGCTGCAGCCGCTGCTCGACCGCGCCCTGACCGACGACCGTGTCGACGCGCTTGTCGTTCCGATCGGAAAAGGCGAACTTGTGTGCAGGAAGAAAGGATTCCACCGTGATCCGTTTTGAACCCATGTCGGAGAATGACTTCCAGGCTTACGCGAGTCAGACCGTGCCGCGGCATGCGGAGGAGAACGTAAAGGCCGGCGCCTGGGATCCGGAAGTCGCACCTGAGCGAGCCGCGATCGGCTTCCGCAAACTGCTCCCCGCCGGTCTGGATACGGAGAACCACTTTCTGCTGAATATTATGGACGATGAGCTCGGTTCAATAGTTGGTATGATCTGGTACCTGCGCGATCCGTCGGCGGGTGCCCCTTCGGTTTTCATTTGTGATTTTGAAATCTTCGCCGAGTATCGTCGCAGCGGCTACGGCCGCCAGGCGCTGCTGGCGTTGGAGGAGAGATTTCGCCAGACTGGCGTCACCCGCATCTCGCTGCATGTGTTTGCACACAACGCAGCTGCACGCTCGCTTTACGAACAAATCGGATTCAGGAGTACCGGTATCAATATGTCGAAGTCACTCAGAGCCGGTTCGGAAACCTAGCACATCTGGCCGGCCCGGCGTCCCGGTGCCAGGCAAAAGCGCGCAACGAGAGGTGTCCTCATGAACCCAAATGATATCCGCCTGTTTGTCTACCACACTTTCGTGGATAAATGCCGGCCACCTACTGCCGATGAAACCGCCGCCGCTTTCGGTATCGACCGGGAGCAGGCGCTCCAGACCTTCCAGCAGCTGGCGGCGGAACGGATGCTCGTCCTGCAGCCGGAGACGCAGGAGATCCGGATGGCCATGCCTTTCTCCGCGGTACCGACCGCCTATACAGTACACGCGGGCGGCTCCGCCTGGTGGGCCAACTGAGCGTGGGACGCGCTGGGGGTCCCGGCGCTGCTCAGAACGGCCGCTGTTATCGACACGCAATGTCCCGTCACCGGCGATGCGATTCGTATTGAGGTCGCCGAGGATGGGCCGGACCCGGCCGCCGGAGGTGTCGTTCATTTCTTGGTGCCCGCCGCCCGCTGGTGGGACGATGTCGGTTACACTTGAAGCACCATCCTCTACTTCCGGTCGGAAGTGCTGGTCAACAATTGGTGCGAGGAGCGAGGCCTGCAGCCGGGCGGCATCATCCCGCTTGACACCTGCTGGCGGCTGGCCCGGGCCTGGTATCACGATCGCCTGGAAGAGTCGTGGCGACGCAAAAGCGCTGAGGAGGTGCGAGAGCTGTTCGAGACTCTGGGGTTGACCTCAGATTTCTGGCAGCTTTGAAACGGCAAGGGAGGGTGATCGAGGTCGCCGTTCCCTCGCCGGGATCATGATCATGAAAAACCCCTGGCTCCAGATACCCGCCGCCGATTACGAAGCTCACATGGCGTCCCCCGCGGTGGCGCAACAGCCGGTACTGAGCGACCTGTTCGCGACGGCATTGCGGGAACTCGCTCCCGCTTCCGTGGCGGTTCCCGGCTGCGCGACCGGCAACGGTTTCGAGCACATTCAGCCGGATATTACGCAGCGTGTCCTGGGTATCGATATTAATCCCGCTTATCTGGAACTCCTGGCGGGCAGGTTCCGGGAGCGGATCCCCGGTCTCGAGCTGCTCGAAGCCGACATCGCCGCGCCGGCGTTCCGGATCGAACCGGTGGCATTGATCTTCGCCGGGCTCCTCTTCGAATATGTGAGCGTGCCGGAAGCGCTGCGCAACCTCGCCGGCGCGTTGACGCCGGGCGGCACCCTGGTGGCGGTGCTGCAGCTGCCGGGAGCCTCGACGCCGGTGACCGCCACCCCCTGCGCCAGCCTCAAGCTGCTGGAGCCGGTCATGACGCTTGTCGATCCTGATGAATTCTCGAATACCTGTCGCGACAGCGGTCTGCGCTGTGTGAAGTCCTTTACGGTGCCGCTGCAGCAGGGGAAAGCGCTGTTTGTCGGGTATTACGTAAAGTCTGGCGAACAATGCTAGCTACGGTTTAGCTGTTATGTACCTTATACTCAAATTCATCCTCCTGATGGTACTCTTCGTAAACGCACATAGCCAACCGGAACCTGATGCTCTCATTCTCTATTCCCATGTCGAAGCGCTGACGACAACGCCACTGCCCCGGAACTACATCAATATCGGTTCGCTCAACCTGGCGGCGGAGTATATCGATTCGGTTTTCACTTCCTGTTCCACGCGAGTCGAACACCAGGATTTCACGGTGAACGGCAATCAATACCGCAATATCATCTGTTCATTCGGACCTGTTTCAAACCGGCGTCTGGTCATCGGCGCCCACTATGATGTCTGCGGCGATCAACCCGGCGCGGATGACAACGCCAGTGCTGTTGCAGGACTGCTGGAACTTGCACGACTTATCGCAAACGAGAATCCTGAGTTGAACCTGCAGGTGGACCTGGTCGCCTACAGCCTGGAAGAGCCGCCGTTTTTCGCTACGACGGACATGGGGAGCGCCCATCACGCACGCGCGCTGGTACGGGATGGGGTCGAGGTCGAGCTGATGATCTGTCTCGAAATGATCGGCTACTTCCGAGACGGGAAGGGAAGTCAGTCATATCCGACCGGACTTCTGGAGCTCTTCTATCCCGACCGGGGGAATTTCATCGCCGTGGCCAGCAATTTCGGGAGCCACTTCAAGGCGCGCAAGGTGCGGAAAGCGATGGAGAGACATACGGAAATCGCGGTTGAACAGATCAGCGCGCCCAGGAACCTGACAGGTATCGACTTCTCAGACCACCGGAACTACTGGGAATGTGGTTATGATGCCGTCATGATCACTGATACGGCGTTCTACCGGAACCCTAATTACCACCAGGACAGCGACACCATTGACACCCTCGATTTCGACCGCATGGCTCAGGTGGTGAAGGGGGTGTATTTCGCGGTGGTGAAGCTCGCTGAATGAATGCTGGTTGCATAGGGAAACAGTACAGAAGGAACATCCATGAGCCACATCACCTACCGCAAGTTGAAGAAATACAAATACCAGCTGCTGCAGGAGTACCGCGTGACCGTCGATCTGGCCGTCGCGGAAGACATCATCACCGGTTTCGTCGATCTGAAAGCGGATGGCGAGCTGAGAATCTCGACGGGCTACGCCTGGGATGGAGCGAGCGGCCCCTCCATCGACACCAAAACCTTCATGCGGGGATCGCTGATTCACGACGCCCTCTACCAGTTGATGCGGCTGGGGCACCTCGACAGCGACAGGCACAGAGAGCAGGCGGATGCCATCCTGAGCAGCATCTGCCTGGAAGACGGCATGAATTCTTTTCGTGCCTGGTACGTCTATAAATCCGTAAGATTATTCGGCGCGGGAAGTGCGAGAAAAGGCACGGAGTATGTGCCGGAGTCGCTGACGGCGCCCTGAGACGACGTGGCCGCGGAGAGTGCTTCGCGGGATTCGCACTTCTTTCAGGCAATCGAAGATGATCAAAGGAGGAAGCGATGTTCCAGATAGCCCGGCTGGTGCTGTTGATCAGCCTGTTGATGTTGCTCGACGGCTGTACGACCGCGCGGGATCCGGAAGGGCGCATCGCCTTTAACTCGCGGCGTGACGGCAATTCGGAGATCTACCTGATCAACGCAAACGGCGGCGGCCTGCAGCGGCTGACCTTTACCGACGCCCATGAAACTTGCCCGGCCTGGTCACCCGACGGCGCGCAGCTGGCCTTCGTGTCGAACTGCGACGGCAATGAGGAGCTCTACGTCATGCAGGCCGACGGCAGCGGGCAGCGGCGTCTGACCCGCACACCCGGCGCGGAGTTCCATCCCGACTGGTCGCCGGACGGCAGGCGGATAGCGTTCCGGGCCGAGCGGGAGAGCAATATCGACATCTACGTGATGGCTGCGGACGGGAGCGACGAGCGACGTTTGACGACCGATCCCGCGGTGGATCATCGCCCCCGCTGGTCGCCCGACGGGAAGCGCCTGCTGTTCGGCAGCAACCGCGACGGCAACTTCGAGGTGTACGTGATGAACGCGGACGGTACCGGCATCGCCCGCTTGACGGAGAGCGACGACTGGGAGATCTTTCCCTGCTTCTCGCCCGACGGAAAATCGATCGTCTTCGCTTCCGGTTATGCCGGCAGGCGGGAGGCCGATCTGCATATCATGGATCCGGACGGCAAGAGGGAAAGGGCTCTAACCTCTAATCCCGGCCGCGAAGAGACCCAATGCTGGTCGCCGGACGGAAAGCGGCTCGCCTTCCAGGCGGAATTCGACGGGAACTTCGAGATCTATATCATCAACCGCGACGGCAGCGGCCTGCGCCGGCTCACGCATGATGCCGCGTCGGACAACTGGCCGACCTGGACGCGTTGATCGGTATGTTAAACCCATCCGCAAACCGCGTAACATCGGATGACAAAAGAACAGGGAGTGAGCCATGAGTGTGCATAGTGATACGCTGGATCAAACCAGAAAAGGATGTATCAGACCTCTGACTCCGGATGAAAAGCAAAAGGCGCGGAATCGCATTCTAAGGAACATCCTCGTTACCAACGGCCTGCTGATTGCGGTCATTATCGTGTCAATCGGTGACTATAATGGCTTGTGGCCACTGAGTAAGGGTTGGCGCTTACTCGTAGCTCTGGCCATGCTTTTATCCCTGGTCGTGATCATCATTACCTCGGTGCGCCTCCTGCTGGTCGGCAGGAACTGGCTTGAGCGTCTTGGGGGAGTATTCAATTTCATACCCGTCATTCTTCTGGTGGTGATTGGATTTGCGATCAATCAACTCGATGCGATGTCTTTTGCTTTCCTCTGCACCCTGCTTGGACTGGTGTTCTCAGTTCTACTTATTCTGTACTTGATCAACACCTCCAGGCCGGAAACTCCGCCGCCCCCACCCGATCCTGAATTGACGAGGCGCGTTACCGAGTGGGAGGAAATCAAGCAGGTGACGCGCGACCGGTGACTTTGGAAAGGGTCTAGCTTCTACTGTCAGATCCTGGCTCGGTTTCTTTAACCGAGAATGACAATACAAGTCGGCAATCTACGGCAATAACATGTTTCGATCTCTTTTCCTGCTGACAATATTCTTGCTGGTAACGACATGTTCGCAGTATACCGTCGCCTTGGGCGAGGTTATGGTGAGAGCAGATCCGATCTCGCAAACTTTCTATGAGGAAATCCTCGGGAACATCAGCCAGAATAGAAACGAACTTCTGCAGCAATACAACGACGCCCGGACTGAAGCCAGGCGGGCAGCGGTCCTGAACGAGGCGGCAGACCAGTTCCTCTGTTCAGTAGTTGAAGAGATCGCTCCTTTCTGGTACGGGACGCCGTGGGATTACAATGGGATGACTGAGGTTCCCGGTACTGATTCGATAGCTTGCGGTTACTTCGTTACAACCGTGTTGCGGGATATGGGTGTAGTCTTGAATCGGTTTCGATTGGCACAGGAACCCTCAGAGGCGATGATTCGCAGTCTGGTGAGTTCAGATGTGATCAGAAGATTCAGCGATGTTTCAATAGATTCATTTGTCGCAGTTGTCAGGGAGTGGGGAGTGGGTCTCTATATTGTGGGTCTCGATATCCACGTCGGCTTTCTGATATGTGATGCCCGGCAGGTGTCCTTTCTTCACTCTTCGTACCAGGACCCTCTGTGCGTCTTACGAGAGAACGCCAGGGAATCCGCCATTCTGGCCGGTTCCCGTTATCGCGTATTGGGAAAACTGACAGGGGATAGTAACTTTCTCCTGTTCTGGCTGAAAGGTGAATCGATCCCATGATTACTCAGATGAATGAAACTCGGCTTTCGCGGCGACTTTCCCCTGTTTGCGTCTCAGCCGTGCTCGTCGCGGTTTTCCTGCTTGTCACCACTTCCTGCGCGCTGGCGGAGACAGAGCGCGGCACTTTTCGCAACGATCCGGCATATTGGACGAGCCGCCTGGAACAGCAGGATCTTACCCTCGCCGAACTCCGGGAGGCACTGTGGGCGACGTACATGGTTGGGCCCGATTGCGCCGGCGCTCTGCCGAGAATAGAACAGGAATTAGCAAACCGTGACGGTGAAGCAAGCACCTATGCCGCACTGGCCCTGGCTTCGGTGAGCGGTCTAATCTCTTGGCATTACTTTCATCCAGGCGAACCTTATGAAGGCGAACCATTTCCAGAACTGGCGGTAGATCCGGTCAGCGCCGGGCTCGAATCTGAGTATGTCGCGGTTCAGAAAGCAGCGTTGTCCGTATTAATGTGCATTAATGATCGAGCCATACCGGCGATTCCAGGCATCATCGACCTGCTGGATGCTCCCGATTCCAAGGTTGTGCTCGATGCGCAGATGATCCTGCGCCGGCTGGGCGGCCTGGCTGCCGCAGCCCGTCCGGCTTTGGAGGAGAACCTCCGGCACGCCGATCCGGATATCAGTATCAGTGCCGAGCTTGCCCTCAAAGCCATTGATGGTGACGAGTATATCTCGCAGCTATGGATCAACTGTACGTCCAGTGTGAAAATCGTCAGAACCATGCTTCCGAAGCTTGAATCATCAGACCCAAGAGCCGTCACGATGAGTCAGATGGCACTGGTCGGGTTCGGCAATAATGCGTTCGAAGCACTCCCCCAGCTCCGAAAGAATCTCTCGCATGGTGACCCGGAGGTGCGCAGAACGGCATCCGAAGCGATTGCGGCTATCGAGAGCGGCAAGCCTTTCGTGATCCCCGAACCCAAAGAGAGTGATCAGGAATCCAGTAAGAGCCTCCGAATGACCTTTGGTCGCGCCTTGGGGTTTTGTGCGGTGATGATTGCGGCTTTTCTCCTCCTCATTGCCGTCGCGGCATATATCAAGGGTCGGCGGTATGGTCCTTACGACAGAGGCGAGGGAAGCCGTTGGGAATTTTTCGTCGGGCTTTTCGAACGTCGCCGGCAAGACGATATTGATCGGAATCGCTGAAATATGGATCACTGACATATAGACACTCAACAAACCGCTGGGCACGCCACATCCAGTGTGCCCGGTGACCAGGAGGAACCAATTATGAACCGCTTTGCACTGATCCTGACCCTGATCCTGACCGCGCTGCTGCTGATTTCCTGCACCGCCGGCCCGAATATCGCCGCGTTCGGTGCGGAGGGCCCAGCCGGATTCTGGAAAGGTCTCTGGCATGGTTTCATCGCGCTGTTCACCTTCATCATCTCACTCTTCAACGATAATGTGAGTATGTACGAGGTGGTCAACAAGGGTGGCTTGTATGACTTAGGCTTCATTATCGGCGTCATGGCCTTCTGGGGCGGCGGCGGTAGCGGCACGGCGTGCAGGTCCAAGAAGCAGTAACCGCCGACCGGAATAAGGCAGAAGCCGAGGTAAACGATGACCATTCGCCTCTACGAACCCGCCGACCTGGCGGACTGTCGGTCGTTGTGGGCCGAACTGACCCAGCGTCACCGGGATATCTACGCCGATCCCACCATCGGCGGCGCGGTCTACGCGGAGGTGCTGGTGCAAACGCAACGCAGCTACTACTATCAGCGCTGTGGAACGGCCAAGGCGGCACCCTACGCCGACCCGCGCTGGTGTGACACCGTCTGCCATCTGGGCGCACAGCAGGACCTGGACTGCCGCCTGGTGACCGATCCTCAGCCCGCCACCTCGCGCGATCTCTCCGGCGGCTGGCATGATGCCGGTGACTATAACAAATACGTTAACTACGCCGATGACGCGCTGCACGACCTGCTGTTCGCCTGGGAGGACCACCCCGGCGTCTGGAGCGACGCGACCGGTCTGCCGGAATCAGGCAACGGCCGTCCCGACCTGCTGGACGAGATCGCCTGGGAATTCCGCTGGCTGCTCAAGATGCAGCTCGCGGACGGCTCCGTGTTGCACAAGCTGGGGGTGACCGACTGGAGCGCTGCCAGCCCGCCCAGCGCGGATAGCGGGCCGCGGCGTTACGCGCCGGCCACCGCTTCGGCCACGATTTCCGCCTGTGGCGCCTGGGCGCACGGCGCCATCGTTTTCGGCTCGCAGCCGGACAGCGCCTCACTTGCCTTCGCTGCTGAACTGGAAAACGCCGCACTGTCCGCCTGGAACTGGCTGGAGCTGCATCCGGAGGAAATCCCTTCCAATTACGATAACGCCGGATTTCTGACCGTCGCCTGCGAGGACGACCCCTATTGGCAGACTGTCAACCGGCTGGGAGCGGCGGCTTACCTCTTTCTGCTCACCGGCGACACGCAGTTCCGCGATTTCTTCGACGCCAACTATACTCAGGCTCATTTGATAGAATGGTGGTGGGTCAGCCATTGGGAGGCGCTGGCCCAGGATGCGCTGCTGTACTACACCCGGGCCGCGGAGGCCACCCCGGCGGTCGTCCAGGACATCTTCTATCATTACCAGATCGGCGCTCAGAGTCTTCTGAACCGTTTACAGCAGGATGCCGATGCCTACTGCGTGCTCGTCGACCCGGATGCGTACACCTGGGCCAGCAACAGAAGCGTCGCACAGATGGGCATTATCTGCGCGGCGCTGGTGGAATACGATCTGGACCCGCTCCACGCGGATCTCTACCGGCTGGCTGCGGCCGATCACCTGCACTACATCCACGGCGTAAACCCCAACGGTCTGGTTTACCTGAGCCACATGGACGAGTACGCTGCCGAACGCTCCGTCACACAATTCTATCATCAATGGTTTTGCGACGGCAGCGTCTGGGACAGCTCGGAAGAGAGCCTCTACGGCCCGGCGCCAGGCTTTCTGACAGGCGGTCCGAACTCGTACTACCAGCCCGACCCCGAATACAGCGGGCCGCCCATCGTCCCGCCGCAGAACCAGCCGCCTCAGAAGAGCTACCGGGATTGGAACACGGACTGGCCGGAGAACTCCTGGGAGGTGACGGAGAATCACATCCCCTACCAGGCGACCTATTTGCGATTGCTGGCCTGGGTCGTGGAACAGGGGGAGTAGGAAAGACGCCGTGTTCGAGGCGCCTGAACACACCATCCCGCCCCGGCAGTACAATAATTGAGCCGCATGGCCATGTCCGGACGATGCGTTTCAATTTTACCTTACTTCGATTAACTTGAGGGAAAACCGGGGGGTCGCGCATGGATCTCAACAGCCTGACCAAGCAGAAACTTATTGAGGAAATCGAACGCCTGAACAACCGCCTGAGTGACCTCGACGCAGTCAGTGCCGGCGCAGAACGGCGGGAGGCCTCCAGCCGCGGCACTGCGGAGCACATCACCCACATGTCGGGAGGCGTCATCATTGAGACGCCGGAGCGGAAAGTGTTGCAGGTGAACGCCAAGTTCTGCGAGCTGTTCGGCATCGACGCGCCGCCGGAAGCGTTAAACGGCGCGGACTGCCAGGAGGCGGCAGATCAGATCAAGCAGCTGTTCAGCGACAGCGAGGGATTCGTCGACCGCATCGATCAGATTATCGCCGCCGGCGAAACCGTGCAGCAGGAGGAGCTGCAGCTGGTGGACGGCCGGGTGCTGGAGCGCGACTACACGCCGGTGGAGGTGGGGCGGGGCCTGGTGGAACACCTGTGGCACTACCACGATATCACCGAGCAGAAGCGCGTGATGAGAATCCAGGCCGCGCAGCTGCGGTTGGTCGAATACGCCGTCGACCACTCGATCCAGGAACTGCTCCAGAAGTTCCTGGATGATGCAGAAGCCCTCACCGGCAGCGAAATCGGTTTTTATCATTTTGTGGAGGATGATCAACTGCGGCTGAGGTCGCAGACCTGGTCGTCCAACACCCTGAAGAACATGTGCAACCTGGAGGGCGAGGGGAAGAGCTACGCCATCGCCGACGCGGGAATCTGGGTTGATTGTGTCGGTGAACGCAGGCCGGTGGTCCACAATGACTATGCCGCCTTCCCGCACAAGAAAGGTCTGCCGGAGGGACACGCCCCGCTGGTAAGGGAGCTGGTGGTGCCGGTCATCCGCGGCGACAGAATCATGGCGATTCTCGGGGTCGGGAATAAGCAAACCGATTACAGCGACAGCGATGTGAACACAGTGCAACAGCTGGCCGACCTGGCCTGGGAGACGGTCATCCGCAAGCAGACGGACGAGGCCCGTCTTGAAACCGAGGTCAAGTATCGTTCCCTGGTTGAGGATTCCCCCATCGCCATCGCGGTTCACAGCGCCGGGACAATCATCTACATCAATCCAGTCGGCTTACGCCTAATCGGCGCAGAGCGTGAAGAGGAAATACTTGGCAGGTCGATCCTGGATGTGATTCACCCCGATTACCACCAGATCGTTCTGAATCGCGTCAAACAGCAATACGAACAAAGAGAATCGGTTCCCTCCATCGAGGAGAAATTCGTCAGGCTGGACGGCCGGATTATCGATGTGGAAGTGACCGGCACCACGATCACCTACCAGGGGCAACCGGCCTCACAGGTGATCATCCAGGATATCACCGAACGCAAAGAGGCGGAGCGGGCCCTGAGTGAGAGCGAAGAGAAATACCGCCAGCTCATCCAGAATTCAGGGGATGCGATCTACCTGCTCTACGACCGTCGCTTTGAGGTGGTAAATGAAAAATTTGAGGAGATGTTCGGTTTGACCCTGGAGGATGTCAACCAGCCGGATTTCGATTTCATGAACCTGGTGGCGCCGGAAAGCCGGCCGCTGATCGAGGAGCGCGGGGTGCGGCTGGAGGCAGGTGAAGAGGTGGAGCCGAAGTACGAGTTCACCGCCATCAACGCGGATGGCGTCGAAATAGAGGTTGAAACTTCGGTGACCTACATCAAGCATGAGGAGGGTGTCGCCACACAGGGCATCATCCGGGATATCACCGAGCGCAAGCGCCTGGAACAGCAGCTGCGCCAGGCTCAGAAAATGGAAGCGGTGGGACGGCTGGCCGGCGGCATCGCGCATGATTTCAACAACCTGCTCACGGTTATCAACGGTTACGCCGAGCTGTTGATGAGCGAGCAACTGCCGGAGAAGGTGTCCGGTTCGATCAGTCAGATCAAGAACGCCGGGGAAAGAGCGGCGCGGCTCACCGGTCAATTGCTGGCCTTCAGCCGCAAACAGATCGTCCAACCGGAGATCATCAATCTGAACAAACTGATTCCGGAACAGATGAAGATGCTGAGCCGGCTGCTGTCCGAGGATATCGAGATCATCACCCGGCTGACGCCCGATCTCCCTCAGATCGAAGCCGACCCCGTTCAGATCGAACAGATCATCATGAACATCGCCATCAACGCGCGCGACGCCATGCCCTTCGGCGGCAGGCTCACTTTCGAAACCGCCAGCGTGGAATTCGACGCCGACTACCTGAAGAACCACGCCGAAGCCGAGCCGGGACAATTCGTAATGCTGGCGATCAGCGACACCGGTGTCGGCATGGATGAGGCGACCAGGGGGCAGGTGTTCGAACCGTTCTTCACCACCAAGGGCCGGGAAAAGGGCACCGGTCTGGGGCTGGCCACGGTTTATGGTATCGTGAAACAGAACCGGGGATTCGTCTACGTTTACAGCGAACTTCAGAAGGGAACAACATTCAAGATTTACCTGCCGGTGGCCGAGAAGGATGAAGGCGTCATCATGACGAACAGGGGGAGCATGGACGCGCTGCAGGGGAGCGAGACCATCCTGCTGGTGGAGGATGATCCCGACGTGCGCGAGGTTACCCGCACCACCCTGACCGATTTCGGTTATCAACTGCTCACCGCCGTCAACGGCGAAGAAGTGCTGCACATCTTTGAGGAAAACAGGGGGACAATCAACCTGCTCCTGACCGACGTCGTCATGCCGCGGATGAGCGGGAGGGAGCTGGCCGACCAGCTGGCTATCGCGGACCCGAAGCTGAAGATCCTCTATTGTTCCGGCTACACCGACAACAGCATCGCGCAGCACGGAGTGCTGGAGAAGGGCATGGAGTTCATCCAGAAACCGTATACGGCCGTCGATCTGGCGCGCAAGGTGCGCTCGGTTCTGGATAAATAGAGATGAGCCGGGGTCGGACCACGATTTACTATTGTATATACGGGACTTAATGCCGGGTTCCTGGTTATTCCGGCATTCTGCATTTGATATTATTGGAATTAACTCGGTGTCTTATGTAAACCTGAAGAGGTACTAATGGACCTTCAGACTCTTACCACCTTCTTCAAGCTGTGCACCTTGATTACCGCCGGCGTTTTCGTCCTTGCAGTAATTTTCTTCAAGTTCGCGCCCGACTTCGTATATCGCCTGCACAGCAACTGGTTCCCGGTCCCGCGGGAAACCTACAACGTGATTATCTACACGGTATTGATGTCGTTCAAGATCCTGTTCCTGATCTTCTTCGTCATTCCGTATGTGGCGCTGCTGATTATGGGATGAGGCTGCCGGGGATCGAACCTGAATCTGTACTGAAACCGGGCGGCTGTCAGTAGATGCCGATCACACGGTAGAAAGCTGCTTCCGTCTGCACCGGCAATGTCCAGTAATTGACATTTGTATAGGCAACGATGTGCCAGGGCCCTTCCGGCGCGTAGGCCTCTTCCAGTCGCCACTGTGTCCCACCGCTGAAATCCTCCCACTCCATTATCAGAAGACCCTCCTCATAGCCGATCCGCAGGATTATCTCAACCGGAAAAGGTTCACCTCCAAAGGTAAAACCGGGCAGCGCCTGTCCGCCGGCGTCGAACAGGGTCAGATTGTCGACCGGATTGCCCGGCAGACCGGGAACGCTGATGGCGGTAGGTTCCCAATACCAGACGCCGCCTCTCTCCGCCTGGCCGCTGTACCGCACCACCTCCCGCAACGCCTGCATAAAGGAGGCCTGGCCACCGGGCGTGGGGGAAAACTCCGCCGGTAGCTGCGACTCGTGCCAGACGATGTTGTCCACTTCGTCGTGGTTGTTAAGCGTCCAGGGGTAGGCGGTTTCCACAACCTGGATATCCCGGTCGTAGCGCTGAGCCAGGTCCATCAGGTTGTCCTGCAGCTGCGCCAGCGTGCCATGCCACCAGGGGTAGAAGGAAAGGCCGATGACGTCGAAATCCACCTCCTGTTCCAGCACGCCGTCGTACCACCAACGGCAGGCGCTGTTGTTACCTCCCTGCGCGATATGCAGCATGATCAACGGCGGATCGGTCGGCGCGGCATCGAGTACACCGGTGATACCAGCGTTTAACAGTTGCCCCAGTTGTGACCATTGTTGAGGGGTATCCCAAACGCCGCCTACCCGTCCCCAGTCCCACAGCATACCGTTGTCGATCTCATTGCCGATCTGCACCATGGCCGGCAGCGCCGCGGCGGCTGCAAAAAGGGTGATCACTTCGTAGGTATAGTTGTACACCGAATCGACCAGGGCGGGAAGATCAAGTCCGACCCAGGCCGCCGGCAGTGTTTGATGACCAGGATCGGCCCAGGTGTCGGAGAGATGGAAATTCAGTAACAGCTCGAGACCGGCTGCGCGTAGCCGCTGTGCATGCGCCAGGGTTGAATCAAGTCCGTGCCACGGTTCGTCCGGAGTGTGCCAGATGCGCAGGCGCGCCTGGTCATAGCCCAACTCCGGCATGGCTTCATGTGGATGGGCAGGCTCCCCGTCGACATAGAACTGGGCGCCGGCGGCGATCTGCCGGGGCAGCCAGGAAATATCGGCACCGGCGACCAGATCGCCCGGCAGCCAGCCGGTGGGCTTGCCGAAGAAAACCACCGGCAATACCAGATCCGGCACGCCATTACCGCCCGGCTGCGGATGATCGTCCGCTTCAGTCCCGTCGATGACGAAGTTGCGGTTGTCCGGCAGCGGCTCCCAGTACAGGTTACCTGGATCCCCCTCCCCTAGAATGACGAATTTATAGTACACCGGGTAATTAGACAGCTGGGAGAGGGTGTGCCAGGCGACGTAAGCCCCAGCAACTTCACTTTGGCTAAGGAACACTCCCGGCTCGCCCCAGTTGCCGAGTTGAGGATGATCGCTGAAAACGGCCGCCTGATCGATACCGGGTTTAAATACACCTGATTCGATGAGGGCATCCAGACGCAGGCGAAAGCGCACCTCCATATCGCGGGGTGGAATTGGATCGCTGTCGTCATCATCAAAGTATACTACCGGCAACGTAAGCGGATCCTCGCCCACCACCACCCATCGGTTGGGGATCGTTGTCTCCCAGATATAGTACTCCTCCTGCAGGAACATCACATATTTGTAGGAATAGCCCCCTGATGGTAGTTCCAGCGTCAGGGTGTAAAGGGAGTCGCTGTCCGGATCGGTCAGTGCAGCCTCGTTACCGCTCCAGTCGTTGAAATCACCGCGCAGAACCACCTGGTCCGACAACGGCTGGAAGCGCCCGTAGCGGCACTGTATCTCCATGTCGACCTGGAAGGTGACCGGCGTACTCCAGGTCAGCGCCGTTGTGCATAAAAGCGACAGGAGACCGAGGAGGTTTCGCATGATGCGTAAGTTAAAGCTGCTCATATAGTACATCATGTTGCATGCGCGGTATTTATCTTATTGTTTTCGCGGCGTTTTGCTGACGAAACGGCTGGCGGCGTCAAAGAATCGGTAAGGGAGATCCCGGCCGTTGGTGATGCCGATGCGGGGCGAGACACCGATCCGCTCCGGTGCCGACCCCGGCAGCAGCTCGATCCGCTCACCCACCGGTTCGCCGGAGAAGCTCTTGTCGACACCCAGCGCCTGGCAGAGGCGGCCGGGTCCGACCGTCAGCAGTTCCAGCTTTACCTGGCCGCGCCGCCGTCGCATCGACTCCAGTCCGGCCAGCGGTTCGCCGGCTCGGATCAGCACCGCTCCCGCCTGGTTCCTGTCGGTGGTGATATTCAGGCAGAAATGCACGCCGTAGATCTGATAAACGTAGATTGCACCTGCTGTACGCATGATTTCGCCGGCGGAAGGCTTGCGGGTAACGGCGTGTGAGGCGGGATCGTCTTCGGTGTAAGCTTCTGTTTCGGTTATGCGGATTTCGGCTTCCCCCACCCTTAAACGCATACCTATCAATGTTTTAGCTGCGGAAACGGTGTCCTTTCCCAACCATTTTCCCACCAATTCCGGCCAATTTTTCGTTCTTTTTTCCATTTAGCGATATTTTTGCTTGACATTATAGTTCAGATTGTGCATACTATCTGGTGAATCATATCGTTTCGTGTCTCTCCTAATGAGCCGTGTAATCAGGGGAAGTCGGACTGCAACAGTTCGACTTCTTTTTTTTGTACCCTCACCACACATCACCGCCGCGGCGGTTTTTTTGTTTTTCACTGATCGCGAGCCTGAACGCAGTCAGGGATGGCTACGACTAAGGGAATTAGTTGTAATGGGATTTTCATGATTTGACTGCTGCTGGATCCCCGCCCCTGAAGCGAATCCCCTGAAACGAAACCTGTCGGTTTCGAATGCGGATTCGACTGCGCGGGGATGACGTTTTGCAGTTCTGGAGGTAGTCACAGATTGTGACAACCTGTTGATTTCTCTTACGTGCTATTCCAAACGGACTTCGATCTTCATGCTGGCCCGGCCTGGCGGAAGGATAGGTCCTACAGATTAAACAACTCCCCCTGATCCTTATCGTCGTCGGCATCTTCCGGTTGATCTTTCGGTTGATCATCCGGTTGACCGGCGGATTGCTCATTTTCTACAGCGGACGCCGGCTCACTCGCGGCGTTACTCGCTTCCTCCGCTACTTGATTACCGTTGTTCCCGACCTTATCCTCCACCTGCACAACCTCCAGATCACCGATGCTGTCAGCCTTGTCTATCCGGATCAGCCGCACGCCCTGGGTGGCGCGTCCTATCACCCGGATCTGCTCGATCGGCTGGCGGATCAGCACCCCCTTGGTGGTAATGATCATCAGGTCGTGGTTGTCGGTGACCAGCTTGATGCCGACCAGCGGTCCGGTTTTAGCGCTGACCTTGATCGTCAACACTCCCTTGGTGCCGCGCTTGGTCAGGCGGTAGTCCCTGACCAGGGAGCGCTTGCCGAACCCGTTTTCCGCCACCACCAGCAGGGTGTGTTCGTCGGACGGCGAGGTGACCATGCCGACTACGTAATCATCTTTGTCGGCGAGCGTCACTGAGCGGACTCCGGCGGCGCTGCGGCCCATCTGCCGCACATCGCTCTCCTGGAAACGAACAGCCTTACCCTGCCGCGTGGCGACGATCACTTCGTGCTCCCCGTCGGTCAGGTGGACATCGATCAGGCTGTCCCCAGCTTTCAGGTCGATGGCGTGGATGCCGGCCCGGCGCGGCCGCGAGAACTGCTCCAGCGAGACCTTCTTAATGATCCCCAGCCGCGTCGCCATCATCACATGCTTGGTTTCGTCGAAATCCCTCACCATCAGCACGGAAGTGATGCTCTCGTCGCGCGGTTTTTCCAGCAGGTTGACGATGGCGCGCCCCTTCGCCGCCCGGCCGGCGTGCGGAATCTCGTGCACTTTCAGCCAGTAGACACGGCCGTTGGTGGTGAAGAAGAGGATATAGGCGTGGGTGGAACCGATGAAGAGGCTGCTGATCACGTCCTCTTCCTTGGTGGTGGCGCCGGTCATGCCGCGTCCGCCCCGTTTCTGCTTCTTGAAGCCGGTCACCGGGAAGCGCTTGATGAAACCGTCGCGGGAGATGGTGATCACCACATCCTCCTCGGCGATCATATCCTCGATGGTAAATTCGCTCTCCTCCGGCAGTAGTTCGGTACGGCGCGCGTCGCCGTACTTCTTGTCCAGCTCGTCCAGCTCCTCCTTGATGATGTCCTTCTGCAGCTGCTCCGACGCCAGAATCTTCTTCATTTTGCGGATCAGCTTGTGCAATTCCTGCAGTTCCTCTTCCAGCTTCTCCCGCTCCAGGCCGGTCAGCTTCTGCAGCCGCATCTCCAGGATGGCTTTGGCCTGCACGTCGGAGAGCTCGAAGCGGTCGATCAGCGCCAGCCGGGCGGTGTCCGGCGTCTGGCTGCCGCGGATGATCGCGATGACGGCGTCGATGTTGTCCAGTGCGATCTGCAGCCCTTCCAGGATGTGCGCTCGCGCTTCCGCCTTGCCCAGCTCGAAGCGGGTACGGCGGACGACCACCTCGATACGGTGCTCCACGTAGTGGAAGATCACGTCGCGCAGGGTCAGCAGCTGCGGCTGGCCGTTGACCAGCGCCAGCATGTTGACCCCGAAGGTGATCTGCATCTGGGTATGCTTGAACAGGTAGTTGAGCACTACTTTGGCGACGGCGTCCCGCTTCAACTCCAGGATCAGCCGCATACCGTCGCGATCCGACTCGTCGCGGATGTCGGCCAGTCCCTCCAGTTTGCGCGCCTTGACCAGCTCGACGATCTTCTCGATCAGACGCAGCTTGTTCACCTGGTAGGGCAGCTCCGTGATGACGATGCGGTCCTTGCCGCCGCGACCGGTCTCGACGTTGGCGCGCGCCCGCACCACTACACGGCCCAGCCCGGTGCGGTAGGCGTCGCGCACGCCGCCGTAGCCGTAGATGATGCCGGCGGTGGGGAAATCAGGAGCCTGAATGAATTTCATCAGGTCATCCGGCGTGGCTTTGGGATGGTCGAGGAAGTACTTGGCGCCCGCCACTACCTCGCTCAGGTTGTGCGGTGCGAAGTTGGTGGCCATACCGACCGCGATGCCGGAGGTGCCGTTGATCAGCAGGTTGGGTGCCCGCGCCGGCAGGACGGTCGGCTCCTGCAGGCTTTCGTCGTAATTGGGCACGAAGTCGACCGTCTGCTTGTCGATGTCGGCCAGCAGTTCGGTCGCCATGTGGCTCATGCGCGCTTCGGTATAGCGGTAGGCTGCGGCGCTGTCCCCGTCGATCGAGCCGAAGTTGCCCTGGCCGTCCACCAGCGGGTAGCGCAGGGAGAATTCCTGCACCATTCGCACCAGTGTGTCGTAGACGGCGCCGTCGCCGTGGGGGTGGTACTTACCGATCACGTCGCCGACGATACGGGCCGACTTCTTGTAGGGTTTGTTCGGCTGGACGTTCAGATCCTGCATGCCGAAGAGGATGCGGCGGTGCACCGGCTTCAATCCGTCACGCACATCGGGCAGCGCCCGCTGTACGATAACCGACATCGAGTAGTCCAGGTAGGAGCTTTGCATCTCCTCTTCTATTGGTACGTCTGAGATTCGCTGTTTTTCGTTGAACATCGAGTCAGAATTCTCCACAGGTTTTCAACATTTTTTCCACACAAAGCAAGGCGCTTCTGTTTTTTCTACACTTCCATTTGTATGTCGTCGAAAATTCATTGTAACCGATTGTTATTTTGTGGTTTGTCTAAAAAACAAGCCCTTGGGTAATGTCAAGTCTTTTGTGAATAACTGATCCGTTTCATTGATTTTTCCACGGACGTTTTCACCCTCTTCTCGCCATAGTTTCCGTCAAAACAAAAGTTTATAACAGATTCAGTGTTGTTTGATTGTACAGAAAAGGTAGATGTTCCATTCGAATAACTGTTCACTTCTTGGGGCGCGTCCTGCTTCCCCGGGTTTCAACCCGGGGCGACAGCTGGTTCACCTAGACATCCAAATTCTTCACATAGCGCGCGTTTCGTTCGATGAACTGTCTTCTGGGCGCCACCTCGTCACCACATCATGCCTGATGGGCAATGTTGCCTAAACGTCCAAGTTCTTCACATAGCGCGCATTTCTTTCAATGAACTGCCGCCTCGGCGCCACTTCATCGCCCATCAGGGTTGAGAAGACATGATCGGCGATGGCGGCGTCCTTCATGGTCACCCGCAACAGCATCCGTTTCTCCGGATCCATCGTGGTCGTCCAGAGTTGCTCCGGATTCATCTCGCCCAGACCTTTGTAACGCTGTACGTGCACACCTTTCTTACCCAGCTCGACTACCTCGTGATAGATCTGGGTCGGCTGCCGTATCTCCTTGAAGCCGGAATCCACCAGCAGAACGTAGGGCGGCTGCAGCAGCTTGTTCAGCTGACCCAACAGCAGGACCAGTTCGTGGAATTCCTGGCTGTTGAGCAGCGGCACGATCTGCTCCGGTGGCAACAGCAGCCAGCCGCCGATTTCATCCGCAAGGGTCTTCAGCTCCTTTTTCTCCGCCGGAGTGTGCAGGTCGCCGTTTTTATCCATCAGCTTGGAGAGCTGCTGCCAGGACTTGAACTTCCTGGGATTGAAGAAATGCGTCTCCAGGTTGGCCAGGATACGCAGACGTCGATGATCGTGGTAGATCGCCTCCAGGTAACGCTCGATGCGATAAGAGATCTCGATGACCCTCTGCGCGTCACCGCTGCTCAGGTGCGACTTGCCCTTCCGAAAACGGAGCTTCTGCAGCGCGCTGTCGGTATAGATCTTCTTCAGCTCCTCTTCGCTGGCCAGGTAATTCTCCTTGCGGCCCTTTTCCAGCTTGTAGAGCGGTGGCTGGGCGATGTAGACGTGCCCGTTCGTGATCAGCTCTTTCATATAGCGGTAAAAGAACGTCAACAGGAGAGTCCGGATGTGGCTGCCGTCGACATCGGCGTCGGTCATGATGATGATCTTGCCGTAGCGCAGTTTATCGTAATCGAAACCCTCGCCGGAAACGCCGGTGCCGATCGCCGTGATGATGGTTTTGATCTCCTGGTTGCCCAGGATCTTGTCGATCCGCGATTTCTCCACATTCAGGATCTTACCCTTCAGCGGCAGGATCGCCTGAAACTGCCGGTCGCGCCCCTGCTTGGCGCTGCCGCCGGCGGAGTCGCCCTCAACCAGGTAGATCTCGGTATGCTCCGGCTCCCGCAGCGAGCAGTCGGCCAGCTTGCCCGGCAGCGAGCCGGACTCCAGCGCCGATTTGCGCCGCACCATGTCGCGCGCGCGGCGGGCCGCTTCGTGGGCGCGGGCGGTACTGATGCACTTCTCCAGCACCTTCTTGGCCACGCGCGGCGTTTCCTCGAGGAAGTTGGCCAGCTTGTCGTTGACCAGCGTCTCGACGATGGTCCGCACTTCCGAATTGCCCAGTTTGGTCTTGGTCTGCCCCTCGAACTGCGGTTCCGGCACCCGCACCGAGAGCACCGCGGTCAATCCCTCCCGTACGTCGTTGCCGCTCAGTGTGAACTTGTCCTTCTTGAAGAGGTTGTTGCGGGTGGCGTAAACGTTGAGGGTGCGGGTCAGTGCGGCCCGGAAGCCGGAGAGATGGGTGCCGCCTTCGATGGTGTTGATGTTGTTCGTGAAGGAGTGGACGTTTTCGTTGAAGGAGTTGTTGTACTGCAGTGCGATCTCCACCGGGACGCCGTCCCGCTCCCCTTCGATGACGATCGGTTCCGGGTGCAGGGGGCTGCGTTCGGTATCGAGATACTGCACGAACGAGGCCAGCCCGCCCTTGAAGTGGAACTCTTCCTGGAAAAGCGTGTCCTCCCGCTTGTCGATGAAGACAATGCGCAGGCCGGCGTTGAGGAAGGCCAGTTCCCGCAGCCGGTCGAGAATCATTTCCTTGCGGAAGCGCTGCTCGGTGAAGATGTTGGCATCCGGCTTGAAGGTGATGGTCGTGCCGGTATTCTTGCTCTTACCTTTTTCTTCCAGCGGACCGGTGGCCAGGCCGATTTCGTAGCGCTGGGTGAAGATCTTGCCTTCCCGGTGCACCTCCGCCTCGAGGTACTCCGACAGCGCGTTCACTACCGAGACGCCGACCCCGTGCAGCCCGCCCGAAACCTTGTAGGTCGACTTGTCGAACTTGCCGCCGGCGTGCAGGATGGTCATCACCACTTCCAGCGCCGACTTCTGCTCCTCCTCGTGCCAGTCGACCGGGACGCCGCGCCCGTTGTCGCGGATGGTCACGCTGCCGTTCTTGTTGAGGATCACCTCTATGAGGTCGCAGGCCCCCGCCATGGCTTCGTCGATGGAGTTGTCCACGACCTCCTGGATGAGGTGGTGCAGACCGCGGACCGAGACGTCGCCGACGTACATGGCGGGCCGCTTACGGACCGCCTCCAGGCCCTTGAGTACCTGGATGTGCTCCGCTGTGTAATCCTTCTTGTCGCTTTTCTTCTTAGACAAACTTCAGATCCTTCAGTTTGAGTCCGGTTTTTGCGTTTATCTGATTCAACAGCTCCGCTTTCATGAACTGCAATTCCGATTTCCAGACCGCGTTGGCGACCTGAATCAGCAGGACGCTCCGCTCCAGCTTCAACGGTTCCGTGACCGCGGCGATCCGTTCGCCGACGATTTCCGGCCAGTCCAACAGCGCCTGGAAACTATGGATCTGGTCCCGCTGCCGGGCCGGGAGCTGCTCCAGCAGCTCGTGCAGGATCGACTGCAGGCTTTTCATAACGGCTCCACAAGGCCCGACGTCACCCGGAACAGCCCCAGGTTCTCCGGGCAATACCGCTCGAAGTGGGCCGGATGGGTCGAGGTGACCAGGCTCTGCACGCCCGCCGGCACGCTGGTGCTAACCGCGGCGATTCGTCCCGGATCCAGCTCGCCGAAGAGATCGTCGAGCAGCAGCAGCGGCTGTTCGCCGGTTTGATCCGCCAGCATCTGCGCCTCGGTCAGTTTCAATCCCAGCAGCAGCAGTTTGTGCTGTCCCTGGGAGCCGTGTTGACGCAGGTCGCGCCCGTTCAGCAGCAGGCGGAAGTCGTCGCGATGCGGTCCGTTGGCGGTATAGCCCAACTCCAGATCGCGCGGCCAGCCCGCAGCCAACGCCTCCACCAGCTCCGTCGCCTCGCGGTCCGGCCGGTAAACAAAGTCCACCTCCAGTTCGCCGGCGAGACTGCCCACCTGGGCACGAAAACGGGGGGCGAAATCCGCGGCGAACTCCTGGCGGCGACGAATCAGCTCCCGTCCGTAGCGCGCCAGTTGATCGTCCCACGGCTCGAACAGGGCGGGATCGGGCCGGCTGCTCCGCGCCTGTTCCTGCAGCAGGCGGGCACGGTTGCGCAGCACGCGTTTGTACTTGCTCAACAGCTCCAGGTAGACCGGGAACTGTTGCGACAACAGCATGTCGACGAAGGTACGCCGGTGCGCCGGGGGGCCGGCCGCCAGCGGAGCGTCGGTCGGCGTCAGCGCCACGATCGGAATGCGGCCGAAGAACCGTAGTGCATTCTCGACCCGCTTCTCGTTGTAAAAGAACTCCCGGCGGCCGTTTTGCCACAACCAGCGCGTTTTGACCGCTCCCAGCCGGGTGGAGTCCCAGTAGCCCGTGATGGAAACGGTCGACTGCTCGAAACGGGCCAATTGCCTGGAATTTCCGACCCGAAAACTCCTGGTAACACAGAGAGTGTAGACAGCTTCCAGCAGGTTGGTTTTGCCCACGCCGTTCTCCCCGATCAGGCCGATGGGTGTCGCGGGTAAAGCCAAATCCAGTTCTGCATAGTTGCGAAAATTATGCAGAACGAGCCGGTTTAGAATCATCTCTGCATGCGGATCGGCATCAGCAGAAAGAGGAGGTCGGTGTCTAGTTCTTCACCGGTGGGGAAAACCAGCACCGGTTTGGAGGCGTCTCCAAATTTAAACAGCACCTTGTCGGTCGTGACATGCTTGAGAATTTCCTGCAGATAATGCGAGTTAAAGGCCAGCTGGGTGTTAGCGCCTTTAAACTCGACCTTGAGCGTCTCCGAACCCTGACTGCCGAATTCACTGTCTTCGGTCAGGAGACCCAGGCTTGACTGCTCCACCTGAAACACCACCTGGTGGGTCGTGGTGTTGGAGAGAATCGCCACCCGGCGCAGCGCGGTCTGGAGTTCCTTTGTCTCAACCAGCAGGTCGTTGGGGCTGTCCTGCGGGATCACGCTGTCGTAGGGTGGATACTTGCCGTCGATCAGGCGGCAAAACATGGTCGTGCGTTCGAATTCCACCACGACATGATTCTTGGCGATGCCGAAGCGCACCGACGCGGAGACATCGTCCAGCAGCTTGGCCAGCTGGTTGAGCGCGTTGGTCGGCATAATCAGCCCGGTGGATTCCAACCCGGAGGTGAATTTGCCGTCGACCAGCTTGCTCAGCCGGTGCCCGTCGGTGGCGACCACGGTCAGCTTTTCGGGTTCGAAGTTGAAGAAGACGCCGGTCAGGGCGGGGCGCAGGGGATCCTTGGAGACGGCGAAGCTGGTCATGTCGACAAAGCGTTTCAGCCGCTCCGGCGCCAGGCTGAGGTCGGCGATTTTCTCGACCGCCGGCAGTACGGGGAAATTGTCCGGATCCTGGCCGGGGATCTTGTATTCACCGGCGCTGGTAGTGATTTTAACACCCCACTCGCCCTCACTTTCGATCACCAGGTCTTCGTCCGGCATCTCCCGCAGCAGCTCCAGGAATTTGCGGGCCGGCACCGATTTATCGCCGTTGCGTTCGGCGTCGACATCCACTGTGACTGAAATTGAAATATCCAGGTCGGTGGCGGTAATTTCGAGTTGATTCTTCTCAAGCTTGAAGAGGAAATTCTCCAGGATCGGAATGGGGGTTTTGCTGGGAATTACACCGACCAGTTTCTGGATTTCATTCAGAAATGACTTCTGATTGATCTTGAATTTCATGACCACTCCAAGGTTGAAAAGCGGTTGAATCACTCAGTCGGCGCTGCGTCAATTGCGCTGAGCAATGTTGTGCCAAAATGCGTTGACGACGGCATTCTCGCTGGATTTCCACACCCATATATTTCTATAAAAAGGTCTTATATCTAAGAAAACTATTAATATGCTGCGTGGAAATGTTGATAAGTTGGCCGGATTGAAAATGGGCCGCTGTTATTTATTAACTTACATTGCGAGACGCTCGTCCAGTTGCGGTTGAAAACCGCCTTAAAAAGTACTTTTCCGTTGTTAAAAACCCAAAGAAAAAAAGTTCTAACGCATTTGTCACAGCTTATTCACGCCATTTATACCCCTTTTCCACATCGCGTATTTCCATCAGGATTCGGAAGTCTTCTTGAGCTTGCGGCTTAACTCCTCCACCTCCAGGCGGTATTCCTCGTCCACAGCGAGCGTTTTTTCAACGGTTTGAATGGCGTAGATGACCGTGCTGTGGTCCTTACCGCCGAAATACTGGCCGATATCCTTCTTGGTGAAACTGGTCAGGCGGTGCGAGAGATACATGGCGATATGGCGAGCGTGAGCAACCTGCTTCGTGCGGATTTTCTCCCGCAGCTTCGTGTCCGGCAGACCGAAGTGCGTCGCGACCACCTCCTGAATCTGGTTGATGGAGACCGTGCGGGGGCGCTGAGTAATAATACGGCGCAGCGCCTTGCGGGCCAGCGGCATGCTGATCTGCTCCTTGAGCAGGCTGGCGGTCGCCATCACGTGGATCAACGCCCGTTCCAGGTCGCGGTTGTTGCTGGTGATGTTGTTGGCGATGTAATGAATAACATCAGGCGGGATGACGATCCGCTCCTCTTCGGCGCGGGTCTCCAGAATAGCCATCCGGGTTTCCTCGTCCAGCGGCTGCAGGTCGATGGTGAAGCCGGAGCCGAGGCGGCTGACCAGGCGGAACTCCATACCCTCCAGGTCCTTGGGTGGCCGGTCGGAGGAAAGAACGATCTGGTGGCCCGCCTGGTAAAGCGTGTTGAAAGTGTGAAAGAACTCGATCTGGGTTTTGGTTTTACCGGTCAGGAACTGAATGTCGTCCAGGATCAAGACGTCGACATTGCGGTAGATCTTGTTGAAATCGGTGGCGCGATTACTCTTCAGCATGTCGATGAAGTGGTGATAGAAGGTGTCGCTGGAGAGGTAGAGCACCCGGTGGCCGGGGTGCTGCGCGCGCACCTGGTTGCCGATCGCCTGGACCAGATGGGTTTTACCGAGCCCGACATCGCCGTAGATGAAGAGGGGGTTGAAGATCGTCTCCCCCGGGTTGCTGGCGACAGCCATGCCGGCGGAACGGGCCATGCGGTTGCCGTCCCCCTCGATGAAATTATCGAAGCGGTACTTGGGGTTGAGGCTGGTCCAATCCAGCTGCGGCGCTGGCGCATCCTGTCTGTCGGCGGGCAGCAGGGAGGGAATCAACGGTTCCACCGGCTGCAGCGTCCGGTCGCGGATGTCGGCACCGTCGTTGGTCTTGATGGTCAAACCGGCTCCGTCTCCCAGGGCGCTTTCCGCCGCCTGGCGTATTTCCTTGCCGAACTGGACGATAACGTAGTCAAGGAAATAGGGCTCAGGCGCCGTCGCCAGGAGCTCGCGATCATCGATCCGGTCGAAAACCAGATCCTTGAACCAGGTGCTGAAGGCCTGTTCACTGATAAGGTCCCGCAGTTTTCCCTGGAACATCTCCCAGGGGGAGAGGCTCCCTTCCGGCTGGATCATCGGCATTTCCGAAAGCTGGTTAAAATGGTATAGTATTTCCCACTGAGAGTTCCTGTTGGCAGACAACCCATAGGAAACACTATAAGCTATGCACGCTACACCTGTTGAAGATGACCTTGCTGTGTGGGCATAGCCAAAATGCTTGCTGGTTCGATTCGCCGTCACAGCCACTCGCTCTGCGGCGGCGGAAAATCATCAGGCCGGTGTCGGTTGCCGCCCAGACTTTTTGGTTTGCGCGACACAACTTACCCCGGCTGCTCAAGTATCACTCAAGTAACCGACAAAGGCTGTCGTTTCGGGCGCGTGCCCGCTCGCTGACAGCGTTGGAAAAAGGTTTCGTTGCTAAAAAGTGCAACATGTTGAAGGATGAAAAGAGGTGGAATCGATACGATCGCCGGTACAGGTGTTGCGCACCAACCAGGGAGGGTTCCAGCAATTATTCCACAAGTTATCCACACCCACCCTTGAAGACCCCCATCCTCGCAGGCGTTGTAACATAGACCGGCCATACTGCTTTGTCAAGCAAATCTCCCGTGTCGCTGCCGGGTGAGCAAAAAATCGTCGAAAACCCTGCTAAGCCACATAATAATAGCTGGTTGTGTTCTCCAAGAAAAAGGCGCTCTCAGCGGTTCAAGTGCGTTCGCGAAAGCTTGAATTTTCCGGTTTCAAGACCTGGACAGGTGTTTCTCCAGGGCGGGTGGAAAACTAATTCACATTCGTTTTAAACTGTTGCGATACACCTCAAATCAAATCGGTTGAGCGGAAAAAGTGGGTCAGCGCCCGGTAAAGGGAGGGCTTCATGTAGCGTCGAGCATCGCGTGACGGAAACGAGACGTATCACAATGTATCACGCTGGAACGGAAAGAAGGAGCAGAAGGTGAAATGTATCACATTGTATCACGTAGAAATGGACGTCGGTTTGGACGGCGCGATGTATCACAATGTATCACGTCGCGCCTAGCGTATCAACATCAGCTTCCGCGAGGCGCTGGCCGTCTCGGTTGACAACCTGTAGAAATAGACGCCGCTGGGAAGATCGGAAGCGTCGAAGACAATCTGGTGATAATTAGCCGCGAGCGGCTCATTGAGCAGCCTGGCAACGCGAACTCCCAACACGTTGTAAACGTCGAGTTGTACCGGACCTTCCAGCAACAGCTGGAACGAAATGACGGTGGAACTGTTGAAGGGGTTCGGATAGTTGCCGTACAGTTCCAGCGTGGCGGGCAGCAGCTCCGGCGAAACGGCGACCGTTTCCGGACTCCAGGCGAAGAAGACCCTCCCCAGCAGTTCGTGCAGCGCGGCGGTCGGACCCGCGCCGGAAACAGCCTCGCAGCCGAAACCACAAAAGAACAGCTGGTCGCTGGTCCAGATCGCGGCCGGATCACCGCTTCCCTGGTAGCTGAACACCGTCTGTGCCCCCGCCAGCGGCTGCAGGCTGGAGGGCGCCACCTGGTTATTGGCGCCGGCGGTTCCCTGCAGCAGCAGCGTCAGGCCGCTGCCGACCGGGTGATCGTCATCGCCGTCCAGCATGCGGATATCCACTATCGAATCCAGCGGTGCGCAGTGCAGAGTTTCCTCCAGAAAAGCGGTGCCCCAGAGGTCCTCCAACAGAAATTGTCCCGTCAACATCAGCTGGCCGTCCGCGGCGACCCACTCCGCCAGCAGCGCCTGCTCGTCGGGCGCGAGGGCGTCCTGCCGGGCGTCACCGGTGTACCAGATCGCCTGGGTGTAGTCGGCAAGGCGGTCGGCGGCATCGGCTCCGGCACTCTGGTCGACCACGTCCCAGAAGTACTCCAGTTCGACCAGCGCCTGCTCGAAGTAGTGCAGATAGGCGCCGGATGTGTCATCGCAGACGACGACCAGCGGCGGGTCGCCGACACGGAAGGTGAATGTGGTGTCCTGCTCGAAACCGGTACCGCTGAAATGCACATCCAGTTCGAGGTAACGCAGCTCGTCCGCGTGGGAATCGGCCAGGCGGATATCCCAGCCGGTCCAGGCGCTCTCGTACAGGTCGAGCGTGCCGACCCAGGCGGAATCCTCCTCCACAAACAGGAACTCGTCGTCGGTTGCAACTCGCAGACTGACCTCCTCCGCCCAGGCGCCGGTGTTTTCCACCTGCAGGCGCAACCAGCCCCACTCGCCGGCGCTGAGATTGCCGTCACCGTCGCCCCCTTCATCATCAAGCTCCCAGGCGATCACCGACAGGAGCGGACCGACGACGCCGGTCAGAGCTTCATGTGTGCAGAGCACCTGGTAATGAGAGTTGAACTGCAGCTCCACCTCCTCTCCCGGCAGCCGGAACAGGTAGTGGTCGGCGGCGCCGCTGATCTGGACCAGGGTGTCGAAAGTACCGGCGGTGGTGGTGATCTCCAGAGGTACGCGAGGCGTGAAGAGGTTGCCGAACATGCTGCTCTGCGACACCGACAGACTGACCAGCGTGGAATCGCCCGGCAGGGGATAGCTGGTGGTGAGGTGCTCGAATTCCGGGTAACCGGGACTGTAGATCCACTCCTGCATGAAGCCACCCAACTCCTCGCCGGAGGCGCCCTCCATCACCGTCTGGAAATCGTGCGTGCAGATGTTGCCGTACCGGAAGGCGGCGTACCAGTCGCGCAGGCCCTGCAGGAACGGCTCGTCGCCGATGTAGGTGCGCAGCGTCTGCAGTACGCAGCCCGGCTTCTCGTAGGTCAGGGCGGAGAAGAGATACTCCAGCGGCGGGTCGTAGATCGGCAGCGGCTGCGTGGGATGCCCCGCCTGCCAGGAGAGATAAGTGAGGCGGCAGCTGTTCATGTACTCCCACAGCGCCTCCTCGCTGCCGCCGTTCAAATGCTGGTAATAGAGCCCCTCACAATAGGTGGCGAACCCTTCGTGCAGCCACATCTCGGCGAAGGTGACGTGGGTGAGCGCGTCACCCCACCACATGTGGGACAGCTCGTGCGCGACGATGATGTCGTAGGTATGCTGACCGGTGACCAGGTTGTGCCCCAGCGTGGTGCAGGTCTGGTGCTCCATCGCGCCGCTGCCGCTGTAGATCGGTGCCACCGACATGCCGTAGCATTCGAACGGATAGTCGCCGAACAGCTCCTGGTAGAAGAGAAACATATCCGGCACCGCGGAGAAATCCTCCTCGGCGGCCGACTGGTGATACGGGTAGACGTAGTAATTGAGCGGCACCCCGTCCACCTCCTCCTGCCAGGTAGCGTAGTCGGAAGCGGTCAGCGTGATCAGGTAGGTGGAAATCGGGTAGAGGTGTTCGAATTCGTAAGCCAGCAGCGAGTCGCCCAGCTCCTCCACGCCGAGCAGGGTGCCGTTGGTCGCCACTACCCAGGGTTGCGGCACTACCGTCCGCATCGACACCAGCGCCTTGTCGAACGGCTCGTCGTAACAGGCCAGCCAGTTGCGGGTTCCCCAGGGATCGGAAACGGTGAAGATGGTATTGCCGAAATGCATGCCGAGATTACCCATGCCGGGCGTCAGTTGCGGTTCGCCCTGGTAGAAGGTCTGCAGTGTGAGTTCGTCGCCCGGGAGGCAGGTGTAGCCGGTCTCCACCAGCAGGTTGTCCCCCTCGCGGCTGAAGGCTGCCGCCGTGCCGTCCAGCAGCACGCTGTCGACGATGAAGGCGTGCAGGTGGTAATCGATGACGCTGAGCGTTTCCTGAACCGCCAGGGTCATCTCCACCACCGCCTCCAGGTATTCGAGCTCGGGAAAGAGGCGGAAGTCTATCGTGTAGGTGAGAGCGTCCCAGGCGTGGAGCGAGTCGATCCGCTCTACCGGTCGCGGCGTGCCGTGTTTGCACAGGTGCATGCGCGCGCGGTCGTCAAAGTGACCCCATTGCCAGGCGTCCGGCACATCGCTTGCGGCCGGCGCGGGGATCGTCACGGTCAGGAAAACCGTCAACGGAAAGATTTTCAGAAATATCCTCATCATAATTGACCTCAAATACACCCTTGCGCTCCTGTTGTTTCCCTTCACCCCAGCCGTTCCGGCTGGGCTATCATGTAGCACACCCTTGGTGTGCAATGGAAGTCGGAGTTTTCAAACCACAACCTTTACCTTCACTCGCCGTTTTCGCCGGCGGCCAACTGCCGGGCCAGCTCCAGCGCGGCGGCGCGGTCGAAGAGGGTGCCCTCCAGCTGGCGCGTCTCCAGCTCGTGCAGGATCGACTTGAAGAGCGGACCCGGTATCAGACCGGCCTCCTTCAGGTCGTTGCCGGTCAACAGCGGCGGCGGAAACAGCTCCCGGTCGGCCAGGCGCTGCCGCTCCGCGTCGACCTCTTCCAGCGGCAGCTCGTAGAGTTTGCCCGCCAGGTGGCGCGCGGCCGGGAAGTGTTCATCGCGCAGGAGCCGGACGCGATCGGCGAAGCGCAGCTGGTCGAAATCGCGGATCTGAAAGAGACGGCTCGCGGTTGCGGTCGCCGCGGCGATCTCGCCGTTGGGAAAGCGATAGCGGCGCAGGGTAGCCCGCACCTGACGCGGCTCCCGGTCGCGATCTCGCAGCGGACAGTTGAGATAGATGAAAAAGGCGGCCGGACAGAGATTCGTCTGCAACCGCGCCAGCTGCCGCTCACGCAACTTGTCGACACGCCGCGCCGCCAGGTCCGGTTCCGGGAACGGCGACAGCACGCCGGGCAGCAATCCGGCTGTCTGCAGCAGCTCCAGCGCGTACCGGGGATGGGCGCCCTGCAGGATCTTGATCAGCTCATCACGCAACCGTTCGGCGGAAACCGTGGTGAGTTGCGCCGCCAGCTCCCGGATCGCCGCCAGCGTGGCCGCCTCGATCTCGAAGTGAAAGCGTGCCGCGAAGCGCACCGCCCGGATCAGACGCAGGTGATCCTCGGCGAAGCGCTCGCGTGGATCACCGATGGCGCGCACCAGCCCCGCCGCCAGGTCGGCACAGCCGTCGACCAGGTCGAGCAGCTTGTCCTCGCCGGTTGAGTAGAGTAAGCCGTTGATGGTGAAATCGCGCCGCTTGACATCCTCCTCGACGCCGGTGAAGCGGACACCGCTGGGCCGCCTGCCGTCCTCGTACTCCAGGTCCTGCCGGAAGGTCGCCACTTCGTACTGGTGGTCGTAGAGTCGCACGATCACCACGCCGAAAGCGGCGCCGACTTCAATCGTGGAGCGGAAGAGGTCGATGGTCTCCCGTGGCAGCGCCGAGGTGGCGATATCAAAGTCGAACTCGGCGGAGAAGGAGTGGTCCGTCGCCTGCTGCTGCAGCCAGGCGTCCCGCACGCTGCCACCGACGATGTACGCCTCGTGACCGGCCTCTTCCAGCAGGCTGATGATCTTGAGCGCGCCGCGCCAGGCCGGCGAGCGGCTGAGGATGGTTTTGAGTGATTCGGCTTCGGTCAAAATCGCCTCTCCGTAGCGGCAGTGTGCTCGTCCTCACTCAAACGATACACCCTCCGGCGCAAAGCTTCAACCTTTCAACACGCCCGGTTCGGGAGATCGCCGCCGCTAATACGCCGGCACGCGGCCGGCACACCGCCGAAAGGCGGCCCGAAATTGATTTTAGAGGCGCGGGGCGGTAACTTAAAGAGGAACAGCCCGGGACCGCGTGACGCCGGGCGACTTCGCATTGCGGACCAGGAAAGGAGCGAGCATGAGTGATTTTCTGATCGGCGCCCTGCTGGGCTTGGTCGTCGCCGGCGGATTCTGGTACCTGCGCCGTTTGCGCCGCGGGGATAAAAAGACTATTCAGGTGGACTCGCACACCATAATAGAAAAACTGCAATCCATCGGCGAGCTGCGCGTATTCAAGGTTCTCACCAAGGAGATTGTCACGGCCAAGGACCACTGGCTGGGGGAAACCGGTAAGAGGTACTTCGACTGGCTGACCAGCACTAAGAAAATGGTGATGATTTTCGATTTCGAAATCGGTTTTTCCTACGATCTGACCCATCCCGATTTCATGATCGAAGAAATCGGACCTGCGAAGTTCCGGGCGAAGATGCCCCGCTGCAGCTATGAGATCTATCATCGTGATATCACTCTGTATGACGAACAGAGTTCGCGCATACTCCCCTGGTTGCTGGGGGATCTCACCCAACTTTTCGGTGGCGGTTTTAATGAAGAGGATAAGAATCGACTGAAGGATGAAGCGCGCCGACAGGTCAACGAGGTCGCCGGACAACTTGTTGGGAAACTACAGACGGAGGTGCAGACCTCCGCCCGCAACAACCTCGAGGCGCTGGCGCGTGGTTTCGCGGTGGAGAAACTGCTGGTCGAATTTGCCGACCAGGAAGCGGCGCGGGAGCAGTTTGAATCGGCAACTGCTAAATAACACACCTTCACCATCGTTACTAATTGACAATCGGAGCTACCATGAAGTTACCACTCTACCAGGTCGACGCCTTCACCAGTCAGCCTTTCCAGGGCAATCCCGCCGCCGTCTGCCCGCTGCCGCACTGGCTGGAGGACACGACGCTCCAGCAAATCGCGGCGGAAAATAATCTCTCCGAAACCGCTTTCTTCGTGAAGGAAGATGACGGTTTACGGATTCGCTGGTTTTCGCCCGTCACCGAAGTGGATCTCTGCGGACACGCCACCCTCGCCACCGGTTTCGTCATCCTGGGGCTGCTGCAGCCGGAATGGGAAGAGGTGAATTTTGCTTCCGCCAGCGGGCCGCTTTCGGTCCGGCGCCAGGGGGAGCGCTTCCAGCTTGACTTTCCCAACCGCCCCGGCACGCCGGTCGACTGCCCGCCGCAACTGCCGGCCGCACTGGGGCTGGAGCCGGAAACCACCCTGCTCTCCAGCGACTGCCTGGTAGTGGTCGGCGACGAGCGCGAGGTGCGCAAACTGGCGCCCGACTTTGCGCTGCTGGCCAGGGTCCCAGGGCGGGGAGTGCTGGTCACCGCGCCCGGCAGCGACTGCGATTGCGTCTCCCGCTGTTTCTTCCCGGAGCTGGGCATCCCGGAGGATCCGGTTACCGGCTCGGCACATTGCACCATCGCGCCCTACTGGGGAGAGCGGCTGGGCAAGAGTTCACTGTTCTGCCGCCAGGTTTCGCCCCGCGGCGGGGAGCTGTGGTGCGATCTGGAGGGGGACCGGGTAAAGATTGCCGGTGACTGTGTGCTCTATCTGGAAGGTGAGATCCGGGTGGAAGGGTGAGGTGAGTTACTCTTCCTTATCCAGGATATAGTAGCAGGCGGCAAGGTCTTCGTATTTCGCGGGAATTTGAACTGCCGGGATGTTCATACGCTTGCCGCCAGCTCCAGGGTGAGTTACTCTTCCTTATCCAGGATGTAGTAACAGGCGGCAAGGTCTTCGTAT
>CAZFEC010000011.1:0-17113 GCA_964517435.1 uncultured Bacteroidia bacterium | reverse complement strand
CAGCTCCAGGGTGAGTTACTCTTCCTTATCCAGGATATAGTAGCAGGCGGCAAGGTCTTCGTATTTCGCGGGAATTTGAACTGCCGGGATGTTCATACGCTTGCCGCCAGCTCCAGGGTGAGTTACTCTTCCTTATCCAGGATATAGTAGCAGGCGGCAAGGAAGTTTTCCGATTCCGGCGGCGGAGCGGTGAGACCGCCGAGGTTGAAATCCTGCTGTTCGCGTTCCAGATATTCAGCCAGTTGGCGGGCCTGGCGGCGATAACGGCGTTCCGGCAGACGCTGACGCAAGAATGTATACATGCGGACAGCGCTGATCACACCGGCGGCTACCGTTAGCGCGAACAGCCATTCCATGCTCATATCCTCCTTTCTCTCGAGTATAGTATCGGCAGTTTATTAAAAAGTTTGAGGTGGGAGCTAACTCGCCAAAGCCGCCGGTGCAGTTCCGGCTAAGACGGAACTGCTGAACTCACTCAACGCAGTTGAGTGAGTCGTATCGGCAGTTCCCTGAAAAGTTTGAGGCGGGGAGAATGGGGTGAAACCTGGGATTGAGGCAGCACCCGAATGGAGGTTGCGGTGTTCCCAGGGTAATCCCGCCCTGGCGGGATCTCCCCAGGGGTGGCCCGAGATTTCACCAGTCAAACGGATCGAAATCGGATTCCGTCTCGTAGGGTTCATCCTCCACCTCCCAGCGACGGCGGGTCTTCCGATTGCGGCGCCGCACGACGACGATGGCGACCAGCACCAGCACCAGGATGAAACCCCAGATCCAACTGTTGATTCCCAACAGGATATAGTAGAAATAGTGGCTCCAGAGGTGGCGACGCCACTGGCTCTCGAAGTCGTGCAAAAACACGCCGGTAGCTGTGTGGAACGCCGTTTCGAACGACCGGCCCTGCCCCACCTGCGTCAACAACAGCACTACCGCAGATTTGCCGAAGCGCTCGACGAAGTAGTTGACCGCCAGCACCGCTTCGGTGTAGGCCAGACGCGCTTCGTTGCCCGAGAAGCTGTGCAGGTCCTCCAGTTCCGACAGCGCGAAGACGTGCCGCGTCAGGAGGGCGCGGGCGATTTCCGCCCGGCGCGTGATGTCCAGCTCGCCGGATACAGCCACCGCCAATCCCTCGTTGAACCAGCGCGGCACCTGAAAATCCTGCGTGAGGGTGTGCACCGCCAGGTGGGCCAGCTCGTGCGACAACAGGGAGGACCAGTCGTTCTGCACGCTGGCCCAGCGGCTGCTCTTGAGCAGGATGATGTTGCGTGAGGAAAGCGCCAGGGCGGCCCCCCAGTGCGGCACGCTGCCTCGCGCCGTCCGGTAGAAGTCATCGGCGGAGGGCGCGATCAGCACCACCGGTTTGCCCGGCAGCATCACCGGCAACTCCCGCTGTACGCGTTGCCAGGAGCCGGCGAGGCGGTAACCGATTTCCCGGGCCAGGCCGGCGTCGCGCGCGTCGTACTGCACGACGAACGGCGGCACCTTCAGCTCCAACAGTTGCCCCGCCGGCTGGGCTCGAGCCGGCAGCGTGGTCAGCCAGAAGCAGAGTATCGCCAGAAGTGGGGTAACAGCTTTCACATCAGACTCAAGGGATCGATCGTTACTGTGAGATACGTATCGTCAGTCCGCAGCCGTCGGTTGAAGTACTCCAGCGCGCCGCGCACGGCATCCCGCAGCTTCCGGCCGTTGGGGTCGCCGGCGCGGGCGGATTTGATGATGTAGTGGTAACGGTATTCCCGCCAGATCCGCTGGATCGGCGCCGGTGCCGGTCCGAGTAGCTGCAGTTTGCCCAGGGCGGCCTGCAGCTGCGGCCGAAGCCCCTCTGCGGCGCGGCGGCATTCCTCCTGGCGGCTCGATTTCACGGTCAGCAGCGCCAGGCGACTGAAGGGTGGATAGTTGAGCTGGCGGCGCGCTTCCGCCTCTTCCGCTAGGAAGCCGGCCATGTCATCCGCCTGCACGAACGCGAGCGCACTGTTCTCCGGGCGGAAAGTCTGGATGACGACCCGGCCCGGCAGCTGGGCACGGCCGCCCCGCCCCGCCACCTGTGTCATCAGCTGGAAGGAGCGCTCCTGGGCGCGGAAGTCCGGCAGCGACAGCTCCGTGTCGGCGTTAACCACCCCGACGAAGGTGACCCGCGGGAAGTCGTGCCCCTTGGCTACCGACTGCGTGCCGAGCAGGATGTCGTAATCGCCGGCGTTGAAAGCCTTTACCATCGCGTTGTAGGCGTCCGGCCGGCGGGTGGTGTCCTGGTCCATGCGCAGGATCGGGTGCCTGGGGAACAATTCGCGCAGCTGCTCCTCCACCTGCTGGGTGCCGGTGCCGAAGAACTCCAGGCGCCGGGCGTCGCATTCCGGACAGCGCTCCAGCGGCTGCCGTGCGAAGCCGCAGTAGTGGCAGCGCAGCGCCTGATCGGTCTTGTGATAAGTCAGGGTGATGTCGCAGTTGGAGCACTTGACGATCGTGCCGCAGTCGAGACACTGCTGCCAGGAGGCGAAGCCGCGTCGATTCTGCAGGATGATCGCCTGCTCGCCCCGTTCCAGCGTGTCCATCAGTCCGCTTAAGAAACGGTTGGAGAACATCTTTACCGTGTCGCCGGTTAACTCGCGCCACACCTGCTTCATGTCGACCAGTTCGATCTGCGGCCGCGTCTGTACGCCGGTCCGACGCGGCAGCTGCAGGTGGCGGTAGCGGCCCTGTTCTACATTGTAGTGGGTCTCGAGCGAGGGGGTGGCTGTACCCAGCAGCACCGGCACCCGGAGGCGACTGCCCCGCAGCAGCGCGGCGTCACGGGCATGGTAGCGCGGCGCGGGATCGAACTGCTTGAAGGAGGCGTCGTGCTCCTCGTCCACGACGATCAGACCGGGACGGGACAGCGGCGCAAAGACAGCCGAGCGCGCTCCCACGACGACATCGTACTCGTCGCGCCGGATGCCGAGCCAGGCGTCGTAGCGCTGGCGATCGGAAAGGCGGCTGTGGATCAGGCAGACCCGGTCGCCGAAAAAGGCGTGGAAGCGGGCGGCGATCTGCGGCGTGAGTGAAATCTCCGGCACCAGTACCAGCGCCTGTTTGCCGGCGGCGACCACCTTACGGATCGCTTCCAGGTAGACCTGCGTCTTGCCGCTGCCGGTAACGCCCTGCAGCAGCAGGGCCTGAAACCCCCGGGTGGCCAGCGTTTCGCCGATCGCGACCAGCGCCTCCTCCTGTTCCCGGTTGAGTATGATAGACAAGACCTGCGGATCTGTGTCTAACAGCGGCTTCTCCGGCACGATCTCCCGTTCGAACAGCTCGACCAGGTCGTCCGCCAGCAGCTGCTTGAGCGGCGCCGGCGAAAAGCGGGAGAGGAGGTCGCGACGTGATACAGACTCCTCGGCGGCGAGCAGTTGCAGGATGGCGGTCTGGGCCGGACGCCGGCGACGGGCTGCGATCGCCTCCTCCAACTCCGCCCGCGACTGGGCTGGCGGCAGCCGCAGCCAGGGCTCCCGGCGCGGCGACAAGCGCCCTTTCCCGATCCGCTCCTCCGCGACGATCAATCCCCGCTCGAGCAGGTAATGTAGATCGTGATACAGACTCTTGCGCCGCAACTGCTGTTTCAACCAGCGCAGACCGACGTCGGGATGCTCCGCCAACAGTCGCAGGAGGCGCTTGCGCAAAGGCGACAGTTTCGCATCCACGGGCGTCTCCTCCCCGGACAGCCGGAAACACGTCTGACCGGCCAGGTTGATGCCGGGCGGCAGGGCGGCGCGCAGGGTTTCGCCAATGGAAGCGACGTAGTAGTCGGCGAGGCGGGCGCAGAAGTCCAGCAGCTCCCCGGTCAACAACGGGAAGGGATCCAGGACATCGTTGACCGGTTTGATCCGCTCGCTGTCGAAGTCCGGCGACGCTGCTAACTCCAGCACGTAGCCGGTCTGCAACCGGCGTCCCAGCGGTACCAGAACGCGCGTGCCCGGCCGCACACCCTCCGCCAGCCGTTCCGGCACTGCATATGTATAGATCGGATTGAAGGGCAGTGGCAGCGCCACTTTAGCGTACAACTCAGTCCTCGATCAGGTTGAAGCGATCCTCATAGAACCGCAGATAATACTCACGGATGCGGGGGTGGTTCAACAGGTGGGGATCGTCGCGCACCAGCTGGAAAGCGATTTCGCGTGTCCGGAACATGATGTCGGCGTCGGCGATCAGGTCGGCGATTTTGAGCGTCGGCAGGCCGCTCTGGCGGGTACCGAAGAAATCGCCGGAACCGCGCAGACGCATATCCGCTTCGGCGATCTTGAATCCGTCCGGAAAATCCATCATGGCGTTGAGGCGATGCCGCCCCTCCTCGGTCAAGCCGCGCCCCGCCACCAGGATGCAGTAAGATTTCAGGCTCCCGCGACCGACCCGGCCCCGCAGCTGATGCAGCTGCGAAAGTCCGAACCGCTCCGCGTGTATCACGGCCATGATGGTGGCGTTGGGATTATCCACCCCCACCTCCACCACGGTGGTGGAAACCAGGACCGGGATCTCCCCCGCCGCGAAGCGCTGCATGACGGCATCCTTCTCCTCTCCCTTCATCCGGCCGTGGATCAGGCCCACCTCAATGCCCTGAAACCAGCGTTGAGCCAGCTCGTCGCGGGAGCGGGTGGCGGCGCGCAGGTTGAGTTTCTCTGAATCCTCGACCAGCGGGTAAACGATGTACGCCTGTTCCCCCTGCTCCACGCGCTGGCGGATGAAGGGCATGATCTCGGGAAGCTTGTTATCGTAGCGCCAGACGGTTCGGATCGGCTGGCGTCCGGGCGGCAACTCGTCGATCAGGGAGATGTCGAGATCGCCGTAGACCGAAAGCGCCAGGGTGCGGGGAATCGGTGTCGCGCTCATCACCAGCGTGTCGGGCCGCACACCCTTGTCGCGCAGCATCCCCCGCTGCAGGACGCCGAACCGGTGCTGCTCGTCGATGATCACCAGCCCCAGGTTGCGGAAGCGCACCGCCTTCTGAAAGAGCGCGTGCGTCCCGATGATGATGTCGGCCTCGCCACTCGCCAGCTCGTACTGGCGCTGCGAGCGCAAACCCTTACTCTGGCCGCCCACCAGCAGGCTGACCTTCACCGGCAACTGCTCGGCAAACCGCATGATGCTGCGGTAGTGCTGTTCCGCCAGGATCTCGGTCGGCACCATCAACGCGCTCTGGTAGCCGTTTTCCGCCGCCAGCAGCATTGCCAGCACGGCGACCAGCGTCTTACCGGAACCGACATCCCCTTCCAACAGCCGGTTCATCGGCTGCTCCGACTGCATATCGCTGAGGATCTCCCGGACAACCCGCTCCTGCGCGGCGGTCAGACTGAACGGTAACTCCGCCAGCAGCCGGGTACGCAAATCGCCGTCGGTCCGGAATCGGATTCCCTTCTCCATTACCTTCACCCGGTGCTTGCGCAGCGCCAGCATCACCTCCAGGAAGAAGAACTCGTTGAACTTGAGCCGGTAGCGGGCTTGCTCCAGCTGTTCCTGAGAGGTGGGACGATGAACCCACTCCAGCGCCTCGGCATAGCTGATCAGGTCGTGTTCACGCCGGAAGTCGGCGGAAAAACAGTCGGGATAACCGCCGTCCAGCTCGTCGAGAATGGCGGCGATGATGCGCCAGAGGCCGCGGCTGTCCAGGTAGGCGCGCCGCAGGCCCTCGGTGCCGGGATAGAGCGGGATGATCCTCCCCTCGAATTCCGCGACATCCTCCTGCAGGTTGATCTTCTCCAGGGCGGGATGGGTGAAGGCCCAGCCGCGAAACTGGCTCGGCTTGCCGGTCGCGGCGACGAAATCCCCCTGTTTGAAAGCGGCTTCGAAATAGCGCAGGCTGTTGAAGAAGACCAGCGACATGGTGCCGGAGTTGTCGGCGAGGGTCAGCCGGAAGATGCGCCGCCGCTTGCCGCGGAAGGACTCGGCACGGGTGATTTTGCCGACGACGGTAACCGGCTCGCTGTCCAGCACCAGTTCGTCGATGCGGGCTACGTTGGTGCGATCCAGGTAGCGGCGCGGGAAGTGGTGGAGAATATCGTACCAGCTCGCGAGGCCATGATCGCTGAGCACGGCGGATTTCTTCGGCCCCACTCCCTTGACGAACTGGATCGATTTATCGGTGTATGACTCCATGCCGCTTCAGTTTGTAACTGTACTCCAGGCTGGCTTCGCCGTCGGTCGGCACCTCCAGCTCCAACTCCAGGAGCGTGGCGGTGGGGCGCTCATAGTCGACATTGCAGGCCGTGATCTCCGCGCCGGCGGGCAGGTGTTCATGCACCTTGACCGTCGCCGCTTCCTCCTTGTGATTGCGCAGCTCCACTTCAATGGTGGCGCGATGGCCGTAGCGGCCTACCTGCTCGTAGTCCAGCACGGTGCGTTCGCCCGCCATGTCGAAGACTTTGCCCAGCGTGAGGGAAACCGGCTCATCCTTGGGGGTATGTTCGATACGGTCTTCCCCCACCAGCTGGCGGGTGTCGTCCTCATCCAGCTTGTAGACGCGCACCACTCCCGCCGGCAGCGGTATGCCCAGTTTGCTCGCGCGGTCGTTCTCGAAGCGGACCGAGACCAGTACCTGGTTCGGGTCTCTGCTGTGATCAAAGAGGTACTCCCGTTCGACGGCGACATCGCGGGTGGGAAACAGCGCCAGTTGCTTGTCCTGGTTGTTCTTCAATGTGGCCGGGCGGTCGAGGGTGTAGAGGTGATACTCGAAAAAGGAGCGCTCGGTGAACCCGGTCTCGACGCTTGCAACGGTCGAGACCATGTCCGTCTGATAGCGACTCCTTTTGGAATCGGTGGCAAGAAAGATGTCTCCGGCAATCAGCTTGAGTTGCGCATCAGCGAAACAGGTGCCGGTTCGGTTCCTTACGGTTACCCAACACCCCAACTGCATCGCCGTGTCATCCTGATTGAGAATTGCGACATAATCTGCCTCCCAGGATATCCCGGAAGTTTGGTAAGTAAGAGTTATTGGGTACGTATCGCTGCGTTTGACCGATACTAACCATTTCAGCGTTGGCCTGGTGATCAAACCGGCAGGCAGCTCAGGAAAAACCGCAGTTACTACATTTCTCTTATTTATCGAAACGATGTCACCGCTTTCCTGTTCAAGTACAATTCCCTTATCTGAACCACGACCTACGGAAAGCAATCTGCCCTGGAAAAGCGTATCGTTATCCAGATTTAATGTGATCGGTTGCTCAAGATATTTGTGATACAGCTTGCTTTCATCTACCAGGTCATATTCGAAATTCTGTTCCAGCACAATGACGCCTTCGGCTGTAAGGCCGACAGTCTGGGGCATTACTTTAGCAGATACTCCCGAAAAGGAGGTCGCGGTAATCCCGCGAGCAAGCTCAACCTGACGACGATCAGTTACTACAGCCCTGCTCTTGCTGTAGACTGTTATTGCGACACCCTCTGTTTCTGATGCAAGAACGAGTCTATCGACGGGAGACAAAGGCTGTACAACCAGTATTGTACAGGCGAGAATTGTGTGATATAGCGTTCGGTAAGACATGGTTCCTCCTGTCAGTCTGTCGCTGAAACCTGTGCAGATGCAACAGCGCTCTGGCCACCTTCAGGTGCAAGACAGAACAGCAGCCCTACTGGAACACCTGCAGGTTGTGCGCGACCTTCTGCAGCGCCTCTTCCTGCTCGGCCAGCTTGTCGCGTTCCGCCTGGACGACGTGTGCCGGCGCCCGCTCGGTGAAGTTCGCGTTGCTCAGCTTCCGCTTCTGCCCCTCGATCAGCTTCTCGAGGCGCTCTTTTTCCCTGGTGAGACGCTCGATCTCCTTGTCTACATCGATCAGACCCTCCAGCGGAATCACCAGCTCGAAGTCGGCGACGACCGCCGTGGAAGCCAGGCGGGGCCGCTCCCCCTCAAACGCGAGTTCTTCCAGACGCGCCAGACGGGTGATGTAGGGCTTCGCCTGTTCCAGCAGCCGGCGGGACTCCTTGCTCAACTGACGGGCGCTGGCGCTGATGGCGCGGGTCGGCGGGATGTTCTGCTCCGCGCGGATGTTGCGGATGGCGGTCACCGTCTGCTTGACCAGCTCGAACTGCCGCTCCAGTTCGTCGTCGATCAATTCCGGTTTCATCTCCGGCCAGGTCTGGCACATGATGGTGGGCGGTTCCGGTTGCGGCTGTCCCAGCGCGATCAGACGCTCCTGCAAATTCTGCCAGATCTCCTCAGTGATGAACGGCATCACCGGATGCAGCAGCCGCATGGCGGCGTCGAAAGCGTGCACCAGCGTCTGCAGCAGCGGGAGACGGTCTTCATCGCTTCCGTCGTACAGGCGCGGCTTGGCCAGCTCCAGATACCAGTCGCAGAGGTCGTGCCAGATGAATTCGTAAACCGCGGCCAGCGCCTCGTTGATTTTGTAACGGGCGAAGAGGGCGTCGACGTTGCGAATCGTGTGGTGGAGGCGGGAGAGCAGCCAGCGGTCCATCATCTCCCGCGGCTGGGGGGCCAGCGGCCAGTCGGAACCGGCCAGGACCTCCCAGTTCTGCAGATGAACGAAACGGAACGCGTTCCAGATCTTGTTGGCGAAGTTGCGCCCCAGTTCGAAGCGGGTGGGCGCCAGCCGGATATCCTGTCCTTCAGTATTGAGCGCGATCAGCGAGTAGCGCACCGCGTCGGCGCCGTACTGCTCGATCATCTCCAGCGGGTCGATACCGTTGCCGAGCGATTTGCTCATCCAACGCCCCTGCTCATCCTTGATCATGCCGGTGATGTAGACATGATGGTAGGGAATCTCGCCGGTGAACTCGAGACCGGCCATGATCATGCGGGCGATCCAGAAGAAGATGATATCGTAGCCGGAAACCAGCACGTCGGTGGGATAGAACTTCTCCATCGCCGGGGTCTGATCCGGCCAGCCCAGTGTCGAGAAGGGCCAGAGCCAGGAAGAGAACCAGGTGTCCAGCACGTCCTCATCCTGCTTGAGCGCGCCGCCGCACTTGGGACAGGCGTCCGGATCGGTTTCGCTGACGATCATCTCGTCGCAGCCGTCGCAATACCAGACCGGGATCTGGTGCCCCCACCAGAGCTGCCGTGAGATGCACCAGTCGTGAATACCCTCCAGCCAGCGACGGTAGACATTCTCCCAGCGGGTGGGGTAGAAGGTGATTCTGCCCTCGTCGACCACCCGCAGCGCCGGCTCCGCCAGCGGCTGCATCTTGACGAACCACTGTGTGCTGAGGTAGGGTTCGATGACGGTTTTGCAGCGATGGCATTGTCCGACCGCGTGCGTGTGATCCTCGATCTTCTCCAGCAGACCCAGCGCGTCCATATCGGCGACGATCGCGTCCCGCGCTTCGAAGCGATCCATACCGCGGTACTTCTCCGGGGCGTTTTCGTTCATCCTGCCGTCGGTGTCGATCACCTTGATCTGATCGAGTCCGTGGCGCTGGCCGATCTCGAAGTCGTTGAGATCGTGCGCCGGCGTGACCTTGACGGCGCCGGTGCCGAACTCCGGATCGACGAAGTCATCGTCGACAACTTCGATCTCCCGCTCCGCCAGCGGCAGGATGACCCTGGAACCGCGCAGCCAGTCGTAGCGCTTGTCGCCGGGGTACAGGGCGACGGCGGTGTCACCGAGCATCGTTTCCGGCCGGGTGGTGGCGACGACGACATGGCGGTCGCTGCCGGCGACCGGATAGCGGAAATGCCAGAGGTGGCTCTTGTGTTCCTCGTGATCCACTTCCTCATCGGAGATGGCGGTGTGATCTTTCGGGCACCAGTTGACGATGTAGCTGCCGCGGTAGACCAGTCCCTTTTCGTAAAGCTTAACGAAGGCGGCCCGCACCGCGCGCGAGAGCCCTTCATCCATGGTGAAGCGCTCGCGGGACCAGTCGGCGCTGTCCCCCAGTTTACGCTTCTGACGGCTGATAATGCCGCCGTACTCCTGCTTCCAGTCCCAGACCCGCTCGATGAAACGCTGCCGCCCCAGCTGGTGGCGGTCGGTGCCCTCTTTCTGCAGCTGCTTTTCGACGACGTTCTGCGTCGCGATGCCGGCGTGATCGGTGCCGGGAACCCAGAACGATTCGAGACCGCGCATGCGGTGGTAGCGGATCAGTGTATCCTGAACGGCGTCCTGCAGGCCGTGTCCCATGTGGAGCATGCCGGTGATGTTCGGCGGCGGCATCATGATGGTGAACGGCTGCCGGGAGGAGGTGTCGTCAATCCTGAAGTGCCCGCCCTCTTCCCAATGGGTGTACCAGCGGGGCTCAACATCGGTGGGATTGTATTGTTTCGGAATCTGTTTATCTGACATGGTCAATCCTGATTATGGTCGAAGCGTTAGTCCGGCACAGAAGCATCAGCGGCGCCGTAGCGTCGGCCTAAAAGATGAGAAATAACATCACAAATGCAAAAACTGGCGACGGTGAGGTCGACTTTCCTCCCGCCAGGAAGGCGGATCACGAATGGGAAGCCCTGCCTGTGGTGCCTGACGCGAAAAAGAAAAACCCCGACCGGGCCGGGGTTTATCTTCGAAGTTCTGTTGATTTGTAGCTGTTAACCCAGATAGGATTTGAGATTCTTGCTGCGGGAGATGTGACGCAGCCGCCGCAGTGCTTTCTCCTTTATCTGACGAACCCGTTCGCGGGTCAGGCTGAACATCTCGCCGATTTCTTCCAGGGTCATCGGATGCTCGCGGCCCAGGCCGAAGTAGAGCCGGATCACTTCCGCCTCGCGGTCCGACAACGTGCTCAGCGCCCGCGACACCTCTTTCTTCAACGACTCCTTCATCAGGGTGTTGTCGGGGGGCGGCTGGCTTTTGTTGTGGATTACGTCCAACAGGCGGTTATCCTCCCCCTGCGAGAAAGGCGCGTCGATCGAAAGATGGCGGCCGGAACGCTTTAAGGTATCGTTGACCTCCCAGGTGCTCATGTCCAGCACCTCAGCAATCTCATCCGCGGAGGGTTCCCGCTCCAGGCGCTGTTCCAGCCTGCTGAGCGCTTTACCGATTTTGTTGAGGGCGCCGACGCGGTTGAGCGGCAGCCGTACGACGCGGGACTGTTCCGCCAGCGCCTGCAGAATGGATTGCCGGATCCACCAGACGGCATAGGAGATGAACTTAAAACCGCGGGTCTCATCGAAACGCTTGGCCGCCTTGATCAGCCCGAGGTTGCCTTCGTTGATCAGGTCGCCCAGGGACAGCCCCTGGTTCTGATATTGCTTGGCCACGGAGACGACGAAACGGAGGTTGGCGCGGGTCAGCTTGTCCAGCGCCTCCTGCTCACCTTTCCGGATCCGTTTGGCCAGCGAAATCTCTTCTTCCGGTTTCAGCAGCGCCACCTCGCCGATCTCCTGCAGGTAGCGTTCGAGCGATTGGTTGGCACGTATGTTTGCCCTGCGCGCAATCTTAGACATCTATTGAAACCTCCGTTGGGTACTCACTCCTCCGGCAGGAGGACGCTGGTTGATCGGCGGACAGCCAGCCCGCTCGCAGGTTGCGTAATAAAAAATCCTGCCGGACCAAGCATCTTAATTTCCAAGACTTAGAAAAGCAAGAAATAGTTTTCAGCAAAACAGAAAATCAACAGCGTGACTACGCGATGTGTAAGACATTGTAGCAATTATCACCACACCGGCTTTTGAGCTACGAAACTTATTGTTGTGGATATCAAACAATCATTGTTTCAGCTGCGTTCTGATTCTCTGCCCCGATTTCGTCGCAATTTCCGTACCAAAGTGAGGGCGCCCTGCAAAGGCGCCCTCAACACAACACATGGCTAGTAATAACAGTCGGTTACAGTTTTATAGTGACAAAGGTAAACCGACCGTTCCGGAAAATTCTGAACATAATAGCTGCTTTATTTTCCGGGAGATTGTCCATTATGTCATTAAAACTTGACACATTTTGGACCGTCTCCTTGCCGATGGTGATGATTATATCACCCGCCTGGAGTTCACTCGACGCTTCGGAATCCGCGCTGAAGCCGGTGATGACGACCCCCGCTTCGAGCCGCCAATCGCTGCTTTTCAGGTCGCTCTCGGTGAGTTCCCGCACCTGAATACCGAAGATGTTGTCGCTCGGCGACCCGGGTGTTTCCAAACCGGCTTGAGCCAGGTATTCGCTGCGATCACCCAGCTTGAAGGCCAGCGTCAACTTCTCGTCGTTGCGCAGAATTACTGCTTTCACCTTCTCGCCCGGCTTGATGGCGGCAACCCGGAAGCGGAAATCGGGTACCAGCTCCACCGCACGCCCGTTCCACTTCGTGATGATGTCGCCCGCCTGCAGGCCTCCCTTGTCGGCGGGTGTTTCCGGTTCGACGTTGTCGACGAAGATTCCCTTCACATCCTTGTTCAGCTCCAGCGCCTCCCGGATGGCCGGGCTCAGTGCGCGCGGGACGATGCCGAGGTAACCCCGCACGATCTCACCCCGGTCGCGCAGCTGCTGGTAGATGTCCCGGGCGATATTGCTCGGAATGGCGAAACCGATACCCTGGCCCGCGGCGTTGATGGCGGTGTTGATACCGATTACTTCGCCGTGGATGTTGACCAGCGGCCCGCCGGAATTGCCGAAATTGATGGAAGCGTCGGTCTGCAGGAAGTTCTGCAGGCGCGGCCCGCCGGCGCCGCCGATGTTAAGGCCGCTGCGCCCGGTGGCGCTGATAACGCCGACCGTGACGGTCCGCTCCAGTCCGAACGGGTTGCCGATCGCGATCGCCCAGTCACCCGGTTCCATCAGGTCGGAATTGCCGAGGTTGGCGTAGGGCAGTTCTCCCTCGAAATCGAGCAGGTGCAGCACGGCCAGATCGGTCTCGTTGTCGGAACCGATGACTTCCGCCTCGAATTCGGTTTCGTCGGAGAGTTTGACCATCAGTTTCTTGGCGCCTTCCACGACGTGGTTGTTGGTGAGAATGTACCCCTCTTCATTGATGATGATACCGGAGGCGGAGGAGGTGAAATCCCGTTTGGGGTAGGGTTGTGGATCGCTTTCGCCGAAAAACTTCTCCCAGAAGGGGTTACCGTGGAAGAATTCCAGGCCTTGCGGGGCGGTTACTTCGTGCGTGTTGCTGATGAAGACCACCGCCGGGGTGATCTTGCGGGCGATCGCCTTGAAAGGGGAGTCGCCGTTGAGTTGCACGGTTTGGGCGGCAGCCGTCAAGGCCGCCGGTGAGGACTCGGCCAGCCCCGTTTCCGTCTGCTGGCCGAAACCGGCGATCAGCATGCCGAGCCAGGTAAAGGTCAGCGCCACGATGCCGGTCAGGATAGCGTTCCGGATGTGGCGGTGGGAACGGCTGCGGGTTGCTTCAGTCATAATGTATCTCCTGTTGAAAATGAACTTGCGATTTCTACAAGTAGTTAGCAGGCTTACGCCTTAAGTGCAAATCGAAAAACAGCGAGTTGATGCTTGGAACTTGTCCTTATTGTATTTTGTTAGATGCCTGGTGGAGAGAAATGTTCCCTGGCGGCGGGAGCGGCGCTGCTGCTGTCGACCGCTCGCAACGCAATATCATTCTGAGGTTATCACGGAGATTGCGATGAAACCGATCTACCTCGATTATAACGCGACTACGCCGATAGCGCCGCAGGTAGCAGCTAAGATGCGACCGCTGCTGACGGAAACGTTCGGCAATCCCTCCAGCTCTCACTGGTACGGCCGTGAGGCGGCTGACTTGATCGCGGAGGCGAGAGGAGAAGTCGCCGCGCTGCTGGGATGCCGCGAAGGAGAGATGGTCTTCACCGCAGGTGGCAGCGAGTCCAACAACATGGCGATCAAGGGAATCGCCTGGTTACGCCGCCATGATGGCAACCATATCATCACCTCGACCATCGAGCACCCTTCCGTCGCCGAAGTTTGTAACCATCTTGGAAAGCAAGGGTTTGATGTGACCCGCCTGCCGGTCGACGATACCGGGTGCATCGATCCCGACGATTTCCGCCAGGCCGTTCGACCGGAAACCATCCTGGCCACCGTCATGCTGGCCAACAACGAAGTGGGCACGATTCAGCCTGTCGCCGAGGTGGCGGCGATAGCGCGTAAAGGTGGCATTATCTTTCATACCGATGCGGCGCAGGCGGTGGGGAAGATCCCGGTCGATGTCGACACGCTCGGTGTCGATCTGCTGACTGTCGCTGGACACAAGCTTTACGGACCGAAGGGAATCGGAGCGCTGTTTGTAAGAAATGGCATCAGGTTATCCCGTCTTATTCACGGCGCCGATCACGAAGCGAACCGCCGCGCCGGCACCGAGAACACCCTGGCCATCGCCGGTCTGGGCGAGGCTTGTAAACTCGCCCGTGAAACGATGTCGGACGAGGTGGCACATCAATGCCACCTGCGGGACAGCCTGCAGGACGGATTATTGGAGCGACTGCCGGACGCCAGGGTGAACGGCCATCCGGAGCAACGCCTGCCGAATACACTCAGCATCAGTTTTCCGGGTATCGAAGCGGACCGGCTGCTGGCGGAGATCGCCATGGAGGTGGCGGCGTCAGCCGGCGCCGCCTGCCATACCGGCACGGCGGAGATATCGAGAGTCCTGCGCGAGATGCGGGTACCGATCGCCTTCGCGCCGGGAACGCTGCGTTTGTCGGTGGGCAGGCTTACTACTGAGACTGACATCGAGCGCGCGGTGGAGGTGATTGTGGCGGCGGTAAAACGCGACGGCCGGCTGGACGAGTAGGCAAACGGGCGTAAAATCCACGCCCCAACGAGAACGGAAAAAAATATGATCTACGAAAACATACTGCAGACGATCGGGGATACGCCGCTGGTGCGGATAAACCGGCTGAATCCCAACCCCAGTGTCGTCCTGATGGCGAAAATCGAGGGGATGAATCCCACCGGCAGTATCAAGGATCGCATTGCGCTCAAGATGGTGGAACAGGCGGAAGCCAACGGCTCCCTCGTCGGCGGGAAAACCATCATCGAGCCCACTTCCGGCAACACCGGCATCTCGCTGGCCATGATCGGCCGGGTGAAGGGTTACGAGGTGGAAATCGTCATGTCGGAGGCTGTTTCGCTGGAGCGGCAGCAGATGATCGCCTCCTTCGGGGCGGTGGTCACGCTGACTCCCGCCGAACAGGGTACCGACGGCGCCATTCTGCGGGCGCACGAGTTGATGGACGCCAATCCGGAGCGTTATTTCATGCCGAATCAGTTCTCCAATCGCTACAACCGCATGGCGCACTACAAAACCACCGCGGAGGAGATCTGGAAGCAGGCCAACGGCGCTATCGACTATTTCGTCTCGTCGGTGGGGACCTCCGGCACCCTGATGGGAGTCGGCCAGGGGCTGAAGGAGAACGACCCGCGCATCAAGATCGTAGAAGCACATCCGGAAAAGGGGCACTACATCCAGGGCCTCAAGAATATGGAGGAAGCGATCGTCCCTTCGATCTACGATCCGGAGCAGATCGACGAGAGCATCATGATCAAGACCGAGGACGCCTTCGAGATGACCCGCCAGATCGTCAAGCAGGAGGGTATCTTCGTCGGCATGAGCAGTGGGGCGGCGATGCTGGCCGCCGTCGAGCTGGCGCACCGTATCGAACTGGGGCGGATCGTGGTCATCCTGCCGGACCGCGGCGAGAAGTATCTCAGCACGGAGCTGTTCAAAACCTGAGCACCGGGGTCGGACCAAGTCATACTCTTGTAATCACTTTATTTAACACGCATAATCATCGAAAATCCACCTTGGAGGTTTGTTTCTAAAGTAATTAACTACCAATCGGGGTCGGACCTGGTTATCTGTCTGTATTTGCACAAATTAGGTCGACAATATGGGCGAAATCAAGGCTTAGACAGCCACTTTTCGGTCGAAAAACGTCAGCAACAGTTTCTCTCATTTCGAAAGTGATCTGAAATGAAAATCCTTCGCCCAGCCTTGATCATTCTGGCAACTCTGGCGCTGGCTGCACATTTCTCCCGCATCGACATGCCGACGCTGGCGGTGCTGAGCCTGCTGGTGCCGTTCCTGCTCCTGTCGCGACGAGAATTCCCGAACCGGATTGTACAACTGTATCTCTGGCTGGGGGCGCTCGAGTGGATCCGGACCCTGTCGGTTTACGCCATCGAGCGCGAGGCGGTGGAGCAGCCCTGGCTGCGGCTGGTGATCATACTCGGCACCATGGTGCTGCTGACCGGTATTGCCGCCTGGCTGGCGGGACGGCGCGCCGCCGAGCTGCGCGATACCCATTCTACAGAAGACAGTGACGAATAGCGCCGTGGAATCAACTCGCACCCCTTCCGGATTTCTCTTGCCCCTTCAAAACCGCGGCCATATCCTATCGGGCTGAAATGAGAAAACCAGCCTAGCGCCCTCCGACAGCGGGCTCAACACGACCAACGCTTCCGCGGCGGAGATAGCCGCGGACATTCACCAAAGGCTTTCGCGATGGAAGAAATGACCCTCAGTTTCCTGGAGAACATGTCGCTGCTGCTCATCCTGCTCAACCCGTTCCTGATCATCATCTATCTGATCGACCTGGTGCGCAAGCAGCCGACCAGGCGTTTCATCCGGGTGATTACGCGCGCTGGCGGCATCAGCGTCGTCGTCTTCATCCTCTTTTCGCTGCTGGGCGACGCGGTATTCACGCGGATCCTGCGGATGGAATTCGCCTCCTTCCAGATTTTCGGCGGCATCGTCATCCTGCTGATCGCGCTGCATTATGTCTTCAAGGGGATCGATGCGCTCACCATGCTGCGCGGCGATTCGGAACACATCGCCGGCGCCATCGCCATGCCGATCATGATCGGGCCGGGCACCATCAGCGGCAGCATCATCATCGGGCAGAGCATCCCGCACTGGCTGGCGACGCTGGCCGTGGTAAGCGCCGTGGCGATATCCATCCTGGTGATCATACTGCTGAAGCTGCTGCACGACAAAGTGAAGACACGGTACGAAGCGCTGGTCCAGCGCTACATTGAAATCGCCGGACGCATCGTGCCGCTGGTCGCCGGGACGATCTCCATCGAGATGATCATGCGGGGAATGCGAACCTGGCTGGGGAAGTTCTAGAGTATTTCCATTGATGCGGTCCCGGCCACTGAAAGCATCCGGGAAATACTATAAAGTTATACTTCCTACTTCTCGTGATGATGGATAGATGGAATAAGCATGCTGCTATGTAGAAATGCAAACCACGGTTAACAAGTAACCGGCTACATTAGTCCCG
>CAZFEC010000010.1:0-78401 GCA_964517435.1 uncultured Bacteroidia bacterium | reverse complement strand
TAGGGCGCTGCTCCCGCTTCCAATCCACACAGGAACCGTACGCAACCGTTATTAGCGTTCTCACCTGTTTCGTGACCGAAACGGCTTTCTCATATAGCTCTTGACTTTCTCTGGTAAAGTGCTGATTGATGTTGTGTTACATGCTCTTACAGGGAGGATGAAATGACATTTTGCTTCTGCAGATTCATTCTCGCGCTCCTGGTGATCGTTTTCGCCTGGTGGCACTTCTGCTGGGTGGAAATCGTACTCACCATCATCGGCGCTCTGCTCGCAATCCTGGCCTTAACCAGCAAATGCTGCTGCAGGAAGGAAACCTGCGCAGAGGAACCGACCGCGGCTCCACCGCCTCCACCGGAGCAGCCGACGGTCTGATCTGCCTTTTCCAAAGAGACAGCTAGCCATAGCTTGACGGCATCCGCCGGACAGGCAAGGCATGGTGTACGCCACCCCCTCCTACAGAAAAGCCCCGGTCTCACATGGGCAGACCGGGGCCGCAGCACAGAACATTTATATATAGATGAGTGGGGATGATTACGGCCCGTTGGGATCCTCGAAGTAGACCTGTCCCGTTTCCAGGTCAACCCAGTAGAAGAGACCGTTGTCCATTTCGACCAGGGCGTAGCGGGTACCGTCGAAGGTGACGGTGAGGGCCAGATCGACTTCACGCGTATATTCGCCGTGGGGTGTTTCGACCGTCATGATCGAATGATTAGTGGCGTCGATGGTTCCGCTCAAGGGGTACGGATTCACGGTGTGATCGGCCAGTCGCACGACATCGTTGATGGTCCAGGTGTACTCGCCGATGAAGGTGCGGTGCTGCGGGCGCCACCAGGAGCTGAAGTGACTTTCGACGTTGCGGTGGCCGTCGCCGTTGATGGTCCGCTGGATGTCATACGGCGCGATACCGTCGACATCGATGAAGCCTTCGTGATCGATGATCGCGTAGCGGCGTGGTCGCTCGATGGTGCCAACCACCGTGCGCAGGCGGGTCATCCGCACCGTTGTCTCCGGATCGTACTCCTCGGAGGGATTGCCCTCATCATCATAAAAGGTGCGATCGATGGTGATGGTGAGACCGTTGTGCTGGAAAGTAGTATCGTCGACCGCCGGGAACTGATCGTCCTTGCTGTCGAGCGGTTCGGCGTTGAAACCTCCGCCGTTGTCATCCCAGAGGAACAGGATGCCCTCCTCCGGATCGGACAGAACATTGGCGAACTCCTCCGCCACATCGGCGTAATGGTCCTCGCTGATTTCGGTGCTGCCGTTGTTGGTCAGGTTGTCCGATTCGGCGCAACCGATCAGGCCCCAGATCAGAGCGCCCGACAGCAACAGTAGCCAATGCTTCTTCATGGTGTTCTCCTTTCTTCAACTGTCAGAGTATCTCGCGGTGAATTACATTCTTACCCGGGTAGTGCCGCCGCGGCCGGCGGGCCGTCATCGGCAACTGCTCCGACTGAAGGCAAAAAGGATGCCAATCGATCGAACTCCGTGTAATTATTGAAGTAAAGGGGTGGGTTTCAGCGAGGGCGGGTAGGATTTGCGACCGCGGCGTCGCTCCTGTTCGACCTAATGGGAGGGTGTGACGATTTATGGATGATTGAGAGAGAAAGCCCGCCTCGGAGATCGGGGCGGGCTTTTTGTTACAGCTGTTTTCGCCCTAATAATGGCGATTTAAGGGCGATTTAGGGTCGTTTTCCCTGCGTTAACTCCTTATTAACAACATTATAACCAGGTCCGACCCAATTAACATCAAGAATTACCGCATCTTACGAACCGGCCGCGCTTTCCCGGTAACCGGCGCTCTGTCCTCGAAACCGAGCTCATACCGCGGCGGGATTGTTTCACCGGCCAGCAGATCCTCGCTGACCGCGAGCACCCGGTAGAACTTCTGAGCTCCGCTGTGCGGCTCGCTCCAGGTGGTGTCCACCACACCGGGCGGCACCGGCGTCTCCAGCGTCCAGTTGGTCGGAAAGTCCGCATATGCCTCGGTTGCGCTGTAGACCTTGTAGTACTCCGCGCCGACGACGCTCTCCCAGTTCAGAATGATGTTACCGGCGTCGAGGCTGATGTAGACCACCGGCTGCGTGCCCAGCAGCTCCACACCGAAGTGATACATGTAGGGTCCGCCGCTGCAGGGGAAGCCCTCCCAAACCGGCGGGAAAGCGATCAGGTAGTAATGGCCCGCCGCTGGCAGATCCGCCGTCAGGGAACTGTCGACACAACCCGGCACCTGGGCCCAGGGCTCGGCGTAACCGAGCAGGTTGTCGCACCCTTCCACGCCCGGCTCTGTCTGGGCGATGAGGCCGAAGAACATCTCGATCTCGCTGCGGAAGGAGAACTGCAACAGCGCCGGCTCATCCACCTCCAGCTCATACCAGTCGGAGTCGCGCCAGTTGGTGTCGGCCCAGGATTCGGCGCAGTAGGTGATGCCGTCTTCGATCGGAATGAAGACCGGCGGTTCCAGGTTGCAGCCGTTGTTCAGGCGCAGGCCGCAGGGCTCGTTCTCCGGCAGGCAGCCCTCCAGCGAATCGACCTGGCAGCCGATCGTGACCAGGTAGTCCTCAACCTCGCCGTCAGGTGCGATGCCGGTATAGCTCAAGCCACCCCGTGTGTCGAAGCGGAAGCGGGCGAAGGTTGTATCTTGCACTGCATCCGACGGTACCGCGAAGCCGAGGAGGTTCGCACCGGCAACCAAAGACGTGTTACTGAAGATCTGTTCATCCGGCTCGTCCCAATCCAAGTCGTGATTAAAGTCCACCCAGGCGTTAAGATAGCCGGTTGTGGATGCCGTAACCGTCACATCCGCAGTCGAACCGTTCGACACGGCCGAAGTGAAGATGACGCCGTCCTCATCGGCACCGCCGTCCCCGTCATCGCCGGTGGCGGTTGCATCAGGCTGGCCGTCCAGCTCGTTGTCGATAGCGGCACCGAGGTAGGTGAGACCATCGTTGACATGCCGCGCTCCGTTGGAGGCCAGCAGTGTGGGATAGCCGGGATCGGGCGCGTCGCCGAAATCGACCTGGTCGGTGACGAGCACATCGATCCATTCCGCTGCGGTCTCACCGCCACTGTCCCAGATCTGCAGGGAGATGATGTGTTCGCCCAGCGCAAGGGATGAATAGCTGAAGCTGGCACTGCTGCTCATAAAGCCGTCCAGGTCGGAATCCCAGCTGTAAGTATAGGGCGTCGAACCGAAAACTCCTTCGCCGGCGAAGGCAGCATTCTCACCCAGCACCAGGATGCAGTCAACCGGTGGCGCGGTAATATCGGCTATCAACGGCATGAATTGCGTCGCCGCGGGGACGTAGAATATGAACTCGTTCAGCGGATCACCATCCGAGAACAGCTGACAGTTGATCAGGTAGACCGGGTAGACATAATCCGCTGCGACGCCGAAGCCCGGTTCGTAATAGGCTTGAGCTACGGCGAGCACCTCCAGGGAATCATAGGCCATTATCGGGCTGCTCGGCATCAGCTTTGCGCCATAGGCGTGGAAATAGTCCAGCGCTTCCGCGGTATCGAGCAGGCTGACCGAACCCTGGTCGTTCAGTTCCCGCCAGGTCTTGGTCATACCGGAGATTTCACCGCCCCCCTCGCCGACATAGGCGAGCAGGCCGTCGCCGCCCACTACCGGAAAGCCGTTCAACTCGCGGCGGTAGCTAACCTGGATGTCGGTGGGATACTCCTGCCCTTCGACGACGTCACCGGTGGCCTTGTCTCGCAGTGACTGGACGTCGCTGTAGATCACGGTCAAACCTGATTCCCGGTCGTGCGCCTGGAGACCGCTGGCGTTGAGAAAACCTTCGGCGATAGCCCCCGCCTCCTCAAGCGTAGGCAGGGAGGGCGCGGTAGCATGTGGCAACCACAGTTTACCCAGGTGGCCGTAATCGATGCCGGCGGTCTGATTCACGATCAGATACTTGGGGCCGTCCTCGACATAGAAATTCCCATCGCCGTAATCCTCCACAGGTCCGAATATGCCGAACAGCGAGGCCAGGTATTCCACGTCATCATAGTCATATGTGGGCGGAATCACCTCGTAGTAGCTCATGTTGCGTACCAGCCCCCGGGTGGCCAGCTCCGGCATGCTGTGAGCCTGACCTTTGGTGTGGTCCCAATGGGAATAATTAGCGTCGACATCCGGGTCCTGCTGCGGTCCGAGGCCCTGCCCCCAGATGTAATCGTACTTCATGTCGACCGATTCCCCCAGCACCCGGGCGGTGGTGCCGCAGGTCTTGACCGCGTCGCACCCCTTGCACCAGGCCCAGCCGATCCGCTTGGCCGGGTCACCGGGACCGACGGAAACCATCTGATTGATCCAGGGGATGTCGGAGCTGCCGTAAGCATCTGTGTGGTAACCCAGGATCAGGTGCGCGCCGTCGAAAGCCGCAGCCCAGTAACTGCCGTCATCATCGCTGAGCGTCTCGCAGGCACCGAGAGCGATCCATTCCGCGTCACCATCCCCCCAGCAGTCTTCAGCGCTGCCGGGAGTCATGCAGTAATCTGGAAGCGGAACCTCATACTTGTTTTCTCTGAACAGGATTCCGTGCAGGTCGGCATCGAAAGGGAGATCATAGGTGAAGACGCCGTGACCGCAGAAGAGGGAGAGGTCGACGGCGTCGACATAGCTGTTATTCTCGCTTCCCCAGTGGTCCAGGTCGGCACTGCCGTCTTTATTGTTGAAACCCTCGGTCCACCCGGCAGTGCTCATCGTTGCCACAAAATGGTCATTGGTAGTCTTGCAGCACTCAAGATCATCGGCATAGCGATAGTTCTTGATCCATTCGATTCCATATTCCATTACACCGTCATCGTCTGCGCTGGGCCAGCAGCCCACCGGCCAGGCGCCGATCAGCTGGCCGCAGAGGGAGTTGGCGGGTGCGCAGGGGGAAATGTCGGCGAGGGTATAGTCCGACACGCCGATATCGCAGAAGTGAGGATTCGCCTGGATGTTATAGTTGGTCGGGGGCGCCCAGGGGGCGATGCAGTCCTGCCAGTTGCCGTCGACATTCTGGTAGACGTCGGAGCAGTAGACATTGTAGACGGCGCTGCTGCTTAGACAGACTACCGCCTTGCCCCCGGAATTCCAGGCGAGAATGGAGTGGGTGAGAGTGCTCAGGCTGGCGTATTCATCCAGGCAAATGCCACCGCCGTGAAAGGCGGAATTACCGAAGAAAGTGCAGTTCCCGATCCCCCCAATCGGCTCTGAGTAACCGTAGAGATAGACCGCGCCACCGCAGCTGCTCGCGGTGTTCATCGAGAAGGTGCAGTTCTGGATAGTGCCCCAGAAGCCGCTGGCGGCGATGGCGCCGCCGTGCCAGGCGAGGCAGTTCTCCATGATGCAGTTGATGATGGTGGGCGAAGCGCCAGCAATGTAGATGGCTCCGCCGTAATCATAAGTGCCGGGGTTGCCGTTACGGATGGTGATACCGTCCAGTGTGGCAGCGGCCGTTTCACCCGACCTGAAATTGAATCCGCGCGCCCAATACCCGCAGTCCACTATGCACAACTTGGGATCACCGCTCTGCGACATGACCAGGGGATTCTTGCCGAGGAAATCCACATTGCGGTTGCCGACACCTTGATAGAGGCCGTCGGTCAGGGTTATAACGCCACCGTTGGGGCAGATCAGGTCCAGCGCGGCCTGGATGGTGTGGATGCCATAGACGGGATCCGGCACCGTGATCGAGTTAAGAAAAACTGTAAGATGGGCAACGGTGCTGGTCGCGCTTCCGAGCGGGTTGGTAACCACTACCCAGTAGTCCATATCATCAGCCATGGTGACGGAGGAGATGGTGTAGGAACTGGCGGTGGCACCGGAAATCAGACCGTTGGTGTTATGCCACTGGTAGGTGAAGGGGGGCGAGCCGGTGGCGGTAATGCTGAAGGTGACCGGGTTGCCGACACAGGCCTCCTGACTGGAAAGCAGCGAGAGCGAGCAGGACGTGTTGACTACGAGATCGCCGGGATCGCTTAGCCGGGTGGAGCCGCAACCGTCGGTCGCCATCATCTGGTACCCCCCCTCGTCGGCCAGTCCGGCGAAATAGACCGTGTGGGTGGTGTCGGTGGCGCCACTGATAGGATTGCCATCAAGATACCACTGGTAGCTCAGCTGCGGCGTGCCGATCGCGCCGGCTTCGAACCGAACGTGATCGCCGTTGTTGACCACGGTGTCGCGTGGACTGTAGGCGATCAGGGGACTGTTGGCGAGCGTGCTGACACTCAAAAAGGCGCTGCTGCTGAAAACCGTGTCGACCGCGTTGGCTACTCTGACCTTGTATTCCCCTTCATCGGAGGGGGAGACGGGATAGATCCAGTAGTGGGTCGATCCGGCCCCGAGGATCTCGCTTCCTTCGTAGTACCATTGATAGCTGATCGGTTCCGTGCCGATGGCGGTAACATAGAAGTCCGCCTGGAGGGTGTTACAGACCGTCAGGTTCTGGGGATGGCTGGTGATCCAGGGATCGACCGTGCAGCTGCCGCCGCCGCAGACCCGGATGTTGTCGACCGCGACGGAATCAGTGTCGTGGAAACGGTCCAATTCGATGGTGAGGCTGCTGAAGTCGATCAGGCTCAGGGTGCCGAACATGACCAGGTTGTTGTCCAGGTAGACGTTCCAGAGCGGCGTACCCTGGAAGTTGATTTCCGCCTTGAAATTGATCGGTTGGCCATCGGTGTAGTTGCCGATAAAAAGTCCGCCCGGGAAGGAGCGGATCTCGTTATTACTCTTGAAGCGGAAATCCAGGTAGTCGTTGTTGCTGTCTTCCAGGCGGATGATGAAATTGGCGCTGCTGCCGATGTCGAAAGCCAGTACATCCAGGCAGAATTCGTACCAGACCCAGTCCTCCGAGAAGCCGTTGGTTCCGGTTCCGAGGGCGACCGGCGGTGTTGTTCAAACGGGCGGGTCCGCAGAACGAGGGCGACCGGCGGTGTTGTTCAAACGGGCGGGTCCGCAGAACGAGGGCGGGTTTAAAACCCGCCCCTACACGTTATATGTGCAATCCCGGTTCCACCGAGAGGGATTATCAACGATGTATTGGCGGATGCGTTCGTGTTCATCATCGTCCCGGATGATGCGTTCGTGGTAATTGCGTTGCCATACGGGTTTGCCGGGGGTGGCACCTATGGTGTTGATGCGGCGGGCGGAAAATGTTTTGAACGCGCGGATGATTTCCGGTAACCCATGTGTTTTTGTAGGGGCGGGTTTTAAACCCGCCCTTGCCATGGGATTCGAAACGTCATGATCCTTCGGTTCGGTCATGTGTGTATTGTCGGATTCATGTGGATCCATTTGGGTTGGTGATGGTGTTTGACCGGGTGGGTATATTTCTCGACATGTGTGGGGTTGTGATACGAGGGCGGGTTTTAAACCCGCCCCTACATGATCCGTGGTATAATCCACAATCAAAACAATACCGTGAAAATGATTGGGCATGATGACCCACGTGTCCAATCCAATGTTTTGGTAATGGGTGGGCAACGCATTCCACACCTCCCACACCACCCGCCCCACCCGGTTCAACCGCATCATTCCGTTAATCACATCGCCGAACAGGCAGGCTTTACCCTGGGTGCAGATCGTCACGAAATACGCACCAATCCGGGTGTAATCATATCCAGCGAGGCGAATCGAACAGCGCTGGTGTTTGACCGGATCGTAAAACGGGGGCATGGGGTTCCTAATGGGCGGGAGGGTAAAACGTAACGGGGCCGCAGGACGAGGGCGACCGGCGGCGTTGTTCAAACGGGCGGGTCCGTAGGACGAGGGCGGGTTACTACGACCTTCGGTTGTAGGCGTATTTGCAGCTGGGTCAGGTCATTACATCCTGGATACGAATGAAAACCCGCCCCTGCGTGTTTGATCGAAAAATCACACGTTTGTTCCGGGGGGAGCGATTACCCCGGCAACCGGCTCCGGTAAAACGCCGCCTTGGTTTCGTCGCCGTTCTTCTCAAAAAGTCTGACCATGCTCTTGAGGGAGACCAGGGTAAGGGGATGGTCGGGGCCGAGGGCGCGGGTGCGCATGTTCAGCACCCGTTCGAAAAGCGGTTCCGCCTCGTCGCAGCGCTCCTGCGCCTGGTACACCGCGGCCAGGTTGTGCAGCACGTTGGCGATTTCGGGATGATCGCTTTCGCCGTAGGCTTTTTCGGTAATCGCCAGCGCCTCCTCCAGAAGTGATTCCGCCTCCGCGTACCGCTGCTGATCCCTGTACAGCGAGGCCAGGTTGTTCAGTGAGATGGCGGTCAGCGTGTGCTCCGCGCCAAGGGTTTTGCGGCGGATGGTCAGCGTCCGCTCGATCATCTCCACCGCCAGCTCCAGCCGGTTCTGCTTCCAGTAGGCGCCGGCCAGGGAATTCAGCATGATGGCCATCGAGGGATGGTCCCGTCCCACGGCAGCCTCCTGGATCGCCAGCGCCTGCTCGCCCACCTCCTGCTGTTCGGGGTAACGGCCCTGCGCGAAGTAGAGCGCGGCCAGGTTGGCCAGCACCACCGCCACGTTGGTATGTTCCGGCCCGAACGCCTTTTCCCGGATCGTCAGGGAGCGGCGGTAAAGCTGCTCCGCCTCGAGGTACCTCCCCTGATTCTTGTAAATCAGTGCCAGACTGTTGAGCGTGATCGCGGTGTCGGGGTGGTCGGAGCCCAAAGCGGTCTCCATCAGCACCAGCACCCGCTTGTCCAGTTCCTCCGCCTCGGCGTAGCGGCCCTGGGTGGCGTAGAGGCTGGCCAGGTTGGCGACCGACTGCGCCGTCTCGGTGTGCGAGGTGCCGAGGATGGTTTCCCGGATCTTCAGCGCCCGCTGGTGGAGTTCCTCCGCCCGGACGAGATCATCCTGGCCTCGCAGGAACATCGCCAGGTCGTTGATGACGGTCGCGGTGTCGAGGTGTTCCTCCCCCAGCAGCTCCGACCGGATCGCCAGCGCCCGTTCCAGCAGCGGCTGTACCCGCCCATACTCACCCCGCGCTTTGTAGTAGCCGCCGGCTCTGTTGTAGTACTCAGCGGTGCGCAGGAGTTCGTCCGCCTCCTCGAAGTGTTTGCCGATCTCCTCGGCGCGCTCATCCAGCCGGCGGCTGTAGACCGCCTCCAGCGCTTCGCCCGCGCGACGGTGCAGCTCCCGCAGCCGGTCCCCCCGCGGGCGCCGGCAGGCCGCTTCCCGGATCAGGATATGGGTGAAGGCGTAGTGCCTGTCGTCCAGGTGCTGCCAGATGTGGTTGGCTATCCCCTCGGCCAGCTCGGCTTCTACCGGGCCGCCGCTCATACGCACCAGCGCCCGGGTGTCGAACTCCAGACCCAGCAGGGCGGCGCTTTCGACGCATTCCCGCAGCGGGGGGGAAAGCCGGTCCAGGCGGCTGCCGATCACCTCCTCGATGTCGAGGCGGCGGAGGTGTTCCAGGTCCCCCTGCAGCCGGCCGGCGGTGTCGAGGTGCTCCTGCTCCCGCAGAAAGGCGCAGAGCTGCTCGGAGAAGAGGGCGTTGCCGCCCGCCTGCGCCTGGATCAGTTCGACAGTGGCCGCCGGCACCTCCTCCAGCCCCAGGAGGGAGCAGAGCAGCTCGCGGGTGCCTGCCAGGGGCAGCGGCTCGAGGGTGATGCTCAGCGTAGTGGCTTCCGGCAGCGCGAAGTCCACCTCCCGCTCCGGCTCCCGGCGGCAGGCGGCCACAATCAGGAGCGGGTGCGTGCCGCCCGGTGCGATCGCGCGGAGGTATTCCAGACTGGTGCTGTCCAGCCACTGGGCGTTGTCGATCTGCAGCAGGAGCGGTCTGTCTGCCAGCAGGCGGACGATGAGGGTGGCGAAGGAGCTGCGCAGTTGGCTGGGCCGCTCCCGTATGGCGAGGACGCTCCAGATCGAGTCCTCCCACTCGTAGCCCAGCAGCGAGCCGATGATCGACTCGATCCGCTGCAGCTCCGGGTCGTCGCCGGCCAGGGCGCCCCACAGCTCCCGGAAGCGGGCGGTGCGTTTTTCAGGCGAGAGGGTGGGTTTGATCTCAAAGCAGGCGCGCAGGATGCGCTTCACAGCGTCCAGCGGTTGCTGGATCTGCGGGTTGCAGGGGATGGTGATCCGGCGGCACCGCGCCGCGGCGAAGCGGCCTTCAGCCGCGTTGACGAGGGTGCTCTTGCCGACGCCGGCGTCGCCGTAGATGTAGATGACGGTGGGGGTGGCGGTCTGAAGAGCCTTCTCGAATGCATCGTGGAGTGCGGAGAGTTCCCGGTTGCGGGCGATGAGGGGGGTGTGGGTGCCGACGGGTGGGGGCATGGGGACTATCCCTTTCCGTCCTGGTCGTTTTTCAGCGCCTTGAGTCCCGCCTCAGTAATGCGATACTTCTGATTACTGCTGCGAGGCTTGCCAGGAACGGTCATTTCAACCAAACCCGCCTCAATCAACGGTCTGAGTACTTGGTCCCTGAACTTGGTTCTATTACTACGACCTGACAGGGCCATAAGTTCAAGCAACGCACTGGCTTTCCTGCACTTATCCATCACCATTACTTGGTCCCGACTTAGTCCCGACTTAGTCTCAGTCTGCCGGTCGGGGACAGTGCTCGGTTGATCTGTCGCAACTCTGCGCGAGAGGATGACTGTGAATCCGTCTGCAAGTGCAAATTCCGGTTCTGGCAAACCAGCTGCGCTGCACCGTGAAATCATATCTCTGGTTCCAGTGCCCATTCTCTCAATGTATTTCGTGAGATACAAGGGTTCAGCTAACAAAGGATTGGCTGGAATGGAGCCATGCGGGCCGCGAAGCATCTCCAGTGTCAAGGTGGGAGGCAGAGTGCCGGGATTCCAAATTTCCAACCGATCGGCGAACAGCATAACTTGAACACTGCCGTTACTGGTGTAATCGCGATGTGCTACTGCGTTGACGATAGCTTCGGCGACAACTTCGCGTGGAATCTCATACTCAACCGGGACTTGGACGCTGGTCTCGCGCGTACCGATCGCAAGGTTGATCTTGGACATTACGAAATCCACAGCCTGATCAACCAGTTCGAAGGCATTGCCCTTGTAGACCTGATAAGATGGGATAGGTTTTGTCGCTTCACAGCCATGAAAGTGAGCACATTTGATCTCTGACGAAATTAGAAATCGTTGAGGTTCTCTGGCGAAGAGCAGTATAGCAGCGTGAGTGGGGCGATCCTTATCAAGAAGATTTAAATGCGTCAAGACCTCGGCGGGTGTTGCTTGTTCGCGGAGTGGAAATCCACGAGCTTCACGCGCGTCCCGAACGAAACCGGCGATAGTTTCTGCGGAAAGATCTTCCAATGTCGCGTCGCTGCAGGCTGTCGCGTCAAAAGGGGTGGAACGAATCAGTTCACGATCGTCCAGGTACTTGACCAGAGAGGCATATAGGGCTGAGATTAATTCAGCCGTTGTGTTGAAACGGCGACGAATCAACTGCGTCTCAATCTGCTGGATGAGCGCCTGCATTTTAGGGTGTCGCGGTATATTCTCCAATGCCTTGATGAAAATCAAACGATGCTTGTTGAGTTCTGTTGCTTTCTCAAACTCGCGCTGTGTCGGTGATATCCCCTCCTGGTCTTCATAGCCATATTCTTTGCCGAAGAGCCCAAGGTAGATCTGACTGCGTTCAACTTCATTCAGGTACAAATCATCGAGTCTGCGATCCGCAGCCGGTACATCCTCGAAAAGAAACGCATCAAAGAATCTGCGCAACAGGGGATCGTTGCGGATATAATCCCGCAGGGCCGCCCGTTCAGTGGCAAACTCTTCCTGTACGCTGCTGATAAAGATGCGGTTTGTTTTCATGTTGGATTACGGTCGTTGCCCATCATCTTCATCCAGACTTCCTGCCCGCATTTACAGCTCATCATCCATTTGGAGATTGCCGGTCTCTCGTCCCGCGAGCGGGCTTTTGACAATATAAGACATGGCTGGTGGATTTCTAGGGTGAAGATGAATGAAGGACGCTAAACGCGTGTGTGACAGGTATCAATATGCCGGCAGCCAGTCATTATTTGTCTGCATCGTTTTGCCGGCGCAGCTCGGCAAGGGTCTGCGCGGCCGCCTTTGTATCGGGGTGGGCGTCGCCCAGGAAGGTGGTACGGATCGCCAGGATGCGCTTATAAAGCTGCTCCGCCTCCGCGTGATTACCGCGGGCGCTTTGTACCTCAGCCTGGCTGGCGAGCATGCTGGCCGTTTCAGGATGGTTTTCGTTCTGTGTCTTGAGCCAGATCGCCAGCGCCTGCTCGATCAGTGTTTCGGCCTGATCGAGATCCCCCTGCTGTCGGCGCAGGAGGCCCAGCTTCAGCAGCACTTTGGCGGTTCCCGGGTGCTCCGCACCCAGAATCTGTTCCTGAATCTCCAGTGCGCGCTGCAGCAATGTCTCGGCGGATTCCAGTCGATTCAGGTTCCGGTGTACGCTCCCCAGGGCTTTCAGTGCCTCCACCAGGCCGCGCCGGTCCGCTTCCGGGTGCTGCTCCTCTATGGCCACGGCCTGGACAGCCAGCGGTTCCGCCTCCTCCTGCCGTCCCAGTTCGTCGTAAAGAACCGCCAGGTTGGTCAGGGCCAGGGCGGTACTGGGATGCTCGAGACCGGCGGTCCGCTTGCGTACCGCCAGTGATCTCTGGAAGAGCGATTCCGCTTCGGCGAAGTTGCCCAGCTGTTTGCTCAACATGGCCAGGGAGTTGATCGCAACCGCTGTAGATCTGTGCTCCGAGCCGAAGCCGGATTCCATGATCCGCAGCACCCGCCGGTGCAGAGGCTCCGCCTCGGCGTAGCGGCCCTGCGCGGTGTAGAGCGTCGCTAGGTTCGACAGAGTCTGCACAGTGTCCTTGTGGGCGGTGCCGAGGTTTAGTTCGCGGATCTCGATGGAACGCCTGTAGTGCTGCTCCGCCTGGGCGTACTCGCCCTGGAGTTTGCGCACCATGCCGAGGTGGTTGAGCAGCTGTCCCGTCGCGAGATGCACCTCGCCCAGGTCGCGCTCGCTGATTTCGAGGGCTTGTTCGAGCAGCGCGGAGGCCTGCTCGTAGTCGGCCTTTTTGCGGCAGGTGACGGCTTCCTGGCGGAGTTGGTCGATGGTGGATTCGGGGGAGGGGGATTCAGGTTCTGGGGGTGGTGGGGGCATGGGGGGCTCCGGGGTTCAGCTAGCAAGAATATAGGTATTTGAAAGCAGGGGAACCAGATGAGACGAATCAGCGCCCTGTTTCTAACATATGCACCAGATCGACCATTGCCAGTGTATCCTGACGGCAGTATTCCCAGAGGGAGGTGTGGATTGACTCAGCGTTGGCTTCCGAGCTGTGTATGTCTTTATCCTGTTCGCCCGCAGTTATTACTCCGAGCATCTGCAGGTAACGCAACGACGCCGTATCTCCATCCTGAATCGCCAGCTCGCCGTAACCTTCGCCCGGGACCAGCGCTGGGAGAACATCCTTGATCGAGAAACTGCCTTTGAAGTCGGGGTGGTAGACATAAGACTTTACTACCGGCAACAGATCCACCAGCCGTTCAATAACCGCCTCCAGGCGGTCTGCATATTGTGGCAGATATCGCTTCAGCGCGTTCAGCACTGTCTTCTCATAACTTGAGTAGACGACAATCCTTCCAGGCGTGGATTCCAAAGCGTTCAGCAGTTTCTCGGTAAGAGGTTCTCGCGGATCATCGTCTGACGAATGAAGGTAGCCCTGATGAGTCAGTTTACCGCCGGGTTCGTGTTCGGTGTGCAGCGAAAACTGAAATGGAAGCGCCTGAAACGGATGCGTCTGTGCATAGCGTGGTAATACCAACATACTTCCGGTTGACTCAAAATCAAGGTAGTGCCGGGGGAAGCCGATCTCTTTCAAGACTGTATCCAACCCCGTCTCTATAACCGGCTTTCCCAATTGCAGAGAGCGGAGCGCCCGTTGTTGGAGTCCGTTGAAGATCTGCGGTTGCTGAATAGCTTCTGCGATGGTGTCGACACCCTTTGCACGGAGTCTCTGGGCTGTCTTCTGACCGACACCGGGAAGCAGGCAGAGTTCATCGATGGGCGGCAGTTCACAAAGACTGCCGGAAAAGGGGCACAGGTAAGGATCCGAGCAATGTGTCCCCGGTTCCGTCTCTGGAGGATCGTTGCTGTCCAGTAATGACCGTCCGGCCTGGATGAGCTCCTCCACTTCATCGCCATACTCGCTGATCATATCCGTGCAATCATGCTCCTGGAAAAGCGCAGCCAGGTCGTAATCTTCACCATTATACGTGTATGCGGTATTTAGATGGAGGATACCACAGCGGGAGATTCGCAGGGGCAAGTTGCTTTCGTCTGACCACTCTCTGATAATCCTGATCTGCAGGGCCAGATCGATGAAGTGGATCTCCTTCGGTGTGCCGACCGCTTTGACTTCCCAGACCTCCCAACTGCCGGAACCCTTGCGCAGCATGATGTCCACCCTGATCCGGGTGCGTGAAGCCTCGAAGGCGGCCTCGTAGATTGTAGGGACATCGGATTGAAGGAGGGCGGATGTGTGCTGCTGGGCATTGGCGCTGTCCCAGTATGGTGCGTCAACTAGCACACCACCGGGATAACGCTGCTGCGCCAGCTCGCCGATCCGGGTACCTTCTGAAAAACGGTGCTGAGTTGCTTCGTCAAGTGGATTAGCGGACTCGCGATTATGGATCTCGTGCCACAGGCGCAGCGGGCATTGTCGTAGATAGAGAAGGCGGGATTTGGAAAGGCGAGGGTTAGACATGGTCGGTTACATCCCAGGAATAATGCTCAATCCAGTTTTGATACATCGAAGCCGGCTTTGTGTTCGGCCCAACGGTTGAGAGACTTTGCGAACACACGTGGAAGTTCGCCTTTCTGCTTCATTAAGAAGTTTGTGATCTGACTGAACGTTATATTGTGAATCGCTACTCCGCGTTTCTTGCTCTGAATCTCAACCTCGTTTGGAGTTATAAAAACGATTTCTGCTTCAGCTTTTGACCACTCCGGAGCGAGTATGATTCTGTCTACGAGCTCATCATAGCTCGAGTCGGTTTCGATGCTGGCACTACGAGCAGGATTCCGGGTAATGCTCGACTGGTAATCGGATGCAACATTGACAATACCCGTGGTTATAAGCGTATGTAGAAGATGATAGTATTTCTGACGGCTTTTTGTCCTCCGCGCAATTTCCAAGAGACCTCTAATGCATTCGCTGAAACCCCGCTCAACAGCGTTGTGAAGATACTCAATTTGCTGAGCTTTAATTGATTCCAGATCTGTCTTAAGCTCTGCCAGCCATATTTTTCTGGGTTCTCGGTTCTTGCCCAGCGGTTTCGAAAACATCAGATAATCGACATTATTAGACAGATGGCGTTTCTTTCCTGATTTACTCTTTGGACCACCCTGTTTAAGAAGTGGAAACTCCGGAATCATCAGGTTTAGGAATCGCTGATTTCTCTTTCCGATCACGGCCTGCATGATCTCGATCAGATACAATGAGAAGAATATATCAGCTCTCCGTTCGAGCTGATACTTGGGTAGATTTCTCCATCGATCCAGACGCTCAAAGACATCTCGCCAGCTTTTTGCCCTGCCTTTCATCACAACCCTCATCAGCTAATTCGGTGGATACTTTTCTATCAAATGCTTCGGTACTCCGTAGCCCCCTTCGAAGTAATGGAGCTCCTCATTCTCCATTTCTGATGTCCTCTGTTCTCCAGCGACGTCCTTATTGATCGTTAAGAAGTCATCAACCATCTCGAAGATGATTTCTTTCACCTCCAGATCTTCCAGGAGGTCGGCGGGAACCGCTTCAACCCCATGAATGGCCCCAAGAATGTTTCCGGTTATCGCGCCAGTACTGTCGCTGTCGCCGCTGTGGTTGACTGCCAGCAGCAGCCCTTCCCGGATGTCGTCAGCCATGATGGCACAGAACAGCGAGATCGCCAGCGCCTCCTCGGCCACCCAGCCAGCGCCCAAGCTCTCTACTTCTTCCGGTGTCCCCTCTGCAGTTTTGACCAGCTCCAGGGCATGCTTTATTGCCGCAAGCAGCTCATCATGGTCCGACTCTTGTGCCAGACGATGAGTGGTTCTCTCAATCGATTCCAGGAGCTGCTTTCCCTGAAGCAGGTGTTGAATCAGCTCAGCGAGGAAGCCGGCACTCAGATAACCACTGGGATGACCGTGGGTGATGGCGGCGCATTCACAACCAAGTTGAAAGGGATCCTCGACATCGAAAAATCCCACCGGCGCGACTCGCATAACACCGCCGCAGCCCTTGCTTTGATTCAACGGTTGCTCGATGGTTCCGCACTGATCTGGCATCAGCAATGCTGTCAGACAGGTATTTCCAGGTGCTCGTTTGTGGTGGAGAGCTTCCTGTTGTACCAGCCAGCCTGGGTATTCGGACATCGGATGGCTTTCCATGCGGATTACGCCCTGAGTGGCCATCCAGCGCAGGTAGGCGTAATGCAGGACGGTTTCCGGAGAGCACATCCCACGATCCAGCCAGCGCAACTGGGCCCGGATCATCCCTTCGAAGGTGAAAAGCGTCATCTGGGTGTCGTCGGTGATGGTCCCGAGACCACCATAGGCGGGGCTGTAGTTCTGGATCCCTGCAGGACCGAATTTCTTACGAATTTCAGATAGGGACATGAATTCGACCGCAGCGCCAAGGGCGTCGCCGATAGCGCCAGCTAATAACGATCCAAGGATTAGGTTGTGGTAAATGGGGACTCCTTTTTTTCTGATGCTGAGCTTGGGAATCCTTCTGTTGGTAAAAGGTGATGCTACTGCGTGACGAGGCTGAAGGATGTCGGCAGAAAGCTTACTCGCCAAGGGGCAGCATGTTTACCTAAAGCAGTATTCAGCTACTGCATTTCATTTTTCTCTTGACTTTCAATCGGCAATATGTTACTACTGTTATAAACAAGGAGTGGCTTTGAAATTTAAGGACTTCGGTAACGTAAGAACGGGATATGCTTTCAGAAAAAGCGTAGCGCATTTACGAGACGGCGATGCACTGTTGATACAGCCTAAGAACATCACACCCGAAGGCTTGATAACTTTCGGAAAAGAGCCCCCCCTGCGTACAGACAAATCCAAAGCACTGCCGCTGCAGCCTCAGGAAGTATTAATCGTTAACCGCGGCCGGTTCGCTGCTGCAGTCTTCAACCTCCCTTCCACAGAAACATGGATAGTGCCGTCATCCATCATTGTATTGACAATCAAAGATCAATCGGTCCTGCCGGAGTACGTGGCCGGTTACATCAACTCCGCAATTGGACAGCGGCTTTTCCAGCGCTACTATGAACATACCACTATACCATTTGTTAGTCTAACAAATTTCGAGAACATGGATATACCGGTTCCCTCAACGGCTCGACAGAAAACGCTGATCGCTTTGGACGAGGCAGCGACGAGATACACCACACTTTCAAACCGAAAACAAGAGCTTTACCGTCAGATTCTGGATAAAGAACTGAGTGTAAGATCGTCCGGAAGGAGAAGAGGATGAGCGGGCAAAGACAATACACACAGGATGCCTTGAACCGAACCCTGTGGGAAGCAGCTGACTCGTCACGCATGAATGTTGACGGCAGCATCTATAAGGATTACGTCCTGCTGTTCCTGTTCTACAAGTACATGAGCGACCTTCATCAACACGAGATCGAGAAGCTTACCAAGCGCTATGGTGACGACAGGGAACGAATCGCACTTCGCCTGAAGAATGAGCGCTTTGTCATCCCTGAGGGCACGAGTTTCTATGATATCTATAAGAAGAAGAACGCGGACAACATAGGCGAACTGATTAACATCGCGCTGCATGCTATCGAGGATGCAAACGGAGACCGTCTCGAGGGGTTGTTTGCCATCGACTTCAATTCTGATGCCGTGTTGGGGAAAACGGATCAGCGCAATAAGATGCTGCGCCACCTGATGGATGATTTCGCCAGGATCGACCTTACGGTTGTCGGAGACGACGTCATCGGCAACGCCTACATGTATATGATCGAACGCTTCGGCTCAGACGCCGGCAAGAAAGCCGGTGAGTTCTTTACTGTCCACTCCATCGCCAGGCTCCTGGCCAAGCTGGCAAAGCCTCAGCCCGGCTGGCGCATCTGTGATCCCGCCTGCGGGGCGGGCGGCTTGTTGTTGCTGGCGGGCGCTGAAGTTGAAGCTCAGGGCTCGAAGGATTACGCTCTGTACGGCCAGGAAAGTATCGGATCAACCTACAACCTGGCCCGTATGAACATGTTCCTCCACGGCAAGGATTCAGCCCGGTTAGAATGGGGCGACACGTTGAACAACCCCCTTCTGAAGGAGGGGGATGCCCTGATGAAGTTCGATCTCGTAATCGCTAATCCGCCCTTCTCCCTCAAAAAGTGGGCGGGTGACAACATCGAGAACGATTCCTACAATCGATTCCACCGCGGTATTCCTCCCAAGACAAAGGGGGATTACGCCTTCATCAGCCATATGATCGAAACCGCGAAGGCCAAAGAGGGTCGGGTTGTAGTTATCGTACCTCATGGCGTCCTGTTTCGGGGCGCAGCAGAGGGGAGGATCCGTCAAAGTCTGCTCAGGGAGAATCTGGTTGATACGATCGTCGGGCTGCCGGCGGGGCTTTTTCAGACAACTGGCATTCCGGTTGCCATTCTTCTGCTCGATCGTTCTCGCGAGGCTGGGGGTAGGAACGAGAGTCGTAAAGATGTGTTCTTCGTAGAGGCGTCAAAACTGTATCGCCCGGTTAAAGCGCAGAACGTCCTGGATGATGAGCATATCAACCAGATCCTGAAGGCAGTTGATGATCGTAAGGACATCGAGAAATTCTGTCGTGTTGTACAGCCGGACGAGATCGAGGAGAACGACTTCAACCTCAACATCACCCGCTATGTCGACACCTTCGAGGAGGAGGAAGAGGTGGACATCGAAGCTAATCTCAGGGAAATGGCCGAGATCGACAAGGAGCTTGCGAAACTGGATAAAGAGATGACGAAGCACCTCAAGAACCTGGGGATTATCAAATGAGAGAGGAACTGCCGCAGAAGGGCGAGTTGCTGGTTTATCAGACTGATGACGGTCAGGTAAAAATAGACGTGCGCCTGGAGAACGAAACGATCTGGTTGACCCAGCAGATGATGGCGGAGCTGTTCCAGACCTCAGTTCCAAATATCAACATACACATTCGCAATATCTACGAGGAGGGGGAGCTTTCGCCCGAGTCAACTGTTAAGGATTTCTTAACAGTTCGCCAGGAGGGTACCAGGCAGGTCCAGAGAAGGCTTGACTACTATAGCCTGGACATGGTGATCTCGGTCGGCTACCGCATTAAGAGCATCATCGCCACACGTTTCCGGATCTGGGCCACGGCGCGTCTCAAGGAGTACATCGTCAAAGGTTTCACGCTTGACGATGAGCGGCTCAAGAATCCGCCGGTGGCCGGATCGCCGGTTCCCGACTACTTCGACGAGATGCTCGCCCGCATCCGGGACATCAGAGCCAGTGAACGGCGCATGTATCTGCGTGTTCGCGAGATTTTCGCCATGGCGGCTGACTATGAACCCACTCAGCCGGAGACCACCAAGTTCTTCAGCGTCATGCAGAACAAGCTGCACTTCGCCGCGACCGGCATGACTGCAGCCGAGATCATTCAGTCACGTGCAAATGCTCAGTTGCCTAACATGGGATTGACCTCCTGGCAGAAGGAGGAGGTGCGCAAGACCGATGTCACCGTGGCTAAGAACTACCTGCAGGAGAATGAAATCAACGAGCTGAACCGCATCGTCGTAATGTGGCTCGACTTCGCCGAGGACCAGGCGCTGCGGCGCAAACAGGTCTTCATGCAGGATTGGGAGACGAAGCTCGACGAGTTTCTCGCGTTCAATGAAAGGCGTGTTTTGGGTCATGCGGGAAGTGTCAGTAAGGAAGATGCTGAGACACACGCGCGCGCTGAGTATGATCAATTTGCCGACAGTCGCAGGAAGCAGAAAGAGCAGTTGGGTGAGGTGGAGTCGATAAAGCGGTTGGAGGATATGGCGAAGAGGGGTGGGGGTGAGGACACACATCAAAATGACTGACCCCGATAATACGGAAAGCACTCAATGAGTAAGTCTTTCAATACTCTAGCAATTGATGGATATGAGCAACAAGACGATTTCTGACTTGATTGGAGCAGATCCTCTTGCTCAAATCGAACACGAACTATCTATCGATCGCATCATAAGTAGATTTTCTGGTTTAATTCCAGAAGACATATGTGGCCGCGAAGTTCTCGTTCTTCGACCTTTTACTGAATCACCGCCACTGACATACTGGGATGAATCAACAGTAGCTGGAATCATCGATCTATTGGAGAATGATCTATCCCGAACCTTTGCAGCCATTGATAGGCGATCTGATAGTCTGCAACTCGGCATTGAGAATCTACATCGGGAGAGCCCAACAAAGGATCTCCAGGATGCATATAGCCATGGTCAGGCTCGTGAGCTGCTTACTATAGCAAACTACTTTCTCCCTGAATACTTATACTTGACAGAACATGTGCTTGGGAATTTATCATCTGTCATTTGGTCCGTGCGAAAAAAGGGTGACGTAAATGGCAAGTTCATTCTCAAGAATGCTGTCTCGATGTTCAAATCGCAGGGCCTCAGTGTATTAACGGAGGGGTATGATGATCTTGCGCGAAATGCTATTGCGCATGGGAAGGTCAGATTTACAGGCTTAGAGATCGAATTTGGTTCCGCGAACCCGCACAAATTAAGCTCGTTAGATTTCCTCTACTTGTTTGATGATCTAGCGAGAACGTGCGTTTGCCTATGTTTAGCCTTGCAACTCTTCTGGCTCAGGAACAAGCATTCTATTCCTCGATCTCAAAAACCTCCTCTATCACTTGCTGTTAAAGCTACAGCCGGAATGGTGACGCGTGATGGTCTTCGATTTCTCGGTGGCATCGAATCCTTCACCCGCTTCGCGGGTCGACAATTACATGTGGCGCTAGCTGTTGACACGAAATCAAGGAATCAGATCATTCTTGAATCAAGCAGAGTAGCGCGGGAGTTGCTGAATCAGGGCGCCACAGGATTCGACCGATTCCTGTTCGAGATTGATTCGGACCAAGGAGTCCCCTCACTTGTTATCATTCTTCCAAAGATCCTTGAGGAACTCTTGGAAGAGAATTCACCGATGACTCGATTCCCTGAAATTCTTGCGGACACACAACTTCTATGGTGCAATGAGCCTCGTTATATTTCATCAATCCGCGCATGGTATAAGGTTTTCAAGTCTAGCCTGAAGAAGCTGAAGAGGTTGTTACTCACGGAATGGCAAAGTCATGGTTTGCTTCCTGCAAAAGGGCGCTATGTGATCCTGGGAATTCAAAACTTGTCAGTCAGCGGAATTGCACGGGTAGAGGTTCGTGCACATCTCACACATCCAAGTGATGGTGAGGATCGAGTTCTCATCGAGAACATATTAACAGACCTGACCAAGATAGGCCGTCGCCGATTTGTTAAATCTCGCTCAGGGATTATGGACAAAGGGATTCCATGGCCGAAACGCCCAAGCTATGTTTTTCTACAGTTATTCCGCAGGAATGGGCCGTCTCGATGGCTGCAAAGAGGTGGTTGGCAGGGTGGCAATATCGTAGCAATTGGAGAAAGAGTCTGGGGTGATCGGAAACATGTTCTGGTAAAGAACCCACAAGCAGAACTAGGTAGAATTCGCGTGCAATACGAGATTGATAAGAAAGAAGCATCTAACGCATTGAAAAGATTGAATGATGTTGTCGCAAGTATTCGCGAACAGCATGAAAGTCGGCGATGATTCAAATTCGTCACAGTAGAAGAATAATGAATCTCAACAACCACAATCGGCCAGGCTACAAGAAGACGAAAGTCGGGTGGATTCCCATGGAATGGGAATGCCCTTCTTTCGGCGATATATTTGAGATTCAGCTTGGAAAGATGCTAAGCAAGAAGGCGAGAGAAGCGAGAGGTCAAAGTTCCTACTTAGCAAATTTCAATGTTCGTTGGGGAGGCTTTGACCTTTCAGACGTACGCACGATGGCTTTTTCTCAGAGCGAGAAGGAGAAATTTGAGCTGAGAGATGGCGATCTTCTTGTTTGCGAGGGAGGCGAAATCGGTCGATGCGCCATATGGCATGAGGAGATAAGTCCATGCTATTTTCAGAAGGCGCTGCATCGTCTCCGCCCCAGAAAGAAAAATGTGTCCCCTTTCTTTGCCATGAGCTTCTTGTATAAAGCAGTTCGGACACCACGTATACGTGGTTTCATCGGAGAGACCAGCTTCGCACATCTTACAAGAGAGCAATTCATAGCTCTCCCCATCCCCCTCCCCCCCCTCCCCGAGCAAAAAGCCATAGCCGAAATCCTGGAATGCTGGGACAAGGCGATTCGAGAACATGAGCGAAAGCTCGAAAAGAAGCGAATCATCAAGAAAGGGTTGATGCAGAGGTTGCTCTCTGGGAAGCAACGGCTACCTGGATTTGATAGGGAATGGAAAGAAGTGCGCTTGGGCGAAGTTCTCCATGAACACAAAGAGACAAGCTCCGGTAGAGAAACGGTGTACTCTGTTTCAGTGCACAAAGGATTAGTAAACCAGGTCGAGCATATGGGGCGATCATTTGCTGCAGTAGACACTTCAAGGTATAATCTCGTGAAGCCGGGCGATATAGTATATACAAAGAGCCCTACGGGCGATTTCCCATATGGTATCATCAAGCAAAGCAGGCTTTCAGAGAGTGTCATTGTATCCCCTCTTTACGGGGTCTTCACACCAGTCACCACATCACTTGGACTACTACTCGACTGCTACTTCGAATCCAAAATAAATACGGGCAATTATCTGAGACCAATCATTCAGAAAGGCGCAAAGAATACGATCAACATTACAAATTCGACATTTCTGTCCAATCGGCTGGCGCTTCCAACACAAGAGCAGGAACAGTCGGCAATTGCTTCTGTTTTCATTTGTCTTGAAAAAGAGATAGCAATCCTTGTGTCCAAACTAGCCGCCCTCAAATCCCAAAAACGCTTCCTCCTCAATAACCTGGTCACCGGCACCATCCGCCTGCCTCAATTCGTCAACAAGACCTCATCTACCGCTGACAGCGGAGATGCAACATGAGTCACGAATTCGACCTCCCCGATTTCGACGAGGCCTCCGCCTCCCAGATCCCGGCCCTGCTGGAGCTGGCGAATCTAGGTTATAAATACATCCCGCGTGCCGAAATTACCGCAATGCGGGAGAACACCTCGCAGTACATCCTCCGCGACATCGCCTTCGAGGCTCTGCGCAGAATCAACAGCGACAGCATTTCCGACAAGAGCATCCGCGACGCGATCTTCGAAGCGGAGAACAGCATCCAGATGGGTGACGGCGCTTACCGAGCGTCAGAAGAGATCTACTCCCTGCTGATCGCCGGCCGCTCTGTTTCGGAACTGGTGAACGGACGCCGCGTATCTCCCCAACTGAGGTTCATCGACTTCGCATCGCCGGAAAACAACACCTTCCACGTCTGTGCCGAATTCGAGCTTGCGGAAGGACATGAGCGCCGCCCCGATATCGTCCTGTTCGTTAACGGATTCCCCTTTGCGGTGATCGAAAACAAGAAGGAATCTGTCAAGGTGGATGACGCGGTTGCGCAGATGGTGCGCAACCAGGGCCGGCACGAAACGCCGAAGTTCTTCCTCTTCCCGCAGATACTGATCGCCACCAATGTGCGTGAGTTGAAATACGGCACCATGCTCACACCCGCGCGCTTCTATGCCCACTGGAAGGAGAAGGATGCTGATGCCGAGACATCTGACGCTGAAGTTGCGGCAGTCATCAACCAGCCGGTTGATCCGGCTGTTGTCTCCCAGGTCGCGAACGATCTGATCCGTCAGAATTTCACACAGACTGCGGAGCGAACAGTCACAGAGCAGGATCGCGGCATCTACAGCCTGCTCCGCCCGGAGCGCCTACTGGACCTGATCCGCAACTTCATCCTCTATGACAGCAACATCAAAAAGATCGCGCGCTACCCGCAGTACTTCGCGATCAAAAAGGCGCTGAGGCGGCTGAAGACATGCGACGAACAGGGCAGGCGCCAGGGCGGTTTAATCTGGCATACTCAGGGTACCGGGAAGAGCCTGACGATGGTGATGCTGGTCAAATGCCTGATCGATGATCCAGACATTGAGCTGCCGCGTGTTGTCGTGGTCACCGACCGGCGCGATCTGGACAAGCAGATCAGCGACACTTTTGCCGCCTGCAATATCAAGAAGGAGGTCAAACGCACCCGCAGTGCCAGAGAACTGCTGCGCCTGATCAGGGAGAAAGACCAGCGGGTCATAACCTCGCTGATTCACAAGTTCGAAGCGTCCAGTGCAATGCGGGATTTCGTGGACGACGATCCGAACGTCTTCATCCTGATCGACGAGGCGCATCGCTCTCAGGCGGGCAAGGCCAACATCGAGCTGAACCTGTTCCTGCCGCGGGCGTGCCAGATCGGTTTCACCGGCACCCCGCTGATGAAGCGCGAGAAAACCAGCGAACAGAAGTTCGGCGGGATGATCGACGCCTACACAATATCGGAAGCCGAACAGGATGGTGTCGTTCTGCCGTTGATCTATCAGCCCCGGTTTGTGGAACAGCGCGTTCAACGTGCACTCCTTGACCAGTTCTACGATCAGATCACCCGGGATCTGACGGAACAGCAGAAACAGGATCTTCAGCAGAAGTTCAATTCATCACAGATAATCGAGGAGACTTCTCAGCGCATAGAAACGATAGCGCTGGATATCCTGAACCACTACCGGCAGTTCCTCGGCACAGGCCTGAAGGCGCAGGTCGTCGCCCCCTCAAAGTACGCCGCTGTGATGTTCCAGAAAGCCTTTGATCTGCAGGAGCAGGTTTCAGTCGAGGTGATCATATCCGATACGGCGGACAAAGAGGAGGATGACAAGCTTCCGGAGCACAAGAAGATCGTAGCCGCCTGGCTCGGCGAGGAGAAACACAGGCATGGAACCTCACTGGAAACGCGGGAGAAGAACCTGATCAGGGACTTCAAGGAGAATCCGGAAGGTGTTCGCATCCTGATCGTGGTAGACAAGCTGCTGACCGGTTTTGACGCGCCCCGCAACACTTTTCTATATCTCGCCAAGCAGCTCAGGGATCATAACCTGCTGCAGGCTATTGCACGTGTGAACCGCCTCTTTGATGGCGACGAAGGCCGTGAGGCCAAGGTCAACGGTTTTGTCATCGACTATTCGAAGAATGCGCAGAACCTGTATAACGCAATACAGCTGTTCTCGAACTATGATCCCGAGGACATCGAACGTGCCCTGCTCAATTCAGACGAGAAGGTCGCTGAACTGGAGCGGGTGTACCAGGAGCTGCATGCGATATTCACCGCGGTGAAGAACCAGCAGGACACCGAAGCCTATGTCCGCGTTCTGGAGGAGGATGTCGAAACGCGCGAGCATTTCTATGAGCTGGTGAATGAATACATGAAACAGTACGCGACCTGTCAGATGCTCTACGACTTCACGCAGAAGTTCGACGCCGACAAGCTGCGCAGGTACCAGCGTGACCTCAAGCGATTCGTGGAACTGAAAAAGATCCAGAAGATCAAGCATGCGGAGGAGATCGATTTCTCGAAGTATGAGGACCAGATCCGCCGCATTCTGGACAAGCACGTTTCTTCCGACTATGTGATAGAGCTGACCGAGCCGCTGCAGATCAGCGAGCCGACGGAATTCAATGCATACATTACCAGCACCGAACGTGGTCTATCAGACCGGTCGAAGGCCGAAGCGATTGCTGCTCAGACAAAACGGACAATCAAGGAGAACTATCACCGGGATCCGGAATTCTACAGGCGGTTCAGTGACAAGATCAAGAAACTGATTGAGGAGCTGAAGGACGCTCGGCAGGAGGACCTGAAGGCGCTGCTGATGCTCGTACAGGAGTACCAGCAGCAGGTAAGCGGGTATGAGGCCGATGATATCCCTGAAGTAATCAAGGAAAGGAAGGAATTCCATCCATTCTACCGGAACCTCAAGACTGAGCTAGAAGCTCATTCCGTCACCCCGGATCAGCTTAGCGAGATGGCTCAGGCCATGTATAAGTTGGTAGAGAGAGACAAGATTGTTGATTGGCACCGGAATATCGAGGTGCAGCGTCGAGTTCGAATGGCGTTGGAGGATTACCTTTTCGATGTCGCCAGGGACGAGTACAGCATTCCTTTATCCACAGACGAAATCGACAACATGATTACGCTGGTCTGGAATCTGGGGGTGGAGAACCGGACTCAATGAATGACGAACTCAGGATCACAGATTCGGTCAAGCGGCATTTCTCTCACCAGGAAGTTTCTTTCGATTACCACCTGGTGTTGGAGGGGAGAAAAACCATCGCTGTGTCTGTGCTCCCCTCACAAACAGTAGTCTTGAAGGCGCCACTGAAAGCGGCAGACGAACGCATCGACTGCTTTCTGCGCCGGAAGTTCCGATGGGTGCTGAAACAGCAGCGTTACTTCGCGCAGTTCAAGCAGAGTCCTGAGAAGCGATTTGTCAGTGGCGAAACCTTCAGATACCGCGGCCGGAACTACAAGTTGCTGATTCGCAATGATAGAAGCAGGGAACGGGTCTCGCTTCAGTATGGGACGCTAACCGTATTCACCTCCCAGCCGAAGAAACCTGCACATAATCGAGAACTTATTGAGGCGTGGTACCGGGAAAGAGCGCACAGTGTTTTCGTCGAACGGCTGCAGGCTTGTGTTGCGAAGTTCAACTACAGGGAGACGCCTGGATTGATGGTCAAGCAGATGACCCGGCGCTGGGGGAGCTATTCACAGAAGACCTATCGGGTGATTCTGAATCAAGAGCTTATCAAGGCCGCGACACGGCATATTGACTATGTCATTATCCATGAGTTGTGTCATGTGAAGCATAGGAAGCACGGTCGCGCGTTTTACGATCTGCTGGCCTCTGAAGTGCCGCAGTGGAAGAAGTTGAAGGGGGAATTAGAAATTAGTCTGCTGGGGGGGGTAGAATAGGTTTTCGTCACACAAAGGACTATTCGAGTAAAGGTGGTTGATAACATCACTTAGGTTAAGTAAAGGACCTAACTAATCGGCTGTCTTTGACTCTTTGCTACGAAACACCCTTTTCATTACATCGTCCTCTAACGATACTCTTGCTGTTGGTATAATAACATTTTCAGCAAGTTGTGTTTTCGCTTCTATTAAGTCCGCCAAAACCTCCTCTACAGATTTATCTTGACCGTTCGGCCATGTAGCTATCGGGACGTAAACACTGACTGGTTTATCCTGCCCAATTCTATATACGCGATCAGTTGCCTGGTTCTCTATGGCGGGATTCCAGGGCCTCATATAGTGGATTACATGGTTTGCTGAAGTGATATTCAGTCCTGTACCACCAACACGGGTTGAAAGAATCATAAGATTGAAACCACTCGAACTGTTAAATCGATTCACCAACCCTTGCCGCCCCTCTGTAATATCACCATTAATCAAATCAGGCGCAAAACCGTACCGGTGGAAGAGAACGTTCTGCAGCATGCGCTGCACGGGCTTTCTATCCAGAAAGATCAGAGCTTTCTCATCACTTGTTTTCACAGCATCTAGTACTTCAAAAAGTAGTCTTAGCTTCGGGCATTCCTCAAGCTCACTATCGCTACCAACAGCTTTGCTTAATTGTTCATCATCCCAAGGGCAAGCACATAACAGGAGTAATTTCTGCAAGCATGCCAACATCACCCCTCTACCACCCTCGCGAGCCTGTTCTACCAGTGAAATGTAATGATTCAACTGCAAGTCACTCAATTGCGCCCGTTCGATTATCACCTCCTTTTTGGGCATTCCTTCGAGCACTTCGGTTTTTAGACGTCGTAGATAGTGGTCATTAATCTTTGCCTGTAGTTTCCTGACACTATTCGTACGTTCTTCATCGTCTGTCGCTCCAACAATAGGTTTCTCAAAAAAGTCACGAAACTCCTGTCGCGAATTGAGTAATCCTGGCTGAACCCAATCCATAATCGACCACAACTCGGATAATCCATTCTCCACAGGAGTACCGGTCATAGCCACGCGCATTTCTGACTTAAGCCCTTTTACAGCAGTCGTCCTGCCTGTGGTGGGATTCTTGATAGCCTGTGCTTCGTCGCAGATAACAACTCTCCAGTCTGTTCGAGCAAGGTGAAGTTGATTGCGACGAAGGGTTTCATAAGTTACTAAAACAACGTCGTAGTGGATGAAGTCTTCTTGGCCAGAAACATCACCACCCCTGTAATTGCCAATTCGCAATGTCGGGCAGAATCTCTGGATCTCTTCATACCAATTGTCTATCAGTGTTTTTGGTACGACAACTAGTGATGGTGCAGATCTGGTTTCTTCTTTACGGGCAGCAAGTAATCCGATTACTTGTAGGGTCTTCCCTAGCCCCATATCATCTGCAAGCAGACCACCTCGTTTTCGTTGGTCGAGTGTTCTTAACCAGCGGTAGCCTACATCTTGAAATGGTTTCAAGTTAGCATTCAGAATCTGAGGCTGTTGGAACGATAGTATTTCACGGACGAGGTTTTGTTGATCTTCTTCTTCGATTTGCTCAGCTTCAATTGAGTATTCCAAAGCATTCAGATTTTCAAATATATCCAGGATATAATTTGGGGTTCCCGTGATACCCCCATTGAATCTGGGGCCAGCGATTTCTTCGACCTTCGAAAGAGATTCAACAGTGTTTGGATCAAATCTGATTATCGCTCCATTATGAACAAAGTGCGATCTCCCCTCAGCCATAGCAGTTTTAGCTTTTTCCAGAAAGTCACCACTATCTAACGGGGGAGTATCTTCATCAGCAGTCCCCTTTCTGCTATGATCCGCTGTTTCCTGGTTCAGCTTAACACTCACTGTTGGGAACCACTTAAGTTTGTCCTTTCTAATATGGACATACGGCCTCGAATCATACACACGCAGCTTTAACCCCTTGACTCGTTTTGAAAACTCAGAGAGGTCAATACCCTCCGGTAAGAACTCATCGGGATTATCGATGAAAGACCCAAGTTCTTCTGGAGAAATGCGTTTACCTTTCTTCTCCAAGTCTTGAACGATTCTGCGCTGCTCAGGGCTGAGGACCATTCGGATTCTCTTCCTGCCATCACTTACCCATATCACACCTTTCTTACCCGCACTCTTCTCCAAACGACTTTGCAGTACCTCTTCCTTCACGCCTTCAGCATTTGGGTGGATGATTAAGCCCTGATCAACGTTGCCATCTAACGTCACACCGATTGTTGCTGGAAAGAGGTATTCCTCTCTTTTCAGCCATGATTCAACTTCAACTCCAGCTACCCTGGCTAATCTCTGAGCGGTCGCATGATAGGCTTGTTGCGCTGCTGCTGTAGACTCATAGGACTCCACTTCAGGCCCGTTCTGAAGGTGTTTATCCAACTCTCTTAGCTCGGAACTCATCAAGACGAACTCACCACCACCAACAGCAATGAAACCTCCATATCTTTTTGCACCGGTAAGCACTCCGTGTTCAGGGTGTCGTAAGTCGAGTCCAAGTCTCCGAATACGTTCAACCCTTTCTCTTTGTGTGATAACGCTGGCTTTTATTTTCGACGGAGTGGGTAACCCCAATATCTCTCGTTCTTCACTCTCAATCGCATATACTTCGTCAGGTGGAATAATCCACCTGAAACCGTTAGCTTTTAATGCAGTTCCATCCAGTTCTAACTCTCTCAGAATCTGGCATTGTTGTCGGACGCGCGGTGATAGAAGCATTAGTTGATTAACAGGAGGCGTTTCGCCGATCACTTCAAACTGAAGACCGGCACTATTCAGATCCCAACTTGTTTTGCAATCAGCGTATTGGTTTGTCATAAGAGCTGCCATTCAAGGAAATCTTCAACGTTGCTTTGCCAGTTCTTACTGTGAATAATCCGGTAAGAAGCTCTGTATTGATCCTTACAGTCCTGGTGCGATCGTGAATCATCAGCAACTACAGTTTCAAGCCATCTATGCTCGTCTAGAGGATAAATGTAACCCGCATTTCCTATATCACGGAATTCTACGAGTAGGAAATTGGTGAACTTAAGCAGTATCCTGGACCTGCTACTGGGATACACTACACCGGTAAGATAGTCTACATACTCTTGCCAGAAGAAGAACCTTCCATTCGGATCATCAACATCTTCAAAAAACTCCGCAATCAACCTGTGGCCGATAAGCCTCTGGATTGCTTGCTTTTTAGAAACGTCAACCTTTAGCCAGAAGTCGCTTTGGGAAGCTGGCAACCCGAAGCGCGATACAATCTCTTCGATCCTACTTACAAGCCATTCCTGTTCCTGAAGCGAGTTGATGTAATTCGCTGAAGCGCTTTGATAATGTTTTGCCTGCAAGCCAGAGAACCATGTGTCTATTTGGTTTATCCCGTGGCGAAGAAGAAGATAACGGTTCCCCTTGACAAGTATCATGTCCTGTAACCACCTGTAAAGCGGAATGCTTGCCGCCTGCGATTTATCCTTATAAGGTGAATCTTGTGACAGCCAGTCTACAAGCAGAGCATTGGATTGTGTCAGGTCTTCTACTAGAGCTTCGTCAATATCGCTCGCTCCGAAAATTCGAAACGCTCTCTCGGACACACTCGATGATCGGATTTGCTTTGGATCCAGCGAGGATGCTACAGCGACTAGTCCTTCTCGTAGCTGTTGACTGCTAGGATAATTCTTGAATAGAAACCAACCTATGGCAAGTTGCCGTGGTTTAGCCCGTATGTCGATGATTTGTAATGTCTTACTGATCAGCCCGGAAGAGTAATCCTGCACTAAAACATGAAGCAGAAGTCCTGTTTCCTTGCGCGTTAGTGCGCGTGCAAACGCTGTTATACTAGATGTGTCGCATTTCTCAATCTTCTCCACCAGTTGCGCAAGAATACTCTCTAAAACCTCCCCCTGGAGTTGCCCTAGAACACTGTGTTGATCCTGGACGAATAAGGCTGTATTCTTCAGATTCTGAAACGAATATAATGCCTCAGTCACGTCGCTCTTCTCCAAGCATCGGAAACATCCGTTTTAGCACTTCCTCGAGTAGCCCCTGATCCCTCATGACGAAATCTATCTGTATTCTTCGCGATCGATCATAATCTGGGGCACCTGATTTGTCAAACACTAAGTCGGTACTGGACCGCCCAGATGCCATCACATACTGCCTCAGAATTGGACGATAAGGCGTCATTTCGGGAGTTTCTACAAGGAAACTCACCACATTAGCCGCTCTTCGCTGGGATAAATCTAGGTTATAGATATAGGCTGCCAATGTATCATCAGTACGATATGTAGGATCAGCGTGACCCTCGACGAGAATTCGACTTAGATGCTTGCGAAAGCCAGTGAAAGACAATACCACATCAAGATACTTCGGCATTACCCTTAGAAGCAGTTCGCGCCCTCCTGGACTGAGTGTATCTTCGTCGATTTCGAATAGAACCTCCCCTTTCATACGCAATGCACCAGCATCTGTTATCTCCACATCCTCATCCGCAACAAACTTAGCTTTGAGTTCTCTGACAACTTCCTGGCGTTCTTCCAATACATCTTTTACGCTCTGGATGGGATCGCCCAGTTTGTATACAGTCGTGACTAGAAGAAGGGCAAAGATCCCAAGCATGCCGGCCATAAGATCGCTATACGGAATCCAGAAACCAGAGAAGTCTGAACCAGCCTGCTTGGATTTTGACCTATTGATAAACAAGTGCGTTATCTCCCAAACAATGACAATCTACGCCGCGGTTTTTGTTGCTCCTCAGGCTTTGCCGATTCAGCAATTCTGTTCGTCAAGTCTATAACTGATTTGCTCATCTGACCGAAGTTGGATCCTAAACTCGAGGTGGTTTTCTCAAGTTGACTCCCCAGATCGTGCACCTCGGTAAGTAACTGGTTATGCCTTTCTATCTCATGACGTATTTCTTTAGTGAATGCCACCAGAAAGTCGCCCGTCCTCTTTTCGATCTCGTTTGTCATCTTCGCTGGGATCTGGTTCAACTCCTCGATTAGAGCTTGCATGTTGGTTTCCAATTTGAACGATGCTTTGTTCAGCTCTTCTTGATGTTTAGCGATATTTGCCGCCTGTTTGCGTCCCTGCTCAAGGTTCTGAGAGAGGACAGGTATGAACTCGTTGGTTAAATTGACAAGATCCTGCTGGGACTTCGTAAAAATCGATTCGATTTGTTCCAGACTGACTGTCATAGTTGAAGAATATGCCTCCGTACCCTCACGTAGCGAGATAGTATGCTGCTCCAGTGCTTCATACTGATCTCGCATCTCTGCCAAGGTTCCACTAAACCTTTCCAAGATATCGCTCAACACAATGTCGAAAGACGAAAGAGACTGTTTCAATCCCTCCCGCACCTGAGCTTCAAAGGACCGGAGAGATTCCTGAAAGAGCTTCTGCATCAGCTCTTGTGAGGCAATTAACGATGTATTTGTCGCTGATAGCTCTTGTACTGTTTTGTGTACACTTTCAACCAGATAGCTATGCTTTTCAGTGATCTGTTTTTGCGTCTCTTGAGCTTCTTTAAAACTGGCCAGCAAACTGGCTCTCATTTTGTCAATTCCTGCGATAACTTCTTGAAGTGAATTGCTTGATTTATCAAGCTGCTCACCAAACGCGATAAGATGTGGCAACTGTCTCTCAAGAACATCTGCAGTACTTGCCGTCCGCTCCATCACAGATGCTTGTCTGGCTACAGAAGTCTCTAAACCTTCCATTAGTTCAGCTACATTCGAAGTTGCCTTATTTATGTTGTCTCCGAACTCCTGAAAATTGGCGCCCAACTGTTGATTCATGGTCTCAATGAAGCCATCTACTATTCTTTGTATTCCTTCAATCTGTACTTCGGAAGTAATGTTGGTTGCCTCTGTAACAGTTTGGTGTATATCATCGATGAGTGGCGCTAAGTGCTCTTGCACAGCTTCTCCGAAGGATTCACTCAAAGTCGCAGCCAAATCATTTTCAAGACTCATCAGCGAATCCAGTTGGCGATCTGCCGCATGAGAAAGATGAAGCAATGAGGTTTCTGGCGCCTGGAATGGGTAGCATATACTGGCCTCATGAAGAAAAACCTCCACGCATTTTGCAGCAAAGCTATAAGACCACTTCTCACTGAACATGAAGACCAAAGCTGCAATGATTCCCACTATGGAGGTGACGAAAGCTACGCTGAGGCCGGAAATCAGGTTAGTAATCGATCTATAAACCTGGTCCATGTTGTCTGGGTTTATGTCGATGGAGTAGAAGCCATAGGTCAATCCGACAAAAGTGCCAAGAATACCCAGAGACATCAATCTCCCTGGAATCGATTCAAGTTTTCGAACAACAGTTGCACCACCCAGAATTTCTTCGACTTCAAATACAGAGTAGACAGAGACTGCTCCAACTGGATTCGATCGTCCTTGTGGGATAGATTGCAACCAGGAATCGATAAAACCTGACCATAGTCTTCGGAATTTCGAATTCGTCTTGGATCTTCCGAAAAGTTCTGCGGCCTGGACGATTTTGGCGCTATTTGCTTGGGTATTTTCGGATTTTCCGATCGAAGCTTCTGTAAGTTTTTTCCGAGCGCCTGCGAAACACCATCCTATTCGCAACAAATTGAAAAATAAGTGTCTTATGATCTCATAGAAAAGCAGGACTCCAATCACAGCAAGGAAACTTAGCGTAATAGGGTTCGTAAGACTGGAAAGGAAAATCGAGCTCAGTACATTCATTGACGCACACCTTGTTCAAATCCGCATCATCATCTATTGAACGGACCTTGACCTGACGACATCATCAGTAGGACCGTCTGCTAGGAATTAACTAGATGAGCTTGCTAATGTATGGGGTAATAATGCACACTCTTTCAAAAAAGCGTTATTCTGCGTTTACTACTACGAATAGCAGCAATCTCATCTTCAACGGCAGTGATCATTTGAGGGATGTTAGAAGCTGCCCTCATAATTCAAATTAACTAGAAATCTTTTCTAAGGTGAGCCTACGCGGGCCAATAAACATTGACCAATGGAACGAGAACTCTGGTATCTAAATCCATATTGTCATAATGGTCGATTATTGCCGTCACCAGTTCATCGAGGTCCATAAGGGTTAGAGGTATGGAGGCACGGTCAGCTTCGTATCGCGCGTCTTTGGTGAAACCGCCCGTGCTGACATACAGCCCCTTATCATCTTTATGTCGACCGCCCAGGAAGCTACGTATCTGTTCAGAGCCTATTCTGCTATCTCGATGTTTTACCTCGACAATGATCCTGGGGTGTTCGAGTCCGAAGCCGTCAGGTGAGGCAAGTATGTCGCGACCCAGATCTGAACCTGGTGGCGATACTCTGGTTTTGTATCCCATCGAGCGTAGAAGACCCGCTACAAGCTCCTGCATATGGTCCCAGCTAATCTTGCTGATTCTATCCTTGATGAACTCGCGAGAACGTGACTGTATGTCTCGTAAAAGTTCTTCCTCGTCAAGCTCTTGCTCCATATCGGTATCAGGAGATTCTCCCACCGGCATTCCTTTTGCCACTGCGTCGATTTCTGCTGATGCTTGCTGTGAGAGTTTGAAGAGAGTCATGGTTGCACCCAGTTCATTCTTGGTTTGAACTGAGAGGTCATCTCTATCTATCGTCCCGTGCCATTTCACGGATCTGATGTTCGGGTATTCCTGGTGAAATTCGACGCTGTAACGGTAGTCTGATTCAACAGACCCGACATGGTATCTCCTGGCAGGAGAATCGTAGGTAATGACCGTATCGCCTCTTTCAATCTCGCTACGTAAGCGATACAGCATTCCGGTGATCAGGCCGATTCTGACTGGTGAAATCTCAGGCCATTCAGCCTTTACTCTCTGGGCAATAGACTTTCTCGTCGTCGATGCACTAAGATCACCGACCTCATGCCATCCAATAGCCGCAATATTGTTCTCAAGAAACAGTTCAGAAAGCGTGCCGCTTTCTGAGCGCACCATCCAGGTTGTCATGGTCTTCTCCTGCTCTCATCTGTAGTAACCATTTCAGTGCTAGTATGTTTAACTTCCGTCTTTCTGTCTAGCTTCTTCAATTCGAGACAGAATTCCTGATAGCTGTAGAACTTCCTCAGCAATTATTCCCAGCTCCTCCCAGCCTACAGGTGGTTCGCCCCACCACCTGTAGTGCGCCTTTCCCGAATATCCTCCGACCTGAAGCTCTGTGAAACCACCATCACAACCCATTTCAAGCCTTGGAACTGCTGGGATCCTTAGGCTGCTCAGATGGCTTATGATTCTATTTACATGCGCTTCAGCAATGCTGCATTTCGTCCTGAAAATGGTGCCGACTACCTAAATACGACTCGAACTGTCCTATCTTCTTCTGGCTATATACCCTGAAAGAATCATCTTTGAGCTTACGGATGTGTACAGATAGATCCCCCCACATTGTCCAGGTTGATTCAGTTCTGACGACTAGGATGGTCCCTGGTTCGACTAGATCTGGATCGTTATTGCAGGTTCCTGAATCATCTGTACACATCATCGGATCATCTCTATCTGATGTATCTACACGTGCCCAAAGGAGATCCCTGCACACTTCATGAGGCGTTGTAAGTTTTCAATGGTATGAAATTCGTCGATCTTAAACAACAGCGCCCTACCCCCTCCTCCCCTCAATCACCCGTTCCAGATACCGCGACTTCACCTGCTCGCTGGCCAGCGCCTGCTTCAGTGGCGGCAGCTTCAGAATCGCCCCCAGCACCGCCGCCAGCGCCCGGTGACTCCAGAGCACCCGGTTGTCGAAGATCAGGTTCTGAAGTTTGCCCCGCTCAATCGCCATCATTACCACCTTGTGGGTTCCGTTCACCGGGGTAATCACCCGGCTCGGCCGCGATTGAAGCTGAATGTTGTCCCGGCTGCAGGCCCGTACGCAGACACCGCACCCCAGGCAGACCTGGGCGTCCAGCTTCGCCCGTTGCCGTCGCGGCTTCTCCGGATCGTGGGCCGACACCAGCGTCATCGCCTCCACGGGGCACGCGCTCACGCACTCGCCGCATCCGCTACACCGATCCCCCTCCACCACCGGCAGGAAGTTGGTGGTATGCACCGGGTTCATGATGGCGAAGCGGCGCGCGGCAATCATCGCTTCGCAACAGCAGCCACAGCAGTTGCAGATGAAACTCACCCGGCGCCGCACGTTCTCCCCGAACTGTACCAGCTTGAGTTCCCAGGCCTGCCGCAGCAGGTCGAGACACTCCGCCACGTCCACCTCCCGGGCGTGACCATGCCTGATCAGCGAAGCGGCGGAGTTGTTGAACGTCATGCAGATGTCCAAGGGTGCTTCGCAGGCCTTCCCCAGGTGCTGCATCTTGTGCCGGCAGTAACAGAGCCCGACCGCGCGGTGAGTCGCGCTGCGGATGACTTCACTCGCCCGTTCGTAATCCAGCACGTGCAGTGAGTTTTCCTCCGAGAGGGCCGGTTCATGCACCAGGGTACGCCCCAGCTGCGTCTGACCCTCGGTGAACAGCGCCCTTACGAAATCCTCTTCCACATTCAGGTATTCATGAAACAGTTCGCTGAGCAGCCGCTGATCGATATCCTCCCGCACCCGCATCATGGCGAACTCGAAGAAACCGGCCATCGGGGGCGGCAGGGTGTAGATCGTCCTGTCCTGTTTGCGGATGTCCACCAGGATGGCGCGACCGGCCAGCTCCTCCAGCACCCGCTGCGTATCAGCCAGGCTCAGCTTCCAGATGCGGCTGGCTTTCCGCGCGGTAAACGGCTTGATCGGCAGCTGCGCGACCAGCCCCGCTTCCCGTTCGCTGAACAGCATGGCCAGAATACGGAACAGCAGCTCGGAGGGAGGGGCGCCCTGCGGATGGCGGTTGAGGCGCTCCACCAGGCTGGAGTAGCCTGACTTGAGGGTGTGGTGAGCCATGTTAGTACTGTGTCTTCAGGTCGGTGAACACTACCTCTGTCTTATCTCAATGCAATCATGGCCCCGCCAGACAGACCCGGAATCCCTTCTGCACATCCGTCACGGCGGGATCACCCCAGAATTGGTTCGCGCAGAGGGTCGCTGTGAAGTAGCTCATGAAACATCCGCTGCGATAGGTGCGGTCCGGCCCGCTTAAACCCCCGTAGGGATCGGTCTGCGGATCGACGGTGTAGTCATACCAGTAGTCACCGACCCACTCATGCACGTTCCCCGCCATGTCCCATAACCCAAGCAGGCTTACTCCCAGCGGATAGGAACCGACCGGTGCTGACCAGCCGATACAGGGCTCCATGATGGGCGGGTCGTACGCATTCACGTAGTTGCAATCGGGATAGGTCTCCCCCCAGGGCCAGGAGCGGTCGTCGTTGAACTGCGCCGCGTATTCCCACTCCGCACCGGTAGGCAGGCGGTATCCCGCCGCGGTGTAGGGATCGTGCCCGGTGTGCTGATCCCAGGTGCCGTCGTAGAAGGGCGTCTTCCCCTCCTGCAGGCTCAGCCAGTCGCAGTAGCAGGCGGCACCGTACCAGGTCACCCCCTTCACCGGGTGGTTGGCGCTGCTCTGCCCGATGTAAACACCGTCAATGACCGGCAGCAGGTAGAAGGATTCACCATTGAAGGCGATCTCGCTGCCTCCTCCCCAGCAATCCAGATCCAGTAGTTCATGACCGTAGGCCTGCACCGTGGTTGCGTCCGCGGTGACATAGCCCTGGTCCAGCGCCCACTGCACCGCCAGCAGATACTGTTGATTCGTCACCTCATACATGCCGAGATAGAAGCTGTGGGTCAGCGTGACCGGGTGCACCGGCTCGGCGTAGTAAACCCCCGCCTGCCCCATAAGGAAAGTGCCGGCCGGAATGAGGACGAACCCCTCCGGCGCCTGACCGGCGACGACGTAATAGAACTGATTGCCGTCCACCCGGGCCAGGAGATCGCCGGGACCGTAGGGATCCTCCCCGCGGCTATAGATGGAGTAGTACTCGGCGTCCGGCACCGGCTCCCAGGTCAGGGTGACGGAGACGGTGCCGCTGTCCGCCGCAGCGGTGATGTTGACCTCCGGCGCATCGAGGGCGAGGGCCGGTAATGCCAGCAGGTAAGACAGGATGATAGTGATGAGAGACTTGGCTTTGAGCCTCATGATATTCCCCAATTCGATTGGTTGATACGGAGCAGCGATCAGTTCACAATTGTCGTTGGATCCAAACTCCCCTCCTCAGGATCGCAACGATCGCTAAGTAGTATATCGGTTTTGAAAGGTATTAAACTGACTGCTGATAATCAATGCGGGGACCCTTCAAGTCATTCCCGATTCCCTTATTTACGTCATTCCCGCCTTCTCTCTGAAGTCATTACCGCGTAGGCGGTAATCCAGAGAGTCAACTTCGGCGACAGACCAACCCGCTTGACTGCATCTACTCTTGGTAAACAACCCGCCGGGCTGGTGTTATTCAGAAATGGTGGCGCTAGATTCCCGCATTTGCGGGAATGACGTCCTTATTTGCCCCGCGTCACCAGCCACACGACGAACCCCACCACAAGCGTCCCCACCCCCGCCAGCGATTCCAGCGGGCGTTCGATGAGCGTGTGCGCGATCATCCAGCTGGAGAGCAGCAGGAACAGCGCCGGCGTCACCGGGTAACCCCAGGTGCGGTAGGGCAACTGCGCCTCCGGATGCTGACGACGGTACAGATACACTCCCAGCACCGTCAGCCCGGCGAAGAGACTCAGGGTGAATCCGATGTAGTAGAGCAGGACCTCGAAGGTGGCGGTGACGATCAGCAGCATCGCGATCAGCATCTGCAGCAGGATGGCGGCCGCCGGCGTCCCGCGCCGCGTTTTGACCCCCAGCAACCGGAAGAACGGCAGGTCCTCCCCCAGCGCCTGGTAAACCCGCGGCCCCGCCATGATCATGGCGCTGACGGTCGAGACCAGCGCCAGCGCAATCAGGAGGGCCAGCACCTGGCCGAAGCCGGGCCCGAACATGGCGACGGCAACGATGTGCCCCACCTCCAGCCGTCCCGCCAGCTGCTCCAGTGGCACCGCGTAGAGGTAGAGCAGGTTCAGCCCCAGATAGAGCAGCGTGACCAGCCCGGTGCCCAGCAGCAGCGCCCGCGGCAGGTTGCGCCCCGGCGCTTTCACCTCGCCGCCGATGTAGGTGGCGGCGTTCCAGCCGGAATAGGCGTAGCTGACGAAAATCAGACCGACCGCGAAGGCGGGGCTGATGGTAATCCGCAGGTCGGCGAGGGTGGGCGGCTGCGCGAGACTTCCCCCGCCCCCGGCGATAAACCCGCCGATCATCAATCCCAGGATCAAGAGCAGCTTGAACAGCGTGAAGACGTTCTGCGTGTAGCCGCCCAGCCGGATGTCAGTCAGGTGCAGGAGGGAGAATAGCGCTACCAGCACCAGCGCGATACTGGTGGGCGGCACTCCCGGCAGCGCGCTGTTCAGGTAGCTGCCGCAGGCCATCGCCGCCGCCGCGATCGGCGCCGAGAAGCCGACCGTCAACGAGACCCAGCCGGAGAGGAACCCGACCGCGGGATGATAGATCTGCGTGAGGTAATGGTATTCCCCCCCGCTGCGCGGCATCGCCACCGCCAGTTCGGCGTAGGAAAGCGCCCCGCAGAGCGCCAGCAGCCCGCCGACGAGCCAGATCAGCAGCAGGACGAAGGGGGAGCCCAGATCGGCGGCCAGAAAACCGCTGGTGGTGAAGATGCCGGTACCGATCATGCTGGCCACGACGATCGCGGTCGCCGTCGGCAGGCCGAGGATGCGGGGGTGGTCATCGGTTTTGGCGTTCTGTGCTTTGGTCATGTTGCTGATCGTCTGGTGAAATGACGGTGAGTCGGGTGGATACTCAGTTGACGAACGATACCCGTCTTAGCTATTCTGCCGGGAGATACTCAGGGTGGTTCTTCCGCAGCTATTCCAGAACCTCCTGGCGAAATTCCCACGCTTCGCCATAAAGTTCTACAACTTCCGTTTCGGCAATCGCATCGGCCACATCATAATCGGCCAGGTTGCGCTTCTGTCGGCAGGAATCGAAATAGTCGGCTCGATTCTGTTGATCCGGACCCATCAAATGAGGAATTGCGAGAAAGGTTATCCAGTGATGGCCGGTACCTGCGGTGCGATATCCAGATGCGCGCAAAACCATGGTGGCAAGTTGAAGCACGGCGTTGTTAGCATTTGTAAAACGGCGGTCGATGGATAGCGCTTTGATTTCTGCATCAGTGAGATCTCGATCCACAACACGCAGGAGATCACCAATCTCCTGCGGCGATGACTGATGCGGACGCAGGCGCCGTTCATTCAACCAGTTTTGCAAGCTCATCTTCACTGCCAATCAGCCAGATCTTAGGTGCCGCCAGGATCTGTTTAACAAAATGATTCTCGTTGTGGACCTTTTTACGGAATTCCTGGGCGGAGTAGATAACGGTATTGAATTCCCGCCCAAGTTTGCGTCCCAACGGAGCGAGCGCAATAGCAACCCGGCGCGACGAAAGCTTTCCCACCAGCAACAGATCGATGTCGCTGGTCGCGCTCTCTGTTCCGTTCGCGATCGAACCGAACAGGAATGACAACCTCACCCCGGTTTCCAGAGGGCGAAGTGTGTCGCGCAGTTGATCCCCCAGCGCTACCGTTTTGAGGAGCACACGCTTCAAATCTTCAATAGCGGGATGGTTCCTTTGCGCGATGTAATACGCACGGTTGCCGGTACGGCTTTTCTCCACCAGACCGGCGTCTTCAATCCTCTTCAATGCGCGCTGTGTCTGCAGTACTGTGTTGCTGGTGAGTTCAGCAATCTCCCGCTGATAAAACCGTCGCTCCGGTTGCAGCAGGAGCAGAGCCAACACATCCAACACGGCGGGATTGGGGAAAAGCCTTGCCAGTGAAGTAGTAGCACTCATTTTTCACTCAAATTGCTCAACATATATACGACTACACATTGTAGTCATATAACTACATAATGTAGTCGTTATTGTCAAGCAGCATTGTGGCAAATTCCACTGGAAATTCATCCGGTTATCCAATCAGCTTAATGCTACCACCCCCATCATCATTGAAATAGTCCCGGCAATTCTGGAAATTGTTCTTTCGACAAGATCCGCACCAGACGATTCAGCCATTCCTCACCTTCGGTGAGCACACACGCAGAGCCTTTTGAGAGCCAAGGAGGTAAGATCATGTCCGTAGACCTGGAAAAAATCCTGCGTCCCGTCGACAACCCGATGCCCCCCTTCCCCGCCAAATACATGAAGATCGCCAGCGGCGAAGACCTGGTCGTGCGCCAGGCCACGCGCGATGAGATGCCCGACATCCTCCGCCATGTGGGACCCCTGATACAGGTGGAGCGGGACTACTACGATGTCGTGGCGGCACGCGTCTACGCGGAACTGCTGGCCTACTACCACCACCGGGTTCAGGACGAGTATGTGCTGGTCGCCCAGATCGACGGCGAACTGGCGGCGGTGGTCAACGGCCGCATGCTCAGCCCGGAGGTGGGGGTGTCCTACCACACGCTGGCCATGCGGCGGGGCTTAAGGATCGGCGCGCACGCCTTCGCCGCCAAGATGGAATACCACATCGATATCCTTAACCAGCAGGACGTACTGGTGGTGGCGGAGTCCCCCATCGGCTTCCGGCGCTGGATGATCGAATACAAGCTGGAGAAGCGGTTCGAGACGCCGCACGAGCTGGGCGGGGTTCCCTCCTGGGTGCTGACCCGGGAGCTGTTCGACCGGGCCCGGGACAGCCTGGTGATCGGCCGCCGCCCGGTGCCGCCGGAACTGCTGGAAAAGGCTCAGGCGGCCATCCTCCCCCCAAGTGACCCGCCGACACCGCCCGAAGACCTGCTGGCGGCCTCCCGCGCCAAATATGACGGCACCGGCAGCGCCCTCATGCTGCAGCGCTGGCGGCAGACGGGGGAGGCGTCATCATGAGAAAGGTCTACGTGATCGGTATCGGCATCACCAGCTTCACCCGGCTCGAGTATCCCCTTTCCGAAATCGCCGCCTATCCCGCCATGATGGCGCGCAAAGACTGCCCCGGAGTGCAGGTCGACCACCTCTACGTGGCCAACATGGGGGGCGGCCGGGTCAACCACCAGACCGCCCTGGCCAGCGCGGTCGTGGACACGCTCAGTCTCTCTCCCGCGGGGGCGGAGACCATCGAGAACGGACCCGCCTCCGGCGCCTCGGCCATCAAACAGGGCTTCCTGGCGGTGGCTTCCGGTTTCCACGATGTGGTCATGGTGACCGGCGCGGAGCGGATGCGGGAGGTGAACAACCTCGAGGCCACCGATTTCGTGGCGACGCTGACTCACCCCCTGGCCGAGCACATCTACGGCACCACCCTGCCGGCGCTGGCCGGCATGTTCACCCGGCTCTACATGGAAAAGTACGGCGTCACCGACCGGCACCTGGCCATGGTCGCTGTGAAAAACCAGAACAACGCCCTCTTGAATGAGTTCGCCCACCTGCAGCAGAAGATCACGGTGGAAGGCATCCTGGATTCACCTGAAGCGATGACCAACAATCCTTTCGTGGCGGAACCGCTGCGCTTCTTCGATTGCTGTCCCGTTTCCGACGGTGGTGCCTGCGTGATTCTGGCCTCGGAAGAGGTGGCGCGCGAGGTGGAGCAGCCGCTGATCCGGCTGGCCGGTGTCGGTCAGGCCACAGATACCCACGCGGTCCACGAACGGGAGGATCCCACGGAACTGAAGGCGGTGCGCAAGGCGGCGGCGCAGTCGTTTGCCATGGCCGGGATCAAGCCCGGCGACGTCGATGTGGCGGAGCTGCATGATGCCTTCACCATCCTGGAGATCGCGCAGAGCGAGGAGGCGGGGTTCTTCCCCAGGGGGGAGGGTCACCTGGCCCTGGAGCGGGGTGAGACCGCCCTGGGCGGCAAGCTGCCGATCAACCCCTCCGGCGGTCTGAAGGGCAAGGGACACCCGGTCGGCGCCACCGGCATCGGGCAGGCGCACGAGATCGTGCTGCAGCTGCGCGGCCGGGCCGGCGAGCGTCAGGTCAAAGATGCCCGCACCGGTTTCACCTGCAATTTCGGCGGCTTCGGCAACAATGTCGTCTGTCTCACCTTCAGCCGGGAGGACCAGTCATGATCAGGGAGATATACGCCTACAAGTGCCGGAAGTGTGGCCACCTGCATTACCCCTACCGCATGGTGTGCAAAAAGTGCGGCGAGAACGAGCATAACGAATTCGACCCGGTGCCGCTGCCCCGCACCGGCAAGGTGGTCACCTTCACCCAGGTGCACACCCTGCCGCCCGATTTCATGGTTGCCAAGCTGGGACTGGCCATCGTAGAGCTGGAGAACGGCTTGAAGATCCTGGGGCAGCTGGAGAGCGCCGATCCACGTATAGGGATGGCGGTGAAGGGGGAGGTGGAAGTGGTCAGGCGCGACGCCTACGATCAGTTTTACGGGATGGTTTTCAGGGAAGCGTGATGCTCATCAGTGTAGGTGACAGGGTTCAACCGGGTCTCTACCGGGAGCACTCCCGCTTCCGGCGGGTGATCAATTACAGCGGAACGGGGGGTCTCGTCTCCCTGGTGGAGCCGGAGGTGGGCGCCGGGCCGCTGAACATCGTCGTGCGGGAGATCCGCCCACCTCAACCCTCCGTTCTGACAATAACCGAGAATGCGATAACCCTGGGTGATGCCAACTGGGATATCCTGCCTAGCCACCGATTCAATTCCGATCTCAACTGTGGCGAAATGCAGGAGGAATTCCTCCTGACCAATCTGAACTTCCTGGAAAAGCTGATAGTAGACGAGGCTCACCCCAGGAGTTTGGTCTTCCTGTTGGACGATGGACGTATTACGAATTTCACTACCAGCTTCGAGCAGGCACTGGTGGACAGAGTCTCCGCCGGCGTACGGAAGATCGAGACGGGCGATACCATCGCCGGCGTTCGGGCGGTCAAGGGTTGCGGTTTCGGACTGACCCCGGGCGGTGACGATTACATCTGCGGGATGTTGATCGCCCTCAATTTTGTCCGTCGTACAACCGGGCAGATCCCTTATCCGCCTGTAGAGAGCATCTACGCGGCGGCCCGAAGCGGCAACCTCATCTCCGACACCTTCCTGCGCCTGGCCAAGGAGGGCCGCATCCACGTTGCGGTGAAGGCACTGCTGACCGCTCTGCTCCACCCTGATCAGACTGAGATCACCCGCTGTGCCCGACAACTCCTGACCCGCGGCGAGACCTCCGGCGCCGATTTCTGCACCGGGTTGTTGATGACGGTCAGGAGGGAAAGTCATTCCCGCAAAGAAGAGAAAAACGGACGTCATACCCGTGCGCACGAATCCCATCTCGAAGCCCACCTCGAAGCCGAAGGCTTCGCTTCAGGCAGGATTCGCTTTAGGGGCGGGGTAACAAAGAACAAGTCATTCCCGCGAAGGCGGGAATCTAGACAGCCAACACCAATAACTGCCCAAATGGAGAAGTTTGCCCACACTCAGCAATCTGCTGAGGCGGGCGTTACTCAGAAATGACAACTCTGGATTCCCGCCTTCGCGGGAATGACTTGGAAAAAGGTTGAATCCCGGGATGCCATTAAGAATGAGAATCGAGAGGACACCACCCCCATGCTAACCACCGGCCATATCATCCAGGGACGCTACTACGACTCCGTTACTCTGATGAATATCGCCGGCAAGATCACGGAGCTGGATGGCGTTCAGGAGGCCGCCGTGGTCATGGGAACGCCGGAGAACCTGGCCATCCTGGAGACGGCCGGTCTGCTGGTGGCGGAGTTCGCCGAAGCCGGCTCCGCCGATCTGTTGATCAGCCTCAAGGTCGAGAGCGGGGAGATCGCCGCGCGGGTCGTGGAACAGGTAGTTGAGGAACTCGCCAGGACGCGGGAGCGGGACGAGGGAACCACCGATTTTCAACCACGGAGCGTGGAGGGTGCCCTGGAGACGGTGCCGGACGCTAACCTGGCGCTGATTTCGGTGGCGGGACGCTTTGCCGCCGCCCAGGCCCGCCGGGCGCTGGAGCTGGGGTTGCATGTCATGCTCTTCTCCGATAATGTCCCCCTCGAAGAGGAAATCGAGCTCAAACAGCTGGGGCAACAGCAGGAGCTGCTGGTGATGGGGCCCGACTGCGGCAGTGCCATCATCAACGGCGTTCCCCTCGGTTTCGCCAACGCCGTCGACCGGGGTGATATCGGCATTGTCGCCGCTTCCGGTACCGGTCTGCAGGAGGTCAGCTGCTTCATTCACAACGCGGGGCTGGGGATCTCGCAGGCGATCGGCACCGGTGGCCGCGATCTCTCCCGGGAGGTTGGCGGCGCCACCTCGCTCGCCGCGCTCAAAGCCCTGGGTGAGGATCCCGCCACGCATACCATCGTCCTGATCTCCAAGCCGCCCCACCCTGAGGTCGCGGCGGAAATCGAGCGGGTCTGCGCCGAGATCCCCAAACCGGTGGTGACGCTGTTCCTCGGCAGCCCGCGAATCGTGAAAGGCTTCCCGCTGTTCACTCTGGAAGATGCCGCTCGGGCCGCCGTTGCTATCACACGCAATCACGACCCGGATTCAGTAGCCGGGGAAATTGAACAAAGCGACCATGAGTTGAAACAAACCGCCGCGCGCCTGCAAAGCGAGCTGGAGCCCGCCCGCCTCCACCTGCGCGGCCTGTTCTGCGGCGGCACCTTCTGCACCGAGGCGCAGGTTGTGCTGAGCGAGAAAATCTCACCCCTCCATTCCAACGTTCCCACCGGCGGGGCGCTCCAGCTCGACGACGCTCTGGCGAGCGTCGGCCACACGGTGGTGGACCTGGGCGACGACGATTTCACCGTCGGCCGGCCGCACCCGATGATCGACTACACTTTGCGCAACCAGCGGATCCTGGCGGAGGCGGCGAACCCGACCACGGCGGTGATTCTGCTGGATGTCGTGCTCGGCTACGGCGCCAATCCCGACCCGGTGGCGGAACTGCGGGAGGTATTGATCCAGGGCCAGGTCGCCGTTGTCTGCTCGGTCACCGGCACCGACCGGGATCCGCAGCAACGGGGGTGGGTGGTCGCCGCCCTGCGCGAACTGGGCGTCGAAGTCATGCCCACCAACGCCGCTGCCTGCCGTCTGGCGGGCGAGATCATCCAACTGCAGGAAGACACATCATGTCGATAAAAGATCTCTTCAACCGCGATCTGAAAGTGATCAACCTGGGACTCCCCTCCTTCAGGGAGAGCCTCGACAGCAGCGGCACCGCATCGGTACAGGTGGAGTGGCAACCGCCGGTCGAGGTGGATCCCGCCGCGACGCACATCATCGCTGAACACCGCGCCGAAATCGAAGCGGCCAACGCCAAAGTGGTGGAGATCATCCAGCGGGGCCGGCCGCACCTGGTCGGCATGGCGCCGGCGCGCACGGTCATCCCCGGCCTGCACGACAACCTGCTGTTGCACGCCGGTCCGCCGGTCACCTGGGAGCGGATGTGCGGACCGATGCGCGGCGCGGTGATCGGCGCCCTGCTCTACGAGGAGCGGGCCACGGACGCTGCCGCGGCGGAAGCGCTGGCGGCCTCCGGCGAGCTGGAGTTCGCTCCCTGTCACGAACATGACACTGTGGGACCGATGGCGGGGGTCGTCTCCCCCTCCATGCCGGTCTTCATCCTCAAAAACCTGGAGTACGGCAACCAGGCCTACTGTACCATGAACGAAGGGCTGGGCAAGGTGCTCCGCTACGGCGCCTATTCGTCAGAGGTGCTGGCGAAGCTCAAGTGGATGGAGGGGGTGCTCTATCCCGCGCTGAAGGACGCGATCGCCGCGCTGGGGGAGATCGACCTGAAGAGCATCATCGCCCAGGCGCTGCACATGGGGGACGAGGTCCACAACCGCAACCGTGCGGCCACCTCGCTCTTCTATCGGACGATTGCACCCGCCATCGTAAAGGCCGGCGACTACCGGGGCACCTCCGGGGAGGTGCTGGAGTTCATCAACAACAACGATCACTTCTTCCTGAACCTCTCGATGCCCGCCTGCAAGGTCACTCTGGACGCCGCCCGCAACATCCCCGGCAGCAGCCTGCTGGTGGCCATGTCCCGCAACGGTACCGATTTCGGCATCCAGCTGGCCGGCACCGGCGGCACCTGGTTCACCGGCCCCGCGGCGGTCCCGGACGCCCTCTTCTTTCCCGGCTACAGTAAAGCGGACGCCAATCCCGACATCGGTGACAGCTCCATCACGGAGACGGGCGGCCTGGGCGGTTTCGCCATCGCCGCCGCCCCGGCGATCGTGCAGTTCGTCGGCGGCAGCACCGGCGACGCCTTGAACTACACGCAGCAGATGTACGAGATCACCGCCGCCGAGAACACCGTCTACCAGATCCCCTACCTGGACTTCCGCGGCACCCCCACCGCCATCGACGTGCGCAAGGTGATTGAGAAGAACATCCTGCCCTTCATCGACACCGGTGTCGCGCACCGCGAGCCGGGGGTCGGACAGGTGGGAGCGGGTGTACTCAGTGCGCCGCTGGAGCCCTTTCGGCAGGCCTTTGAGGGGTTTGCCGCCAGCCTGGATCAAACGACAAAGAGATAAATGCGTGCCGCGGCACCCCGCGTCACTCAAGCCCTGGAGATCAAAATGAAGACCGTAGAATTCCTCAAGTTCATGGACCGGGTCAAACTCTACGACCTGACCCAGGACCTCAGCGTGCACACCCCGCCCTGGCCGAGTTACATGCCGCTGGGGATCCAGTATTTCAAGCGTATCGCCGGCGCCCACATGGGACAGGGTGCCAACGGCCAGATCATCACTACCAGCAATCATGTCGGCACGCACATGGACGGCGAGATCCATTTCCACGCCAGCGGCCGCACCATCGGCCAGGTGCCGCTGAAGGAGTGGGTCGGTCCCGGCGTGGTGGTCGACATCTCGCAGGAAGTGGGCGATTACGATCTCTATTCGCCGGAGATGATCACCAGCAAGGTGGAGGTGAAGAAGGGGGACATCCTGATCATCAACACCGGCTACCACAAGTACGGCTGGGATCAGCCCAGATCGGATGAGATCCGTTACTTCGTCAAGCATCCGGGACCCGATCCGGAGTTCCACAAGTGGGCGCTGAAGATGAAGTTGAACTGGATCGGCGTCGATTGCGGCAGCGCTGACCATCCGATGAACACGATCATCCGCAACTGGCACCCGGAGCTGTTCGAAAAAGCGGAAGCCAAACTGTTTGCGAAGTACGGCAGGAAGTGGGACGAGCTGTTCCCGCAGGAGACCTACTATCAGGTCATGCATCTGAAGCTGTTCCCGAGGAAGCTGGTGCACGCGGAGAACCTGGGCGGCGATATCGACAAGCTCAACAACAAGCGGGTTTGGATCGGCTGCTTCCCCTTGAAAGGGATCGAGCTGGAATCGTCGATGTGTCGGATCGTGGCGATGCTGCCGCCCGGCCGTTAGACGAGGACGCACTGCGCAGTATGGATCGATAACGAGCGGGAGTGGAGATGGCTATCGCGGGTGAATTCGCATACTACAAACCGCAGAGCCTGCCGGCGGCGGTGGAGCTGCTGGCCGAGCACGGCGACGCGGCCCGGGTGCTGGCCGGCGGCACCGACCTGGTCGCCTGGCTGCGGGACGGCCTGGATGATCCGCGGGTCCTGGTGGACATCAAGGCGCTGGCAGGGCTGGACCAGCTTGAAGAGAGGGAGGACGGGCTCCGGATCGGGGCGCTGGTCACTTTTAACCAGCTGATCGAATCGGACCTGGTGATGGAAAAGTTTCCGCTGCTGGGGGAGATGTCCCGCACCGTGGCTTCCAATGGTCTGCGTAACCGCGCCACCCTGGCGGGCAACATCTGTTCCGCCGTGCCCTCCTGCGATGGCGGCCCCGTGCTGCTGGTTTACGAGGCGGAGGTGCTGGTGCAGGGACCGCGGGGTGAGCGCGTCATTCCCATCACCGACTGGTTCACCGGTCCCAAGCAGACCGCCCTGGCGTGCGGCGAACTGGTGACCGGTATCCTGGTGCCGCGGCCGGGGGAAAAGCACGGCGGCGCCTGGGCGCGGCTGGGCCGCTACCAGGGAGAGGATCTGGCCCAGGCCAGTGTAGCCGTCCTGGCGCTGACCGGTGACGAGTACCGGATCGCTTTCGGAGCGGTGGCGCCCACACCGGTGCGGGGACGCCGTATCGAAAGCCTGCTGGCGGGTAAAACCCTCAGCGCGGAGCAGCTGGTGGCCACCCGGGAGTTGGTCCCGGAGGAGATTTCGCCCATCACCGACATCCGCGCCACCCGGGAATACCGCCTGCACATGGTAAAGCTGATGCTGGAGCGGGGCCTGCTGGCGGCCGCCGACAGGCTGGCGGGCGCGGGACCGGCCCTGGGAACGCCGTTGATATAGGAGAGTGGCATCATGACGCAAAAGAAACTGGAAACGCCACCGCAGGGACGCCACAGCATCACCCTGACGCTGAACGGTGAATCCCGCACGGTCGATGTGTGGCCGCATGAGATCCTGCTCGATGTACTGCGCGACAGGCTGGGGATCAAGAGTCCCAAGATCGGTTGCGAACGGGGCGATTGCGGCGCCTGTACGGTTCTGTTCAACGGCCGCAGCGTCCGGAGTTGTCTGATCCTGGCGGTGGAAGCGGATGGCGCGGAAATCAAGACAGTCGAGTACCTCTCCCGCGAGGAGCCGACGCCGCTGCAGGAGTCCTTCGTCGCCCGCAACGCCTTCCAGTGCGGCTTCTGCACTCCCGGCATCGTCCTGGCCACCACGGAATTGCTCGAGCGTAATCCGCACCCCACGGAGGAGGAGGTCCGGGAGGCGATCGCCGGGAACCTCTGCCGCTGCACCGGCTATCGGCAGATCATCGACGCCGTGCTGGCGGCGGGGAAGTGACGGATAATCGAGGGGGCGCCCCGCTGCGAGGCTGCGTACGAAGTACGGGGCTTCGCTTTGGAACGGGGTGCAACATGCCAGCCCAGGGTGCAGCCTTGGGTATCGTAGACAATAGAGTGAGCACCCTGAAGGGGTGCAACATGATAGCAGCCCTAGGCACTGTTTGGGCATCGTAAACAATTGAGCGAGCAATGCAGGAACAGCGATTCGTAGGCAAACCGGTCAGCCGCATCGACGGCCTGGAGAAGGTCACCGGCGCCGCGCAGTTCGTGGACGACCTGGAATTCGGTCCCGATCTGCTCTACGCGGAGATCGTCGAGAGTCCCCACGCCAACGCCCTGATCAAGGGCATCGACACCACGGCGGCCGCCAAGGCACCCGGCGTGGTAAAGGTGGTGACCGGCGCGGACTTCCCCTACCGGTTCGGTCTCTACATGAAGGACCGGCACATCTTCGCCCAGGACCGGGTACGGTTCGTGGGGGAGCAGGTGGCGGCGGTCATCGCCCGTGACCCGCACGCGGCCAAACGCGCGGCGTCGCTGGTGGAGGTCGACTATGAGGAGCTGCCCCCGATCCTCAACGCGGCGGACGCGCTCGCTGGAGATGCGGCGCTGATCCACCCCGACCTGGGCGACTATCCCCATGTGCCCTGGTTCTTCCCCCGGAGCGGCACCAACATCGCCCACTTCCGCAAGACCCGCAAAGGGGACGTCGCCCAGGGTTTCGCGGAAGCGGATGTGGTACTCGAGGACACCTACCAGGTACCGCGCTACGCCCACTGCGCCATCGAGCCGCATGTCATCGTCGGTAAACTGGATAATTCCGGAAGGCTCACCCTCTGGTCCGCCTCGCAATCGCCGCACACCCAGCGCCATCTCTTCGCCGAGGCCCTGGCGCCGCTGGGGCTCCGGCACCAGGATATCCGTGTCGTCACTCCCTACGTGGGCGGCGGCTTCGGCGGCAAGGCGGGCGTTTCGATGGAGATCCTCGGCGCCGCGCTCGCCACCGCCGTCAAGGGCCATCCGGTGAAGGTGCGCTGGAGCCGGGAGCAGGAGTTCTACAACACCTACCAGCGCCAGGGGGTAACGGCGCGAGTCAAGCTGGGCGCCAGGCGGGACGGCACCCTGACCGCCATCGAGCATGTCCTGGAGTGGGACGCGGGTGCCTACGTGGAATACGGCGCCAACGTGGTAAACGCCGTCGGTCTATCCGCCACCGGGCCCTATCGCATCCCCCATGTGGCGATCGACTCGCTCTGCATCTACACCAACCTGCCGCCGGGCGGCCCCTATCGCGGTTTCGGCTATTCGGAGTTCAACTTCGGGCTGGAGTCGCACATCGACCGCCTGGCGCAGGAGTTGAAGCTGGACCCGGTGGAGCTGCGCCGGCTGAACGCCATCAGCGAAAACGACACCCTGGCCTATGGCGCCAGGATGAACGCCAACGGCCTCCGGGAGGCGATCGACCGGGTGGCCGCTGAAATTGAATGGGAGCAGGAGGAACAGCCCTCCGCCCCGGGCAAGGTGGTGGGCAAAGCGGTCACCCTGTTCTGGAAAGCGCCGGCGATGCCCCCCAACGCCTCCTCTACCGCATTTCTGAAGTTCAATGAGGACGGCAGCCTCAACCTCCTCGTATCAGGTATGGAAATCGGCCAGGGCTACCTGACCGTGATGGCGCAACTCGCCGCCGAGATCCTCACCGTGCCGCCGGAGAAGATCCGCGTGGAGACGCCCGACACCGACCGCAATCCCTACGAATGGCAGACGGTGGCTTCCCATGTCACCTGGGGTTGTGGTAATGCCGTGATACGGGCCGCTGAGGAAGCCCGCGACAGGATCTTCGAGCTGGTGCAGCGGGTGCATGGGTTCCCGGTGGAGGAGCTCTATCTGGAGGAGGAGGCGGTTCGCTGCCGTCGGGACGCGGAGTTTGCGATACCCCTGAAGGATGTGGTGATACAGGGCATCCAGCTGGAGGACGGCACCTTCCGGGGCGGTCCGATCGTCGGCAGCGGCATGTTCATGCCGGAATTCACCAGCGCGCTCAGCGACCCGGAGACCAGTCAGGGCGGGCATCCCAATGTCCACTACACCGTCGGCGCCGGGGGCGTGGTGCTGGAGATCGACACCGCGACCGGTAAGATGAAGATTCTGAAGGCCACGCTGGCCGTGGACGCGGGGCGGGCGATCAATCCCGACCTGGTGGAGGGTCAGGTGACCGGCGGCCTGCTGCAGGGTTTCGCCACCGCACTCTACGAAGAGATGCGCTTCGACGAGCGGGGCCGGCTGCTCAATCCCAACTTCACCGACTACAAGATCCCCACCGCCATGGACATCCCCGACCAGACGGTGCCGATCATCGTCGAAGTACCCCAGCCGGACGGACCGTTCGGAGCGCGGGGGGTCGGCGAACACACCATGATTCCGGCCGCCTCGCTGGTGGCCAACGCGGTGGCGCGCGCCACCGGGATCAGGATCAAGTCGATGCCGATCACGGCGGAGAAGGTCGCCCTGGCGATTTTGGATAAGGGAGGGGAGAGGAGCTGAGGCAAAGGTACGTCATTCCCGCGCGTCACGAAACCGGATACGAAGCAGCGTACGAAACCGCATTCGAAACCGACAGGTTTCGCTTCAGGGGCGGGGATTTATACCAATGCTCGTTAATGCGGTTACAATAGCGCCTCTTTTCTTAAACGGCCCTGGATTCCCGCTTTCGCGGGAATGACGTTAAGGGAAATTGACCCAACATATATGTATACTCCGTCAAGCCAGGCTTTGAGCATCCATTTGAACCTCAGGCGTTTCAGCCATTTTATCTTGTAACCCAAATCCTCCAGCTATTCTCCCTCCCACTTTTCCGAGAATCTTTTCTCTTTTTCCTTGACAACCCTCCTCCTGTTTGATAAACTCTCACGAGAATTGATTCTCGCATATTGAGACAAACATGCTAGGAGGCGTCATGCCGGGTCGCAAATCCCCCACCTTCACCGAAGTCGAACTGGAGTTCATGCGTATCCTCTGGGAACACGAGGATATGTCCACCGAAGAGATGCAGAACGCGCTGCGGTTGCAGGGCCGCGACCTGGCCGACGGCAGCATACGCAAGATTCTCTCCATCCTGCTGGAAAAGGGCCACCTGGAGCGGGTCCGCCAGGGACGCGGTTTCCGCTACCGGGCGCGGGTGGTGCGGGCACAAGCCAACCGCCGCATCGTGCAGGATCTGCTGAAGCGCGCCTTCGACGGCTCGGTGACCGGGCTGGTCGCCACCCTGCTCGACGAGCGGGAACTGCCGGAAGAGGAGCTGACGGAAATCAAGCGGCTGATCGCCGCCTATGAAAAGCGGGATCAACAATGAGCATCGCAACCTTCCTCGACTGGGCCGACGGGGCCGGCTACCTGCTGATCAAACAGGCGCTGTCGCTGACCTGGCAGTCCGCCCTGGTGCTGGGCAGCGCGTTGCTGCTTACCTGGTGGTTTAAACGTTCTGGAGCCGACGCTCGCGGCTGGCTGCTGATCGCGGTGATCGGCCTGCTGCCGCTGCTACCGCTCAGCAGCCTGGTGAGCGACCGCCTGGGCGCACCGCAGATGGAGATCCGCCTGCTGCCGGACTACCAATCCCGGACCGTGCAAACCGTCAGCGCGAATTCCTATCGAATCGTCACACCACAACGTACGAACGCAGTCACTCCCCTGGTCGCGCCGCCGCCGGCACCTCCCGCCCGTCCCGCCATTGACCTCTGGCAGCATCCCTGGGCGCTGGGTGGCACCTTGCTGTTGCTGGGCAGCTGTGTCTTTCTCGGCAACCTGCTACTGGGCCGGTTGCGCCTGCGGGACTGGCGCCGGACAGCACGTTCCGTTACCGATCCCCGCCTGCGGGCGACGTTCGCCGCCGCCGCCCGGAGACTGGAGTACCGGCACGACTTCGAGCTGCTTACCAGCGGCCAGGTGTTGACGCCGCTGACCTTCGGCATTCGCCGGCCGGTGGTGCTGCTGCCGGTCGATCTGACCCGCAGTCTCGCACCGGGCGAGCTGGAGAGCATTGCCCTGCACGAGCTGGCGCATCTAAAGCGCCGCGATCCGCTGCTGCTTACAACCGTCGCCGTCCTGCGTGCGTTGCTGTTCTTCAACCCGTTACTCTGGCTCGCCACCCAGCGTCTGGCTCGATTGGCGGAGGAGGCATGTGACAACATCGTGGTCAACACGACCACCGATCCGGTCCGCTACGCCAACCTGCTGACCGCGATCGCGGAAACCCTGCCCCGCAGGAGATTAAAAATGGAACTCTCGGCTGGTTTCCTTTTAACCCGCAAGTTGTTTAAACGCAGGATCGAAGCGATTCTCACCCGGCGGCACGACCAGCGCGGCTGGGGCCGCCTGCGCCTGACGCTGACCCTGGCGCTTTTGTCGTTCAGCTTCCTGGTCGCCGCGACCACACCGATCGGCAGCCGCCTGCTGCCGGAGTGGCAGGAGCGCACCGTCGCCATCGCGGGGGAAGACAGAGCGGAGCCGGTCAGAGTAAAGGTCATGGTCACCGAGGAGGAGACGGCAGGGCCGGAAACACACGCCGTCACCGTCACGCTGCTGGAGAACGACAACCTGCTGATCGACGCCTCCCGGCTCGCCGGTTGTGATTCGCTGCTGCGGAAGGAGTTGACCGACCAGTTGTTGAACTCGCTGGTGATCAGCGGTGCCGAGCAGGGGGACATGCGCACGCTGATCCTGACCTGTGTCGATTCGCTGCTGACGGACGCCGGTGACGAGCGGATGCTCAGAAAGCTGGCGATCTCCGGTGCGGTCGACACCACCGGTCTGGCTTCGTTCATCTGCGTCAGCGAGGATTCACTCCCCGGTTTCGACGCTAAAACCCAGGTAGTGAAACGGATACAGATCTCTACCGCTTTTGAAGCGGACGCGCCGCACGCTATGATCTGCACCGACATCGACTCCCTCCTGACGGCCGACTCCGGCGAATGGGCGATCAAGAAAGCGCGTGGGACCAGTGCGGTCTACGACACCGGCCTGCAGACGCTGATCCTTTCCGGTGTGGACTCTCTGGTGATGATCGATTCCGGTGAAGGAATCATCAAAGAAATGTGGATTACTGACGATTGTGACACACTTGAGTGGTCAACGTTGCTGGCGACTGAATGCAATTCCCTGCCGGGAGCCGAGGGTAAGGAAGGGCTGCTGCGCGAGGTGTGGATTACCGATGACTGCGATCCCCTCGAGCTGTCCCTGCTGGCGCTGCATGATATCGATTCACTGCTGATGGATGAGAATGAAAATCTGCTGATCAAGAAGGTGTTGACCACCGGCACGGGCGAAGCAGGCGATTCGACCTGTCTGTTTGTGACCGTGACCGATGACTCCCTGTTGCTGGCGGAAGGTCTCGACCTGCAGCTGCTGGCGATAGATCCCGCCCTGGCTCTGACGGTGGAAGCCGGTTCCGATTCAACGCTGTGCCGCCAGATAGAGGTGATCGTGAAGCAAGTGGCGGCTGGTGTTGAGGTGGAAGCCTCCGCCTCAGCGAGCCACGTCGCAGCACCCGCCGCGGTTGGTGTCGGAACTGCCGCTCCCGCGCCCCCCGCCGTGCTGGAGGCGGTGAGTCCGCCTCCAGGTGGCAAGATGGGCGCCGACCTCGAGCGGATCACCACCGACATGAGCGAGGCGGAACTGATCGGCATCTTCGGTCAGCCGGATCAGATCCTGGAGCTGGAAGAGCTGGCCGACCGGGCGCTGGTCTGGCAGCGCAAGTTCCTGCTCTGGCCGCGGGAGACGGTAGTCGCGGTTTTCAAGGGCGACAAGCTGGTCATGACGACCCACTCCGCGGGCGGTCTCGGCCAGCCGGTCGAGGAACACATCTACGAAGCGTTAAGCGGTAAGGACGATACTTCACTGCCGGTCCTTCCGGATATCCCGACGGTAACCGCCTCCGTCGAGATGGGCAGTGATCTCCGGGCGATGCTGGCGGAGCTGGCCGGCTGCAGCGGCACCTCCTGCACCGCCACCGACGCCACCGCCGCACTTTTCAACGTGATCACCCTGGAGATGAACTACGACCAGGTGGCGACTCAGCTTGGGGAACCGACCAGTAAGGAGAAGCACAGCTTCGGCAAGGTGACCCACCTCTGGGTGCAGAACGGCGAAACCATCGCGGTCACCTTCAAGCAGGAGGGCACGCAAATGCTGGAGAAGCGGTTCAGCGCCGACGGGGTGGAAATCACCGTGGATAAAGGGAGTTGGCGCGCCCGCTCAACTGAGGGCGACCAGACAATCCAGTTGATCGTGGAGGAGTGAGCGGGAATGACGTGCTAAACGAAGGCGCACCGCTCGCTCTTCTGGAGACCGCCTAACAGACCTCCACCAGCTCAAAATGGGTGGCCATCATCTCAAAATTATCCGTCAGGTTGTACTCCGGCCAGCAGACACGATGGACCTCGCGGAAGTACGCGGCGCTTTTGCAGACCTCAGCCTTCCATAACCGTTCCGGAATATCGCCGAACCGGACCAGGTAGACATCCGTTATCCGGACCAGACAGCGCAGATTGCCGCGCAGGTCATAAACCTCAACCAGCTCGCCCACCTGCCAGCCGCCGTCATCGTAGTCCCCTTCCGGCAGGTCGTACTCATCCGCCTTACAGACGGTTGCCGTCTTCGCGCCCTCCAGCACTTCCTGAACCAGGTTGTCATCATCCGGACTGCTCCCCCAGAACTACATGCGTTTCAATCTGGTCATCATTCCCTCTCTTCCGGAATCACCTCGGTCGGATGCACCATCGGCACGAAGCGGACCGGGATGACCGGTCGCTCCGTCACCACGCCGGCGGCGTTCTTGGTGAGGGTCCGCAGCTGCTGATGATAAACTCCCACCGGCAGCACCAGGATGCCGCCGGGTGCCAGTTGCTCGACCAGGGCAGGCGGCACCTCATCCGGTGCGGCGGTCACGATGATCCGGTCAAACGGCGCGTAGCGGGGCCAGCCGCGATAGCCGTCCCCCCATTTCACGGTCACATTGTCGTAACCCAGGCGGGCCAGCCGGGCGGTCGCACTGTCGGCCAGCACCTCCACGATCTCGATCGTGTAGACCTCCCGCGCCAGCGGCGCCAGTATCGCCGCCTGGTAGCCGGAGCCGGTCCCGATTTCGAGCACCCGCTCCGCACCGGTCAGCTGCAGCAGCTCCGTCATCAGCGCGACGATATAGGGTTGCGAGATGGTCTGCCCCTCGCCGATGGGCAGCGGCCGGTCGCTGTAGGCGCTGCGCTGCAGGTGGCGAGGCACGAAGAGATGCCGCGGCGTCTCCCGCATCGTCTTCAACACCAGAGTATCGGCGACACCCCGCGCCTCGATCTGCTTAGCCACCATGTCCGCGGCCGCATTCTGCCACCAGGTGCCGGCGTCACGTTGCGCGCCGGTACAAGCGGCGTTCAGTAGAAGGAGCATTAATGGAATGATGCTGTGATAGATCTTCATCGCACACTCGACTTAGTCTTAAAGGAAAATAGGGAGAAGCGGAGTGAGATGCAATCGGCTATCCTGAGGTTGATGAGATCTTTCGAGGCTTATTCTTCCAGTTGTGAATCACAAAGCTATGACGAGTTCGGAGCCAATTCGCTGGATGAGGAAGATCGAGCCGAAATCCGGCAATCCCAGATTATTGTTAAAATAGAGCCTGCTCTCCAGGAGGATTACTCGCCAGATGAAGTGCGAGCCTAGATTCAGGTTGTAACCTCCCCCCATAGTCAGCCCGAATGAAGTACTCCGGTTCCGCGTTACCGTTGGCGGTTGGTCTAGTTGATTTGCTATCTCCGATTCCAGAAAAGCGAGGGTGACACCCAGGTTTATCTCCAGTTCATGCACCCTTTTCCTAGCCCTGAACAGCAGTGCCGGCGTAATGATACTGCCGGAAACCGAGGACCTGCTCCGCTGCCCTTCAGGCGTCCAGATGCTTAAGCTGTTGCTCGTATCCGTTTCACGGGTGTTGAGCAGCGCATACCCCAGTCCATAGCCTGCCGACAAACGTTGATTCGACATGAGGGAGTGGGTCAGTTCGAGGTGAAAAGCCATACCGGCAGGGGAAACGAAGCTGTAAATTGCTTCTTTAGGCCAATCCTTGTTCAAATCCGTATCCACCATCGCGAAGAACGCATAACCCAGTCCAAACCCTGGTCGCCATTTACCGGAGCCGTCATACTTATACTCAACTCCTTCAGCAGTTCCGTAAAGCGCGAAGAGGAAAAGGAGAATGACGACCGATCCGCAAGTGGACTTACTCTGCATAAATTCTCAACATCTTATCACCTGCTGTGTTGTTTACCTGTTCTTCAATGACAGCGATCATCTTAGCCACCCTCACCGGATATGGACCGATTCCTGCGGGATGTCAGTTCACGCGCCGCTCCCGCCGGCATCAGGGGAACCGCATAACCAGCTCAGCGCGCAGCTCCTGAAAGCGGAGATCGTCCTTGAAGGGAATCTGTTCCTCCCAGATGTAGATTTCGCCGAACTGATACTCCGTATAGACCCGAGCGATCGAACCGTCCAGTTCCGTTCTATATTGGCGCGCCTGCAATCTCAGCGATACCTTTTCTGAAATCCTCCACGTTAACCCGCAACCGAAGTTCAGCGCTGGTGAAGCGACATCAACGAAGGCGATCCAACCGGCACCTGCCGTTATAAAGGGGGCGAGAGAATCCTGCCAGAGGCTTACCAGAACATTGCAGTTCAGGAAGAACAGTTCAGTTGTTTCCTCAATGCTGTTTCCCTCATCATAATAGAGAACCAACATATCAACCAGATGGTCATTGGTAGATAATCCCGCGTCCATGACCAAGGTGAGCGCAGGCGCGAAACTGTACCCGATATTTAAGCCACCACCGGAGCCGTCGCCGATTGAAGTGGTGATTTCAACCTCATCCTCGCTGGTGTGGGAACCACCTTTTCCCGCGATCGGACCGCCGTAAACTCCAATCTCCCAGGCGGAACTGGATTGCGCCAAGGCCGGTTCCAGCACGCCAACAGCTGACAAACAGATTACGATCTGCAGGAATAGCCTCTGCATGGGCATCCTCTACTGAAAACCGGGTCTTAATTGGCTGCCACTTTCACGAACACCTTCAGCTCAGCTACGCCTGGATCGCCGGTTGTCCAGGTGTCGGTCCAGACCATCACTGTTTTGGCCGCATCCAGACTCCCTTCAAAATCGGGGATGCCATCGATAGTGATGATCCCCTCTACAGAGATCTGCAGTGTGCCGCTGACAACATCGGTGTCGCCGTCGTTGTCCTCAATCTCCGCCGAAAAGCTACCGTCCGGGTTGACAATCAGGAGGCTGCGTTCCCACCAGACCGCGCCTGATGCCAGAGCATTACCCTTCCAGGTGCCGGTCAGATCCGCCAGAGAGTAAAGACTCCCCATCTTTAATCCGATTTTCATTTCCGTAGTCGGCTGTGGCCCGCTGTTCCAGCTACCTGTACCGACGAATACAGTATGACCCGAGTCAAGGACTGCCCGGTAACTCGGGCTGTCCGGGCTGGTTATAATCCCGGTTTCGGACATGGTAAAAGCGCCGGAAATCTGATTGACATTGCCGTTGCTCTCAACCGCTTCGCCGTCCAGAATACCTTCCGCGTCGATGGTGCCGCTGAATCTCTCCCACCAAGGCGCCCCCTCACCCACCGCCAGGCTGTGGCAAGTCCAATTTCCCTCCATATCCGCCTGCTGGTAGGATTCCGCCATTCTGAGAGAGACTGACAGCTCCGTGGATCCGGGCCAACCCTCGCCCCAGGTTGAACAGTGGGTCGTCACGGTTTGATCCAGATCTACCGCGATCTCCTCCAGGGCAAAATCATTAATATCAGAACACCGGATCGTATCCGGATCACTGTCGTACTCATCGAGGATGCCGAAACAATCACCATCCGTATAAAAGGAGATAAAGCCACGCATCCACCAGGGAATACCCTCCTCTATCGAAGCGATGGAGTTCCCTTCCCACCCACCAGCCAGCTGAAATGCCAGCGGGACAACAGTATTTTCGCCTCCATCTCCGGCCCCCTGATCGAGGGGACTATTGGCGGCCAGCGCGATTCCGGTCGACGTATCCACCAGACCGAGATCAATTATCATGCCCTCTTCCATGACGAAAACATTTGTCGCCCCATCGTAGAGTGGACAGATGGCGATATTGGTCATACCGTCATTGGCGATGAAGTAGAGTCGATAATTGTCGCCGATCGGCAAGGCGATATCAAAAGATCCCGGGTTTTCACTGACTGTGACGCGGCTTATCTCGCTGTTATCATCATTCAAGACTGCAATCACCATCTCCGCAACGCTGCCATGAAAGAAAACGCTGTCGAGATCGTTTACTTCACTATCGTCTTCGGCACAACCGGTGAAACAGCTTGAGCAGAACAACAGGGCAGCCAGCGTCATTGCCAACTGCATCTGACTTGAACGAACACTCATGATTACACTCCTATACTGGCGGTCTGGAACAGGCCATTATCAATTCATTTGGAATCCGCGAGAAGGGATTTCCTGCCATATTTATGTTGAAGATGATCGATTTATGCAGGAATGAGAGAGCTCAAACTGGTTTAAGTCTCTCCTGTGTTGATTCCAGGCGAAGCTTCCCTTTGCTAGAGAGAAGATAACAAGTCTGAGTGTATTTACTGTGATCCATGTCACATGCTGCCGGGCCGCTCCGGCGTCTCACTCAATACTTCGTACTGCAGATACTCGTGCTCAGCTGTCAACCGACGATCTGGAACCTCAAAGCTTTAGCCACCTCTTCCAATGTTCTGCCGGTCGTATCCACCGGTTCCGCTTCGAACGTCGCGCAAGCCCGTTGCGTGGCGAGGTGAGTTTCAATCTCACTTTCCGACCGGCCGGCTGTCAGCAGCCGCTCCCGGTAGGCCTCTTCCCCGCAGGTCAGGGTGAATTTCCGCAAGCGATAGCCGGTTTCCCGCAGACCGCCCAGGAGCCGCACCAGCAGCGCATCGCTGCGGAAGATCCAGGAGAAAAGCACCAGCCGGTATTCGGAGCAGGCGAGAAAACCGTCCAGCAGGTGGATCATGTTACGCTCCGCCATTGCCCTGGTTTCCTCGGTCACGATCCAGGGGTGGGCGGTCCAGCACCAGTCGCCGTCCAGCCAGACGCAGCGGTCCAGTCGCGGCAGCAGCTCGCGGCAAACCGCCGTCTTGCCGATGCCGGGGGCGCCGTTGACGATCAGAAGTTGTTTCAACATGGATCCGCCTCAGGTAAACGTTGTGGTGTAATTGAATATTGTGATTAGATCGGTTTTCTCCAATCGTCGGAGTTGAATCCGGCGCTAAACCCCACGAGACCTGGCCAGCTGCGCTGACCAGGCTACCAGGTGACACCCCTTCGGGGTGTTATTGGATAGAGCCGGCAAACACACTGAACCCTTCATTTTATGAACCTGTCTTTTTTTGAATTTTGTTGCGGGGAACAGCGCTGGGAACTATCATGATGGTCACACACACAATGCAGGCTATTGGCCAGAACGTGAATCATAACAGCAAGTACGGAAGATTTACATCCACAGTACTCTACGCTTACACACCGGACGCGTGTGCCACGTCCCCTACCATAGCCTTTTCCAAAGACGATCATCGGACGATTTTTAATAAGCCGTAATCCGTCGGATGCTTGCTTCTAGCTGCCGGCGGTGGGTTGCTCACAGAATGTTTATTGGAGATACAATTGGTAGAGAGGACCGACACGTCAGCTGCCAGTGTGCGAGCTGATATCACCGAGCTGGAAGGATTCGGAAGTGCCCTGGCCCAACAGTTCGCCACCTGGCAGGAAGCGGAACTGTTCACCGATCCCCCCGTACACAAGTCGCCTGCCGACGCCGGCACCGCCCTCACCGAGGGTCACATCCTGCTGACCGGCATTCCGCCCGTCGCCGCTGAGTCCTCGCAGACGATACTCGCGGACCTGCATACCCTGCTGTCGGAGCATCTGCCGGAGGAACAGACGGAGGTAGCGGCCATCACCGACTATCTTCGGGAGGATGACAACCTGGCTGTCTGCCTGGATCAGGTTCTGCAGAACCAGGGCAGTCAGCTCCACCAGCTGTGCGACCGGCAGGGTTTCTCCGCCAACATCCTCACCTACTACGCGCTCTACCTGGCCCGGCCCTATCGCGCCAAACTGGCCGCGGAGCTGACCGGCCAACAGGATCTCTCCAGCTGGAACCGCGGTTACTGTCCCGTCTGCGGGCACTGGCCCAGCCTGGCGCATCTGGAATCGGAAGAGGGTAAGCGCACGCTCTGGTGTCTCCACTGCGACACCCGCTGGAACTACAAACGTATCCAGTGTGTCTACTGCGGCAACGAGGAGCAGGAGCAGCTGCGCATCTTCTTCCCGGAGGGCAATCCCGATCATCAGATCCAGGCCTGCAGCGTCTGCCGGCGTTACCTCAAGCAGGTGCGCAACGCGGAACCGGCCGCGGATTTTCCGTTCGACACGGTCTACATGGGTACAGCGGTGCTGGACCTGCTGGGCCGGGAGGAGAATTTCATCCAGGAACCGCTGCTGACCATGCGGACTCCCGTCACAACCGCGAGCGGACAGGCATGAACCAATCGACATCACCATATAGAATTTCTGGCATCTACTAGCGGAGGTCTTTATGAAAATATCACGACGAAGCTTCCTGACCGGGACCGGTGCCAGTGCCCTGGGAACAGCCTTGGCTGTCCTGGGGACACCCACCACCCAGGTTCAGGCAAAGATTAGTCACCGCCTCAAAACGGCGGAGGCTAAGGAGACGACTACGATCTGTCCCTACTGCGCAGTAGGGTGCGGGTTGATCGTCTCGGTGAAGGATAAGAAGATTATCAACATCGAGGGGGACCCCGATCATCCGATCAACCAGGGATCCCTCTGCTCCAAGGGTATGTCCCTCTACCAGGTGGCCGTCAACGAGCGGCGCCTGCAGAAGGTGAGATACCGGGCTCCCGGCAGCGCTGACTGGGAGGAGAAATCGTGGGAGTGGGCGCTGGCCGAAATCGGCAAGCGCGTCAAGAAAACCCGCGACGAAACCTTCATCACCAAGGAGAAAGATGGTAAGGTTGTCAACCGGGCCGACGGACTGGCCTGTCTGGGCGGCGCCGCGCTGGACAACGAGGAATGCTACCTCCTGTCCAAGCTGACCCGCGCCATGGGGATAACCTACCTCGAACACCAAGCGCGTATATGACACAGCTCGACAGTCGCCAGTTTGGCGGCTACCTTCGGTCGCGGCGCCATGACCAACCACTGGATCGACATGATCAATGCCGACGTGGTCATGGTGTGCGGATCCAACGTCGCTGAGAACCACCCCATCGCCACCAAGTGGCTGATGAAAGCCAAGGAAAAGGGTGCCCTGATCCTCAGCGCGGATCCTCGTTATACACGCACTTCTTCGTTCGCCGATGTCTACTGCCAGTTCCGCAGCGGCACCGACATCGCCTTCGTGGGCGGCATCATCAACTACGCCCTCCAGAACGACTTCATTCAGCGTGATTATGTAATTAACTACACCAACGCCAGCTTCGTCATCAACACCAAGTTCGGCTTCTCGGACGGTCTCTTCGCCGGTTACGATCCCAAGAACCGCAAGTACGACAAGTCCAAGTGGGCCTACGAGCTGGACGGCAACGGCAATCCGCGGCAGGACAAGAGCCTGAGGCATCCCCGTTGTGTCTACCAGCTGATGAAGAAGCACTTCAGCCGTTACGACGTCGATACGGTCTGCTCCATCACCGGTGCACCGAAATCGGTTTACGAACGGATCTGTCGTAATTACACATCCACCTGGGCGCCGGGACGCGTCGGTACCTGGCTCTACGCCATGGGCACCACCCAGCACACCCACGGCACGCAGAACATCCGCACCTACGCCATGCTGCAGCTGCTGCTGGGCAATGTCGGCCTGGCGGGCGGCGGCGTGAACGCGCTGCGCGGAGAATCCAACGTGCAGGGTTCCACCGACATGTGCCTGCTGTTCCACATCCTGCCCGGCTACCTGAAATCGCCGGCCAAGAAGGATCAGAGCCTGGACGCCTATCTCAAGGCCTACACACCCAAGACCAACGATCCGAAATCGGCCAACTGGTGGGGCAACTACTCCAAGTACATCGTCTCCCTGCTGAAAGCCTGGTACGGTGACCACGCCACCAAGCGGAACGACTTCGCTTACAATTACGTCCCGAAACGCAGCGCCAACTGCTCGCACATCTCCCTGTTTGAGAAGATGCACGCGGGCGGTATCAAGGGTCTCTTCCTCTTCGGACAGAACCCCGCAGTGGGCGGACCCAACGCTACGAAAGAGCGTGACGCCCTGGCCAACCTGGACTGGATGGTAGCGGTCGACCTGTGGCAGACCGAGACTTCCACCTTCTGGAAGCGCCCTGGCGTAGATCCGAAGTCCATCCAGACCGAGGTCTTCCTGCTGCCGGCCTGCTCCTCGGTGGAAAAGGAAGGCAGCATCACCAACAGTGGTCGCTGGGCGCAATGGCGCTACATGGCGGTCGAACCACAGGGTGAATCCCGTTCCGATCTCTGGATCATCGATGCGCTCTGCAAGAGCGTCAAGAAAGAGTACGAACAGGGTGGCGCCCTGCCGGAAGCCATCACCCAGCTGATGTGGGATTACGGCAACGGCCCCGGTATCGACCTGCATCACGAGCCGGATGTCCACCTGGTGGCCAAGGAGGTGAACGGTTACTTCATGAAGAACACCACCGTCAAGGGTAAGAGCTTCAAGAAGGGCGACCAGGTTCCTTCCTTCGCGTATCTCCTGGACGACGGCTCCACCTGTTCCGGAAACTGGCTCTACTGCAACAGCTACACCGGACCGGACAAGAAGGATAACAAGATGGCCCGCCGCGACGACACCGACGCCATCAACAACATCGGGCTCTATCCCAATTGGTCCTGGTGCTGGCCGGTGAACCGCCGCATCATCTACAACCGCGCTTCCGTGGATCTGCAGGGAAGGCCCTGGGACCGCAAGCGCTGGGTCATCCGCTGGAATCCCGCTCTGAAGAACGGCAAGGGCGGCTGGGAAGGCGACGTACCGGACGGCGGCTGGGCACCTGGCACCAAGCATGCCTTCATCATGAAGCCGGACGGCCACGCCTGGCTGTGGGCGTCCAACCTGGCCGACGGACCGCTGCCGGAGCACTACGAGCCGATCGAAAGCCCCCTGCGCCATCCCATCTCCAGTCAGCAGGTCAATCCCGCCATCAAGCTGTGGCACCGGGATGTGCCGGAAGGCAACCCGGTCGGAACGCACGATCGCTACCCACTGGTGGGTACTACTTACCGCGTCAGTGAGCACTGGCAGGCGGGCGCCATGACGCGTAACCTGCCCTGGCTGGCGGAGCTGATGCCGGATGTCTTCGTAGAGGTCAGCAAGGAGCTGGCTCACGAGCGGGGCCTGGAGAACGGCGACCGCGTCAAGGTTTCCACCGCCCGCGGCTCCATCAAAGCTTATGCGCTGGTTACCCGCCGCTTCCGTCCCTTCCAGATCAGCGGACGCACCGTGCACCAGATCGGTGTAGTCTGGCATTTCGGTTGGGAGGGTATCGCCAAGGGCGACAGCGCCAATGTGCTGACACCGCATGTGGGGGACGCCAACACCATGATTCCGGAGTTTAAAGCCTTCCTCTGTGATATCGAGAAGGTGAAAGGAGGTGCCGCATGAAAGCCCTGCTCATTGACAGTACCCTTTGCGTCGGGTGCCGGGGTTGCCAGGTGGCCTGCAAGCAGTGGAACAACCTCCCGGCGGAGAACACTACTTTCTTTGCCGGTAAGGGTTACCAGAATCCTGCTAGACTTTCACCGCAAACCTGGACCCTGATCACTTATAACGAAGTCAAGGTGCGTGACCGCTTTGAATGGGTGTTCGGTAAGCAGCAGTGTTTCCACTGCATCGAACCCGCCTGCGTCACCGCCTGTCCGGTCCGCGCTCTGGAAAAGACGGCGGACGGACCGGTGGTCTACGACCCCGACATCTGTCTGGGTTGTCGTTATTGTCAAATCGCCTGTCCCTTCGACATCCCCCGTTTCGAGTGGAAGAAAGCACTGCCGGAAATCAAGAAGTGCACCCTCTGCGCCGAGCGGGTGGACGCGGGTCTGAAACCGGCCTGCGCCGCCGTCTGTCCTACCGACGCCATCATCTTCGGCGAGCGGGAAGCCCTGATCGAGGAAGCGGAAACGCGGATCCGCAAGGCTCCCCGTCACTATCGCAACGAGATCTACGGCAAGGATGAAGCGGGCGGCACCTGCGTGATGCATCTCTCCGATGTAGCCTTTTCCGACCTCGGCTTCCCGGAGGATGTGACCAAACAGTCCTATGCCAGCTTCAGCGGCCCCGCCATGAATGTCATCCCATATGTGCTCACCGGCCTGGGTATTGGTCTGGGAGCCGTATCCTGGATTGTCAATCGGCGGGATAAGGTCGCGGCGGTCGAGCGCCCGACTGAAAGTCGTGAAGGAGGCGAATTATGAACAATCAACAAGTTAAAAGCGGACCGGGCGTAGTCATTCTCTGGCTGCTGGCTCTGTTCGGCCTGGTTCTGATCGTCTACCGTTTCGGTGCCGGCCTCGGTGCGGTCACCAACCTGAACGACGGTTACCCCTGGGGTCTCTGGATCGGAGTGGATGTGCTGGCCGGCATTGCGCTGGCCGCCGGCGGGTTCTTCCTCGCCGGAATCTGTCATTTGTTCGGAGGCAAGAAGTTCCACGCGCTGGCGCGCGCCTCGATTACCACCGCATTCCTGGGCTATCTGCTGTTCATCTTCGCACTGCTGATAGACCTGGGACGGCCCTGGAACCTGTGGCGGGCGATCTTCAACTGGAACCACGATTCGCCGATGTTCGAGGTGGCCTGGTGCGTCATGCTCTACACCTTCGTGCTCCTGCTGGAGTTCCTGCCGATCATGTTTGAGAAGTACACCTGGGCCGGCTTCAAGAAGCTCTGGGATGCGCTGGTCCCCTGGGTCATCATCATCATCATGGGGCTGTTCACTTTCGCCATGACCGACTCGGTCGGCTGGACCGTGACTATCGCGGTCGTCCTGCTGGTCTGGGAGGTGGCGATGCGCACCGGCCTCATGCCACGAGATAAACAGATGCCTATCCTGCTGATCATGGCGGGGGTAATGTACTCCACCATGCATCAATCCTCACTGGGCACCCTGTTCACCCTCGCGCCGCACTGCCTGCACCCGCTCTGGTACAGCCCCTGGCTGCCGCTCTTCTTCTTCCTGTCCGCGGTAATGGTGGCCCCGGCGATGGTGATTTTCGAAGGCATTCTCAGCGAAAAGGCATTCCGCCTGCCCTCCCACTTCAACCTGCTCTCCAGCATCGGCCGCTTCATGCCCTATGTGCTGGGCATCTACCTGGTGGTCAAGGTGGTGGAGCTGATCAGTCGCGGGACGGCGCTGGCCGCCTTTGAACCGACCACGCAGGCATTCTCCTGGTGGCTCGAGATCGCGGTCGGCGTACTGCTGCCGATGGCTCTGTTCCTGAGTCCATCCGTCCTGCAATCACGGGCGGGACTCTTCTGGGGTTCCCTCCTGGTGGTGGCGGGACTCATCTGGAACCGGCTTAACGTGGCGGTAGTCGGCATCGACAAACCGGGCTGGGAGACCTATTATCCCCACTGGATGGAGATCTTCATCACTCTCGGTGTCTTCGCGATCGGACTCCTGGTGTTCCGTTGGGCGATGTTGAATCTACCCATAGCACAAGAGCACAGGGAGGTAGCATGAACAACAAACATCAAGACTCACTGCGGATTTTCATCCTCCTGATCTCCCTGCTGACGGCTGTGGTGGTAGTGTTGGTGGCCAATGTGGTGATAGGCAACAACGCCCGGCTGACCGCCATCGAAGCCTCCCTGGCCACAGCGCAGGAAGAGTCGCAGTTCAGAACCGCGGTTGATCCCTTCGGCATTCTGGATGATAACTGTGTGGCGTGCCATACCGACCGCCGTTTCCTGGAACCGCATACCGGCTCCCTGGAAGCGCTGGCGGTGATCAAGCGCATGAGCGATCATCCCGATGCCGTTATCACGCCCGCCGAACTGGATAAGATCCACGCTTCGCTCGTCATGCTGAAATGCGTGCAGTGCCACGATGAAGGCAACCTGATGAAGTTCAGTGGGATGAACCCCGCGCAGCAGCGGGTAACGCTCCGGAACATGATGGAGATGCCCGGCGCCAACATCACAACGGAAGATGCGCGCGTCATCCTGGAGGGTCTCCACTCGATCCAGGGCTTCTAGAAGCGCTAGCTACTTGTAGCACAGACTGCAAATCAACCAGAAACAAAAGGTCCCTGCCCATACGGGTGGGGACCTTTTTTATAGTTCCGTGTTGCCCCGGGGTCGGACCTTGGTAACATGCGCATACACAGCTACTAAACCCCGATTTTCGACTGTTTTCGGACCTTAGACGGCCGTTTTTGGGGTGAAAAACGCGGGTTTGCCTAGGGGGACATCTTCAGTTGGGTCAAACCAACACCGCTTCAGCGAAACCGCCCCCGCCAGAAGGTGCGCTCCTCCAGCTGTTGGAAGCCGACTTTCTCGACCACCCGTACTGAAGCACCGTTATCCCGGCCGCATTCCCAGTGCGGCTTGATGCCCCGCTCCAGGCAGCGTTTGACGAACCGCGCCGTGGTCGCGCTGGCCACGCCCCGGTTCTGGTACTCCGCCATCGTTTCGATACCGATGCCGCACTTTTCCTCGCTCTGGTATTCGACCGTGCACCAGCAGATCACCTCCTGACCCACCAGCGCGGCGATGCCGAATTCCTGCATGCGGTTCTTGCTGTGGGCCGACCACATCCAGTCGATCTCGGCGTTGACCCGTTCCAGGTTGACCAGATCTGTGCGCGCCAGCCAGGCCTTGTCGATGACGGCGAATTCGAGGCCGGGGATGTCGGGCGCCGCCACCGGACTGGGCTGCTCCGCCTTAAATCCAAAGAACAGCTTATCCACCTGCGTCAATTCCACGCCCGGAAACAGTGTCGGCAGCATCCCCTCTTCCCAGGGCAGAATCGGACAGGCCGCGAAGTTCTCCAGCCCTGTTGCCAGCGCCAGGGTTCTGACCTCGCCCATGATCAGCCGGGACATCTCCGTCGCCAGTTCCGGCGTATTGGGTTCACCGGCGATGTAGAAGACATTGTTCCCCTTGTCCCAGAGCAGTAACAGGCATTCCTGCAGCGACTGCGGCGCCGTCCAGAGCTGCCCTTCCGTGTTCTCTTCCACCAGCGAGGCGGCAACCATTCTCACCTGGGAGCCGGGGATGCAGCTGCAATACTTCGCCAACCTGTGAATCGAGATTTCCAGGAACATGAGACCCTCCCGTCGATGACGGTTTTGCTTATCTGAATTTGTAATTAGCCTCTATTCGTAACCGGGGGAACCGATTATTCGCACAATAAGGGTGAGGGGCGCGGCCTTAGTCCAGAGTCGGTCCGCAGTCTGTCGTAATATATCACATTATTCCGGTTCAATCGATCGTTATTTACCGGAACGAAAATGTCCCCGTCACCGCCAATCCGCTTTTCCTGCGCCATGATGTCTTTGCTCAGGATATCGTTTCTATTTGCGGTGATACAACATGGCGGCCGGTATCGACTGCTTCGGCAGGGCCGGACCGGCCAGGGACAATCCGAGCGCTTCTCCCCCCTTGCATTGAAACATGTGAACCGTAAGCGGATGGAAACCCATCTTGAGGCCGATCAATCCCGAGCGTTCGAAATCGCCGTGCAGCCCGTCATTATCGACCAGCAACGTATCTCCTATCAGCAGACGGCTGCCATCGTCGGAATTGATCGAGAAACTATAGACACCATCCGCAGGCACCTTCACAAAGCCGTGCATGGTCAGGCCGTAATCCTCATCGCGAGCGCGCTCCGGAACAGCTACGGCTTCAACCGTAAAGGTGTTATCGACCCGGAGCGTATCGAAATCAGGCAGGCGGGACCAGGACCCTTCGTAATAGCGGCAATGCAAACCAGCCGCCACTTCGCCAATCTCTACCGCATCACGCAGAGTCAGTTTGGTGACCGTCATCTCTGACACATGGCTGTCGTTGAAACCGGCTTTCACCCCCCTGGCTTTGATGGTAGTTGTGCGGGTGACATTGATCGGTTGAGTATAGCGAAGTGAACCGGCGCCAGGCTCTGTCCCGTCCAGGGTGTAGTAGATGGTCGTGTTCGGAACCGGGCTGCTCATCGTAATCCTGGACCGGCCGGCAAAGGCGGCGCTGTCGGCCGCGATTCTGGCGAAAGTGTTGTGAGTTTCGTCATAGAGCGGTTGGGCTGGTGTTACCTCGCCGTAGGGATCGTCGACCAGTGTCGCCGCCAGGATGCGAATCCGGTCATCAGCCGGGAGTGTGAGTACGCTCGTTTTGCCGATAAGCTCCAGCTCCACCAGAAAGAGGTAGGTGAACCGGTAAGCGTCATTTTCTCCCGCGGGAGTATGACGATGCGATCCGTACCAGGCTACAGGCAGACGGTTGATGTAGGCCGGTGTTATCTCTGTCGGTTGTTCGCGGAGTTCTCCGCCGGACAGGCGATTGTCCCACTGTCCGATGTGATCGGCATAGTCCTGCAGGGGGACCTCGTGCGTGCGCGTGTCAAGTCGAAAACGCGCCGTTGCCGGGCCACCGACCGCTGCGGCCAGCAGGCACAGGCGATCTGCAGCAGTATCCGGCAACCGAATGGTCTGCTCCTCACATTCAACCACATTGAGCGCTCCCGCGCCTGTCTTTCCGAAGACAAACGGCACATCCCGGTACAGCAGCGTGTCCGGGATCAGTTCCCCCGCCAGCGTATAGCTCTGTCCGTCGAAATCACCGTCGTGCCGGTCGGCGTCGAGGCTGATGCCGTCCAGGTTGAACGGCAGATCCACGCAGACGGCAACAGAGCGCTCCAGTGCTGCAGTCGGCGCTGTCAGGGTGACGGCAAACGCTTTCGGCTGGAAGGGGGTGAGCGAACAGATAAGCTGTCCATCCACAATCCTGGCTTCGCCAATCGTCTCTTCCATGCCGTTGATTTCGCGCGCACTTCTGACCGGTCGATCGAATTCCAGCAAAACCTGCTCGTGCGACCGCCCCTGCAGCTCTCTCACTCGAACGACGATCTCGTCGTTCGCTTCAGCGAGCTTGATCGCGTTTACCATCACGCCGGGATCCGCAACCTTCAGGAAGGAGTAACGCTTGCCAAGTTCGCCGGCGTTAGAGGTCGTCTGGAACGCCAGCAGCGGCTGGTTCAGTCTGGCTGCCTGCTGGACGACATCGCTCTCGCGCCAGTCACCCTCGTGCCCCTGAACGGCAAAAAGCAGACGGTGATGCCCGTGGTCCTGGGAGCGTTCATCTTTAAGCCAATCCCAACCATCGGCAACACCCGGTGTGTGGATCAGCGTGAGTCGCAGCTGCTCAGGCGTGGGATGATCCCAGCCGTAACGGCAGTCGTTCAGTATCGCCACGCCGTAGTCCGCCTCGGCCGATGTGATGTCCGCCCACTGATGCCCGGGCACCTCGTATAGCTTTTCCCGGTTCAGACCGCGCCGGATGGCTCCCAAGCCGAGATCGTACCAGACCGAATCGTTGGCCGAGGTTACCGGGAAGCAGGCTTTCAGGAGTGTCTCACGTTCGTACCAGTCGATGGCGGTGTCGAACTCCACACGTCCGGACGCTTCGCCCGTCGCCAGGCGGATCGTGGTTCGCACTACCGACGCCGCGGTCTTGCGTTCGATTTCCAATGCAACCCGGGTGAGCCCCTCTTCGACCATCCTGATCCGGGCCGGACCGGCCCACAGATCGCGGGGAGTCGCCATGACGTCATTATAGTCGATCTCCCAGGCCGGCCAGTTGCGCGGGGTGTTGGCGATGAACTCGAACCGGATCGGCTCCGACAGCAGCTCCCGCTTCACGCGCTTGTCGAAGATCGAGGCCACCTCACCGGCATCATTGACCCGCACCAGGTAGCGCTCGTTTTCCAACGTGCGGGGAGTGATGCGCAAACCGGTCTGAAGATCACACTTCTCCCCGGCCGGTCGCAGGTCATAAACGGCGAAACCGACCGCGGGCGCCCGCGCCGGAAAGCGAACCAGGAGATCGTTACCGGAGGTCTCGACCACGTCCACCGGCACCTGGCGCCCGTCGGGATCGAATACGCGAACATCTGCGGGAGCCGCGGCGTCGAAATGCACCTTTGCCTCGACGATATCTTCGCGCTCCAGCGACAGCGGATTGTACACGATCACCGGGATGCCGTCAACACTGGTGTCCAGCGCGGGCGCCACCGACTCCACGGCGTGTTCCAGCATGGCGGCAAAACGGTTCTGGCAGAGTAATTCATCATTCCAGGAATATTCATAGGCTGCCGGGATGCTGGTTCCGGTGAGATCGTCATGGAACTGATGCCACAGGAAGCGCACCCAGCTGTCCCGCAACATCTCGCGCGGATAGCTGAGACTGCCGAGACGGTGCGCCATAACCGAGGCGCGCTCGGCCGCATCCGCCAGCAGCTCGTTCTGGCGGTTCCAGCGCTTCATCGCCGCCTGGGATGTGTAGCAGCCCACACCGTGGCTGGTCATCACCAGCTCACCGTCATAAAGCGGCAGGCGCTCCCTGTCGGTCGACGCCACCAGGCCTATCAGGTCGTCAGCACCGACGCTTTCCACCTGCAGTGGTCCGTCGCTGTCTATAGACTTTTGCAGCCACTCCACCGACGCCGGTGTGGGAGATCCGCCGGTATCGCCGGTTCCGAAATAACGGTAGGCGGCGTAGAGGCCGGTGGCCTCGCCCTGCCGCTCGGCTATCGCCAGCCAGGTGGTATCGCGGCTGAGATCTCCCTTGATCTGCGCCACATAGGAGCCGGGATTGAAACCGGCGGCGAGCCTGGAACCGTCGACTCCCGCCCAGATCCCAATGTCAAAAGGAATACCAACGCAGGAGCCCCAGGTCAGCTTCTGCGTCGAGATACCGCCGAGGCCGGCATGCGCCGCGATGGAGGGCAGGGCGTATCCGAAGCCAAAACAGTCGGGCAGAAAGATGTCGCGACTTACCTTGCCGAACTCCCGCTGGAAGTAGCCGTTGCCGTACAGCGTCTGACGCACCAGCGATTCAAAGGAGGGCAGGTTTACATCGACCGCGTCGACCCAGCTGCCGGTAACGCGCCATTGGCCTGAATCGATAAAAGGCCGCACCCGTTCGAATTCGTCGGGATAGTATTCATCCATCAGCATATACCGGAAGGAACCTTCGAAGCTGAAAACGTAATCGGGATGCCGCTCCATCAGCGCGATGTTCCTGCGAAATGTATCCGGAATGTAATCCTCGATGGTGGTCTGGATCGTCCACCGCCACTGGGTGTCCAGGTGCGCCGTGCCGACCACATACAACTTCGGCCTGGAGGACGTCTGCGCGTCGGCAGCCGTCCCGGCCACAAGCGACTCCCCCGTCATCAGCACGATAATCATCAGATACAGGCAGCTGGTTCGCACTGTCGTCCTCCTTTACTCTTCAGGGATCAATTGCGTTCGTCAAGCGGGGGTGCTGGTTTCCCGCCTGGATTTCCTGACCTTCAGCCTGGTGTGCTTCAACCGGTCCACCAGTACGGCGCCGAGAATAACCAGGCCGAGTACGACCTTCTGAGTGTAGCTCTCGACATTGACCAGATTCATCCCATTCTGAATGACGGCAATAATGAAGGCCCCGATCAGGGTGCCCAGGATGCGCCCCTCGCCACCCATCAGGCTGGTTCCGCCCACCACCACGGCGGCGATCACATACAACTCGTAGGTCAGTCCGTAGGTGGCGGCGCCGCTCTTCAACTGCGATGCCATTACCACACCGCCCAGACCCGCCAGCATCCCGCAGATTGTGTACACCGAGAAGAGGACCGTCTTCACTCTGATTCCGGCCAGGCGCGCCGCTTCCAGGTTGCCGCCGACGGCGTAGACATAGCGACCGAAGGTTGTACGCGTCATCACCAGGTGAGCGACGATATACAGGAAGAGCATCAGAATGACGGCGTTGGGAACTTGCAGGAGCGGATCGACGCCCCGCCCCAACCAGACAAAGGTGTCGGGCAGCTGGTAGATCGGCTTCCCCTGCGAGAAGATATACGCCAGTCCGGCCGCCACCTGCATCATTGCCAGGGTCGCGATAAAGGGCGGAATCCTGAAGTTGGTGACCATCAGTCCGCTGAAGGCGCCGACACCACCGCAGAAAAGGATGGCGCCCAGAGCGGCCAGTATCATCGCCAGGCTGGAGGCCTGCCCCCCGCCGCTCTGCCCGACCAGCCAGGCCACCACCACGGCCGACAGAGCAATCAGACTGCCGACCGACAGATCGATACCCGCCGTGATGATGACCATCGTCATGCCGATGGCAATGATCGCAATCACCGTGATCTGATTGGCCACATTACGGATGTTATCCGGCAGCAGAAAGGTCGGCCACTTGTACGGCCGGGGAGTCAGAACTTCGACTTCATCCAGGAGGGGGAACTGGGATGTGATCATGCCGAGGGTGGGAGACAGGGCATTGGTGGTAACGATGAACTGCGGCAGCTGTCCGGCGGTTTCAAGCTCCGCCAGTCCCCTCCGCAACGCCGCCGGAGTGCCGGTCAGGGGCGGCAACAGGATCAGCTCTTCAGCATCGATATTGTCGCCGAACGCGCGGACGAACTCAGTCTCCTCCGCGTTAGCCTGCGCCATGACCAGCAGCCTGCTGCCGGCGGGGACGTTGCCGGTGACTTCTTCCAGCACACTCGCGGCGGCCGCCGCGCCGACAGGATGCTGTTCGGATATCGTCAGCAGCGAAAAGAGCAGGCACAGACCGGCCAGTACGAACACCATACCGTAATCAGTTAGATACCGCCTCAGGCGTGAGGTCCGGTTTGACTTGTGCGTTGCGCTCGAGTTTGCGTTAGACACTCTTAATCCCTTCAGACAGTCTTTATACGGCCAGTGCCATGATTTCCGCCTGCGTTCCCCGGCCCGCATCCGCAATCTCTCCGGCGATCCGCCCGCGCCGCATGACCAGGATACGGTCGCAGATACCGAGGAGTTCCGGGAGTTCCGATGAAATGACAATCACCGTTTTCCCCTCGGCGGCAAGCCGTCCGATCAACAGGTACATGTCATATTTGGCGCCGACATCGATACCTCTGGTCGGTTCGTCGAACAGCATTACTTCCGAGTTCGTTTCCAGCCAGCGCGCCACCAGCAGTTTCTGCTGGTTGCCCCCCGAGAGTTCCTCGGCACGCTGTTCGGAACGAGCGACACGGATATTGAGACTCGCTGAACGATCAGAAAACCGCTCCTGCTCCCGACGCCGGTTGATCCAACTCAGCCGCGACCAGGCGACGAGATTAGGCAGGGCGAAATTGTCCCTGGCCGATGCGTTCAGTACTAATCCCTGCGCTTTGCGATCCTCCGTCAACAGGCAGATCCCGCTCCGGATGGCATCGTGCGGAGAAGAGATTTCCAGCGGGCGTCCATTCAGTCTGATTTCGCCGCGCTCCCTGCGGTCGGCGCCGAAAATCAAACGGGCGACTTCGGTGCGGCCGGCTCCCATCAGCCCGGCCAATCCCAACACCTCGCCCCGCCTGGCGGTAAATGAGACGTCACTGATGGAGCCGCCGGTAAGGTTGCGGACTTCAAAGCAGGTTTCGCCGATCGGAATCTGTTCCTTGGGATATTCCTGCTCGATGGGGCGGCCCACCATCTGTTCTATCAGAGTCGTGCGGGTGAAAACGGCCGTCGGGCGGGTGGCTGTCGTAACGCCATCGCGCATGACTGTGATGCGGTGGGCGATAGAGAGCACCTCATCAAGACGATGACTGATGAAGATAATGCCCATCCCGTTGGCGGAGAGCTCCTGGAGCAGGGCAAACAGATGCGACACTTCCGTCGGCGCCAGGGCAGCGGTTGGTTCATCCATCACCAGTATCTCTGCTTCCCGGGCCAGCGCCCGGGCGATCTCTACTATCTGCTGGTGCGCCACGGTCAAATCCGATACCGGCATCTCGGGATCGATATCGGCACCCAGGCGGCCGAGCAGCTCCGCGGCGACCAGCCGTTCCCGGCGATGGTCGAGCAATCCTTTTCCTGTACTCTCGTGACCGAGGAAAATGTTCGCCGCCACCGTCAGCGCCGGCACCAGCATGAATTCCTGGTAGATCGTAGCAATACCGGCCTGCTGGGCGTCGAACGGCCGCCGGAAAGCTACAGGTTGCCCGGCCAGGTATATCTCGCCCGCATCCTTCTGGTGAGCTCCGGTGAGGATTTTGATCAGGGTACTTTTGCCGGCACCGTTCTCCCCGACCAGCGCGTGGATTTCCCCCCGCTTGAGATCGAAGTCTGCCTCGCTTACCGCCAGCACGCCGGGAAACGCTTTGCGGATCCCGGTCATCTCCAGCAGGGGTGGCGGGACAACGAAATCTGTACTGTCGGGGAGATCCTTAGTGTCCATGGATTAGGGAATCAATCCGGATCAGGTCGCGAAAAGAGGTCGCAGGGTATCAGGATGGCCGGAGCAACCGTGACGCCCGAAAGATAGGCTTTCACGGCTTCGATGGCTTTCCATCCGATTACTTTTGGTTGCTGGATGACGTCGGCGTAGATTTTTCCGGCCAGGATCGCCTGTCGCGCTTCCGGCACGGCGTCGAAGCCGATGATTTTCACTTTGCCGGTCATGCCGGCTTTCTCGACCGCCGCCAGCGCCCCGAGCGCGGAATCGTCGTTGATTCCGAAGAAGGCATTGACATCAGGATGAGCCTGCAGGATGTCCTCGGCCGTGCGAAAAGCCTGATCCTTTACCCCGCGTCCGGACAGTTTTGCCACCACGGTGATCCCCGCATATCCGGTGATTTCCTCCTCGAAGCCTTTCACGCGCTGGATAACCGATTCCACTTCAGGATGATCGATGATGGCGACATTTCCGTTTTCATTGATCGCCGCGGCAACCGCCCGCGCCGCCAGACGTCCGCCCTCAATGTTGTCCGAGGCGATATGTGATACAACTTCGGCGCCTTCAGCCAGACAGGCGATATCGACTGTGAAGACCGGAATCCCCGCCTCGCCGGCCGCCTGAATAGCCGTTCCAATCGACTTGGAGTCGCAGGGAGAAATGACAATGGCGCTGACCTTCTGGACGATGAAATCCTGAACCTGATCCTTCTGTCTGGCAACGTCAAACTCGCCAGCCTTGATCAGCAACTCGAAACCGAGTGAATCCGCCGCGCTCATCAGTCCCTCTTCCAGGTCCTGATAGAAAGGGTGAGTCCGCGTCAGCAGCGACACGCCGATCGTAACCCTGGCGATCTGCTGGTTGTCGTCGGATTGCGTTTTCCCGCTGTCGCCAGCTTTGCCGCAACCAAGAATCATAATTCCCAGGTAGCCGGCCAGAAGTATCAACATCCATATCCTGCTTTTCTGCATGCAAAACCTCGCTAGTCGTCCTGTGTAGTCTAGGGCACTGTTCTCTGACGAAGTATAGTCAGCCCAGCGAGCATCTCAAAGCCAATTTGAAAACCGATTGGGCCGGATCTGCGCAGAACGTGAGCGGAATTGTTTCGCTGGCGGTCCTTAATCCGGAGTGAGAGCAAAAAGTCACACCAGTGTCAATGTAACAGGACGGTGTGTCTCGATGTTGATAGAAAGAGGAGAGATCTATGGGATTATCGTTTGGCTAATTCAGCTGTGGGACTGTGTCCTGGTCGTTAACCCGGTCAATCCGCAACAGCACCAGTCCGCTGACCTTTTCCGTGGAGATCAACAGATCGGTGCGCCGGTAGCTCTCCGGAATTCCCTGGTGCAGGTAAGCCGGCGTCTTCACCTGGCTCTCGCCGGACTGGAAAGTCTCCATGACGGCACGGCGGACTGTGCAACCGCTGCAGTGAACGGTCTGGCCACAGCCTTCCGGCAGTCTCGCATAGGCGCACTCGAACACCTCCCCGCCCCGGTAACCCTCAATCTCCGGCAGCGTTTTCAAAAGCAGTGTCTGCGCCCGGTCGTTGACCGTCAGGACGATACCCTCCTCATCCACGACGACTACCGGCGCGGGCAGGTTGTTGATGAAGGAACTCAGATCCTCGCCCATGCGGGCGAAGATCTTGTCGACACAGGTGCTGCAGACACCGTGCGTGATCGCTTCCGGTGAGGCGACCTCCCACTGACCGCGAGTCAACTCCTGACCGCACCAGCTGCAAGCTCTCTGCATAGTTGATCCCTCCTGTGCTGTGCCGGGTGAACCATCAGCCGGGACTTCCTGCTGCCGGACGGAACGTATTGAAATGTAATAAATTCAGCCTTCTTTGTGAAACAGAAATACTACGGTCTGAGAGTATCCGCTGCGTACGGGCATGCTATCACTTCGACTTCCGACTGATTCCGGATGTCGCTACCACCAGCGATGGCGCTCCCCACACTATCATTTAGACTTCCGACTGATTCCGGAAGTCGACGCTATCAGTGATAACCTCACAATGTCATTTCGACTTCCGACTGATTCCGGATGTCGCTACCACCAGCGATGGCGCTCCCCACA
>CAZFEC010000009.1:7282-79123 GCA_964517435.1 uncultured Bacteroidia bacterium | reverse complement strand
GCGGTGGAAGGGTGCACGGTAGTGTTCGAGGTCAACGGTACCGATCAGACAGTGGTGGCCGATCCCGGCTACTTCACCTTCACCTCCTCCGACGAGGCTGTCGCGACCGTTGACGAGATGGGGACTATCATCGCCGCCGGCGCCGGCACCGCCGCCATCACCGCCACCCTGGGCGATGTCGATGCCACCGGCGTTCTGACCGTAGTCGTGGGCGAACCGGGCCCCGGTCCGGCCGCCCCGGCTCCGACACCCGAGGTCCCGGCGGAGGATGTCATCTCCCTGTTCAGCAACGCCTATGATGATCATCCGGTCGACACCTGGTCGGCGGACTGGGACGACGCCGAGGTGGAGGATGTCCAGGTAGCCGGCGACGATGTCAAACTCTACACGAACCTGGTATTCGCCGGCATCGAGTTCACTTCGCAGACTGTGGATGCCTCAGCGCTGAACATATTCCATATGGATATCTGGACACCGGATCCCGTCGCCGGCGCCAGCTTTAAGATCAAGCTGGTCGATTTCGGCGCGGATGGAGCCTACGGCGGTGGCGACGACGTGGAGCATGAGTTGACTTTCAGCGAGGCCAGCGATCCTCCTCTGCAGAGCGAGAACTGGATCAGCTTCGACATACCGCTCGCTGACTTCGTCGGTCTGGTCACGCAGGGGCATCTAGCCCAGCTGATCATCTCCGGTGAGTTAAGCACCGTTTATGTAGACAACATCTATTTCTATGCAGGTGAAGTGGAGGGGCCATCGGAACCGGAGACGCCCGCCGATCCGCCGACCTTCCCGGCGGCGAATGTCATCTCACTGTTCAGCGACGTCTACGACGATCATCCGGTCGACACCTGGTCGCCCGATTGGGACATGGCTAATGTAGCCGATGTTCAAATCGACGGTGACAATATCAAACTGTACACGAGCCTGACCTACTGCGTAATCGATTTCAGCACGCAGACTATAGACGGCAGTAGCATGACGCACTTCTACTTCGATTTCTGGACCCCCGATCCCACCGATCTGCCGGCGGTCTTTAATGTCAAACTCGTGGATTTCGGCGCCAACGGTGTCTATGACGGCGGTGGCGATGATGTTGAGCATGAACTGACATTCAACGCCGAATCGACTCCGGCTCTGGTCACCGGCAACTGGGTTACCTTCGATATCCCGCTCGCGGATTTCACCAATCTGATCACCCGGGAGCACCTGGCTCAGTTGGTTTATTCCGGTGATCCCAATACCGTCTACCTGGACAACGTTCTGTTCCACAACTGATAACCTGCGGAGTACCTATGAACGAGCAGCACGGTAATGGACAAGCCTTCAATTCCGGGGCGCGGCGCGCCGATCCCTGGCAGGCGCGTCCCCTGGCGGATTCGGTGTTCCGGCTGATCTGGCGGGAACACAGGATCTCCCGTGCGGAAATAGCTCAAAGCCTCGGATTATCCCGTTCCACGGTCACTGAGATCATCAAGGATCTGCTGACCACCGGCTTTATCGCGGAAATTGGCAGCGGCGAATCACGGGGTGGCCGCAGACCCATTGTACTTGAGTTCCAGAGCGAGGCCGGTGTCATACTCGGTGTGGACATCGGCGCCACCCACGTTGCCGTCGCCCTTACCGATCTGCAGGGTAAGATACTGGTCTGGCAGGAGGACGACCATCCCGTGCGTACCGATCCGGAAGGTACCTGGAAGCTGGTTTTCAGACTCTGCGACAGCTGCCTGAAGACCTGGAAAGGGGATCCCCGTTGTCTACTCGGTATCGGGATTGCGGTTCCGAGTCCGGTTGATCCCCTCCACACCGAATGGCTCTCTGAAGTGGTAATCCCCGGCTGGCATGGGCGCGGTGAGTGGGAGCGGTTGCAGCAGAGGTACGAAGCCCCGGTCTATGTCGACAACGACGCCAACCTGGGGGCGCTGGCCGAACACAAGCTGGGCGCCGGTCGCGGTGTCGACAATCTCGTCTATCTCAAGCTGGCACATGGCGTCGGTGCCGGGTATATCCTGAAAGGGGAAATATATCGCGGCGCCACCGGCGTCGCTGGCGAGATGGGACACTTCCCCATCGATCCGGATGGAGAACCCTGTGTCTGCGGTCTTAAAGGTTGCCTGGTGACGCTGATTGGCGCGGAAGGACTCCAGACCCGCGTGGAAGTGCTGCTGCCGGAGAATCCCTCGAGCTCCCTCCAGGGTGAAAAGCCGACGCTTACCGATATCGAGAATGCGGCGCTGGCGGGTGACGCCCTGGCGTTACAGCTGTTTCAGGAGACGGCTGAGTACCTGAGCATCGCGATCACCGGCTGGACCAATCTGATGAATCCCGACATCGTGATTCTGGGCGGCAGTATGGCGCGTCTGGGTGATCTCATCCTGAAACCGATCCAGGCGAAAGTCAAGCACTGCACGCTGGTACGATCGGTCGACAAGTGCCGGATCAGCCTGACCGAGCTGGGTCAACAGGCGGTGGCCATCGGCGCCGCTACGCTCGCGCTCGAGGAAGTCTTCGACACGCCCTACATCTATAAGCAGGCGCAGCAGAAGAGATCAACCGGCGTCGCGACCAACCGGGGCAACTCCCGCATGCGGCCATCGAAATAAATCTAAAGGATCATATCCCGTGAACTGGAGTAGAACCTGCTCACCCATATTTGCGCCATTGATAATGATCACAGCCCTCTTGGGCGCCTGCCACAGTATCGCTGTCGCTGTGGATTGCAGCTGGAGTATCGTCTGGTACGATGAATTCGACGGACCGGCGGGTCAATTACCGGATCCCACCCGCTGGGATTACGACATCGGCACCAACTGGGGAAACAACCAGCTGGAATACGATACCGATCGCCCGGAGAATGTCTCGCTGGACGGGGAAGGTCATCTCCTGATCACCGCCCGGGAGGAACAGTACGAGGGCTGCGATTACACCTCGGCCCGTATCGTCACCCGCGACCTTTTTGAGCCGACTTACGGGCGGTTTGAAGCCAGGTTGCAGCTGCCGCTGGGACAGGGCTTCTGGCCGGCCTTCTGGCTGCTTGGCGCCGATGTCTACGAGATCGGCTGGCCCGACTGCGGCGAGATCGACATCATGGAAAACCTCGGTCATCAGTCGCAAACAGTCTACACGTACGTGCACGGTCCAGGCTATTCAGGAGGCGGTGGTGTGGGGCAGTCATACGAGTTACCGGAGGGAGGTACGGTTGCCGACTTCCACATCTATGCCGTGGAGTGGCGCCCCGATGCCATCAGCTGGTTTGTAGACGGCATCCATGTTCTCAGTGTTGCTCCCGGCGATCTACCTGGTAACTGGGTATTCGACCATCCGTTTTACATCATTCTCAATCTCGCCGTTGGTGGAAACTGGCCCGGACCTCCCGGCCCGGATACCGTTTTTCCACAATCCGTGGTGATAGATTGGGTTCGTGTATATGAAGAAACGCCCTGACGGCGTCTTCCCCTTTGTTTCCACTGACAGAAATCAGGCTCCGGCTCTGACGTCGCAGCCATAACCTGGATTGGAGAACAGATGAGTCAGGCCAAACACTATGCCACCGCCCCGGAAGATCGCGTCTCCTTCCCGCAGCGCATCGCCTACGGGATGGGTGCCTTCGTCAACAACACGCTCGCCGCGGCCAGCGGTGGCATGATGATTGTGCTCAACCTGGGTCTGGGCATGAATCCCGCACTGGTAGGCCTGTTGGGCGCCATCCCACGTTTGACCGATGCTTTCACCGATCCCATGATGGGCTACATCTCTGATAACGCCCGCACCCGCTGGGGACGGCGCCGGCCGTTTATTTTTGTGGGGGCCATCATCGCCGCGCTGTTCTTCGCCTTGCTCTGGCAGCTGCCGGCCGGGAAGAGCGAGACCTTTTACTTCGTCTACTTCCTGATCGGATCGCTGCTTTTCTACCTGGGCTATACGATTTTCGCCACTCCCTGGGTGGCACTCGGTTTCGAACTCACCCCCGACTACCACGAGCGTACCCGCCTGATGGGGACGCAGTTCTTCATCGGCAACCTCGCCTATGTGGTTTCCCCCTGGTTCCTCTGGATCATGAACAGCGGTACTTTTTTTCGCAACGACGCCGGTGAACCGGACCAGGTGGCCGGCGCGGCGGGTCTGGCGATCATAATCGCGATTGTGACCATCGGACTCGGTATCCTGCCGGCAATCTTCCTGCGCGAGCGGATGAAGAATATCGCCCTCTCCGAACTCGGCGAGAAAGCCGTCACGGGTGTCGTCAAGAATATAGTCGAGTTCTTCAAGGGCTTCTTCGTCACGCTGCGCTCAAAACCGTTCCTGATGCTCTGTGTGGCCACCTTCCTGGTGTTCAACGGCTTTATCCTGATCGCCGCCTTCTCATCCTATGTTATCATCTACTATGTCTGCGGCGGGAACCAGGAGCTGGGCGCCCAGTATGTGGGCTGGGCCGGTTCGCTGGGCGCCGTCTCCACATTCGCGGTGATCGCCTTCGTTGCCTGGCTCGGTACGAAAGTGGGCAAGCGCCGGGCCTTCTTCATCTCCACCGGTCTTTCAATAATCGGTTACGCCCTGAAGTGGGTTTGCTACAATCCGGAGCTGCCCTGGCTGGTCCTGGTGCCGGCTCCCCTCCTCGCCTTCGGGCTGGGTGGCCTTTTCACACTGATGCCGTCGATGGTCGCGGATGTGGTCGATGTCGACGAGCTGAATACGCATGAACGGCGCGAAGGGATGTACGGCTCGATTTTCTGGTGGGTCGTGAAACTGGGGATGGCGGCGGCACTGGCCGGCGGCGGCTATCTACTCAACGCGACCGGGTTCGATGTGGTACTTGAAGGAAACCAGACCGCCAGGGCGATCTTCCTCATGCGGATTTTCGACATGGGAATCCCGATCATCGCCTCGGCGATTGCCATCTGGGCGATTATAGCCTACCCTATCACTGAAGAGAAAGCGCATGAAGTGCGCACGGAGTTGGAGCAGCGCCGGGGAACCGGAGGAGAAGTAACAGCCTAAATGAGGAACTGTTCGTGAAATCGTATCCAGTTGCTCCCCGCTTCCTGCTGTTAGTAACAGTGATGGCGACCCTCTTCGCCGCCTGTAGCGATGAGGAGCCGATCATCATCGACTACTCCAACCTGATCTGGGAGGATGAGTTTGAAGGTCCGGCGGGGCAGCTGCCCGATGCCACCCGCTGGGATTTTGATATCGGGACCAACTGGGGCAACAACCAGCTGGAGTGGGACACCGATCATCCTGAGAATGTCTCTTTGGACGGTGAGGGGCATCTCGCCATCACGGCGCGGGAGGAATCCTATCAGGGATGCGATTATACCTCCGCCCGCATCGTCACCCGCGACTTGTTCGAACCGACCTATGGGCTGTTTGAAGCGCGCATCCGCCTGCCGGTGGGGCGGGGGATCTGGCCTGCGTTCTGGCTGCTGGGCGCTAACATCGAGACCGTAAGCTGGCCAGCCTGCGGCGAGATTGACATCATGGAGTACATCGGTCACGCGCCGAACACTATCTATACATCCGTTCACGGTCCCGGCTATTCAGGCGGTGGTTGCGTCACCGACCATTACATACTGGCAGAGGGTACTTTCGACAGCGGTTTCCACGTTTTCTCGGCGTCATGGGGTGTCGATTTCATCGACTGGTATGTTGACGGTGTGCATATCTTTTCCGTTGATCCGGGCGATCTCAGCGGCAGCTGGGTGTTCGATCATCCCTTCTACATCATCCTCAATCTCGCCGTCGGCGGCAACTGGCCCGGTTCACCCGACGACACCACCGTCTTCCCTCAGACGATGCTGATCGACTGGGTGAGGGTGTATCAGTAGGAAGCGATAGCGATACCGAATACCGATACCGAAATACAGTCTCAATCGGGATCGGTATCGCAATCGGTATTCTACTGACTACTGACTCCTACTTTCGCAACTCTTGCGGTGCGCAAGCACCGCGTACGATGCTGAAGGCATCGCTTTAGAACGAACAACTTGCGACAAGGTTCGATCATCAAGGATTCGAATGCCGAGTTGCAAAAGGCGATGAAGCATAGCAGCAAGTTTCAATGATCTCCATTCGAATACCCCCTCAAGGATTCACCCATTCCTACCGATAACACTGTTGAAGGTGTCTCCCGCATGTAGCCTGAAAAGGAGATCGAATCAGAATCGATGGTTTTCGCTCCACCGGGAGCGACTGGAGTTGATAATTGGCGAACAGCTGATTAACTTTACGTGAGAACACGGTCCCCCATGCGACTCACGGCCCCTTGACCTGAAGCGAACGGAGTGCTGAATGCACAGCAAGTTTTCACCCCGCGTACAGAAAGTGATCCAATTTTCGCGCGAGGAGGCTCTACGTCTGGGGCATGACTTCATCGGCACCGAGCACCTGCTGCTCGGTATCGTCCGGCTGGGGGAGGGCACCGCGGTCCAGATCCTGGAATCGCTGGATGTCGACCTGGAAAGTATCCGTGAGATGATCGAAGAGATCGTCGACAGCACCGACAACACGATGAGGATCGGCAATATCCCCTTCACCAAGAAGGCGGAGCGGGTACTCAAGGTCACCTACATGGAGGGGAAGAACCTCAACGCCGATTCCATCGGCACCGAGCATCTCCTGCTGGCGATCACCCGCGAGGATGACGGCATCGCCGCGCAGGTACTGGAAAGTTTCAACATCACCTACAATACCGTTCGCGACCAGCGCCGCAAGCTGCTGCAGGGCAAGGAGAGCGGTGCTGAGGAACCGGCCGCGCATTCCAAGTCGAAAACCCCTGCCCTCGATCACTTCGGACGCGACCTCACCCGCATGGCGCGCGATAACGAGCTGGATCCAATCATCGGGCGCGAGCGTGAGATCGAGCGAGTCGCGCAGGTGCTCTCCCGCCGCAAGAAGAATAACCCGGTACTGATCGGCGAACCGGGCGTCGGTAAGACTGCCATCGCCGAGGGACTGGCGCTGCGCATCGTGCAGCGCAAGGTACCGCACAGCCTCCAGAGCAAGCGGGTCGTCTCGCTCGACCTGGGCGGTCTGGTCGCCGGCACCAAGTATCGCGGCCAGTTCGAGGAGCGGATCAAGACGCTGATGACCGAGCTGGGTACGAACCGCGAGATCATCCTCTTCCTCGATGAGTTGCACACCATCGTCGGAGCCGGCAGCGCTTCCGGCTCGCTGGACGCTTCCAACATGTTCAAGCCGGCCCTTGCCCGCGGTGACATGCAGTGCATCGGCGCCACCACGCTGGACGAGTACCGGACGACGGTCGAAAAGGACGGCGCCCTGGAACGGCGTTTCCAGAAAATCCTCGTTGAACCTTCTTCCATTCAGGACACTATCCAGATCCTGGAAGGACTCAAGGAAAAGTACGAGGAGCACCACAATGTGGTTTATTCACCGGCGGCGCTGGTGCAGGCGGTGCGGCTTTCCGACCGTTTCATCACCGACAGGCAGCTGCCGGACAAGGCGATCGACGTCATCGATGAGACCGGCAGCCGCATCCATCTGGCCAACATCGTCGTCCCGCAGCGCATCCTGGAGGTGGAAACCCGCATCGAATCGCTGAAACACGACAAGGAGCGATTGGTCGAGCAGCAGGAGTACGAGCAGGCCGCCAGCCTGCGCGACGAGAAGGTCCGCCTGGAAGCGGAACTGCTGCAGGAGCGGGATGAATGGGAACAGAGCGCCCAGGATGAACCGGTGACGGTCACTCCGGACGACATCGCGCATGTCGTCTCGATGATGACCGGCATTCCGGTGTCGCGGGTAGATATCTCCGAATCGGAACGGCTCCTGAAGATGGAGGAGGAGGTCGGTGGCAAGATCATCGGCCAGGAGGAAGCGATTCAGCATATCTCCCGCACCATCCGCCGCAGCCGCGCCGGCTTCAAGAACCCCAGTCGCCCGATCGGTTCTTTCCTGTTCCTCGGACCTTCCGGCGTCGGCAAAACGGAGCTGGCCAAGGTGCTGGCGGAGTTCCTCTTCGACGATCCGGACGCGCTGGTACGCATCGACATGTCGGAATACATGGAGAAATTCGCCGTCTCGCGCCTGATCGGCGCTCCCCCCGGCTATGTCGGTTACGACGAGGGAGGACAACTCACCGAGAAGGTGCGTCGCCGCCCCTATTCCGTCGTACTGCTGGACGAGATGGAAAAAGCCCATCCCGAAGTCTTCAACATCCTGCTGCAGGTGCTGGACGAGGGGCAGCTGACAGACAACAACGGACGCCAGGTAAGTTTCCGCAACACGATCATCATCATGACCTCCAACGTCGGTACCCGCGAGGTATTCGCCAGCACTCGCATGGGCTTCGGCCAGGAGGAGGCGGAAATACCGCACGAACAGATCCGCAACCGCCTGCTGCGCGAGATCCGCGATACCTACCGGCCGGAGTTCATCAACCGCATCGACGAGCTGGTTGTCTTCCGCATGCTGCAGAAGACGGATGTGATGAAAATCATCGACATCTACCTTGTTGAGCTGCAGGAAAGGTTGTCCGACCGGGATATCAACCTGGTACTGACTCCCGGCGCCCGCGAATTTATCGCCGAACAGGGCTGGTCCACCGACAGCGGCGTCCGCCTGCTGCGCCGTATGATCGAGCGGCACATCGAAGACCCGGTCGCGGAGGAAGTGCTGAAGGGCACCTTCTCCGACGGCAGCAGTATCCGCGTCCGCCGCCGCGGCAAGGAACTGGAATTCCTCACCGCCAACGAGCACGAATCGCTGTAGGACCCGATACCGAACAATAATCACTTCGTTGCATCATGGCGTGAAGTCTTCTTGTTTAAACAAGGGCGGGTCAGAGACCCGCCCCTACAGGTATTTCTTTCCCCTCCCCGCAAAACCTCCCCGCTTTCCACTTCCTGACTTCGTCAGTTGCGAACTTCCCGTTCCCTTTACTGTAACCGCCTTTCCGCCGTTTTGAATCCAGGCTGCTCCTCCAGCAGCTGGCACGGCCTTTGCCCTGACTTCGCATGTAAGGAGTATAACAGGCAGCCACTCCGCTGTGAAAGACAGCGGCAACGGGCGGCAGGAGCAAGCGATGTTGAAGGGAATTCTGGAAGCGACCGCCGGGATGATGGCGCGCGGGATCCAGCATGAAAAGGTCTCACAGAACCTGGCCAATGCCAACACCACCGGCTACAAATCGCACCACCTCGCCTACACCAACCTGATCGACCAGGAGATCGCCCGGCTGCAGATGGCGGGACGCAACGGCTTGACGCTGCTGGCGCCCGGTCAATACACCGACTTCACACCGGGCGCCTTCCAGAGCACCGGCAACGACCTGGACCTGGCCCTGCGCGATCGCGGCTTCTTCGTGGTGCGCAACGCGGCCGGCACCGAGTTCTACACCCGCAACGGCTGCTTCCATCGCAACGATGAAGGACAGCTGGTGAACTCCGACAACCTGCCGGTGCTGGGAGAGGGGGGCGAGATCCTGCTGGGAGCGGGTCGCGTCGACATCAGCGTCGACGGTGTCGTCTCACAGCGGGGATCGGAAGTGGACCGGCTCAAGGTGGTGAACTTCGAGTCGGGCGCCCAGCTGGCCGCGGTCGGACATTCCCTTTATCGCAGTGTCGCGGCGGATGCCGCCCCGCAGACGGTGGAATATCCGCAGGTGGTGCAGGGCAGCCTGGAGGAATCGAATGTCGACATCGTGTCGGAGCTGGTGGACCTGATCGAGCTGCAGCGGGTGTTCGAATTCACCCAGCGCGCCATTCTGGCGCAGGATGAAACTCTGGGCCGTGCCATCAATCAGGTCGGTACCGTCAGCGGATAAACAACCAGAGCCTAACCAGACAGAGGAGGAGATAATGATTCGCGCCTTGTCCACAGCCGCATCCGGCATGTTCGCGCAGCAGTTGCACATCGACAACATCGCCAACAACCTGGCCAATGTGAATACGACCGGTTTCAAGAAGAGTCGCACCGAGTTCCAGGACCTGATCTATCAGAACCTGCGGGAAGCGGGTGTGCCCAACGCCCAGGGCAACGTCCTGCCGACGGAGCTGCAGGTCGGGCACGGCGTGCGCCCGGTGGCGACGCAGAAGATGATGACCCAGGGCGATATGCTGCAGACCGGCAACTCCTTGGATATCGCCATCGAGGGCAACGGTTTCTTCCAGATCCGCCGGTTGGACGGCACGCTGGGTTACACCCGCGACGGCTCCTTCAAGGTCTCGGCGGAGGGAATCCTGGTGACCGCCGACGGTTTGACGCTGGAGCCGAGCATCACCATTCCGGAAAACACTCAGAGCGTGCAGATCACCCGGGACGGCGTCATCTCCGTGCTGATCGCGGGTGAGGCGGAAGCGGTGGAGATCGGAACGCTGGAGCTGGCCTCCTTCGTCAATTCCGCCGGCCTGCGCAACATCGGTCAAAACCTCTATGTCGAGACGGCCGCCTCCGGTCCGGCGACGGTGAGTACGCCGGGGCTGGACAACCTGGGCGCGCTGGCGCAGGGCTTTCTCGAGGGCGCCAATGTGCAGGTGGTGGAGGAGATGGTGGATATGATCACGGCGCAGCGGGCTTACGAAGTGAATTCGCGCGCCATCCGCGCCGCGGACGAAATGCTGCAGACCGCAACCGCCATCAAACGCTAAGGTAAATGAGGATCACAGGTGAAACTGTTGACGCCCTGGAGCAAGCGCATCGTCGTCACTCTGACGCTGGCGGTTATCAGCCTGCCCGCGATCGGGACGGCCGTCGCCGGCGACTTCCTGACGGCGGTCCGCGAGCAGGTTGCGCAGCTCTGCGGGGTGGAACACGACAGCGTCCAGGTGACCGTCAAGCCGCGTGCCGCCGACTGGCCGCCCACCGGCAGGCTCGTCGCGGTGGATCCGCTCTCCGGCAAGCGACGCGGCACCCTGGTGGTGGACGCGGTGCGGGAGGACGGTTCGCACGAACGGCTGACCCTCAAGGTCAGAACCTGGGACCGGCTCTGGTGCGCCGCCCACGCTATCGAGCGGGAAGAGACAATTTATCCGGGCCTGGTCGAAACGCGACTGGTGGAAACCACGCGGTTGCGGCGGGATATCCTGCGGGCGAACGAATCGCCGCTGGGGCTGGTGACGCGCCGCAGGCTGGCTGAGCACGACCTGCTCGCCCGCACCGCACTGGCCGCGCCGCAAGCTGTCAAAGCCGGCAACGATGTGCGAGTACTGCTGCGCTGCGGTCAGGTTGTCATCAGTGACACCGGACACGCGCTGCAGAGCGGCTGCATCAGTGAGAGCATTCTCGTCCGGTCGCGGACCACCGGCCGCGTGCTGCAGGGCAGCATCGGCGCCGATGGACAGGTACACTGCTTTGTCGATTAGAAACCGGAACCTGAACACTTGACCGCGGGAGGTCGTATGAAGCTTGGACTGTGGACTGCGTTGTTGCTGCTGGGCTGCGTCAGCGCCGCCTGGGGCAGCGGCGGCTTCAGCGACCTGTTCGCCGATCACCGCGCCGGCGAGGTCGGGGATGTGCTGATCGTCATCATATCCGAGAGCGCCAGCGGCAGTAACATCGCCCGCACCACCCTCAACAAGAAGGACAAGATGGGTGTGGATGTTTCCGGCAGCGAAACGCTTTCCTTCCTGCCGAAGATGGGCGTTTCCGGCGATATCAACAACGAACACAAGGCCGACGGCAACAGCCAGCGCAGCAATTCACTGAACGGGCGCATGAGCGTACAGGTGACGACGGTGGAACCGGACGGGCGCCTGGCCATCGAGGGTACCCGCACGATCAACATCGACGGTGAAACCCAGATTCTGTCCCTGAGCGGCACCATCCGCCGGGAAGACATCCGGTACGACAATTCGATCTTCTCGCATCAGATCGTCAACGCGCGCATCACCTACAGCGGCCAGGGAGACCTGCGTAACGCGCAGCGCCCCAGCCTCGTCAACCGCGTCCTCGGCTGGATCTTCTAATCGCGGCTCCGGATACAAACGAAAGGCAGTGATGTATCACTTGACGTTGAATCGCAGACTACTCGCAATCAGCATAGTCAGCCTGCTTTGCGCCGGGATGGTGATGGCGCAGGTGCGGATCAAGGAACTGGCGCGGGTTGAGGGGGTGCAGGAACACGACCTGGTCGGTTACGGGCTGGTCGTGGGCCTGGAGGGCACCGGCGACGGCAATAAATCCGCCTTCACCCTGCAGTCGATCGAGAACATGCTGAAGAAGTTCGGCATCAATGTGCCGCCCGGTACCATCCGGCCACGCAATGTGGCGGCGGTCATCGTGACCGCGCAGTTGCCGCCCTTCAGCCGCCCCGGCGACCGCATCGATCTCACCGTTTCCTCGCTGGGCGACGCGCGCAGCCTCCAGGGCGGCATGCTGCTGCGCACCCCGCTGCATGACGACAACGGCGAAGTGATCGCCATGGGCCAGGGAGCGATCTCCATCGGCGGTTTCAACTTCCAGGCCGCCGGCGCCGAGATCCGGCAGAATTACACGCTGGTGGGCCGGGTACCGGAAGGGGGCACCGTCCGGCAGGGCCGCTATACCAGCCTGGTGCGCGACAATCAGCTCTATCTCTCGCTGCGTACGCCTGATTTCACCACCGCACTGCGGGTGGCGCAGAGTATCGACGCCGCTTTCGGCGCCGGGGCGGGCGTAGCGGAGAACGCGAACAGCGTCCGGATACAGATTCCGCCGGACTACCAGGGCTTCGACCAGCTGGTCGCCTTTATCGCGGAGATCGAGGTGTTGCAGGTAGTACCCGACCTGGTGGCACGGGTGGTCATCAACGAGCGTACCGGCACCATCGTCGTGGGCCGGGAAGTCGCCATCCGCAGTGTGGCGGTTTCCCACGGCAATCTCTCGGTGACGATCAAGCAGACTCCGCAGGTGTCGCAACCGCCCGCCTTTTCCGGCGGCGAAACGGTGGTGACCGGCGTCGGCGATATCGTGATCGACCAGGGAGAGGCGCGCATGATGGTACTGGAGGAGGCGAGCACGGTGCAGGATGTCGCCCGCGCCCTCAACACGCTGGGTGTTTCACCGCGCGACATGATCTCCATCTTCCAGTCGATCAAAGCCGCCGGGGCGCTGGACGCGGAGTTGGTTATTCTGTGATACAAATAAATACGTGAGACAAAGATGAGTATCACACCACTGACGGGAAGCGGGACAACGGGTCGGCCCCCCGCCGTAGAACAGCGACTCGAAGGGGCGGCCGCTGATTTTGAAGCGCTGTTCCTCAAGCAGCTGCTCCGGTTCGCGGAGATGGATCTGGGCCAGGGGATCGCCGGCGACACCTACCAGGACTGGTGGCACAGCGCTCTCAGCGATCAAATGGCGCAGCGCCAGCCGCTCGGTATCGCCGCATCCATTCTCGGACAGCTGGACCGGTCTACCGGCCGTGACAGCAAGCTGAGCGGCCAGCAGTTGAATCAACTGGTACAGGATGTGTCCAACCGCCATGGACTCGCGCCGGAGCTGTTGAGCGCGGTGGTGCAGGTCGAGTCGGGGGGCGATCCGCAGGCGGTGTCGCGCGCCGGCGCCCGGGGATTGATGCAGTTGATGCCGGACACCGCCCGTCTACTGGGCGTGTGGGACAGTTTCGATCCGGCGCTGAATCTCGACGGCGGCGCCCGCTATCTGAAAAGCATGCTCGAACGCTATGAGGGCGATCTGGATAAGGCCCTGGGAGCCTACAATGCCGGTCCAGGTGCCGTCGATCGCCATAACGGCGTGCCGCCCTACGCCGAAACTCAACGCTACGTCGAGAAAGTCCGGCAAGTCATGCAGGAAGGAGAAATCGAGTGAGTATCACCACCGGAGATTTAGTCAGACGGCTGGAGCAGGAACGGTACCTGCTGGAGCGGATCAACCAGCTGCTGCTGGCGCAACGGGACGCCATCCTGGAGAACGATATCGCCAATTTGAACGAGACGGTATCCTTCCTGCAGCAGTTGCTGGAGGAGTTCGCTGGCGTGGAGTCGAAGCGGCGTCAGGCCATGGAGCAGTTGGCGGAAGCGATGGCGCTTTCCTTGCAGGGCTTGACGCTGGTGGAGCTGGCCGCCTCACTGCCGCCGACCAGGCAGGCCGAGCTGTCCCGCGTGGGGCAGGAGGTACGGCAGCTGCTGGAGAGCGCCGATCGCAACAATCGTCTCAACAGCACCCTGGTTGAAAAATCACAGCTGTTCGTGCGGCGTAACCTGCTCTGGCTCAAGAAACTGCAGGCCCCGGTGACGACCTACACCAGCGACAGCAAGGTCAACCTGCAACCGACCGGTAAGCAGATAATCAACGAGGCGGTCTGATGGCTGGCGGCATCAACGGCATACTCGACTCCGCCAAGCGCGCTCTGATCGCGCAGCAGTATTCGATCCAGGTGACGGGGCACAATATCGCCAACGTCAACACCCTGGGTTACTCCCGCCAGCGGGTGCACCTGACGACATCCGCTCCCGTCGATTCGATGCCGGGCCAGCTCGGTACCGGAGTCAAGCCGGCCGAAGTGCAGCGGTTCCGGGATCTCTTCATCGATTACCAGCTGCGTCGCGAGTCACAGGCGCTGGGCCGTTTCGACGCGGCCAGCAAGTCGCTGGAGATGGTGGAAGGCGTGCTGAATGAACCGAACGATTTTGCCTTGAGCGGCATTTTGAACGAGTTTTGGAACTCCTGGGAGGACCTGGCCAACGATCCCACCAGCCAGGCGGCGCGAACCGTCGTAATCGAAGAAGCGGCCAGCGTGGTGCAGGCTTTCCGAAAATTGAACGCTGATCTGACCGATCTGCAGCTGAATCTGACCAGCGAAATCAATTCCGACCTCGCGAAGCTGAACGCGACCGCCGCCACGCTGGCGGAACTGAACGACCGTATTGTGCAGGCGGAAAGCAAACACCAGAACGCCAACGACCTGCGCGACTATCGTGATACATTGCTGGATGAACTGGCCACCCTGGTTAACGTCTCCTGGCAGGAGCAGGATAACGGGTCGCTGACCGTATATGTCGGCGGTTTACCGCTGGTGGAGTACGATACCGCCAATCCGCTCGCCATGGATCAGGACGCGGAGAGCGGCGACGCGATCATCTTCTTCTCCGGCAGCGGTCTGGAAGCCAAGGTTGAACAGGGCAGTCTGGCGGGACGCATCGATGTACGTGATACACAACTCCCGGAATACCTCATGCACCTGGATCAGCTGGCGATGGCGCTGGCGGAGGAGATCAACAACCGTCACCTGACAGGCATCGATCTCAACGGCGACGCGGGAGGGCTTTTATTCAACGACGGTTGTGAAGGGGCCAAAACGCTGAGTCTGAACTCGACCGTGGCCGATGATCCGAATCTGATCGCGGTTTCCGCTGACGGTAACACCGGCGACGGCTCGCTGGCTTTGGAGATCGCCGGGCTGCGGAGTGCGGCGGTGGCGGAGCTGGGGGGTGCGTCGATCTCCGAGTACTACCACACACTGGTGAGCCGTATCGGTGCCGACAGCGCCAACAGCAGCCGGCTGGTCGAGCAGCAGGAGACTTTCGTCAACCAGCTGGAGAACTACCGGCACTCGGTGACGGGAGTCTCAATCGACGAAGAGATGACGAACATGATTCTCTACGAGCAGGCCTACCAGGCGGCGGCCAAGATGATCCGCGTCGCCGACGAAATGCTGTGGACGGTGATCAATCTGAAATAGGAGCTGAGATGAGTACGAGTCCGCGCGTTACCAATTTCATGAAAATGAACAACATCCTGCTGACGCTCAACCGGCGGATGAACAGCCTCGTACGCACCCAGGAGCAGCTGGCGACGAACCTGCGTGTGATGCATCCCTCCGACGATCCGGTCGGCACGCAGCGCATCCTCGAACTCAAGAGCGATATCGCGCTCAACGAACAGCACCTCCGCAACCTGGACAACACTGAAGGGCGGCTGAACTACACCGAAAGCATCATCGTCTCCATCGAGGAGATCATCACCGAGGCGCGCAACGACGCGGTGTTCACCGATTCCGATACCATCACCGACGAGGAACGGGCGATCATCTCCGCCGGAATCAACAACCTGCTGGAAGATCTCTTCAACCATGCCAACGGCAGGTACAACGAAACCTACCTCTTCAGCGGCACCAACTCCCAGGTAGCGCCGTTCGTCGAAACGCGCAACGACGCAGGCGAGATCGTGGCGGTGACGCTCAATCCACTGGGGACCGACGGCGAGATCATCCGGGAGATAGGCCTGGAAAACCGCATCCGAATCAACATTCTGGGTGAGGATCTGCTGATGTCCGCTGAGACGGGTGATCTCTTCGATGTGCTGATCGATTTCCGCGACGCCCTGCGCAGCGGCGATACCGATGCGATCGGTGATACCATCGACCGTCTGGATAACGCCCATGATCAGGTCCTGGTCCAGCGGACTTTCCTGGGCGCGCTTGGGCAGCGGGTGCTGCAGGCGCGGAACATCGCCCAGGAAATCACCATCGATTACACGGATGATCTCAGCCGGGTGCAGGATGTCGACTACGCGGAAGCCGTCATGCAGTACTCGCTGGAGGAGAATGCCTACCAGGCTGCGCTGGCGGTTTCAGCCCGCTTGATCCAACCCTCGCTGCTCGACTTCCTCGGCTAGTTTCGCCTGGCCAACAACCGCATCAGCGGCGGCAGGAACACCACCGTAGTAATGAAGCAGGTCGCCAGGCCGAACATCAGCAGTAGGCTCAGGCTCACCAGTCCCCGGTAAGCAGAACCCAGCATCGCCCCGAATCCCAGCATGGTCGTCAGCGTCGTCAGGAAGATCGCCTTGCCGGTGCTGAGCAGCACCTGCCGGGAGCTCAGCCAACCCTCGCCCCGGTAGCGGTGGATCATGTGCACGCCGTCGTCGATACCGATGCCGACGATCATCGGCAATGCCGTCACGTTAACAAAGGTCAGCATCAGACCGCTGGTGTGCAGCAATCCCACCATCCAGAGACCACCGACCAGCAGCGGGATCATCGCCAGCAGCGCCAGCCGCAGGCTGCGGAAGTCCAGCCAGAGCAATCCCAGCACCACCAGTATCGTGAGCAGGGTGGTGATGACACCATCCCGTCCGATGTACTCAATCAGCGCCAGGAACAGCGGCGGTGTGCCGGTGATGTTCGGATTGATCTGCTCCAGCTGGGAGGCGAAGCTGCGCAGGAAAGCGATGTCCCAGGCGGTGCGGCGGGGATAGACCGTCACCAGGTACTCGTCGCCGTCACGGCTGATAAAGCGGTCACGAATGCTCGACGTCAACTCCGACAGGTGGAGAGTGTCCGTCGCGGCCATCTGCAACAGCAACCGCCGCAGCCTGGGTGTGAAGCCGGCCTGAAAGCGGTTCAGACTCTCGGCCGCACGCGCCGGATCGGCGGCCAGCTGTTCCGCCAGCTGCAGCAGCGGTTGCGGCGATCCGGGTCGATCCGGGTCGCCGGTCAGTGTGATACATTTGCGGTCCACCCGGTCGCGGCCGCCCACGAAAGCCATCTGCCCCAACTCGTAGATGTTCGCATCCAGCCGCTCCAGTTCCGCGGTCAACGTCGCGATATCATCAGGAAGCAGCGACGGCGGTGACGGCAGGTTCTGCAACTGCCCGCGCAGCCTTTTCAGCCAGGGTAGCCGTTCGCTTTGCTGAGCCGGTGAGGGAAGATATTCGGTGATACTCTCCACCAGCGCCACGGTGCTGAGTTCCTTGGCCGCGGTGGTGAGACGGCGTATCTCCGTTAAATCACCGGTTGAAATCATGGCGAAATCGGGACTCATGGCGAAGTAGTGTTCCAGAGTATCCTGCAGCGTTACCGACGGAATCCCCTTCGGTTCCATATTGAGGTAGTTGTAGTCGAACTGCACCTGGCTGGCCTGCCAGATGAAAAACGCCGTCACCAGCAGACCGGCGCTGATGAGGGCGCGGGGATGCCTGACGGCGAAATCGCCCCAGCGGCCCAGCAACGGCGCCTGCAGCGGCTGGCGTTCCGGCTTGGTACCGGAAAGGCGCCGGCGCAGGTTGTCCCGCACCGCCAGCAGCGACGGGAGCAGCAGGAAAGTGGTGGCGACCGTCGCCAGAATGCCGGTGCCCAGCACCAGTCCCAGTTCGGCGATCCCGCGCGATTCGGACAACATCAGGGTCATGAAAGCGGCCGCGGAGGTGATAGCGCCGGTGAGTACGCCCGGCCCCGTCAATTGCAGGGTCGAAGCCATGGCTTCCTCCAGCGACAGCTGCTGGCGCCGGTCCAGGAAACCGGAGATGATGTGAATCGAGAAATCGATGCCCAGTCCGATCAGAATCACGCCGAACATCGACGTGATCAGGTTCAGCGTGGACAGAAAGACGGCGATGAAACCGCTGGCGGCCACCAGGGCCAGCACCAGATTGAGCAGCGCCAGCAGCGGCGCGGAGACGCGCCGGAAGGCGACGATCAGCAGCCCGAGAATCAACGCCAGGGCCAGAACGGAAGCGCGGCTGAGGTCCCGTTCGGAAAAGACCATCTCGTCGTGCGCCAGGGGAACGGTGCCGGTGAGTCCGGCGGTTACTCCGGGAAACCGGGGCAGGGTTGCATCGATGATCGACTGCATCGTGTCGGTCGCGGCCACGACCAGGCTGATGTCGGTAATGGCGAACGTGGGTTCGATCATGATGAGCAGGACTTCACCGCCCGGCGACTTGAAGTATGCATCGCCGAACAACAGGCGGTCGGTGCACTCCTGTAGAAGCGCGCTGTCCGGCACGGCACCGCGCACCGTCGAATCGAGGCCGGCTGTCAGGAACTGCAACGCATCCAGGAAGCGCAGGGCGTTCTCCTCCTTCACCCGGCTGGAGAGGCTCTCCTCGTCTCCGGTGTAGACCTCTTCGAAGTTGTCGTTCACCTGGCGCAGCAGCGGCACCAGTCCGAGCTGTTCGAAAAGATCACAGGTCCGGCGCAGGTCCTTCGGCTTGCTGAGCAGCAGCCCGTACCGGCTGAAGAACTCGTGATCGAGACGGTAGTCGATCCGCTCGACATATTCGGTCACCGCGCGGAGTGGAGGCACGACCGCTTCGGCGAAGGCTTTACAGTCGGCTTCCGGACCCTGGACCACCAGTAGACTGTTGGAAGCGTTGGTGTAGTTGTCGAGAATCCGGTTGAACTCCTGCACCTTGGGATCCGCCAGCGGCAGCAGGTCGGACCAGCGCGGACTCATCTCCAGACGGGAAGCGGAAAAGCCGGCGGCGATCAGCAATAGCAGGCTCACTCCCAGGATGCGCCACGGGTGCCTTGCGCTGAGTTCCCCCCAGTACTTGAACAGGCGATCACGCATGATGTTTCCTTTCCCGGCCCGTCATACCGGCCCCCTGAGGATGTGATACAAAAACTAGAAGTAACGGCGGAAACGGAGCAGGCCCCCAGCTCCCAGCTCCGTGTTATATTGGTCGCGGTCGTCGCCGCCATAGAAATGCGCCATCAGGGTGATCTCCGTTTCGGCTTCGGGCGAGTAGTACAGGGTGGGTATCAATCCGGCAGCACCGTCGGAGACGCTGTAGAGCAGCGTGACACCTGCCGACACGAGATCTGAAACCGGATAGCTGCTATAACAGTAGAGTTGGCTGGTCGCCAGCGATCTGGTTTCACCGCTGAACAGACGCATCCAGTCGGTTAAGGTGTATTCTTCGCTGCCGCTGCGCCCGTCGCCGTTCCAGAGATACTCCATCAACAGGTAAACTCCGTTGCGCCAGGTGTAGTCGCTGCCGACGACCAGTTCGGAGAAGTCCCCGAACTCCACCCGGCGCAGATCGTGCCAGGCGTATTCGGCCCAGATGCCCAGACCGAACAGCTGCCCGACCAGGCTGCCGCCGTAGAGATACCTTTTAACCTGGGTTGCCGCCGGTGGCGTGCCGTCGCTGTAGTATTCAGTATGGTGCCAGGGGCGGTGGGCGACGAGCAACGCTACGTCGAGGCGGGGGAAATTACGCTGCCATTGCAGCAGCGCCGTAGCGTCGGACATTGCGGCGGCCGGCGCTCCCAGCAGCGTGAAGGACCCCAGCCGGTCCGCATCCGCATCCAGACGCACCGATTGCCAGCCGGGATTCTCGTAGGTTACGTCGAGCAGGTTGATGGTGTTGAAGAGATCGGTGGGATTCCAGGCGTAACCGCTGCCGAAGGCGAGCTGCTGCTTGCCAATCGTCAGATCGAAGCGGCCGGAACGCAGCTTCAACCAGATGTTGTCCAGCTTCCACTTGTCGCGATAGGTCTGGATGTAGAGTTCGTAAACCTCCGGAGAAATCGCCGTTGTCACCGCTGTCGGTATGTAGTCGAGCGGATTCCAGCTTGTGCTGCCGTGATACAAATGGAAATTGAGATTAGCGCCGCAGCTGAAGCCGCTGCCGGGATCGGAAAGCAAATCCACTCTCAGTTTGGATACCGTCAGCAGTTGAGTTTCGTCTCCGGTCTGCAGCAGGTTGTCGATCTCGCCGTACCCGAAGAGGTCCACCGCGGCGGCGGCCGGTGCGCAGGTGATGATCAACCCCGCCAGCCAGGCCGCGTAATGTTTGCCTCGCATGCTTCATCCTGTCAAGTTTGTGTGATACAGAAACGCGCCGCCTGACTACGGCAGGTTCTGCAGGTTTCTGGTTGTGAAGAAGTCAGCCGGAAAAACCTGGTTGTAGACGATGGAGTCGGTCTCCATTATCGTGACCGTGTTGTCCAGCAGATTGTGCATCTCGATCCGCCCCGCGGTAGGAATACCGGCCACCAGCGTGATCTCGCTCTGGAACAGGCGTTTGCTGGGCGCTTCCTCATCCTCGTAATAGTCGATGAGCAGCGGCATGAAGTCGCTGACCCGCGCCCAGATAGTGATCGCCGCGTACGCCGTCCTGCTGTCCGGTTTGCGTTTCAGCACCAGGTGATAGCATTCCGTATCACATTTTTTATCCAGCCCCACCAGCCGGCTGCTGAACTCGTCGATGAAAGTATCCCCGCTGCCCATGTCCTCGTATGTGAAGTCGCTGCCTTCCATCTTCTGGTAGCGCGCGTGCGCGGCCAGTTTGCGGACCCGTCCCGTGCGCGGAAAGTATACCCAGATCTCATCCGCGTGATTCAACATCAGCGTACTTTGTCCCCGGACGCGGGAAGGCGCCAGGTAGCGCATCAGGGTTTTTTCGCCGCCGTTCTGCGACCAGGAGTCCAATTCGAACACCCGCTCCTGACCGGAGCTGGTTTGAATGATCATACGTCCCCGGCTGTAGATGGATTCCAGGTTGAGCAGGGCGTTGATTCCCTGCATGACCTGGTCCGCGGTGAGATCCTGGGCCGGCGCTTCCAGCCAGGGCAGGGCGCAGAGTATGATCAGTGTGAGTCGCTTCAACATACCGTCACTTCCGTTTGGTTGCCTGTGCAGGCAGGTTGTAATGGGTTCTGAGAAATCCCCGCATCTCGCGCAGCGGATAACCTTCCGGGTCGATCATGTAGTGGAAGAGGATTCCCTCCAGCGCCCCGGCGAACAGGAGTGCTTCCTGATCCGGATGCTCGTATTCCAGCTCTCTGAACAGCTGGCCCAGCAGCGCACGCATCAGGTGGAGGTACTCCTGGAACTGCTGGAGTACCTGCTCAAACACGCCCGGCTGCATAACCAGACTGAAGTAAAGCCGCCAGAAGCGGGTCGTGTCGGGCGAAATACCGAGAAAAGCTTCCAGAATAATACTCAACCGATCGCGCTCGTCGTCGCACTGCGCGAGCTGCTCCTCCGCTGGGGAGAAAGCCTGGAATCCCTCCTCGATCAGAGCCTGCAGCAGCTCCTTTTTACCGGGGAAATAGTGGTAGATGAGCCCTTTCGAAACCGAAGCGGCGTTGGCTACTTCAGCCATGGTCGTCTCATGATAACCGCGGCTGGAGAACAGCTCCAGCGCGGTGTCGAGCAGGTTACGGCGGCTCTGGGCGCGGATGGCTGCTTGTTGGGCGGGTGTGCGTGGTGACATCTGTTCCTTTTATTGACTGACTGTACAGTCAGTATAAAGAGTGAAATCCGGCTTGTCAAGCCCCGCTTATTCCGTTTCTTGCAGTTTCCTGATCCTGTATCTTTTCGATAGTAAAAGGGCGATATTTTTGTAGAATTTATGATATTACTTAGAATGAAAAGACTACGACGGAGGTAACCGATGTTTTCAGGTCCCTGGGAATGGATAATAATCGTGCTCGTCGTCCTGTTGCTTTTCGGCGGCAAGAAAATACCGGAAATCGCGCGCGGGTTGGGACAGGCGATCAACGAATTCAAACGCGGCGCCACCGAGATCAAGAAAGAGATAGATTCCCCCGCCGCCAAAACGACTGAAGGCAACAGCACCGACAAGCAGGAAGACTCGCAGCCCAGGTAGGAACAGTTGCTGTCTTCCCGGATTGATCCTATCCTCGACGTATTGCGGCGCGACGGCGTGGTGATACTTCCAACCGACACTCTGTATGGACTGGCCGGGCGCTTACGGCCGCAGGTGCTGGCCGGCATTTATCGTTTGAAGAACCGCGACAACACCAAACCACTGGCGATACTCGTCAACGGGCTCGAGCAGCTGCAGCAGCTGTGCGAGGTGACCGGTCCCCAAAAGGAGCTGGCATCCCGGCTGCTGCCGGGGGCGGTGACCTGCATCTTCAATGGCAGGGAAGAGCTGGCCGCGCTGCATCCCGCCTACGCCGACAGCCTGGCCGTGCGCTGGCTGGACCTGGCACCGGTCAACCGGCTTCTGCAGGCGCTGGGGGAGCCGCTGTTGTTGACCTCCGCCAACATCTCCGGTGACACCGATCCGACCATTCTGTCGCAGGTGGAGGACTCACTGCTGCAGGCAGTCGATTGCATCTGTTTTCCCGGTCTGGCGATCCGCGGCCGGGCCTCCGCCCTGGTAGACCTGCGGGAAACACCCCCGCGTGTATCACGTTCAAATCTCACCCTGGAGCAGCTGCTGCATGATTGAGATCTACCGTTTCTTTGCACAGTTTCTGAAAAAGCTGTACGGGCGTATCACGCTGGGCGTGGTGCTGATGATACTCTCCTCGCTTTTCTCCGGCATCTCCATCGCCATGCTCTACCCGGTTTTCGACAAGGTCTTCGCCGCTGCGCCCGATCCTGCTCAACCGGTGGGACTTTACGGTGCGCTGGCTGATGCGCTACGCCACAGCTGGCGGGAGTTGACGATGCTGTTGCAGGGGAACGGCAGCTGGGTGCAACTGGCGACGGCTACGGGCCACCAGCTGGATCTTGCCTTTGAACAGGCCGCCAAACTTCAGGTGCTCTACTTCCTGATCTGGGCCATCGTCGGACTGATCGCCCTGAAGACCCTGACCCGCTACCTCTACAAGATCGCCTTTCTCAGTATCGAGCTGGAGTTGGTGCGCCGCATCCGCAATACACTGTTTGATCATCTGCTGGGGCTGTCGCTCAACTTCTTCAACCGCTACAAGAGCGGCGACCTCCTCTCGCGCGTGTTGAACGATGTCGAGAAGGTCCGCCGCATGATCATCTTCAACGTGGCGGAGATCCTCTTCAACGTGGCGCAGGTCGTCGTGCTGCTGGCGTTGGCATTTATCATCGATCTGGAGTTGACCCTGATCAGCCTGGTGGTGTTTCCGCTCTTCGGTTTCGTGTTCCAGCAGATCACCAACCGGCTGAAGAAGTACGCCGGACGCACGCAGGCACGGATCGCGGATGTGACCAACCGCCTGGCGGAGGCTCTCCACGCTATCCGGGTGATCATCGGTTACAACGCCCGCGACTGGGAAAACCGTCGTTTCGCCGAACGCACTGAGCGCTTCAAACGGAGCGACTGGAAACTGACCCGCGTGGACGCCGGCATTGCGCCGCTCAGCGAGCTGTTGAGTTCCTTCGTGACCGTGTTCGTGCTCTGGCAGGGCGGTATCCGCATCATCAGCCCCGAAGGTCAGATGTCGCCGGCGGCGTTCATGGTGTTTCTGGGCGCGCTGTTGTCGCTGCTGCGGCCGGTCAAGCTGATCGGCAACCTCTGGGGCGGCATCCAGAAAGGCGCCGCTTCCGCGCACCGCATCATCGAGATCTACCAGGTCGAACCGGATGTGAAAACCCCGGCCGCGCCGGAGCCGCTGGCGCCGTTGCGGGATTGTATCACGTTTGCAGCGGTCAATTTCAGCTACGACACCGAGCCGGTACTGCACGACCTCAACCTGCGCTTCCCCTTCGGGCGGACGGTGGCGCTGGTAGGGGCCAGCGGCGGCGGCAAGACCACCCTGATGCAGCTGATCGCTAGGTATTACGATCCGACCGCTGGACGGGTGACGTGGGACGGTACCGATCTGGCGCAGGTGGACCCGCTCGATCTGCGCGCACGCCTCGGCATCGTAACCCAGGATGTGATCATGCTGGACGACACCGTGTTCAACAATATCGCCTATGGCATCGAGGACGCCGATCCGGAAGCGGTGACGGCGGCCGCCCGCGCGGCGCAGGCCTGGGGCTTCATCAGCGAGCTGCCGGAGGGGCTGGAGACGCGGATCGGTGAAAAGGGTTTCCGTCTCTCCGGAGGTCAGAAGCAGCGCCTGGCCATCGCACGCGCGTTGATGCGCGATCCGGAGGTTCTGCTGCTGGATGAGGCGACCTCGGCGCTGGATACCGAATCGGAGCAGCTGGTGCAGCTTGCCATCGAGCGTTTGATCGCGAACCGCACTGCCATCGTGGTGGCACACCGCCTGTCGACGATCCGCCAGGCGGACACCATCGTCGTCATCGAGCAGGGTAGGGTGCTGGAACAGGGCAACCATGAAGAGCTGCTGGCCAGGGAGGGGCGCTACGCCGAACTCTACCGGCTGCAGCAGTTTTAACCGGATGAGGCTTTGTGGGTAAAGCGACCTGTCGGCAGCGGCCCGTACGTGGGGGAACAACCGGTTTGCGGATCACGATGGTGATCGGGCAGCGGAGCATCATGTCCGGCGGCGCTATTCAGGCCGTTCAACTAGGCGACGAGTTGCGGGCGCTGGGACACACTGTTTGCTTCATCTTTGACAATCCGGATCACCCCGTGGCGGCAGCCGCTCAGGCGCGGGTCGCGGAGCGCTTCCCGCTCCTGGCGGTAGCGATGAGCTCCTGGCCTAAACCGGCGGTATTAAGGCGGGTGCGCCGCTGGCTGCGCGAGCAGGATACGCAGATCATCTATGCAATCAAGGGCCGGGGGCTGTCTACGGCGCTGCTGGCGACAACCGGTTGGAACCTGCCGGTCGTTGGACAGCGGGGAGTCAACTATCCGCTCGACTTCTACAGCGCCTTGAAATACCGGCATCCCCGCGTTAAGGCGATAGTCGCCGTCTCACATTCAACCGCGCAGACGCTGGCGGAAAGCGCCGTTGCGCTGGGGCGCAAAACGCGGGTGGTCTACCAGGCGTATGACCGGCGCTTCCTGCATCCCGCCGATCCCGGTTGCCTGCGACGGGAACTGGACCTGGAAGAGGCTGTCCCCCTGATCGGTGTGGTAGGTAATCTGCAGCCCCGCAAAGGACACATTCACCTGTTGCACTGCCTGCCGACTATACTGGCGGAGTTCCCGCGCGCCAGGGTTGTGCTCATCGGCAGCGGCAGACTGGAGAACATACTGCCGGAGGGATTTCAACATCGAGAGGCCGTGATACATCTCGGTTTCCGAAACGACGTTCCGGATCTGCTGCCCGGTTTGACGATAAGCGTCAACCCGGCGATCGAGGGGGAGGGATTGACCGGCACCACCCGGGAATCGATGGCGGCCGGCGTGCCGGTAGTGGTCAGCGATGTGGCCGGCACCGGTGAATTGATTCGCGACGGTAAGAACGGCTTCCTGGTACCGCCCCGGGCGGAGGAAACCATGACCGACCGTATACTCAGGCTGCTGCGGGACGCTGAGCTGCGGCGAAGTTTGGCGGACAACGCCCGCCGGGATATTCAGGCGCTTTGTTCGCCCGAGCAACGAGTTGAAAACATGCTGGAAATCTTCGAAGCAGCAATGGCGGCGTGATGAAAATCAGTGGCTTCTCTTTTGTGCGCAACGGTATCAAGCTCTACTACCCCGTGGTGGAGTCGATCAAGTCGCTGCTGCCGCTTTGCGACGAAGTCGTCGTCGCGGTCGGGCAGGGCGATCCGGACGATACCACGCGTAAGGAGATCCTCGCGGTCGACGATTCCCGCATCCGTGTCATCGATACCGTCTGGGAGGAGCAGTACCAGCAGAAAGGGGCCATCAACGCCGTCCAGACCGATATTGCGCTCAAAGCCTGCAGCGGCGACTGGTGCTTTTATCTCCAGGCGGATGAGGTGATACATGAGCAGTACCTGCCGGCTATTCGGGCACGCTGCGAGCAGCTGCTCGCTGTGGAAGAGGTGGAGGGACTGCTTTTCGGCTACAATCACTTCTGGGGCGACTACGACCACTGTCACAACCTGCACGGCTGGTATCCGCACGAGGTCCGCATCGTCCGGAATCTACCGCATATCCATTCCTGGCAGAGCGCCCAGTCTTTCCGCAGCTTCGAGCATTGGGAGCATCCGCGGCAGCCGTCCGGTACGCGCAAGTTGCGGGTGGCCACGGTGGATGCCAGGATCTTTCACTACGGCTGGGTGCGGCCTCCCCACCTGATGCAGAACAAGCGCCGCGCGCTCGACTCCGTTCATTGGGGACGCGTCAAGGCGGAACGTTACTATGACGAAGCGCCCGGGGAATTCGATTACGGACCGCTGGATCGCGTGCCACGTTTTGACGGTACCCATCCCGCGGTGATGGCCGAGATGATCGCCGGCATGGACTGGCGGGAGAAACTGCAACAGCAGGGCAAACCGGACCGCGGACGGGAGCCGCACAAACACGAGCGGTTCAAGTATCGCCTGCTGACCTGGATCGAACAGCGGCTGCTGGGCGGAGGACAGCTCGGGGGATTTCGTAATTACCAGCTGTTGCGTGGAGTCTAGAAGTCCCGTAAGCGAACCTTAGAAGGTAATTGAGATGAAGACAACCGTAATCATCAATACTTTTAATAAACCCGAATACACGCGACTCGTCTTGAGGTCGATCGCCACCCAGAGCGTGCAGCCAGATGAAGTGATCATAACTGATGATGGATCGAGCGATTCTCAACTCCCGGTGCTGGTGGAACAAGCTGCGGTTTCCCCCTTTGAACTGATTTTCGTCGGCCAGGAGGATGCGGGATTCCGGTTGTCGCGCAGCCGGAATAACGGCATCATGGCAGCGAGCGGCGATTACCTGCTGTTTCTCGACCAGGACAGATTGCTTTCGCCCGATTACATCAAGACGCACATCACCAATGCGCAACCGGACAGGTTCCTGGTCTCACAACAGATTCTGCTGGGTGCGGAAGAGACAACGGAACTGCTGCGGGAGCAGCAGCCGGAGCGAGCTTTTCCCAGGTATATCGCTTCCACTAAATATAGAAAAAACAGGAAGCAGTATTATCAGGATCTCTTTTATTTCATGAGTGCGAAGTTAGGGTATCGCTCTCATCGCCCCAAACTCAAAGGGGGGATGTTTTCTCTCTTCAAGAAGGATCTGGAGCAGGTGAACGGCTTTGACGAGAACTTCGTGGGTTGGGGAAGCGAGGATGACGACCTGGGACGGCGTCTCTACGCGGCGGGTATTAACGGCTGCAACCCCTTCAAACACGATTTTGCGGTACACCTGTATCACAAACCCTATCATCAGAACGGCGCGCGTGTCAATGATGATTATTATCGGGAACGGAAAAGGGCCGCCCATGCCGGTGAGTACCGCTGTGCAAACGGCCTGGCCGGGCGCGATCTGAACGGCCTGGACTACCGGGCGCTGAAGTAATGGCTGGGAACCTGTGAGTACTGGTAGGAGAAGCCAATGAAAGCAATCATCCTGGCAGCTGGAATCGGCAGCCGTTTGGGAAACACACTGCCTAAATGTCTGACGCGTGTCAACGAGCGGCACACGATTCTGGATCTGCAGGTGGAGAGTCTGCGAGCGGCGGGAATAGAAGAAATCACGGCGGTGGTCGGATTCAAAAAGGAGATAGTGATGGAGCACCGTCCCGATCTGCTCTATCTCTATAACCCCCTCTATCACCTTACCAATACCGCCAGGAGTCTCGCGTTGGCTCTATCGGCATTGCATCCGGATAATGTGATCTGGCTGAACGGGGATGTAGTGTTCGACCCGGGTGTGATTACAGCCGTGATCGGCGGTTCAGGTAACGCTGTTGCGGTAGACCGGAAGAGCTGCGGCGAAGAAGAGGTGAAGTACTCGCTGGCGGAGAATGGCTGCATTGCTCGTATCTCCAAGCAGGTTGGAGCAGCGGCGGGTGAGGCAGTGGGCGTGAACCTGATCTCGCATATTGACTTTGAGGGCTTCCGGCAGGACCTGTGGCGGGCTGGAGCACAGGATTATTTCGAGAAGGCCATCGAACTGGCGATAGACAGGGGGATCGAATTCCGGCCGGTCGATATCTCTGAATTCACCTGTATCGAAGTCGATGATGAGAATGATCTTCAGCAAGCCCGCCGGTTGATCAGTAGTACTCTGGCTGGCGAAGCCGGTTGCGAAAAGAATTGAGGTCCGGCGCCATGTTGAAACTCCCACGGTTGTTTTCCAGGAAGCGCTCCCGACCTGCTCAACAGGTACTGGTGACTGAGATCGCCCGCAACCTGATCGACGCGAACCGATTGCTGCGGAAGCTGGGTGTACGTTCCTGGCTGACCGATGGAACCCTGCTCGGTTACTATCGCGAGAACCGGATCCTGCCGTACGATAACGATGCCGATCTGGGCTTGTTCATCTCGGAATACAGCAATGCGATCACCGCGGAGTTCATCAGCGCCGGCTGGGAGCTGGCGCATGTCTACGGCCGCCTCGCCTGCGGACTCCAGCTGTCCTTCCGACGTAACAGTGCCGCGGTGGATCTCTTCTTTTTTTACCAGGAAGAAGACAAGTTCTGGCACGGTGCCTGGAAGCCGGAACGGAAGGGCAAAGTCAGGAACCTCATCAAGTACTATTACGAACCGTTCGAATTCCAGGAAGTCGACTTCCTCGGCGAACAGTTCACTGTCCCGGCGGAGACGGCTAAATACATCGCCGCGAAATACGGTGATGATTGGGAGGTCCCGCAGGAGGATTGGGATTGGGCCTTTGGTCCCGCCAACGCCATCGGGACGGAGATCAGATTGCCCAGGAACAAAAGGAAACGGATCGGTTGAGCATGAACCACACCATCTGGATGTACTGGGAAAACGCTCGGAACAGGCGGAAACCGGCCTATCTCGATCTCTGTCTGGAGACGATAAAACTGCACTCCCCCCGTTACCGAATCGTGGTTCTCAATGAAAACAGCGTGTTCGACTTCATCCCCGATCTGCGCAGAGACATCTCCCGAATTGAGCAAATCGCCCATCGCGCCGATTACATCCGGGCCCGGATCCTCCATGAACAGGGCGGGATCTGGCTGGACAGCGACATCATTTTGCTGCGGGAAATCGAGATCGAAGCCGAACTGCGGCAGGTGGATCTGGTCGGCGTATCGGAGGAATACGGCAAACCCTCCATCTGGTTTCTGGGAGCGAATCCCCGCAATCCTGTCATCGCAGAGTGGATCAGGGAGATGGATCGTGTGCTCGATACCAGGTTGAATCGTTTGCTGGTGAGATCGCGGCTGAAGAAATGCCGTCTCCACTGGACGGAGATTGGCTACGATATACTCTGGCGGCTGATGGACGGATGCAAATATCACAATCTAGATTTCAAGGATTTCGCTCCGCTGCGCTACGATGAATGGAAACGGTTCCTGCAGCCGGAAGGTGAACCGGAGGATTTTCTCACTGACTCGACTGTGGCGGTGATGCTCTACAACAAGTTTATGAGCAAACCGCTCCAGGATTTGAATCATGATGAGATCCTGCACTCACCGACTCTGCTTGGGAAGTTCTTTCGGTACAGTCTCGGAACTGATCGCCAACCATGAAATCGCTATTCCCATGAAGATCCTTCAGATGTGCGATGTGCGCTGGTACAACGCCAACGCGCACTATGTCATCCAACTTGCCCGCGGTCTGGCGGCGGCGGGGCATCAGGTCACGCTCTGGGCGCGGGAAGGCACACCGATCGTGCGCAAAGCGGAGGAGGCCGGACTACCAGTAATCCGACACCGGCGCGGCGATCCCTTTAAACTGTTGCGGCTCTGGTGGCTGGTCAAGCGGGGCGACTTCGACATCGTCAACGCGCATCGCGGCCCGGATCTCTGGCTGGCGATGCTGTTGAAGATACTGCACTCGGTCAGCGTGGTGGTCACCCGCAGCGATATCCGCCCCTTCCGCAACAACGCCGCCAACCGCTATTTCTTCGCCCAGCAGGTCGACGCCGTCATTCTCAGCGGCCGGTTTCATCTGGAGCAGGGTGCCCTCCACGCCTTCGATCTGCCGGAGGAATGTATCACGGTGGTGCCGCTTGGAACCGAAATGCTACCGGTCGCGCCGGTAACCGTCACACCGCGGCCGTTCCGGCTGGTGATGGTCGGACGCTTCGATCCTGTCAAGGGACACCACAACCTCCTGGCGGCCTTCCGTCAGGCCTTGCCCGAAATACCGGGAGCGGAGCTGGGTCTCATCGGCTATCCAGCCTCGATCGACACTGCCCAGCTGCGGGCCGCGGCCGCCGGCTTGCCGGTCAGGATCATCGACCGGCCGGTCGATATCGCCCGGGAGTTGACCGGCTACCAAGTGGGCGTCGTCGCCTCCAACGCTTCCGAAGCGGTCGCCCGTGCCGGTCTGGAGTATCTGAGCCGCGGCATGCCGGTCATCGGCACCCGGATCAATTCCATCCCCGAGTTGATCCAGGACGGCGTCAATGGGCTGCTGGTTCCACCGGATGATTCTGTGGCGCTGGCACGCGCCATCTTGCGCCTTTACCGGGAATACCCCACTTTTCAGACGGCGGTACTGGCGACCCGCGAGCAGTTCGCCCTGCAGGGAATGGTGGAGCATACCCTTACGGTTTACAGACAGGTGAGCCAATGATTCCGGTCTCGGTGGTGATTATCGCCCGCAACGAAGAAGCCAAACTACCCCGTCTGCTGAAGTCGATCGACTTTACCGACGATATTGTAGTAGTGGATTCCGACAGCACAGACGCGACGGTCGATATCGCCCGCCGGCACGGTTGCCGTTGTTTCAACCGTGAGTTCGATGGCTTTGGACCGCAGAAGCGATATGCCGTCGCCCAGGCCAGCCACGATTGGGTGCTGGTACTGGATGCCGATGAGGAAGTGAGTCCGCCGCTGGCGGCTCAACTGCAGCGCATTGATCTTTCACAACTAGAGCGGGTATACCGCATCCAGCGGCGCAGTTTCTACCTGGGGCGCTGGATCAAACACACCGATTGGTCAAAAGACAGGCCTCTGCGTCTGTTTCATCGAGCGACTGGTTGTGTCACAGAAGATAACGTCCATGAAACTGTCAGTCATACCGGCAAAGAAGTGATCTTGAAGGGGCCGCTGCTCCACTATCCGTTCCGCGATCTGGCTCACCACCTTGCCAAGATCGATCTGTACACCGGTCTATCCGCGGCTGCCGGCAACCATCATTACCATTCCTGGGATCTCTTTACCAGGCCGTTCTGGAAGGTTTTCCGCAATCTGGTGCTACGCTCAGCCTGGCTCGACGGTTGGCAGGGACTCACGATCACCGGTATGTCCGCGCTTTATGCATTCCTGAAAGTGTCACGCTGTCTGGAAGCTGAGCGATGCGAGTAATTCATATCAATACGGAGCGCACCCGGACCGATGAGGAAGAACAGCTGTTATACCTGACCGTCGGTTTGAAAAAGCAGGGTATCGAGCAATTGGTGGTAGCGCACTTCGCTGCCCAACTGGCAGCAAGGCTGGAGCAGGCGGCCATCCCGGTATTGCCGGTGTCACCGCTTCACGGCTGGGATTTCAAGAGCGTACGCATTCTGCGCGGTATCGCCCGTGACTGGCGGCCGCACCTCCTGCACGCCCATACCGGCCACGGTCACACGCTGGGCTGGCTGACCGCGCGTCGCACCGGCGTGCCGCTGGTTGTCTCACGCCGGGTGGATTTTCACCGCGGTCGCAATCCGCTCAGCCGCTGGAAGTTCCGCTCGCGCGCGATATCCCGCTACCTCGCGGTCTCCGGCGCCATCCGGGATATCCTGATCGCGGACGGCGTCGAGACGGACCGCATCCACGTTGTGCACGACGGCATCGATCCGGATCGCTTCGCGGAGGTCAAGCCGGATCGCGCCTGGCTGGCCGCCGCCGGCATCAGCGGCGACGGGCTGCTGCTGGGCAATGTCGCCGCGCTGGCGCCGCACAAGGACCAGGCCACCCTGATCCGCGCTATGCGGATCGTCACCCTGGCCCGTCCCGATGTGCGGCTGGTCATCGTCGGCGAGGGACATCTGCGGCGGCATTTGACCGCCCTGATCGGTAAACTCAAGCTGGAGCGGCATGTATTCCTGCCCGGTTTCACCGAGAATATCGGCGGGGTGATGAAGCTCTTCGACATCTTCGTGATGAGTTCCCGCACTGAGGGACTGGGAACCTCCATTCTCGACGCCCTGGCGCTCTCGCTGCCGGTGGTTGCCACGAGCGCGGGCGGAATTCCGGAAATCATCACCGACGGCGGGGAAGGACTGCTGGCGCCACCCGGCGATCCGGTCCAGCTGGCGGACCGCATCCTGCAGATGGCCGGCAATCCGGCGGCCCGTCAACACTACATCGAACGGAGTCGGGCACGGGCCCTCGACTTCGATCACGAACATATGGTCAATAAAACGCGAGCTGTATATGAAGATATCGCCCTCGAGCAGACGTAGTCTCTGTCTGCTGGCCCTGTTCCTGCTGGCGACCGCCCTCTACTCGCCCGCCACCGGCCTCACACCCAGCGGTTTCGGTCCGGGCGAGCGGCTGGTGTACGACGTCGACTGGGGTATGATCAACGCCGGCACCTCCGAGTTGAGCATAATGGATACGCTGCGCTGTGATGAATACCTCTGCTATCACCTCCTCTCCCGCGCCAATACGAACGCCTTCGTCTCCGCCTTCTTCCGGGTGGATGACCGGGTGGAGAGTATGATGGATGTCAACGGCCTCTTCTCACGCGGCTTCGAGAAACACCTGCACGAGGGCAGCTACCGGGAGGACCGCTGGTTCGGCATTGACCAGGAGCGGCAGGTGGTTTACCAGCTGGAAAGCGAAGCCAACACCAAATACGCCGCCGATACCATCTCGGTAAACCGGGGCGTGCAGGATATCCTCAGCGCTCTGCAGTATGTCCGCCACATGGATTTCCGTCCGGGCGACGAGATCCACCTGCAGACCGTGGACAATTTCAAACCCTACGAGCTGGTGGTCAAGGTGCACCGACGGGAGCGGATCAAGGTCCCGGCCGGCCGCTTCAACTGCCTGGTCGTGGAACCGCTGATGAAATCCACCGGCCTGTTCAAGGCCAAGGGCAAAATGACCATCTGGTTGACCGACGACGAGCGACGCCTGCCGGTGCTGATGAAAAGCAAGATACTGATCGGCTCGGTTTCCGCCCGCCTGGTCGAATATACACCCGGCCGGCCGCTGGCCCTCCACACCCCGACTGCACCGCTCTCCACCCCCGGCGTATTTCCAACGGTTATAGATAAATAGATTGCACTTATAACCGGCACCTCTCACCTTAAATGTTCGCAAAAGAGGTCCCAGCCCCACCGTGATCGGCGGGGCCGTTTGCGTGATACAAACCGAACGGAGAGAGAATGAGTTCGTTGATCGGTTTCATCGGTCAATTGGTTTACCTGTTGCTGACCATCTACATATTACTGATAGTCGTCAGTTGGGTGATCGATTGGGCAGCTTCCTCCTATACGACTCCGCTGATTGATCTCATCAAGAAATTGACCAATCCCTTTCTGCATGAGATACGACGCTACGTGCCGGTCATCGGCGGCATCGATTTCTCCCCGCTGGTGGCGATCATTGTACTGTTCATTGTGCGTGCGCTGGTGAAGCTGCTCTTCAACAGCCTGGCAACCTTCATGGCCCTGTAAGAAGCGGGACGGGAGGATCTATGGAAATCACCCCCAATGACATCAAGGGCAGGGAGTTCGCGCGGGCGATGCGCGGGTTCGATCCGGCCGAGGTGAACGCCTTTCTGGAGCAGGTGGCGGACGAGTACGCCGAGCTGATCAAGGAACGCAATGAATGGCAGCGGCAGGTGAAGGAGCTGGAGAAGGAACTGCGCGGATATCGCGAACTGGACCGTAAAATCCGCGATTCCCTGGTCAACGCGCACGACAGTGCCGGGACCATTCGCGAAGAGGCCCAGAAGGAAGCGGAACTGATCCGGCGGGAAGCGGAAGTGAAGGCGGAGGAGACCGTCACCACCGCGCGCGGCCGCCTGGAAGGACTCAAGAACGACATTGAAATGCTGCAGCTGGAGCGGAACGCCTTCCTGAAGAAATTCAACCGGCTGCTGCAATCCCAGCAGGAGTTGCTGGAGGTTCTGGCCCGGGAACAGCTGGATGACTGAGGAATACGGCCACATCGCCGCCGCTGTCGAGTTTCTGCAGCGGGACGATTTCACCCCGCGGCTCGGTATCATCCTCGGTACCGGCCTGGGTGGACTGGCCGAGCGCATCGAAATCCGGGAGGCCATCGACTACGAGGCGATTCCCCATTTTCCGGTGTCGACGGTGGAGAGCCACCACGGCCAGTTGCTGATGGGCTACCTGCAGGGAGTGCCGATCATCGCCATGCGGGGACGCTTTCACATCTACGAAGGCTACAGCACCCGGCGGATAGTGCGGCCGGTGCGGGTCATGCAGCAACTGGGCGCTCGCGCGCTGCTGGTGTCCAACGCCTGTGGCGCTCTCAATCCGCAGTACCGCAAGGGCGAATTGATGTTGATGGAAGACCACATCAACCTGTTGGGCGACAATCCCCTGATCGGGGAGAACCTCGATCGCTTCGGCATCCGGTTTCCCGATATGTCGGATGCCTATTCCGTCCGTCTGCGCCGGATCGCGCGCCGGGTGGCCCTGGAGGAGGGTATCCGCCTCCAGGAGGGGGTTTACGCAGCGGTGCCCGGTCCCAACCTGGAGACCCGCGCCGAATACCGCTTTCTGCGCTTCATCGGCGCTGATGTGGTCGGAATGTCCACTATCCCGGAGGTGACCGCGGCGGTGCATGCCGGTATGGAGGTCTGTGGATTCTCCGTAATAACCGACGAGTGTTTCCCGGACGCATTGCAGCCGGTGGCTCTGCCGGAGATCCTGGCGGTCGCCGATCGCGTGCAGCCGGATTTGACCCGCATCATGACCCGAATGGTAGAGGAGTGGGAGACTGAACAAGATGAGTAGTGGAGACAGCCGGGCAAGGCAGTTTACCGAGGTGAACAACAAGCCGGACTTTGCCGCGCAGGAGCACCAGGTGCTTGAATTCTGGGAGGAGCGGGATGTTTTCCGCCGCTCTATTGCCCAGCGCGAAGGCTGCCCCGACTATGTATTCTATGACGGCCCTCCCGGTACCAACGGGCAACCGCATATCGGCCATATGATGCAATCCGCGCTCAAAGACCTCTGGCCGCGCTACAAGACCATGCAGGGTTATCGCGTCCTGCGCAAGGCGGGCTGGGACACGCACGGGCTGCCGGTGGAGTTGAAGGCGGAGCGGGAGCTGGGCATCGAATCGAAGCGGGAGATCGAGCGGTTCGGCGTCGAGAAGTTCGTCGACTACTGCCGCGATACGGTCTTCCGCTACAAATCGGAGTGGATCGAGTCGATTCACCGCATCGGCCGCTTCCTGGACACCGACAACGACTACGCCACCTTGACTCCGGATTACATTCAAACCGACTGGTGGGTGTTCAAACAGGCCTGGGACAAGGGACTCGTTTACCGTGATTATAAGGTAATGCCCTACTGCAGCCGCTGTGGCACCTCCCTCTCAGCGCACGAACTGGCGCAGGGTTATCGCGACATCATCGACATCACCCTCACCGCCAAGTTCCCGGTCAAGGACGAACCGGGGACCTTCTATCTGGCCTGGACCACCACCGCCTGGACTCTCCTGGCCAATGTGGCGCTGGCGGTGAGTCCGAACCTCACCTACGCCAAGGTCCAGGTGGATGATGAGCAATACATCCTGGCCGAGGAGCTGCTCGATACCGCGCTGGAAGGCAGGGACTACCAGGTACTGGAGACTTTCCCCGGGGGGAATCTGGCAGGGCTGCACTACGAGCCGCTCTGGGATTTTCATGTCGATCACGGCGACCGGATCCACCGCATTGTGGTCGATGACTATGTCACATCCGGCGAGGGTACCGGCATCGTCCACCTCGCCCTCTACGGTGAGGACGACTTCCGTCTAATCCGCAAGTACGATCTGCCGATCGTGCAGCCGATCGGGCTGGACGGGCTCTTCAGCGAGGAGACCGGAACCTACGCCGGACGCTTTTTCGTCGACGAGGGGATGGAGGTCGAAATCCTCAAGGACCTGGCTTCCCGCGGACTGCTCTTCGACCGCCAGAAATACGAACACAGCTATCCGCACTGCTACAAGTGTGATACAAAGCTGATGTATTACGCCAAGACCAGCTGGTTCATCCGTACCTCCCAATTCAAGGAGGAGATGCTGGCCGCCAACGCCGACATCAACTGGTATCCGCCGCACATCAAGGATGGGCGCTTCGGCCAGTGGCTGGAGAACAATGTCGACTGGGCCATCTCGCGCGAGCGCTACTGGGGATCACCCCTGCCGATCTGGAGCTGTACGGACGCCGAATGCGGCCATCAGGTAGCGGTGGCGGATGTGGAAGAGCTGGCCGCGATCGCCGTCGAACCGCAGCCGGCCGATCTCGACCTGCACATTCCCTTCATCGATGCCGTCGCCACCGCTTGTCCCAAGTGCGGTGAATCCATGCGGCGGGAACCGGAGGTGCTGGACTGCTGGTACAACGCCGGTCTGATGCCGTGGGGACAGTGGGGGTATCCACACGCGGAGGGTTCCCGCGAGATCTTCGAGAATCAGTACCCGGCGGAATTCATCTGCGAGGGCCTCGATCAGACGCGCGGCTGGTTCTACACGATGCTGGCGATCTCGACCCTGATCACCGGCCGTTCGAGCTACCGCAACGTCATCTGTACCGGGCTGATGGCGGACGCCGAGGGACGCAAGATGTCGAAAACCTTCGGCAACATCGTCGATCCGATGGCGATGTTCGAGAAGTACGGCGCCGACGCGGTACGCTGGATCTTCTTCAACTCTCATCCCTGGCAGGCCAAGCGCTTCACCGAAGACGCCATCCAGGAAAGCCTCAAACAGATCATCATTCCCTTCTGGAACGTCTACAGCTTCTTCATCACCTACGCCCGGATCGACGGTTGGACCCCGACGGGAGAACCGCAGCTCTCTACCAGCGAGCTGGATCGCTGGATTATTTCCGAAACCCAGTTACTGGTGGAGAATGTATCACGTAACCTCGACGCGTACGATGTGGCGGCGGCCGCGCAGGTCATCCTGGAGTACATCGATTCCCTCTCCAACTGGTATATCCGCCGCTCCCGCCGCCGTTTCTGGAAATCGGAAAACGACAGCGACAAGGCGCAGGCCTACTGGACGCTTTACCGCGCCCTGCTGACCACCGTACATGTCCTGGCGCCGTTCCTGCCGTTTATCACGGAAACGATGTATCACAATCTGACGGACGGAAGCGACGGCAAAATATCGGAGTCGGTCCACCTGTGCGATTACCCGCGTCCGGAAGCCGACCTGCGCGACCAGCAGCTGGAACACGACATGCGGCTGATCTACCGCACGGTTTCCCTGGGGCGCGCACTGCGCAATCAGCATCAATTGAAGGTGCGCCAACCACTGGCGCGCATGCTGGTGGTGGTCGGCGAGGACGGCGATCAGCCGGTGATCGAACGCATGCGGGACCTGATCGCCGAAGAGTTGAATGTAAAACAGGTGGAAGTTTCCACCGACGAACAGGAGCTGGTGGAGCTGTCGATCAAACCGAATTTCCGCGTACTGGGGAAGCGGGCCGGCAGCCAGATGAAACAGCTGGCCGCTGAGATCACAGCGCTGCCGCCGGAGAGCATTACCGCTCTTGAACAGGGCGAGACGCTGCGAATTATGGACTTTGAGATAAGTTTTGATGATATTCAGGTTATCCGTGAGCCGAGGGAAGGTCTCCAGGTGTTCACCCAATCCGGCATCACCGTCGCGCTCGAAACGGAACTGACCCCGGAGCTTGTGGCCGAGGGCCTGGCGCGGGAATTCATCAACCGGGTTCAGAACATGCGCAAAGAGAGGGGATTCAACGTCACCGACCGGATCCACATCGGCTACAAGGGGACCGACATGCTCCAGAAGGCGGTCGCGGCTCACACCGATCACATCCGCCGCGAAACCCTGGCGCTGGAGGTCAACCTCTGCGAGACACTGCCGGCAGACGCCCAGGCGTGGGTTCTGAACGAAGAACAGGCTGAAATTAATGTAGAACTTGAAAGGGGGTGAACATGGCCAAGAAAGCTGGCACACCCTATTCCGCCAAGTATAAAGACACCATGAAGCGTATCCTGATGGAGCACCGGAAGGAAACCCTCGGTGATCTGGAATACTATCGTCACAACACGATCGACTCCAGCGACCGCGAGGGTGTTCACGAGAATCCCACCTATGCTTCACATCCCGCCGACCAGGGCACCGACGCCCAGGAACGCGAGAAGGCTTTCATGTTTGCTCAACGCGAGGGTGCCTACCTGCAGCAGCTTGACGATGCGCTGCTGCGGATGGAGCAGGGCACCTACGGCACCTGCATGTCCTGCAACGGCAAGATCTCGGTTGAGCGCCTGAAAGCGGTACCCACCGCTAAGCTTTGCTATGCCTGTAAAACCAAGTATGCCAAAGCCGAAGGAGCTGAATGAGACAAACCGGTTGGTTTGCGCTCTGGGTACTGGTGCTGGACCAGTTCACCAAATGGTTGATCTTAGGCGGGATGCTTCCGGGTGAGAGTATTGCTCTGCTCGGCGACCTTGTACGGATCACTTATGTGCGCAATTCCGCCGGTCTCATGGGGATCGATCTCTTCGGCAGCGGCACCCTCCTCCTCCTCTCCCTCCCCGCTCTCGGTTTCATCATCTGGTTCTGGTGGCGCAGTCATCATCTCCCTGCCGCCTACAGCTGGCTGCTGGCGGGCATCGCCGGCGGCGCCACGGGCAACTTCATCGATCGCCTCTGGCACGGCTGGGTGGTGGATTTCATCGATGTCGACTTCCCCGACATCAACCTGCCGCAGTTTCAACTGCTGGGCTTTCAATTCCCCGGCTTCCAGCTGGACCGCTGGTGGGTATTCAACGTGGCTGACAGTTTCATCTTTGTCGGCATCCTCCTCCTCTTCCTGGTTTCGCTGCTGACTGATCACGCGAAGGACAGCCCCCGGAATGTACATTGAGGTCCAGAAACTGCAGGTTTCCCCGCACCAGACCCCGATGCGGCTCGATGTTTATATCGGGCAGCACTTGCCGAATTTCACCCGTTCACAGGGCCGCAAGCTGATCCAGGAGGAACGGGTCACCGTCAACGGCCTTCCCGCCAAGGCTTCACGCCTGGTTCAACCGGGAGACGAACTGGAGATAGCGCTCCCCCGGGTGATCCCGCCGGAGGTAGAACCGGAACAGATCGATCTTGACATCGTCTACGAAGATGACGACCTGCTGGTGATCAACAAGCCGCCGGAAATGGTGGTACATCCCGCTAAAGGCCACCATAACGGCACCATCGTCAACGCCCTGCTGTATCATCTCGATCATGAGGGCAGCCTGCCCCCCGGTTCGCGGCCCGGCATCGTGCACCGCCTGGATAAAGACACCACCGGGCTCCTGCTGCTGGCCAAGACCGATCTGGTGCACCGACGGCTCGGGGTGCAGTTTCAGAAACGTCTGGTGCATCGCACCTACCACGCCCTGGTCTGGGGGCCGGTGAAGGATGAGCAGGGTACCATCGACGCGCCGCTGGGGCGCTCCCCCCGCAATCGCAAGGTCATGACGGTACTGCCTGATGGCAAAGCGGCCGTGACGCACTGGCGTCTGCTGGAGGATTTTCGCTTCCTCGCCCTGCTGGAGCTGAAACTGGATACCGGCCGCACTCACCAGATTCGCGTGCACCTTCAGCATCAGGGCATGCCGGTATTGGGCGATCCCGACTACGGTGAAGACAACCGCCTGCATGGTTTCCAACCCTCCGTGCGGAAATTCGTCCAGCCGTTGCTGCAGGGAATGGAGCGGCAGTGTCTCCATGCCAAGCGGCTGGAATTCCGGCACCCGGTGCTCAACAAGGATCTCAGCTTCGAAATCGACTATCCGGAAGATATGTCTGTGATAATACAGCGGTTACGGGAGCGCGGAGCCGCGGATTCCGACGACTCTCTGTAGAGGGTACCGGATCGGGTTGACTTTGGTGCGAATCCTCTTAGAATGATAAGTGTGGGATTGACTATCCGGATTACGTGACGGCTGTAACACGGCTCCGGCCGCAAACGGTTGAGGTTGACTCTGGGTTTGACAGAGTTTTGCTTACCAGGCAAGGAACTTGCAGCGTCCACCGGCGTCAAATAAGAGAGAGAAAAGATTCCCCAGCGTTAAGAACAGGAATTCCAATGACAAGAAGCATTCCGAGTATCTGCCTGCTGCTGCTGACGACCGGATGGGCCGCCGGGCAGTACGTTGATCGCGAACCGACACTGAGCGGCATCCTTAAGACACCGGAACCGCTGCAGTGGGATCACTCCTTTTCAGTCAGCGCTGCCAGCAGCACCTTCGGCTTCAGCAGTCAGTCGCTCTACATGAGTCACCTGACCTGGCAGCTGGCTGCTCCCCTTCAACTGAAGTTGGATCTGGGCCTGGCGCAGACCAACTGGCCCGGCGGCATGGCGGGCGAAAGTTCCCCCCGTTTTGTCGGTGGCGGTGAGCTTTCCTGGCGACCGACCGACAATACCCTCTTCCGTTTCTCGTTGTATCGCGGTCCGTTAACCCGATCAGGTTGGTATCATTCGCCGGGATTCATACCTTATGACTATTCAACGCAACAGTAAGAAAAAGCGCGCGGCCGCTTCCCCGCTCTCATCGCGACGACTAAATCTGCTGATACTCCTCTCGCTGGTGCAGGTCCTCCTGCTCGTCTGGTTCATCTGGTTCGCCGTAACCGGTGGAGGTTTTTGGCAGGACAGTAATGAGGGATCCAGCCGCCACGCCGCCACTGCGATTCAACCGCAGCAAACGTCTTCTTCACCCCCGGTAACTCAACCAGCCGAGCTTGAGGTCGATGTTTCCCCGCCGGAAACCGCCAGCGAAGAGGCCGCCACCGCTGAAGTTACCACGCCACCCATGCAGACCCCCGTACGGATCGAGGTGCTCAACGGTACCGGAGTCGCCAGGCTTGCCTGGCGCTTCAGCCAGCGTCTGATCGAGCAGGGAATCGATGTGCGTGAAACTACCAACGCCGATCGACATAACTACGCTCTGACCCGTGTCATCTGCCGTTCCACCGACCTGCGCCAGGCGCTGCATCTGGCCAAACTACTGGGATTGCCGGTGGAGCGGGTAGAGCAGATCGCCTCCCCCGACCTGGTGGATATCGATGTCACCCTTATCCTCGGCGCCGACTACCGGCAATTTGAACCCTGATTGAGACAAACATCTATGCATAGCATCAATCTGGCCAAGAAAATCGCCCGCTTCGCGTTTCTCAAACAGGCGATTGATATCAGAATTCTCGACCTGCGCGGTCTGACCGCCGCCGCTGACTTCTTCGTCGTCTGCAGCGGATCGGTCGACATCCATGTCAAAGCGATAAATGACTTCGTCGTCAAGGAACTCCGTCCCTCCAAAATCCGTCCGCACAACATCGAGGGTATCGACACTCTGCGCTGGGTGTTGACCGATTTCATCGATGTCGTTTTTCACTGCTTCCTGCCGGATTCGCGCAGTTATTTCAACCTGGAGGGGCTCTGGGCCGATGCCCCGGTGATGCCGGTTGATCCGGTCAGCGGCCGGATCACCACCCTGGCGGAAGCCAAGCAGCAGCGCCGGCAGGGAGAGCGGCAGTGAAGTCGATTCTGGTAGTCGGATCCATTGCGCTCGATACGATCGAAACCCCTCAGGGCGGGGTAGCGGACGCCCCCGGCGGTTCCGCCATCTACTTCAGCGCCGCGGCCAGTTTCTTCGCCGGCGTCAACCTGGTCGGCATCGCCGGTGAAGATTTTCCGACGGAGCGGCTCGATTGGCTGCGCCGGCGGGGGGTGGACCTGGAGGGATTTCAAGTGATCGCGGGAGGCCGCAGCTTTCGCTGGCACGGCCGCTACCACAGCGATCCCAACCAACGCGATACGCTGCTGACCGAGTTGAACGTCTTCCAGGATTTCAATCCACAACTGCCTGAGGCCTATCGCGACGCCGATCTCGTCTTTCTGGCCAACATCGATCCCGAGCTGCAACTGCAGGTATTGGAGCAGGTCAACCGGCCACAACTGGTGATCCTGGATACGATGAACTTCTGGATCGAGGGTAAACCGGAGGCGCTGCGGCAGGTCCTTAAGAAGACCGATCTCCTGATCGTCAACGACAGTGAGGTCCGTCAGCTCACCGGGGAGATCAACCTGATCACCGGGGCTCGCCGGCTGACCGGCATGGGGCCACGGGTGTTGATCGTCAAAAAGGGAGAGCACGGCGCTATGATGCTGACCGAATCCGGGTTGTGCTGTACACCGGCTTTCCCGCTGGAGCATGTCTGCGATCCCACCGGCGCGGGTGATACCTTCGCGGGCGGTTTTACCGGCTGGCTGGCGCAGGCGGCGTCGCTGGATGAGGCGACTCTGCGTCGCGCCCTGGTTTACGCGGCCACCCTGGCCAGTTTCACGGTCGAGGGATTTTCGGTACAACGCCTGGAATCCCTGACCCGCGCGGAGATCGAACAGCGGGTGACGGACTTTCACCAGCTCACCCGTCTGGACTAAGAGAGGAAAAGACCGGAGCTGAAACCGGTCGGAAGAGTCTGATGTTGCCGTTACGCAGAATCGGTGAAACGATTGAGCTGGTCGATCAGCGGCAACTGCCGGACCGCCTGGTGCGATCCTGTATCGATGATTATGAGCGCCTGGTCGAGGCGATCGTCACGCTGGAAGTGCGGGGTGCGCCGGCCATCGGTTTCGCGGGCGCCTATGCCGTCTGCCTGGCGGCTAAAGCCGCGCTGGCCCTGCCGCCGGAGGACCGTGATTCCTTCTTCAACCGGGCGTTGACGACGGTGCGTACCGCCCGTCCTACTGCCGTCAATCTGGAGCGGGCGGTAGCCATCCTGGCCGGACTGGTCACCCGCCCGCTGGACGTCGCGCTGCTGGAAGAACTCTGGCAGGCGGCGGACGCGCTGCTGGCGGAGGACCAGGCGAACTGCCGGCGCCTGCGGGAGCATGGCGTCGCCCTGCTCGAGGATGGGGGCAGCTACCTGACACACTGCAACGCCGGCGGACTGGCCACCTCCGGTCTGGGGACGGCGCTGGGGCTGTTTCTGGAGGCGCAGGCGGCGGGAATGCACATCCGGGTCTGGGTCGATGAAACCCGCCCGCTTCTGCAGGGAGCGCGGATCACGACCTGGGAGCTGCGGGAGGCGGGTATCGACGCCACGCTGGTCACCGACAGTATGGCGGCCCACCTGATGCAGCAGCAGCGGGTGGATGCGGTGATCGTCGGCGCGGACCGGATTGCCGCCAACGGCGACGCCGCCAACAAGATCGGAACGCTGGGATTGGCGGTGCTGGCGTCACACTACGGGGTACCGTTTTACGTGGTGGCGCCCGAGTCGACGCTCGACCGCAGTCTGGCCACCGGCGCCGGCATTCCGGTGGAGGAGCGGGACGCCGACGAGGTGCGGCGACTGGGAGACCGCTGGACGGCGCCGCGCGATCAGGCGGTCTACAATCCCGCGTTCGATGTGACGCCGGCTGCCCTGGTCACCGGCATCGTAACCGAACGGGGGATCTACCGTCCGCCTTACGCACTGGCGAACAATAAGAGCTGATTATAAACCGTAAAGGAGCAACCATGAAGCGCGTCATACTGATACCGGTCCTGGTCCTGCTGGCAGCCGGAATCGTCGCGGCCAAGAGCCCCGAATTGACCTCCGCCAAGATCTATCTCAATCAAGGTGATCAAGTCAAGGCCTTCGAACAGCTGCAGATGGCGGCCGATGCCAATACCGGTGAGAGCGAAGTCTTCTTCCTGTTGGGCGAAATCTGGGCGCAACGGGGCGACTTCGCTAAGATGAACGAGCATTTCAAAGAGGCGGCCAGGATCAACGACAAGTTCTACCGGAAAAAGGGCGACAAGAAGATCACGGAGCGACGGCTTAACTACTGGATCAGTTTCTATAACGGCGGTATCCGCAACATGCAGACCTCCGATTATCCCGGTGCGATCGACTCGCTGACCGTGGCGACCGTCATCCTGCCGGATTCGATCATCGCCTTCCGGCAACTGGCCAACTGCAACATCAACCTGGCGCTGATCGATGAGGAGAACAGCGAGGCATGCCTGCGGCAGGCGCTGGTCCATTCCCAGGTGGTGGCGGATGCGGAGCCGGAAGACTGGGGCAACTGGTTGACGATGGCGCAGATCGCTTTCCAGCTCGATGATCATGTCAATGCCCTCGCCTGGGCGGAGAAGGTGCTGGACCTCAAGCCGGATGAAGCGGACGCGGTCAAGATCATCGCCTTCGCCTATGTCCACGAGGGCCGGCGGGAAGAAGCAATCGCCTATTACGAGAAGGCGCTGGAGATACAGCCGGACAACACGATGTTGCTGTACAACCTCGCGCTGCTCTACCAGGAGCTGGAGGATTACCTGACCTCCATCGATATCCTGAAAAGGATGGTCGAGCATGCACCGGATGATGCGGACGCCCTCAAGCTGATTGCGCAGACCTACCTGGTCCACCTGGAAGACCCCCATAACGCGATCCCCTTCTACGACCGGGTGTTGCTGCTGGAACCGGATAACAGCAATGTCAAGATCAACCTGGGCATCGCGCTGATTCAGACTGAAGAAGAAGCGAACATCCTGCGCGGTACCCAGTTAATGCAGGAGGGCAGCGGCGGCAATTAACCGCCGTCCACCCGCAGCAGAAGCGATGAGAGAGAGTTGAGCGCGAGCGCCAAAATACCTCAGCATCTGGCCATCATCATGGATGGCAACGGCCGCTGGGCACGGCAGCACCGGAAGCCCCGGGTCTACGGCCACCGCGAGGGGATCAACTCCGTGCGGGATATCGTCGAGTATGCCGGCGAGGTGGGAATCGGTTATCTCACCCTCTACACTTTCTCCATGGAAAACTGGCAACGGCCCCCGCGCGAAGTCTCCGCTTTGATGAAGCTGCTGGTGACGACAATCCACAAGGAGGTGGATAACCTGCATCGCCAGGGGGTGCGCATCAATACGATCGGCGACCTGAACGCTCTACCTCCGGCGGCGCGGCAGAGCCTGCAGGAAGCGATGACCAGGACCGCCGCCAACGAGGGTCTGGTGTTGACGCTGGCGCTGAGCTACGGCAGTCGCCACGAGATCCTGCGAGCCGTCGAACGCATCCGGCGTGAGGATCCGGACTCCCTCGATGCCTCCCGGTTCGACGATTACCTGGATACGGCCGGCATGCCGGATCCCGATCTCCTGATCCGCACCGGCGGTGAACGCCGTATTTCCAATTTCCTGCTCTGGCAGCTGGCCTACACCGAGATCGTCTTTTCCGACGTCTACTGGCCGGACTTCCGGCGCCGGCAGCTGGCGGAGGCGCTCGAGGAATTCGGCCGCCGGGAGCGCCGCTTCGGGCGCACGAGCGAGCAGCTGCAGCCATGAAACCCCGCAACTGGATCCTGATACTGGGGTCGAGCCTGATGCTGCTCATCGTCGCCCTGACGCTGTGGCTGAACTACGCCGATATCAACCGGGAGATCCGTCGTTCGATTGTCGCCGCGGTGAAGCAAACCGGCGTCGAGGGCTTCGCCATCGGGCAGGTGCGCCTGAAGTTGAACTCCCTGGAACTGCGCGATGTGCACCTGGAACTGCCGGAAGCCGGCGTCACCATGGAGGTGGAGCGCATCACGGCGCTTTTCTCCTTAAGCGAATACTTCTCTTCCGGTTTCGATCCCGTCCAATCCTTGCCTTACTTCATCATCGAACGCCCGGTGGTGCATCTCTACCCGCCGGAAGCGGCACCCAGCAGCGACACCACTCCCTGGTGGCGGCAGCTCCCTTCCACTTCCTTCATCCACCGTTTCTTCCTGGTTGACGGCAGGGTCAGCTACCGGACGGCGGAGGGCGAAACCCAGCCGTGGCACTTTTCCGCCCATCTCGGCAATCCCGATAGCGAAAGGCGGCAACTGTCGCTCAACCTGGGACCGACCGCCGCCACCACCGACGCGCTGCAGATCAAGGCGGAGGTCAATCTCTTCAGCAGCGATGGCAGCCTACAGCTGCACGCCGACACTCTGTGCCTGACCGCGGCCGATTTGACGCCCGGCGATCTGCCGCTGGACTGGCGGGAACTTTCCTCAATCGCGCATTTTCAGATGGACTTCGACTCCACCACCTCCAGTCTGCGGGGACAGGCGTTGCTGGAGTTACGGGACCTGACGCTCGCTCCGGAACTAACGCTCCCTTTAGTCAAGCTGCGACTGGTCGGCAGGGGTGATTCACTGTCCGTCGAACTGACCGACGTTGAGGGGGCGCCGGGCCGGGTGGAAGCCGCCGCCGTGCTCAGGCGCGATGGCTTCAGCTTCCACAGCACCGTCATTGAACTCGACCTGGCCGCGAGCCGTTACTGGCTGGAGGATACATTGCTGACCGGCAGCGCCACGCTCGACTGCAGCGGTTTCGGCAGCTGGTCGGCCCCGCAGCTGGCGCTGGGATTGACCACACCGGAATTGCATCTGGCCGGGCAACCACCGGCACAGGCGGTTCTGTTCCTCACCGCGGACAGCAGCCGGCTTCACCTGCGGGAGCTGCAGCTCCGGTGGCCCGACCGCCACCTGACTCTCGACGGCACCCTGCACGACTTGAGCGCGGCCGCCTGGGCGCCTGACCTGCAATGGCGGGTAACAGGCGATCTGCCCCAACTGCCGTTACGGTTGCAGGCGGAGGGAATCCTCAGTTGCCCGGAGGGTGACTGGTGGCTGAGCGGGACGAGCGAATTGCGGCCGGCCGCACCGGGTCTTCCCCCCTTGAGCGGCAGCGTGGAGCTGCGTGAACGGATGTTGCATTTCACGAGCGCGCCCGCCCATCCGGCCGGTTACTGCCTGGAGGTGGAATTGGGCGATCCGCTCAACTGGCAACTGAATCTGGATCAGCTGGAGCAATTGCTGCCCTATCTGGGTGTGGACGCACTGCCGGCCGGCTGCGGCGGTAAGGCGAGTCTGACCGGCGATCTGACCGGCGCGGCGGCGGAATTGTCGCTACACTGGCGGCGACAGTTACTGCAGCTGACAGCGGAGATAGGTTTTGAGGAGCGTCAATTGGCCGGTACGCTGCTGCTGCCGGGTGGAATCGGCCGTACCCTGAGCGGAACGCTGCTGTTCAACTGGCAGCAGCCGGACCTGCTCGTGCTGGAGAGTTTCCGGCTGGACGACGCCTTGCAGGTCAGCGGTGCCTTCAACACCGCCCGTGCCGCCGGTGAGCTGGCGGTGACCTGCGAGCGCTGGCCCTGGCAGCGGCTGAACCAGCTGAGCCTGATCAAGCGGATGCCGCCTGGCGTGCTGTCCGCCGATTTTGAGTTGCAGTTTGCGGCCGGCGAGTATCTGCCCGCCGGCTTCATCGAGCTGGGCGAGGCGTACGTGCCGGGGATGAGGGGAGACCGGCTGCGCCTGGAGGCGGCGGTACTGCAGGATTCGATCCGCTGCCATCTCTGGACTTTCGCCGACCGGCAGCCACTGCTGGAGTACGGTGCTGTTTTCGACCGCCGTCTCGAGAACGGCCTCGTTCAACTGGCAACCGGACCCATCAAACCGGATGCCATCTTCGATCTGCCAGACCGCCTGGGCGGCGATCTGGAACTTAACCTGGAGGCTGAATGCCGCGATCGCCGCTGGGAACTGGCGGCGGTTGTCGACTGGCAGCGGCCGGAGTACAAACGATTCCAGTGCGATCAGCTGACACTGGCGTTGCACACCCGGGATCAGCTGACCAGCTGGGCGCTGGACACTCTGTCGCTGACACGGCGGCGCGGGGAGTATCCGCTGGTGATTTTCGGTCACGGAGCGCTGGGCGGTGCGGATGATTCGCTGTTGATCGGTGGTCACGGCGACCTGTTCGAATTCATCAGCAGCGGCAGCGACCTGCTCCGATCGGCGGAGAGCTATTGCACTTTCGAGTTGCTGCTGCAGGGTACTCCCACTGAACCGTTGCCGGTGCGCGGTTTCTTCCGCACCAGTAACACCGTCCTCAAACCGGCCATCATCACTCCCCGTATCAGTGATTTGGATCTCGATGTCGAACTGGCGGACGGTCGTCTCTACATACACGAGATGCGCAGCAAGCACCCGGTAGGCCGCCTCAACATCAGAAACCGCTTCGAACCGCCGCCGGAATCGCCGGAACTGGAATCGCTCGTGCTGCCGGGACTCGGCATTAACCTGGGCATACTGGTGATCAGCGACGAGCAGCACGGTATGCAGACGGTACCGGGCGTCGAATTGAACATCCCCGGCCTGATGAAACCGAAGTGGTCCGGCCGCCTGCACTTCACCGGTAAGCGGGGCAAGGGCAACTGCCATCTGGCGGGACCGGTGGAGCGGCCGTTACTGCAGGGGCGTATCGAGCTCTCCCGCACGGAGTTCACTTATCCCCTCCTGGGGGCGCCCGACCCGGAGGCAGCCGCGGAGGACCCGCTGGTCGACTTCGTCAACCGGCTGCGCTGGGATCTGGAGCTGGAGGTCGGTCTCTCCAACAACTATGTCAACGATATCGAGGGCTTCACCGACTGGCAGTACGGCAACCTGGTACCTGATTTCTTCAAGACGATCCACACCCGCGTGATCCTCGATCCCGGCGATCGTCTCCATCTGACCGGATCGCTGCTGGATGAAACCTTCCGTCTGACCGGCCGGGTAAACAGCAACCGCGGCACGGTGCGTCTGCTTAACCAGCAGTTCAACATCGTGGAGACGGGGCTGGAGTTCGACAAGTCGACCCTGTTCCCGGTTGTACACGGCAAGGCGAGCCTGACCGTGACCGACTCCACCGGTTTCAACAAGGATATCTATCTGACTCTCTACCTGCTGGACGAGGAGGGTAACCGGCTGGTGCGGGGGCGCTGGGGCGACATGACTTTTGAACTCAGCGACGATTACGGATCGCCCCAGACTCAGATCCTGGCCGAAATGGGTTTCGGGGCCGGCATGGTGGAAACGACCATGCAGGATATCTCCGGCAGCCTGCTGCAGCAGGCGATGCTCCCCTATATGACCCGGGTCGAGCAATCGATTCAACAGCTGTTCGGACTCGATGTCGTCCAGCTCCGCACCGATGTTGTCAGCAACTATCTGGATACCCGTCTCTTCACCTCGAACGGCACCGGCAGTCCGGAGGAGATGACCAAGATGACCGGCAGCGACGCGCTGGGGCTGCTGGCGGGCAGCAATTTCGTCGTCGGCAAATTCATCACGCCCCGGATTATGCTCTCATATTCCGGTACTCTCTTCAAGCAATACCAGGAGGAACTGTTGGTCAACGATCTCCAGTATCGTCAGGCGCTGAAGGTGGATTATCGTATCACGCGCAACTTGGGCATGATGGTGGAGATGGCCTACGATCCGATTTTCCGCTATGATGAACGGATCATGCTGCGCTTCCGCCAGTTCTATTAGAGGACGGAGCGCATGGCTGTCCGGTGGGGCCGCCGACCCGGCGGGAAGATTGCATGTCAAAGCGAGGCTTAGTAGTTTCCTGATGCACGCACTCTACGAGCAGGTTGCCGCGGCGCTGCTGCGATCACGGTTAACGGTCGTTCTGACCGGAGCCGGGGTCTCCGCCGCTTCCGGCGTCCCGACCTTCCGGGGCGAGGACGGCCTGTGGCGGAACTACCGGGCGGAGGACCTGGCGACACCGGCTGCGTTCGAACGCGATCCCCAATTGGTCTGGTCCTGGTACCAGTGGCGTCTGGAGCTGGTGCTGCGGAATGCGCCCAATGCCGCGCATGTCAGCCTGGCCCGGCTCGGGGAGCGGTTCGGTTCACTCTGGATCGTGACCCAAAACGTCGACGGTTATCACCGGCAAGCCGGTTCCCCGCAGGTGATCGAGTTGCACGGTTCGTTGCGCTGCTGCCGCTGCCAACGCTGCGAGAAGCGCTGTGAAACCCCGGTGACGGCGGACTTGCCCGCCTGTGAATGCGGCGGGCGCCTGCGGCCCGATGTGGTCTGGTTTGGCGAGGCGTTGCCGCTGGCGGCGCTGGAGCAGGCCTGGGAGTTGGCCGCCGACTGCGACCTGCTGATCTCGGCCGGCACCTCCGGTCTGGTAGTACCCGCGGCGTCGCTGCCTGCAGTAGCCGCCAGGGCCGGCGCGCTGACGGTGGAGATAAATCCGGCCGTCACCACGCTGTCGTCGCTGGTCGATATCGTCATACCGGCAGCCGCCGACACGGCCTTGCCGGAAATCTGGAGCCTTTGTGAAAAAGAGAACTGAGAGACGCCTGTTGCTGTTGCTGATAGTGATACTGGGCATCAGCGGCTGTGCCTACTTCAATACCTACTATAACGCTCAACGCTACTATGACGAGGGTATCATCGACCTGGAGCGCGGCCAGGGAGGGCGGGCACGGGCCGGCAGGCTGAACGAGTCCCTGAAGGTGGCTTCCCGGGTGCTGGAATTCTATCCCGAATCGCGCTGGGTCGACGACGCCCTCCTGCTGATGGGCAAATCTTACTATCATCTCCAGAACTATTATAACGCGCTGAAGAAGTTCGAGGAGCTGCGGGAGCAGTTCCCGGAATCGGAGTTGGTACCGGAAGCCAATCTCTGGCAGGCCAAGACGCTGCTGGCGCTCCAGAAGTACGACGAGGCCAAAACCTGGCTGGTCATGATCGTGGAGAGCAAAGCGCCCCGCGGAGTCTGGATCGAAAGCCGGATGGTACTGGGCGAGATCCTGGAGGAGCTGGAAAACTGGGAACAGGCCGCGGCGGCCTACCGGGAGGTGACCGCCAGCGCGCGGGATAAGCGTTTAAAGGGGAGAGCCTGGTATCAGCTGGGTCAGGTCGCCCTGCAGATGAATGAACTTGAGTTGGCCGCGGAGAGTTTCTCCCGGGTGGGCAAGTATCATCCGGGGGTGGATATCGAACGGCGCGCGCAACTGGGCCGGATCGACGCCGAAATCGCTCTCCAAAACTACAAGCGGGTGGAGAAACTGATCGCGAAGGGGCTCAAGGATGAACACTTCTTCGAGGAGTGGGACGAATTCGAGCTGAAGCAGTGCCTGCTCTACGAAGAACAGCGGGAGCTGGAGAGCGCCATCGAGTGTTATCGTACTCATCTCGAGGAGTACGCGCGGCTTGAATCCACCGCGGCCGCCTGCTTCCGTCTTGGCAGCATCTACCTGCTGCATTACGATCAGCCCGATTCCGCCTTGAAGTACTTCGAACAGGTATCCCGGGAGCAGCGCGAATCGGCTTGGACCGACTCGACCGCCGTTCTCATGCAGAAGCTGGAGCGGCTGCTGGACCTGTTGGCGGACCTCTCTGAGATTAACAACCAGCTTACACTCAACGCCGACGCCCTGAATCCGGAGCAGGTTTACCAGGCGGAGATGTGGCGCCGGGTCAGGAGTTACCGCGCTGAACAGGTACGTCTGCTTGATTCACTCGCGGTCGCTGACTCCCTTGCTCACCTCGACTCGTTACAGTTGGTGGATTCACTGGAGGTCGCCGCGGCCGAGTCGTTGGCGGTAGCGACTGACTCGCTCTTCCAGTCGTTAATCGACACCACCGGCCTGATGCCGCCGCAACCACCGGTGATGGAGCGCGGCCGGAGCACGATGCAGCGGTTCGAAAGAGCGCATGATCCCGGTGAAAGGGGCGTCCCGGACGCGCCACCGCCGGATGAGCTCGAAACCGAAGCCGATTCCGCGGCCGTCGCCCTGGCGGATTCACTCCAGCGTCTGGAAGAAGCCCGCCGGGACACTCTCCTTTTTCAGGCTTTCTGTGATACAGCGTTGTATACGATGGCTATCGACAGCGCCGGTCTCCTGACCAGCCAGGACAGCCTGCGCCTGGTCTGGGGCGGTAAGATCATGACCCTGGGCGAACTCTATCTGTTGGAGATGCACCGGTTGACGGACGCCGATTCGCTGATGAAAGCGATCGATACCACCTGGCTTTCCAACAAGCAACTGGTACATCGCCGCTGGTTCATCGGCTGGATGCGGGAGCTGGAAGGGGACAGCAGCGCGGCCAACGATCAGTATCACCGCCTGCTGGAACTCTATCCGCTGTCGGAAGAGGCAAAGTACCTGCGGGAGCGTCTCGGTCTGCCGGCCGAGTGGAGTGCGGAAGATTACGCCGTCGATATGTGCAGCCGGGCCGAGCGGATGTGGTACGATTCGCTCCACTATGCGGATGCCATCGGGATGTACGGCGAGGTGGTCCGGCTCTTTCCGGAAACGACGGCGGCACCGCAGGCGCTGCTGACGGTCACCTGGCTCTACCGCAACTACCTTGAGAATCAGACTTTGGCCGAAGCGAACCTGGAGCAGCTGCTGAACGATTATCCCGCCAGTCCTGAAGCGGCCATTGCCGAACGGTGGCGCGGCAGCGCCGATGCCGACGAAGCGGGCGAAGAAACGACCGGCAGTGAAATCACCGAGGAGCTGCTCAGCAGCCTGATGGAGCCGCAGCAGGACGAGAGCGGCATGTTCATCCGCGGCGATGAAGAAGCCTTCCTGGAGGAGAAACTGGAAAACTTCCGAGAGCATATGTTTGAGATCGGCGTGATACAGGTACACCGGATTCTCAAGTAGTCTCGACAGTCTGGAGTGAATTTGACGACTGACCGGAAAATCTGGACCGCACCGGTGCTGGCCAACCGCCGGTTGTCGGAGAACTACTTCCTGTTGCGAGTCGCCGCCTCTGCTCTCGGTCCCTGCGATCCCGGTATGTTCGTGGAGGTGCGGTTGCCGGGCGACGGTTTTGCGCTGCCGCGTCCCTTCTCGATTCTGAACGCGGACGGCGGCGAACTGGAGCTGCTGGTGAAGACGGTCGGCCGTGAGACTCACCGTCTGCGCGATTGCGCGCCCGGTACCGGACTGGTTGTCGCCGGGCCGCTGGGCAATCCCTTTCCCGCACCGGCGGGACGCCTGCTGCTGGTCGGAGGAGGCGTCGGGCTGGCGCCGTTGCTCTTCTTCCGGCAACGACACGCAGAGTGGGTTACCCTGCTGGCGGGATTCCGCAACGCCGCTGAATACACCGGAATGGCGGAAGCGCTGCCGCTGACGGACGCTTTGATTTCAACCGACGACGGCAGTGCGGGCCGGCCCGGCCTGGTTACCGAGCTGCTGGAAGATGTCCTGGCGAAACGAAGCGACGAATACAGCGCGGCGCTGGTGTGCGGACCGGAACCGATGATGCTGAGCGCCGCGCGGCTGCTGCAGCCACTCTTGCCTACCTGGGTCTCGCTGGAAAGCTATATGGCCTGCGGCTACGGCGTCTGCATGGGATGCGTGGTGCCGTTGCGCGACGGAACCCTCGCGCGCGCCTGCCGGGAGGGACCGGTTTTTGACAGCAGTCTGCTGCGCGATTACGCCCTAAAGGGAGCGGAATGATGGCCGATCTGCGGATTGAGCTGGCGGGATTGAGTTTCGCCAACCCGGTGACTATGGCTTCCGGCACAGCCGGCTACGGCCGGGAACTGGCGGAATGGTATGATCTCGACTGTCTCGGCGGTTTTTTCACCAAGGCGGTGACACTGGAACCGCGGGCGGGCAATCCGCAGCCACGTGTCTGCGAGCTGCCCACCGGCATGCTCAACAGCATCGGTCTGGCCAATCCCGGTGTATCACGTTTTCTGACCGAGGAGATCACCTGGTGGGAGGAACGGAACACCCTCCTCTTCGTCAACGTCGCCGGTTCGACCATCGCTGATTACACCGAATGCTGCCGGCAGCTGGGGGCGGTGCCGCGGCTGGACGGACTCGAGCTGAACGTCTCCTGTCCCAACGTCAAGCAGGGCGGTATCAGCTTCAGCGCTGATCCGGTGGAGCTGGGTGAACTGGTCAAGAGCTGCCGGGCGGTGACCGGGCTGCCGCTGATCGTAAAACTGTCGCCCCAGGTGACCGATGTTGCCGCCCTGGCCCGGGTGTGCGAGGAGAACGGCGCCGACGCGCTCTCCCTGATCAATACGATACCGGGACTGAGCATCGACATTACTACGCGCCGGCCCCGCCTGAGTACGGGGGTCGGCGGTTACTCCGGACCTGGTATCAAACCGGTGGCACTGGCGCAGGTCCACCGCGCTTCCCGCGCTGTCGGTATCCCGGTCATCGGTATCGGCGGTATCAGCAGTGCGGAGGATATCATCGAATTCATGCTGGCAGGTGCCAGCGTGGTGCAACTGGGCACCCATAACTTTATCGAGCCTACCGCCGGCCGCTCGCTGATCGAACAGCTCGACCGGCTTTGTGGCACACTCGGCGTCGACCGGCTGCAGAGCCTGATCGGCGCGGCGGTAATGCCCGCTTCCGGCTGATAGACGAGACAGCGTGTATCACAACCAGTCCGCGCAACCTGTCGCAAAGGAGCAGCCGATGAGAGACAGTACCCCAAAACCCGCGATCGCCCTGGCCCTGGTTCTCCTGCTGGCGATCGCCGCCTGTTCCCCGGCACCCATCTACCGGGACGTGGATCAGCGACCGCAGGGCAAGCGCTGGGTGGAAACCGGGATCGCGTCCTGGTACGGCGGTAAGTTTCACGGCCGGCACACCGCCTCCGGCGAAGTTTTCGATATGAACCGGGTCAGCGCGGCCCATAAATCGCTGCCTTTCGGCACCCGCGTCAAGGTAACTAACCTGGACAACGGCCGCCAGCTGGTGGTGCGCATCAACGACCGCGGTCCCTTCATCAAGGGCCGCATCCTCGATTGCTCGCGGGAAGCGGCCCGCCAGTTGGGTTTCCTGGATGCCGGTATCGCGCAGGTCAGGCTGGAAGTTGTAAAATGGGGCGCTCCCGGAGCTGAATGATCATGACAGAATCGCTAACCTACGAGACCATCAGTCAGGAACTGGCCGCACTGCTGCCGCAGGAGCCGTTGCCGCTCCTGCTCGCCCGTTCGCTCGCCCTGCAGGCGCATTACGAGGAGAAGAGCGTAGGCGACCTGTTCGCGCTGCTCGACGGCCAGGTGCTGGAACAGGCGGAGCCGGAGGCTGTATCACAATTGGGAGACCTGCTCTCCACGCTCTGGCACTGGTTGCAGACGGCGGCGCCCGCGGAACTTTCCTTCCTCGCCTGCCGGCAGGATCCTGGGGCGTGCCTTGAGCAGCGGGGCGGAGAACTGCGCGCGTTCATTCAGATCGCCCTGGCCGGTGACGAAGAGCGGCTTCTGCATTACGGGGAGGAGCGCGTTCAGCGCCTGACCCTGGTGGTAAGGGCGCTGCGGGAAATCAACTCAGTCGCGGACCCCACCCCGGAGACGGCTGAACAGCTCGGTCGTACCGGCTGGGAAGCGATGCTGGCGTGCCGGCCGGATGCCGCGCAGGTGTCCGCGTCAGCGGTGGAATCGGAAGCGTTTCTGTCGGCGCGGGATCAGGTCTACCTGGCGCTGCGCGAAATCCACGGTAACGGCAGCTGGGAGCCGTTGCTCGCGATGCTGCAGGAGACGGAGGAACTGACCACCGATTGGGATCCGGCCGCGATCGAAAGGCTGCGCCACCTGGAAGAGGAGGGGCGCAACCTGCTGGAGGCGTTACCACCCGAGACACTGGGTTTGATCGACAACGCACTGCAGCTGACCCAGGAACTGACCGCCTGGTGTAATGAAGAGCCGCAGAGCGACGAGGAAGCGGCAACACAGCAACTGGCCAGGCTGCTGCTGTACCGGAATGGGCGCGCCGAGGATGCCTACGACGCGCTGCTGGCGTTGGGACCAGTGGCGGTAAACCCGCTCCGCAAGTTGCTCGGTGATGTCCTCTGCCAGCACGTCGTCGGACCCGGCTACGGTCTCAATTTCAACCGTCTGATCGAGCTGTCCCGCGAACTGGGCAGCGAGGAGTTTCAGAACGAACTGCTCGGGCTACTGCAAACCACTTTGCCGCGCATTCTGGAAGCGGCGGGCGATGTGATGGCGGCGACGCCGGATCTCTTCCTGCCTGGATTGCGGGAGCTCTTCACTTCGGACGAGCGCGATGTATCACACTTCAACGCGCTGGCGATTCTCCCCAGTTTTCCGGAAGCGGTGAGGCAGGAGTTGGCCGAGTTGCTGCTACGTGAATCGCATCCGGATCAGGACCGCGAATGGAGCAGGGCGGTGTTGCGCTATTTCGCTACGCTGGAACGGAACGCCGCCACCTACGCCAGCCGGTTCATCGCCAAGTCGCGCGACGGCGATACCCGTCTGCAGCTGGAACAACTCCAGCAGCTGGACTCGCCGTCCCGGCAGGCTTGAAAGTAGTCACGCAGTACCGCAGCTGATCGCTTTGCGGTTGCAATTGCTGGCGGTATTCTTCAACATAAGAGTATCTAACGACCGGTAGTGGCCGCCCCAGGCGGCTGCCACCACCGGGACCAAAGGCAATTACTTTACGCACAACTAACGACTCCGGCCGGATCATGTCCGCCGAAATGGAGAAACGCTATGTTAAAGCCCCGCATTCTGCTGATGGACGATGAAAACGATATTCAGGAAGTGGTGAGTGAGTTGTTGACAACCCAGGGTTATGAGGTGGTTTGCGTGAACGACGGCAAAGAAGCCGTCGATTGCTATCGCGAAGCGATGAATACCCCGCGGCCTTTCAATGCCGTGATCCTGGATTTGAGCGTCGCCAGTGGAATGGGAGGTGAAGAAACCATGCGCGAACTGCTGGAGGTGGATCCGCGCGTCAGGGCGGTCGTATCCAGCGGCTTCGCCAACGATCCCGCCATGATCAATTTCAAGCAGCACGGTTTCGCGGCCAAAGTCGCTAAACCCTACCGGGTGGAGGAGCTGGACGCCGCGCTGCGTTCACTGCTACCCTAGCGGGAGATAAGGGAGATCTCAATGGAGAAAATCGTCCGTGCGCAAACCGGCGCCACGCTCGAATGCCGGGGGTGGCAGCAGGAAGCGGCTCTGCGCATGTTGCGCAACAACCTGGATCCGCAGGTCGCCGAGGACCCTGAACATCTGATCATCTACGGCGGCTCCGGCAAGGCGGCCCGCAACTGGGAGGCCTACGAAGCGATCGTAGCCTCGTTGCACGAGCTGGCGGACGATGAAACCCTGTTGATCCAATCGGGCAAACCGGTCGGCGTCTTCCGCACTCATCCCGACTCCCCCCGGGTGCTGATCGCCAACTCGCTGCTGGTGCCCAGGTGGGCCGACTGGAACTACTTCCGCGAACTGGAAGATCTGGGTTTGATCATGTACGGTCAGATGACCGCCGGCAGTTGGATCTACATCGGTACCCAGGGTATCCTGCAGGGCACCTACGAAACATTTGCCGCCGTCGGCCAGCAGCATTTCGACGGCGAATTCCAGGACCGCTTCATCCTCACCGCCGGTCTCGGCGGCATGGGGGGCGCTCAGCCGCTTGCCGGCAAGATGAACGGCGCCGTCATCCTCTGCGTGGAGGTGGACCGGTCCCGCATCGAGAAGAGGCTGGCGACAAAGTATCTCGACACGATGTGCGAGGATCTCGATGAAGCGCTGGCGGAAGTGGAAGCGGCGCGACGCGAGGGCGCGGGCCGTTCGATCGGTCTGCTGGGAAACGCGGCCGATGTCTTCCCGGAACTGTTGCGGCGGGGTGTCATCCCCGATGTCGTCACCGATCAGACTTCCGCCCACGATGAGCTGAACGGCTACGTCCCGAACGGGATCACTTACGCGGAGGCGCTGCGGATGCGCCGGGACGATCCCGAGGAGTACATACGGCGTTCCTATCGCGCCATGGCGGAACATGTGGCGGCGATGGTCGGCTTCCAGGACGCGGGAGCGGTGGTCTTCGACTACGGTAACAATCTGCGCGGGCAGGCGCAGAAGGAAGGTTACGAACGGGCGTTCGACTTCCCCGGTTTCGTGCCCGCCTACATCCGGCCGCTGTTCTGCGAAGGAAAGGGCCCCTTCCGCTGGGCGGCCCTCTCCGGCGACCCGGAGGACATCCTGAAGACGGACCGGAAAATCCTCGAGCTCTTCCCGGAGGACAAAGCGCTGAGCCGCTGGATCACCCTGGCGCAGGAACATGTCGCCTTCCAGGGCCTGCCGGCCCGCATCTGCTGGCTTGGCTACGGCGAACGAGCGCGCGCCGGGCTCGCCTTCAACGAGATGGTCCGCAGCGGCGAACTCAAGGGTCCGGTCGTGATCGGCCGCGATCACCTCGACTCCGGCAGCGTCGCCTCCCCCTACCGGGAGACGGAAGGCATGCAGGACGGCAGCGACGCCATCGCCGACTGGCCGGTGCTGAACGCGCTGCTCAACACCGCCTCCGGCGCCACCTGGGTTTCGGTCCACCACGGCGGCGGAGTCGGCATCGGACTCTCACTTCATGCCGGCATGGTGATCCTGGCCGACGGTACCGACGCCGCCGCGGCCAGGCTGGAACGGGTGCTGACCAACGATCCCGGCACCGGTGTGATACGGCATGTCGACGCCGGCTACCAGCGCGCCATCGAGGTGGCGCGTGAGCGCGGCGTGCAGGTGCCGATGTTGAAATAGCGCGTCCGCGGTTCGCAGGCGGTTCCCGGCGACGGTTCATCCGGAGAAAGGCTGATGGCAACTTCCCCCCCACAGGCAGAAGTATACCAACTGCAGCTCAACCGCCCGATCTTCACCCTCGCACGTCTGCTGATCCGTTTCTGCGCCCATGTCTATTTCCGCGCCCACAGCCGGGGGCGGGAAAATTATCCCGACCCTCCCTACCTGGTGGTGTTCAACCACAGCAGCAATCTCGACGTCGTAGCCCTCTCGCTGGCGGTGACCGATGACTACGTATCCGCCTGGGCCAAGGAGTTGCTGTTCAAAACGCCGGTGATCCGCTGGTGGATCAAACGGCTCGGTTTCGTGCCGCTGCGGCGGGGAGAGCATGACGAGCGCTCCTTCAACACAGCGCTGGCCTATCTGCGGAGCGGCGGCATCTTCTTCATGGCGCCGGAGGGCACCCGCCGTCGCAGTTTGAACGATCCGCCCCGTCCCCGTACCGGCGTGGTACGGCTGGCACAGCTGGCCGATGTCCCGATTGTCCCGGTCGGCGTCAGCGGCACCTTCAACGCCCTGCCGCCCGGCAAGAGCATCCCCCGGCCCCGCCGGCTGTCGGTGCAGGTGGGTAAACCCTTCCGCCTGCCACCGCTGGAGGTGATCCAGGACAACTATGAGGCAATGCAGGTCCAGGCGCAACTGGTGGTGGACAGGATTTACGAGCTGGTGGAGGACTGACGACAGCCGGCGGCAAGCGAATCCATGTGAGGAGCAAATGAGAACCCTGTTGACCGATATCGCCTGTATTTATACCCCCAGCGTGGAGCAGCCCTACCAGGTGGAATCGCCTCCCGGCGATGCGATCCTGATCGAGGAGGGCCGGATCACGGCGATCGGAGTCGCCGCCGACCTTGACGACGGAACCGACTTGAGGCGCGTCTCGGCGGCGGGCGGCATGGTGACACCCGGTTTCGTCGACGCGCATCAGCACCCGCTCTACGGCGCTTCGCGTCACGAGGAATTCGAGCTGCGCAACCGGGGCGGTAGCTACGAGGAGATCGCCGCCGCGGGCGGTGGCATTCGCTCCTCGGTGCGATCGCTGCGCGCCGCCAGTGACGACGAGCTCAAGGCCGGACTGCGTCGCCGCTGGCGGCAGTGCCTGGAACACGGCACCACCACCCTCGAGGGCAAGTCGGGTTACGGCCTCAACCTGGAACAGGAACTGCGCATGTTGCGGCTGTTGCGGGACGTGGCGCGGGAATTGAACCTGATTTGTATCACGACGCTGCTGGCCGCCCACGAGGTGCCGGACGAGTACCGCGACCGCCGCGAGGATTACATCAGCCTGATAATCGAGGAGATTCTCCCCGCCGCCGCGACTGAGCGCCTGGCCTCCTGCACCGACATCTTCTGCGAGCGGGGCGTCTTCTCAGTGGATGAGAGCCGACGCATCCTGACCGCTTCGCTCGAACTGGGCCTGCCGGTGCGTCTGCACGCCGATCAGCTGAGTGCCTCCGGCGGCGCCCGGCTGGCCGCGGAACTGGGCGCTCTCTCGGCCGACCACCTGGAAGAGATCGACGCCGTAGGGATCACGGCGCTGATCGAAGCCGCCGTTATCGCCGTGATGCTGCCCGGCTCCACCTGGTTCCTGGGCATGGACAACTACGCGCCGGCCCGCGCCATCATCGACGCCGGGGGTGTCATCGCCCTGGCGACCAACCTCAACCCCGGCTCCAGCCTGTTTGTATCACAACCGCTGATGATGCACATGGCCTGCCTCAAACAGGGACTGAGCGCGACGGAGGCTTTCTGGGCCGCGACGCAGGGCGGCGCCCGGGTACTCCAGCTGGCCGATCGCAAGGGAGCGCTGCGCACCGGCTATCCCGCCGATCTGCTGGTCTGGGAACTGGAAGAACTGGGTGAGATCCCCTATCAACCGAATGTGCGTCCCGCGCAGGTCTGGCTGGGGGGCGAGCCGGTAGTCGGGGTAACCTTGAAATGAGCGGAACCTTCGCGGTGGGAACTTCCGGCTACAGCTTTCCCGACTGGCGGGGAACGGTCTATCCGCCCGGTCTGCCGCAGGCGCGCTGGCTGGAGCACTACGCGGAGCACTTCCGACTCCTGGAGTTGAATGTTTCCTACTACCGGCAACCCGCTCCCGCGACCATCTCGCGTCTGGTCAACGCCACCCCACCGGAGTTCCGGGTCGTCGTCAAGGCGCACCGCAGCATTTCGCACGAAAACCAGGTGCAGCCGGCCGCCGCCGAGCTCTGCCGTCTCACCGAACCGCTGAGCTCCGCTGATAAACATCTCGGTTTTCTGGTTCAATTTCCGTATTCATTCAAGAATAATACCCGCAATCGTTATTACCTGACCGAAGTACGGCAGGCGTTTGCGGATTATCCACTCTACTTTGAATTCCGCCACACCGGCTGGGTGTCGGATGGCGTCAGGGAACTGCTGGAGCAGATAACGGCCGGCTGGGTGAATGCCGATCTGCCGGGATTGCGCGGCTTGCCGCGACTCACGGACTGGCGAACGGCTCCAGCAGCCTATCTGCGGCTCCACGGCCGCAACAGGCAGAGCTGGTGGCCCGATACTCCCGGGGAGCGTTACGATTACGCTTACTCCCGGGAGGAGCTGAGCGATTTGATCCCCGCCCTGCGGCGGATGGATGAGGGCTCGGAAGAGACGCTGATATTCTTCAACAACTGTCATGCTGGCCAGGCGGTCAAGAACGCGTTGATGCTGCGCGACCTGCTGGAGGAGATTTGAAAAACCTCGGGACACTCTGGAAGCTGATCCAACAGGAACCCACCGGCGAGGTCAATTTCGCCCACCTGCATACAAGGGGAGTGGCCAATATGGTTTCCTCGGCCACCAGCATCTGCCTGGACAATCCCGATCAATCCCTCATCGTCATCAGTGATACCGCCAATGAACACTTGACGCTGGACGCCTTTCAGCTGGAGCAGATCGTGAACCGCTTCCTGTTGCTGTCACCAGGCGCCGAGCCACAGCCGCGGGGACTGCAGTTGAACGAATCGGAATTCCTGCTCCCGGAGCAGTTCCTCTTTCTGGCCGCCGGCGAGGGTATGCGGTTTTCTCTGCTCGCGACCTGGGAGAAGGAGCAGAACCTGGCGATCTTCCAGCAGGGGATTCCGGTGCAGCTCTTCTGGTCCTTCCGCGACTCCACCTTCCAGCATATCTTCGACCTGCTGGTAACCAACACCAAGGCCAACCAGGATTTCATCCACTTCCATAAGCTGGGTCTCAGCCAGCGTCGCGCGTCGCGGCATGTCAACCCCACTCCGGAAGCGTATTTCCTGAACTATGTCTCACGCACGGAGAGCAATCTGGTCGATATCCGCAACGAACTGGACCTGGTCAAGGCGATCGTCAAGGTACAGGACGCGGTCACCCGTGAACTCGACTATGAGCGGCTGATCGAAATTCTGGGCGGCATTCTGCTGGACACGCTCAAATTCCAGCTGGGAGAACTCCTGCACGCCGAGCGTACGGACAGCTCCCTTGTGCAAAAGGCGCTCTGGAGCAGCCGCCGCTCCTACTCCACGCCGGAAGGTCTGACCATCCATCTGGAGAGCAACCTGGAGGAACGGGTGCTGCGCAACCGCGAAGTGTATCACCTCAGCGCCATGCAGACCAATCCCTATGTGCTCAACCACCGCCTGGTGTCGCTGTTGGGGCTGCAGGACGCGTTGCTGATCCCGCTGGTACTGGAGAAACGCCGACTGGGTTTGCTTAAACTCTACTACTCCGACTCGCTCAATCTATCGCCGGCGCGGCAGGAATGGCTGCTCGACCTGGCGCGTATCATGTCGGTGTCGCTGGACAATGCCCGTGAACACACTCACGCATTCCACCTGGCCACCAAGGACGGCCTGACGAACATCTACAACCGCCGCTACTTCGAAGAGCAGTTCGAACAGGAAATGAAGCGCAACCGGCGGTACCAGAAGCCACTCTCACTGCTGATGATCGATGTAGATTTCTTTAAAAACTACAATGATCTCAACGGCCATCTGATGGGCGACAAGGTGCTGATCACCGTCGCCCACCTGATCAAGGAATCGCTGCGTGCCACCGACTTCATCGCCCGTTACGGCGGGGAGGAATTCATCGTGCTGCTCCTGGAGGCGGATGTCGAGCGGGCGCTGATGGTGGCGGAGAAGATTCGCCGCCGCATAGAGAACAACGGCTTCGAGAACCAGGAGAATCAACCGAACGGCAACCTGACCGTCACGGTCGGCGTTGCTCAGTACGATTCCGCGATGAACAACCTCGACGATCTCATCAAACAGGCCGATGACGCCATGTACGAAGGTAAACAGGCCGGTAAAAACTGCTGTGTAGTCCACCGCTGACCCGTACCCTCACCGCTCACTCCACATTTGCCGCCGGGAGAACCGTGGATCGTTGTTCCAGCGCCAGAAGCGGTTTGACCTCTATCGAACATTTCATTGACTGCACAAGGGGGGGCTTCTATATTGCTTGTTATCATTATTCATCGACCCGACGAATGGCGGTGGTTGCCACGGTTTAACCGTTGCCGTTCTGGTTGGTTCGTGCTCGCTTACGGCAGAAATTAAGACGGAAACCTGATGCTGAATCGTTTTATTACCTGTCTCCTCGTCTGCGCCTGGCTCGCCGGCTGCGCGGAGGATCCATTCTCCATCGGCAACGGACCGGGCGGCAGTCTGGCGACAAACCTGGACACGGTAGCCCTGGCGCAGGACAGCCTCTTTCAGCGTGAGCTGCCCCTCATCTCGGCCAGCCAGCTTTGGGTGGGGCAACTCAACGACTACCGGGTGAAAACCCGTCTGCTGCTGCAGTTCTTCGACTTCGATACCACCGCCCCCTGGCTGGAGAGCGATACGCTGACGCTGGATTCCGCCCGTCTCATGTTGAGACATCGTCTCAATGACCTCGGAACCTTCCAAGAGGAACACCATTCCACTTTGAACCTGCACTGGGTGAATCTGGACTGCGACAGCTGCCATGACTTCAACCAACTCGTGTATTCACATCTCTACAGCACTCTCGACACAGCGCAGGAAGTACCCAGGTTCACCACCCTGGACCAGCTCCAGCTGCAGGGAGTGAACAAGGTGATGGACAGTAAATCCGAGGATACGCTGACGGCGACATTGTTGCCGCTCACCTGGTTCTTCAATGACACTACCGGCGCCTGGCGTACTACGGTCAACCTGATGCTGGAGATGGAGCACCCCGTCAGCGGACGGGTCAGGGGATACATGCATTCTTTCAACGCCAGAGAAGGCAGCGAAGCCGACTGGCCGCAGATTCTCTTCTTCTACCATGACGATACGGGTGATACGGATACACTGACCAAACTGGTGAATTACGATACCTACGTGCTGCACGACGACGCCCAACCGGCGGCGGATGATCTTCTGCTCAGCGTCGGTGATTCCTGGCAGTTCGCCCTGCGCTTCGAGGATGTTGAATACTACTGGGAGGAGGGACAGCCCACCGAGCAGTTGCACTCGCTGACAGGTGAGACCATCCATTCCGCTCAGATTCACCTCTATCCCAAGCACGCGACGACCGAAACCAACTGGCGCTTCGGAGAAAGCGCTTCAGTACAGGTCTGGGATGTTCTCACCTGGGATGACAGCGGTGAGATGAGTATCGACACGCTGGTGGCGCAGACCTCCTTTACCGAAGGGACCGGCTGGGAGCGGGCGGAGGTAAATGTGACACAACTGGTCAACCGCTGGTTGACGCGCGATGACTACCACGGCGTGCTGATGCGCATTTCCCAGGCCAGCACCAATCTGAATCCCGCACGTCTGGTGTATTACGGTATGGCCGACACCACCGGCAGGCAGCCGCAGCTCTGGATCTATCGCAGCGAAGCCCCTTTCTAACCAAAGGCGACACCGGCAACTAAATGAGAAAATCACAAGTGGCAAGACCCATTCCGTTCTCGAGACGAATCATTCCCGCACGTATCACATTTCCGCTGGCCTGCCTGGCCGTGGCCGGATTGCTGCTGAGCACCGGTACCGGCTTTGCTTCCACTTTCAATCCCGCGGGGTGGGGGTATCCCGCCCACCCGCTGCAGACCATGAATCCCGGCGCGGCGGGCAGCGGCTTCGCTACCTGTGATACAAATCTGGTCAATTTCTATAATCCCGCCGCCAATGTCGGCAGCGACCGGGCCCGCTTCTACCAGGTAGTGGGCCTGGAGAACGCAGGCGCCTGGGACAACGAGAACCACGACTGGGTTTCGCGGCTGCGTTTCAACGGCACCGGCTGGTTCATCCCCCTTCAGGATGTCACGCTGGGTCTCTATCTGCTGCCCAGTACTGACGCCGCCTTTTTTACACACGACCGCGGCATCGATTCCGTTTTCGTCGATCCGGAGGACGGCAGCGGCGGGGAGTACTATCGCTCGCTGCAGCGCAGCGGCGGCCTCTACCGCGCGGCGGTGTCATGCGGCTGGCAGCTGGAACCGCGAATGGCTGTCGGTGTTTCACTGGACTATATCGGCGGTTCCACCACTTCGATCTGGACGCTGAACTACGGACAGTCACCGCCGCCCTACGACGGACAGGTCATCCAGACGGAGGAACTGCACGGGATGCAACCCCGTTTCGGAGTGATCGCCATACCCCTGCCGGGAGTGCAACTGGGTTTGAGCTGGGCACCCTCCGTCCGGCTGCGGGATCAGATTACCATCAGCAACTATTCGACTGAGACACAAAGCAGCCAGGCAGCCACCCGCGTCGTCTATCCTTCGGAACTGGTCGGCGGCATCCAGTGGGGCGGCCAACGCAATCGCGTCAAGGCGGATCTGCTCTGGCGACATCACAATCAGGTCGTTACCACCGACGACTACCAGCTCAGCCTGGCGCTCGGTTATACGCACAACGGTATCAACCTGCGCAGCAACCGCTGGTGGCAGCGGCTGGACTATCACGCCGGCATCGCCTGGCAGGAAATCCAGCGCGATTACTTCGACGAGCCGGTGCGGGAAACCGCGGTCACCGGCGGCATCAGCTGGCAGCCGCTCGGATCGACCAGTATGATCAACACCGGTCTGCAGCTGTATAACCGGGGTGAGCTGGCCGCGCACGATCGGCAAGAGGTCGGTGTGCGGGTCTATCTGGCGATCGCCATCCGGGAACTGTGGTTCCAGCGCCGTGTCGAGCGGGACCTGCCCTAGTGGGCGAATGGAATGTATCACACACTACGACATAGAGGAGAGATGAAAATGAAAAGAGCCTTGCTGCTGTTACTGCCGCTGCTGATCCTGATCAGTTGTTACACCGGTTACGAAGACGCCGGCAGGCAGGACGAAGTCGACAGTGCCAGGCAACAGGCTATCAGGGACTCTATCGCCCAGGCGAACGACTACGAGATGCGCAAGAGCCGCTCCTTCGCCTTCGAGTACTACAAGCAGAAGAACTACGAGCAGGCCAAGCGCTACTTCATCACCGAGCTGGAGCTGGATGTGAACCACCAGTTCGCCCGCGACTACAGCATGCTGGCCGATTGCTACGTGCGGCTGGGGCAGGCCGACAGCGCCCTCGTCACCTACGAACAGGGATTGGCGCTCAACCCGGATGACATCTACCTCCACTATGCTCTTGGTTTACTCCTGAACAACAGCAACGAGGATGCCGCTCTTGAGCATTACCTCTTCGTGACCGAACGCGCGCCGGACGATCCGGAGTACCAGGAAGCCTGGCTGAAGATAAAGGATATCTATCTCGGTCGGGAGGAGTACGAGTTGGCGATCGAAGTGCTGGATAAACTGATCGAGCTGCATCCGGAGGACAAATCCTATCAGCTGGAAAAGGACAACATCCTGATGCAGTACTTCGACCCGGAGGATTTGATCGCCTCGCTGGAGGAGAGCCATGCCCGGTTCCCCGACGATCAGGACATCGCGCGCAACCTGGCGGAAGCTTATTTCCAGAACACCTACTACGAGAAGTGCCTCGGGGTGCTGGCGGAAATGCTGGCCACCGGCGAGCGCGATCCGGAGCTGCTTCGGTTGAAGGCTTCGGCGCAGGAGAGCCTCGAGCAGTACGATGCCGCCATCACCACCCTCAAGGAGGTCTCCGGTCTGTTGCCGGACGACGCGGAGGTGGTTTGCCAGATCGCCGATCTCTACCGTCGCCAGAGCAAGTATGAAACCGCCCGCGTCTACGTCAACAAAGCCAAACGTATCACACCCGGTTACGCGCACGCCACTTTTATCCTGGGTGAGATTTACGAAAACAGTGCCGATGCCTGTACCGGCGCGGAGGGGATCCTGTTCGACGATAAGCTGGTCTACCAGCTGGCGCGCGAGCAATTCCAGAAGATCACCGGCGATCCCCGTTTCGGGAAGCGCGCCCGCAATAAGGTCACTTTCCTGGAGGAGTTCATTCCGCAGAAATCGGATATCTTCATGAACCAGGGGAAGGATAAGCCGACCAAGGAATGCTACCAGTGGATCTACGAGTAGAAGTCAATTCCTGAAGGGGCTGAAGCGATCATGCCGGAGACGATTCCCATCGCCAGCGATCACGCCGGATACGCGATGAAGCAGCGTCTGATCGCCTGCCTGCGGGAGCGCGGCTTCCAGGTGCAGGATTTCGGGGCCTTCAGTGACGAATCGGTCGACTATCCAGACACGATCTATCCCTGCGCGGAAGCGGTCGGGCGGGGCGACTTTCGGCGGGGCATCGTACTCTGCGGCTCCGGAATCGGCGCTGCCATCGTGGCCAACAAGGCACCCGGCGTCCGGGCGGCGCTGGTGATGCTGCCGGAGCACGCCGGTCTTTCCCGTCAGCATAACGACGCCAATGTTCTCGCGCTCTCCGGACGCCACACCAGTGTCGAGCGCAACCTGGAATATCTCACCACCTGGCTGGAAACGGAGTTTGAGGGAGGGCGCCACAGCAGGCGCATTGACAAGATAACCGCATTGGAGCAGCGATGAAGACCCTGCAGCAAATCGATCCTGAGATCTTCCAGGCTATCGAGGACGAAACCGGCCGCCAGAGCGGCAAGCTCGAGATGATCGCGTCGGAGAACTTCACCTCCCGTGCCGTGATGGAGGCGATGGGCGGCGTGATGACGAACAAGTACGCGGAAGGCTACCCCGGTAAACGCTACTACGGCGGCTGCGAGTTCGTCGACCAGGCGGAGAATATCGCCCGTGACCGTGCCTGTGAGCTGTTCGGCGCCGCCTACGCCAATGTGCAGCCGCACTCCGGCAGCACCGCCAACATGGGAGTTTACTTCTCCTTCCTGCAGAACGGCGACAAGGTGCTGGGCATGGACCTGGCACACGGCGGCCACCTGACCCACGGCAGCCCGGTAAACTTTTCCGGCAAGCTCTATGAATTCCATTCCTACGGCGTCGAAGCGGACACCGGCCAGCTGGATTACGATGTCGTACGCGCCAAGGCGCTGGAGGTGAAACCGCGCATGATCGTCGCCGGTGCCTCGGCCTATCCGCGTCTCCTCGATTTCGAGCGCTTCCGCGAGATTGCCGACGAAGCGGGCGCCTGGCTGTTTGTCGATATGGCGCACATCGCCGGGCTGGTGGCGACCGGTCATCACCCCTCGCCGCTGCCGCACTCCCATGTCGTCTCCACCACCACCCACAAGACCCTGCGCGGCCCCCGCGGCGGTATGATCCTGATGGGGACCGATTACGAGAATGTACATGGACTCACGGCCCCGAAATCGGGCCGGGTAAAGCAGATGTCGGAGATCATCGACGCCACCGTGATGCCGGGCATCCAGGGCGGACCGCTGATGCATGTGATCGCCGCCAAGGCGGTGGCGCTGCTGGAGTGCCAGCAACCGACATTCAAGGAATACTCCGCCCAGATTCTGCGCAACGCGCAGGCGCTGGGGGAAGTACTGCTCGAACACGACTTCAAGCTGGTGAGTGGCGGTACCGACAACCACCTGCTGCTGGTCGACCTCACCAACAAGGGGCTAACCGGCAAGAAGGCCGAAAACGCGCTGGAGCGGGCCGGCATCACCGTCAACAAAAACATGGTACCCTTCGATAAGCGTTCACCCTTCATCACCTCCGGCTTCCGCATCGGCACGCCCGCCCTGACCACCCGCGGCATGCAGGAGACGGAAATGCGTCAGATCGGTGAGATTATCTGCCGGGTACTGGCGGCGCCGGAAGATGAAGCGGTGCTGGAGCAAGCACTGGCGGAGGTGATGGAAATCGCCGGCCGTTTTTCGCTCTACCAGTAGCCTGCACGCCGATCACGCTACCGCCCGTCGCGGCTGGGGGAGTTGCCTGTGCGCCATCGCCTGCGGGTAAAACCGCCGGATACCCAACGGGAAGCGACTCTGCGCTGGCTGACGCCCGCCGGAGACCTGCGTCTCCCCCTGCGCCACTATCCCCTAGACCGCTCGACACCCCTGGTGGAGCCAGGCGCTACCGTCGTCGCCGATGCCCGGCTCAGCGAACCGTGCGGTGCGCTGAGCGTGCCGATATTCGCGCCGCTGGCCGGTACCGTCACCGGGCTGGAACAGGGCGCGCAGCAGCTGGTGTTGCGTCTGCGGCCGGAACCGGATTCCAGCCTGGGCGCCGGCTTTCCCAATCCCGTTACGCATGACCTGCCTACCGCCACCGAAATCGTTTCGCTGCTGAACATCTATCCGCTGCTGGACAACCATCTGCCACTGTTGACCAAGCGCACGCTGCTGGCGGCGGCGGACCGGCACCGGGTGGTGATCAACTGCCTTGACAGCGGCGTTTTCATGGAGACCCGTCTGCGGCTGTTGTCGGTGTATCCGGAGCAGCTGGCAACCGCCCTGCAGTTGCTGGAACAGCTCTTCGAGACCAGGCCGCTCCTGGCGCTTCCCCAGGAACACCGGCGCCAGCTGGCGGACAAGGTGTCAGCCCTGCCTGCAGTACAGCGGTGGGTGCACAACAGCTATCCCGCCCACCTGGAGCATCTGGTAGCGGAAAAGGTGACCGCCAGACGCCTTTCGCCGGCCGATCTGCCGGAAGTCCAGGGGATCTGCGTCATCGAACTGGAAACGCTCCTCCATTTGTATCACCTCGCGGTGCGTCAGCGTCCCTCGCCCTGGCAGTGGCTGTCGCTGTTTAATCCGATCAACGGCCGGGTGGAGGTGCTGTTGACGACCCGCGGCGTCACCCGCGCCTGGCTGCCCGCCGCCTACGGTGAGAGCGATGCCTGGCTGGCGGGAGACGGCTACCGCCGCCAGACCAGCCCCTTTGCGCCGCTGCGGGGTATGATCTTCCTGGAGCGGCGACTGCCTGACCAGCCGGGCAACTGTATCCGCTGCGAATTCTGTCTCAAAATCTGTCCGGAGGAGCTCACACCTTTCTACCTGGCCGGTCTGGTCGACGAAGAGCTCTGGCCCAAAGCGGAGCGTTTTGGTCTGCCGCACTGCTGTCTCTGCGGCAACTGCGCCATGGTCTGTCCGGCGCACATCGACCTGCTCGCGCCGCTGCTCAAGGGAATCGCCGAACTGCATGGAATCTGAAAAGTCCGCACTACCGCACATTCTGCACCGGGAACCGCATTCGCTGCGGCAGTGGATGAACGGCATCGTACTGGTGCTGCTGCCGCTGCTGGCCTGTGCCGTGGTCGTTTACGGTCTGCGCGTACTGCTGCCGGTGCTGGGAGTGGCGCTGGGAGCGGTCGTCGTAGAGACGGCGGCGAACAGGATCCGCTACCGGCGCCTGCAATGGCGGCATAATTGCGCCCTGGCCAGCGCGCTGCTGCTCGCCCTGCTGCTGCCACCCGCGACACCGTTATGGCTGGCCCTGATTGCGGGTGCGGCCGCCATGCTGCTGGGACGGGAAGTCTTCGGCGGTCTGGGGCGCAATTTCATCCACGAAGCGGCGATCGGTAAACTGGCGGTGCTGCTGTTCTGGGGGCCGGTCCTGGAACGAGCCTACCTGCAGCCCTTCTGGTGGCGCGACGGCGGTTGGCTAACCTCCTGGCGACTGCCCGCCGGTGAGACGGCTGTCGCGGTCAGTAACCTGCAGACGCTGTTCTACAACGCCGGGCGCTACCTGACGGAGGTTATCTCCGGCGAGAAAGCGGAACTGGCGCTGGGCATGCCGGAGAACATCGTTCGTTCGGCCGACTCCTTCCGGCTCATCGCCAGCGTGCCGATCGGCCAGTTCTGGCTGGCCGACGCGGGTGGGCTGATCGGCGAGGCTTCCATTGCGGCGATCCTGCTGGCTTACCTGATGCTGTCGCGACGGCGGGTGTTCAGCTGGGAAATCCCGCTGGCGGGCCTGCTCAGCTTCGCGCTGATGAGCCTAGTGATGGCGCTGTGGCTGCCCCTGGCCGGCGGCAATTTCCTCTACTTCTTCGCGATTGGCGAACTGTGGCTGATGCTGACCCTCTTCGGCACCGACTCGGTTACGTCGCCGCTGGTCCGGCGCGGGAAGCTGGCGGCCGGACTTCTCTTCGGTATCACGGCGGCGCTGGCGACCGCCTACATCGAACCGCGCTTCGATCCCATCCTGCTGGCGCTCGTCTGCATGAACTGTGCCGTACCGTTGCTCAACCTCTGGACCATGCCAAGGGGGCGGTATGGGAAAAGCTGAACCTGGCGGTTCAGATTTCTCCTCCACTTAAGAGCGGAACTACTTTTCTTTTAGGCGCAAAAGAAAAGTAGCAAAAGAAAAGCGCTCAGGCGCCCGGCAAACCAAGGGTAGGCATCAAGCGTCCGCACGAATCCGCTACACTAGAGCAGACCTCAAAGCACAACGCTAGCTGGTAGAGAGATTTACGTATCGGACAAGGCGTTGTGCTGAGTTCTGCACCGGTCGCGCTAGAGTCGGTCTGCAAGGCGGCAGAAAATCAATTCATAGATGATTTTCTGCCGGCGCTACCGGTTAGAACTGTTTCCGCGGAATCGTGCGGACGGATGCTAATACCCTTGCTTTGATGGCGCCAAAAGACACTCGGACACAACAAGTGTGGGTTTCTTCTCAAACTG
>CAZFEC010000009.1:0-7182 GCA_964517435.1 uncultured Bacteroidia bacterium | reverse complement strand
TTGATGGCGCCAAAAGACACTCGGACACAACAAGTGTGGGTTTCTTCTCAAACTGTCTTCTTCTGTTTGCTACTTGCATCATCATCGAATCCAAATCTTCAGTTACGAACAATGCATCCACCCGAAATTCCTTGAGAATGCTATAGGAGTCGCGTAAAATTTAAACTCGTGATTTTGAACAACTCGGGCAGGGCGTCCCCAAGCGTCAGCGTGCCCGCCAGCCGGAGAGACAGAGGAAAACATGCCGACACATCTATTCAGTTCCGAAAGTGTAACCGAGGGTCATCCCGACAAGATGGCCGACCAGATCAGCGACGCCGTACTCGACGCCGTACTCAGGGTCGATCCGCAGGGACGGGTGGCGTGTGAGACACTGGTCACGACCGGCCTGGTGCTGGTCACCGGTGAGCTGACCACCAGCGCCGACTTCATCGACATCACCCAGCTGGCGCGCGACAAGATCGCCGCTATCGGCTACACCAAGCCGGAATACGGCTTCAACAGCAAGACCTGTACCGTGCTGACCACCCTCGACAAACAGTCGGACGATATCAGCCTCGGTGTCGATACCGGCGGTGCCGGCGACCAGGGGCTGATGTTCGGCTATGCCACGAACGAGACCAGCGAACTGATGCCGCTGCCGATCTCGCTGGCGCACCGGCTCTGCCGGCGGCTGGCGGAAGTCCGCCGCGACGGCACACTGCCCTGGGTGCGCCCCGACGGCAAGTCGCAGGTGACCGTGGAGTACGCGGATGGTAAGCCGCAACAGCTGCACACCGTCGTGGTTTCCACGCAGCATGATGAAATGGATATCAGCCAATTGCGGGAAGACATCCGACGCGAGGTGATCGACTACCTGCTGCCGCCGGAGCTGGCCAATCCTGACCTGATCTGCCACATCAACCCCACCGGACGCTTTGTTGTCGGCGGCCCGCAGGGGGACGCCGGTCTCACCGGACGCAAGATCATCGTCGACACCTACGGCGGTGCGGCGGCGCACGGTGGCGGCGCTTTCTCCGGTAAGGATCCCACCAAGGTGGATCGCAGCGCGACCTACGCCGCCCGCTGGGTTGCCAAAAACATCGTTGCGGCGGAAGTCGCCGCCAAGTGCCAGGTACAGCTGGCCTACGCCATCGGCGTGGCGGAGCCGGTCTCGATCTACATCAACACTTTCGACACCGGTAAACGCAACGACGTCGAACTGGAGGAGATCGTCCGCAGGGAGTTCGACCTGACGCCGGAGGGGATCATCGACACCCTCCACCTGCGGCGGCCGATTTACGCTCTGACCGCCGCCTACGGCCACTTCGGGCGCAGCGAACCGGAATTCACCTGGGAACGGACCGACCGCACTGGTCTTTTCGCATAGGAGACCCAAATCATGGGAGAAACCGTGGATACAATAGCCAAAATCGAGACACTGCCTTATAAAGTGGCCGATCTGAGTCAGGCCCCCTTCGGACGGCGGGAGATCGCGCTGGCCGAGGAGGAAATGCCCGGCCTGATGGCGCTGCGGGAACGCTATACCGCCACTACACCCCTGGCGGGACAACGCGTCATGGGCTCGCTGCACATGACGGTGCAGACCGCAGTGCTGATCGAGACGCTGCAGGCGCTGGGCGCCGAGGTGCGCTGGGCTTCCTGCAATATCTTCTCGACGCAGGACCACGCCGCCGCCGCCGTGGCCGAGGACGGCACGCCGGTCTTCGCCTGGAAGGGCGAGAACCTGGCGGAGTACTGGTGGTGCACCTGGCAGGCGCTCTCCTTCCCGGAGGGTAACGGCCCCACCCAGATCGTCGACGACGGCGGCGACGCCACGCTGATGATCCACCTGGGCTGGGAACTGGAAGAGCAGATGCGGGAGCGGGAGGAACTGCCGGAAATCACCGCCACCGCCGGCGATGAAATCGAACTGCACAAGCTGCTGCATCGCATCTATCAGCAGGATCCGGAGGTCTGGCACCGCTGGGTGATCCAGATCCGCGGTGTCTCCGAGGAGACGACCACCGGCGTCCACCGGCTCTACCAGCGGGTGGAGCAGGGCACACTGCTGTTCCCGGTCTACAATGTCAACGACTCGGTCACCAAGTCGAAGTTCGACAACCTCTACGGCTGCCGGGAGTCGCTGGCGGACGGCATCAAGCGGGGCACCGATGTGATGGTGGCCGGCAAGACCGTCGTCATCTGCGGCTACGGCGAAGTGGGGAAGGGCAGCGCCCAGTCGCTGCGCGGTTTCGGCGCCCGGGTGCTGGTCACCGAAATCGATCCGATCTGCGCTCTGCAGGCGGTGATGGAGGGTTTCGAAGTGACGACGGTGGAGGCGGCGCTGCCGGAAGCCGATATTCTGGTTACGGCCACCGGCAACCGCGACGTGATCACTATCGAGCATATGCGCGCCATGAAGCACAACACCATCGTCTGCAACATCGGCCACTTCGACAACGAGATCCAGGTCGACCAGCTGGAAGCGGAGCCGGGCATCGAGAAGCTGGAGATCAAACCGCAGGTGCATCAATACAAGTTCCGCGACGACCACGCCATCATTCTGCTGTCGGAGGGGCGCCTGGTCAACCTGGGCAACGCCACCGGCCATCCCTCCTTCGTCATGTCCACCTCCTTCAGCAACCAGATCCTGGCGCAGATCGAGCTGGCCACGCGGGAACACGCCAACGACGTCTACCTGCTGCCGAAGCACCTCGACGAGGAGGTGGCGCGGCTGCACCTGGACAAGCTGGGGGTCAAGTTGACCCGGATGAGCGACCAGCAGTCGGACTACACCGGCATTCCGGTGGAGGGGCCCTACAAACCGGATCATTATCGTTATTGAGACGCTGCGGCGCAGCTGCAGCGCATAATCAAAGCTCCGCCCGCCCGGCGGAGACGGAATGAGGAGATAAACATGGCATCGATACCGCAACGCAAAGATGTGCCGACGGATGACCGCTGGCGTCTGGAAGATGTTTACAGCAGCGACGAGCTGTGGGAACAGGATTTCACGGACTGCGAACTGCTGCCGGACCGGCTGGCCGCCCGGCAGGGCAAGGCGAAGGAGTCGGCCGGGGAGCTGCGCAACACGATCGAACAGATCCAGGGCGCTTACCGCTCCTTCGAGAAAGTCTACGTCTACGCCAGCCTGCGCAACGCCGAGGACCTGGGCAACGGCGACTACCAGGACAAGCTGGACCGCGTCTCCAACCTGCACACCCGCATCAGCACCGCGCTGGCCTGGTTTGAGCCGGAGCTGATGTCGATAGACGACGGGGTGATGCAGGAGTGGCTGGCCAGCAACGAGCTGACGGAATACCGCTTCATGCTGGAGCAGATCGTGCGCTACAAACCGCACATCCTTTCCCAGAAGGAGGAGCAGCTGCTCTCGATGGCACGCGAACCGCTGAGCGCTTCCGAGAAGGTCTTCTCCATGCTGGACAACGTCGACCTGCCGGCGCGCCTGCCGGAGATCGCCGACGGCGAAGGGGGCAAGACCAAGCTCTCCCACGCCAACTTTATCAAGCTGCTGGAGGGACGCAACCGCGACGTGCGCCGTGACGCCTTCCAGAAGTACTACGCCGAATTCAAGGGCAACGAGAACACGCTGGCCGCCTCCCTGGACGGCCAGATGAAGACCGACGTTTTCATGGCCAAGGCGCGGCAGCATCCCTCCGCGCAGGCCGCTTCCCTGTTTGCCGACAACGTGCCGGACAGCGTCTACCAGTCGCTGCTGACCGCCATCCACGACTACCTGCCGGTCTTCTACCGCTACATGAAGCTGCGCAAACAGGTGCTGGGCTACGATAAGCTGCACATGTACGATATCTACGTGCCGATCGTGCCGGAAGTGGACCTGAAGTTCAGCTGGGAAGAGGCTGTGGAGCTGACCCGTCAGGCCTGCCTGCCGTTGGGCGAGGAGTATCTCAAGATCCTGGACCAGGGCTTCGTCGACGGCTGGGTGGACAAGTATGAAAACCAGGGCAAGCGCTCCGGCGCTTTCTCCAGCGGCTGCTACGACACCAATCCCTACGTGCTGCACAACTTCACCGGCACGCTGGATTCGGTCTACACGCTGGCGCACGAGATGGGGCATTCGATGCACTCCTGGTATTCGCGGCGCGACCAGCCGTATCATTACGCCGATTACCGTATCTTCGTGGCGGAGGTGGCGTCGATCACCAACGAGGTACTGCTGACCAACCATCTGCTGGAGAAGCTGACGGAGCCGGCCGAGCGCGCCTATGTGCTCAATCATTACCTGGAGGGTTTCCGCGGCACCATGTTCCGGCAGACGATGTTCGCCGAGTTCGAGCGGGAGGCCCACGCCATGGTGGAGCGCAACGAACCGTTGACCCCGCAGTCGCTGAACACCAAGTACTACGACCTGGTCAAGACCTACTACGGCGACGAGGTGACCTTCGACGGTGAGGATCAGCCGATCGAGGTGGAATGGGCGCGCATCCCCCACTTCTACTACAACTTCTATGTCTACAAGTACGCGACCGGCATGGCCAGCGCGGTGGCGATCGCAGCGACGATCCTGAAGGATGGAGAGCCTGCGCTCAAGCGTTACTTTGAGTTCCTCGGCAGCGGCGGTTCCAAGTATTCACTGGAACAATTGCAGGCGGCGGGTGTCGATCTGACCGATCCGGCCCCGATCCGGGCGGCGCTGCAGGAGTTCGAGAACCGGCTGAACGAGTTCGAGCAGCTGATGGAGCAGCTTTCTTAGGCAAACGGGCTCCAGAGTGGCATTATAAGTCAGAAGTTAAGATATTGTCCTTGACAATGGGCGGCTCTGACACTAGATTTTTTGTCCTGTTGGGGCATTAGCTCAGTTGGGAGAGCGCTTGACTGGCAGTCAAGAGGTCAACGGTTCGACCCCGTTATGCTCCACTGCCTTGACAACCGATGAGGGGCATGATGCAGGATTGGATCATCTACCTTCTGATCGGTTTGCTCTTTATCGCCTTTCGTCGCCTGCAACGCCGGATCAACCGACAGCGTAGAGAGTACTACGAGAAGCGATCGGAACGAATGGACCGCATTCGTGAACATAATCTGCGGGAGTAACTCAGTTGGTAGAGTGTCACGTTGCCAACGTGATTGTCGCGGGTTCGAATCCCGTCTTCCGCTTATCCCGGTCCTCAGCCTGATGGCCGGGATTTCTTTTATGATATAGCTCGTGCGCACCCGTGGCGCGCAGGATGGCGACGTGGCCAAGTGGCTAAGGCAGGGGTCTGCAAAATCCCGATCACCGGTTCGACTCCGGTCGTCGCCTTTGGGGGCGGAATCGTCGCCTTGTCTGCCGGGGTGGCGGAATTGGTAGACGCAAGGGACTTAAAATCCCTTGGGATTTTATCCCGTGTCGGTTCAAGTCCGACCCTCGGTACTAAAGAACCAGGGGCAACTGAATGGTTGCCCCTTTTTTGTTGGATCAAGTCAAAGACTACTTTTCTTTTGGCTCAAAAGAAAAGTAGCAAAAGAAAGGAGCTTCGGCGCCCAGCAAAGCGCGGGAGGCGTCATACGCAATCTCGATCGCGTTCCTGCTCCGCAGCATGTAAGGCCCATCGCACAGCATGGAAATCATGCATTGCCCGAGGGCGATGGGCCGACTAGCTGCACCGGTCGTGCTGGGATTCTTTGAAAACGCGCCAGACTATAGTTTACAGACAATTGTCTGGCGGCACGACCGGTAATGGAGCTGTCACGCAATCGATCTTGCGGACGCCAAACCTTGCCTTGAGGGCGCCAAATAACTCAGCGTACAACTCTATTCCTGGCATATTCACTCTGCGTATACTAAAGGCACAAGGGTGTTCAACAGCCTATCACCTCCACATCAGGTTCCTGTGCTTGTGTTTTTCCCGCGTGCGGATTAACTTCCCTTTCGATAGCGTCGGTTGTTTATCGGCGTGGCAGCTTTCATTTCCATCCTCAAGCAGGGGTGCCGTGTGACACATCTCCAGAGCAGCGAGTTCGGCACCTGCTATCCGTTGAATCAGCCTGTCCTGCCGTGTGTTTCCGAAGGGGGAACATTTCCACGGAATCCACGTCTGTTGACTCTCGTTAGAAGAGAATTGATGGCGCGGCACTATTCTCCCCGCACGGAGAAGACCTACGTCAGCTGGATCAAGCGCTACATCTACTTCCACAAGCTGCGTCATCCGGCGGAAATGGCCGAGCCGGAGATCAATACCTTTCTGACGCATCTGGCGGTGGAACAGAAGGTGAGTGCGTCTACGCAGAACCAGGCTCTTTCAGCTCTCCTTTTCCTGTACAGACATGTACTCGGATATGAAGTCGGCGACCTGGGAGAGGTGGTTCGTGCGCGACCTTCCCGCCGATTGCCGGTGGTGCTTACGGTGGATGAGGTGTTGCAGCTGCTGGGTACCCTTACCGGTGTTGACCGGGTGGTAGCGGGGTTGCTCTACGGTGCCGGTCTCAGGTTGAATGAGGCGCTCAAGCTTCGTGTTCAGGATGTTGATTTCAGCCGGCGACAGATTCTGGTGCGAAGCGGCAAAGGGGATAAGGACAGGATTACGGTACTACCGGCTGAACTGGAACGGTCACTGCGTGATCAGCTGGCTCATGTACGTGCCCTGCACAGACAGGATCTGAAAGCGGGATTCGGGCAGGTGCGGTTACCGGGTGCATTGAAGCGTAAGTATCCGCAGGCTGGGACCGAATGGCGCTGGCAGTGGGTTTTCCCCCAGACTAAGCGGTGGTGTAATCCGGAAACCGGTACTGAAGGCAGACATTTCCGTGATCCTTCCCTGGTGCAGCGCGCTGTCCGGCAGGCTGCACTCGCTGCCGGTATCAATAAGAAGGCTACCTGTCATACTTTGCGGCACTCTTTCGCAACCCATCTGCTGGAGAATGGATATGATATCCGCACGGTGCAGGAGCTGCTGGGTCATCAGGATGTGAGTACGACGATGATTTATACTCATGTGCTGAACAGGGGTGGCCCCCTGGTGCAGAGTCCGTTGGATGCGCTGATGCGACGGGAAGAGAAGCGGGAGTGATATTTATGCTCTGGTGTTATACGGATCTGGATAAAACTGGAGATAAAACGCATATCCGGTTTTCAGGCAGTCACTGGGTAGAATCTGGAGAGATAAGCTGGAAATTCTTCTCCAGATAGAACAGCTGGTCTAAGTGATGGTGACGGATCTGTAGAGTAAATAGTTAGGC
>CAZFEC010000008.1:0-80580 GCA_964517435.1 uncultured Bacteroidia bacterium | reverse complement strand
AGGGTTATGCAAGCAAAAACGACCGGCGGTCCGATTCTACCGCCACCCGGCGAACTACCGTCGTGACTTCGCTGTCCCGCCCCGCACAAAATGCTACCGCGCAGCCCTCCCGGCCCGCTTTCCTTGACACTTTCTGCGCCAACTAACTCTTTAATAGCGTCTATTTCCCTCGATGACGAATTCACACGAAACAGCCAGGCAGGCACTTTGGCGCAGTTTCAGTCCGATACCTACACTGTCAAGCGGTTCCTCGGCAAGGGTTCCTTCGCCGATGTCTACCTCGCCACCAACCGCAAGACAGAACGGGAAGTGGTCATCAAAGTGAGCCGCTCCCCGGAGTCCCTGCCGCAGTTCCTGCGCGAATTCCAGGTGCTCTCCCGCTTCAATTCCCCCTTCATCGCGGGTGTGCACAGTATGGAACCGGGAGATGAGCAGAACCCGGCGGTGCTGGAGCTGGAATTCGTCAGCGGCCGCCCGCTGGGGGAGCTGGACCCTCCCGCTCCGGAGACCCTCGAGCGGATGCTGTTGCAGCTGCTGACCGCTGTGCGCTACCTGCACACCGGGTCGGCTACATCCACGGCGACCTGACGCTGGAGAATGTCTTCTGGTCGAACGACCGGATTCAGCTGATCGATTTCGGTCTGGCGCAGCCGCTCGACCACATCACGGACCAGCGCAGCGGTACTCCCATCTACATGGCGCCGGAACAACTGCGGGACCAGCCGGTCAGCCCCGCCACCGACCTCTACGCCGCCGGCATTCTGATTCTGTCGCTGGCGCTGGGGCGCTTTCCCTTCCCGGAGGAACCGGAAGCGCTGTTCGCATCTAAACAGGCGGGGGAACTCCCCTGGAACGAACTCCGGGGCTGTTCGGAGTGGAGCCGCGACCTGCTGCGGCGATTGGTCGATCTGGACCCCTCCCGGCGGTTGACCGTCGCGGAAACGCTGGCGAAGGCGGAACCGACGCTGCCGATCGAACTGCAGCTGGCCACCAGCCCCGCCTTCCTGGAGAGCCATCCGATGGTGGCGCCACTGCGCGAGCAACTCTCGGCTGAGACCCACTCCCTGGTGCTGCTCACCGCACCGCACGGCAGCGGCAAGAAAAGCATACTACAGCAGCTCCTGCAGGAGGAGAGCGCCAGCTGCGAATGGCGGCTCCTGCCAAAGATCGACAGCGCCCGCGGTCTGTTCGACGCGCTGGCACAGCTGATCCGGGAGCTGGAGCTGCCGGTGCCGGCGGGACCGGTCAGCGACCTGTTGATCGGCAAGCATCAGCCGGAGGAATACGCCGTCCTCGCTTACGCCGCCCTGGCGCTGCTGCAGCGGCACTTTCCGGACCGCACTTTTGTCCTGCTGATCGAGGATACGATCGAAGCGGCGGCGGAAAGCGCGGAGCTGCGGCAACTGTTCGACCGGGTGCTGCCGCAACTGGAGCTGAAGCTGTTCTGGCTGCGCACCGCCGCGCCCGCCGGAGAGGGGATTGCACTGCCGGTGCCGGAGAAGCCCTTCTTCGCGGCGATGCTGGGCGCGGGCACCCATGTCACGCCCGCGGGGGAACCGATACTCGCCGATCTGCTCAAGATCTGTTCCAGCCACCTGCAGCACCTCTGGCAGCTGTTCCGGCTCAATGTCGACGAGAAGAGCCTGGTACTGGAACCTGACGGCTGGCGGTGGCGGTCGAAACCGCGGCAACTGGCCACCCTGGTCGATTTCTACCGGCGGGTGCTGGAGGCACTGACCCCGCAGGAGCTGCGGGCACTTGCGATAATCGGCTCCCAGGCGCCCGGTATCACCGCTCGTCAGCAGGATGAGTTCCTGGCTGCCACCGGTCTTTCCGACCACCTGGCGCCGCTCCATCTCAAGAGCCTGCTGAAACGAGATCCCCATGCCGGTCTGCGACCGGCATCGGAGCTGATCCGCGCCGAACTGTCGCCGGAGCTGCACGTCTCCGCTCATTCCGACTGGTACGACTGGTTGCGGAAGCGGTACCCGGATGCCATCGGCGCTCTGGCGCACCACCTGATTGCGATCGGTATCGAGGAGGCAGAGGCAGACGCAGCGTTGAGCCTGGCCGAACGCCTGATCAAGACTGTCAACTATGACCTGGCGGGGGTGCTACTCGACCGCCTGGAGGAGTTGGCCGTCTCGGAACAGCAGTCAACAATCCTGGAGTTGAAATTCAATATTGCTCTTGACCGGGGAGAGCTGCCGACTGCGCGAAAGCTGGTGGAAAGGTCGCTTTCGTTCGAACGCACACAGAAGCACATCGATCGCCTTATCCACCTGACGACGCTGATGGAAGGACCGGCGGCGGGGCTGGAGGTCCTGCAGCGCGACCTGGAACCGCTTATCGGCGACGACACCAATTCCCGTTTTCGCTTCCTGAGCCGCCTGGCCTACCAGTACCTCCTGCTGGGGGAAATCGACAAGGTCACCCGGACGCTCGAGGAGGCGGAGACGAAAAAAGCAGATTTAGAGTGGAGATCAGACCTCGTCAGTCCGATGAATACATTAGCGACAGTGTACTATCATCTGCAGAAGCTGGAACCAGCCGGTGAGATCTGGGAGCAACTGCTGTCCACTGACGCCCTGACTTCAAATCAGGACCTGCTCTTTCGAAACAATCTGGCGGTAATCCGCATTCGCACCGGCCGCGAACGGGAAGCGCTGGAATTGCTGACCCAGGTAGCTGGCCAGGCGCGTGAACACCACCTGGTGGTGCTGGAACAGCAGAGCGGCACCAACATGGCCCTGCTGGCTCTGCATCAGGGACAGGTGGAGGAGGCGTTGACCGCTCTGCACCGCTGCCTGCAGCTGGCGGAGCTGATCGGCAACCGGGAGATGATCTGCAACTCGCGGCACAACCTGGCGGAAGCGATGATCGCGGCGGGACAGATCGAGACCGCCTGCGCACAGCTGGCGGCCGCCCTGCCCCCGGAGGCGGAGCTGACGATCGATCACGCGGAGACGCTGCTGCTGCAAGCCAAAGTCCTGCTCGCCTTCGAGCGCGACGCGGAAGCCCGCACCCGTCTCGAGCAGACCCGGTGCCTGTAGATCACTCCGGACAACGCCCTCGAGTACGCCCTGCAGCATGAACTCAGTGCGGCGCTGACCCGCGATCCGACTGCGGAAGTCGAGCAGCTGGTCGCGGCGCTGACCGTCCTGACGGAGAGCGAACCGGACAGCCTGGAATCCAGGCGGCTGCGGCTGCGCCGGCGGCTGCTCGTGAACCAGCCGCCGCTCAACGCCATCGAGGAGGTGGGACCCCGCCTGCGGGAACTCACCTCGATCCAGGAACGGCAGGAACTGCTGGCACTCGCCGCCGGCAAGTTGCCGCCGGAACGACGTGATTTCACCGGTTTCGAGGAGGAGATGACTCACGCGATTCCGAGCCTGGTCAACCTGAGGTTGACCTACCTGCAGGCGGAATCGCAATTCGTTCGCGGTCAAACCACCACCGCGGGTGGAACGCTGGGCAAGGCGGTGGAGATGGCCCGCACGCTGCTGGAGCAGCTGCCGGCCGACTGGCATGAAAACTTTCTGGCGGGCGGACTGCCCGCCGCGATAAAGGAACTGGGTATCCAGATACGTAACCAGCTGGAGAATGATTGATATGAAAAGCGACTTCTTTTCCGACATCGACGACCTTGGTGCGACAGCGGAAAAAAGAGAGCAGCTGGAGTTCAACTTCAGCAACGACGACATTCAACATCTGCTCTCATTGATCAACAAGATCAATGTTTCCAACGATCTGGATGAAGTGCTCTCCGACATGCTGCACCAGGCGATTCAGCTGGTCAGCGCTGAAAAGGGTTTTATCCTGAACCTGGACAGCCGTGATCCGTTCGCCATCTCCATCCTGCACGCGTTCCGCGCGGACGGCTCCACCCTGCCCGGCGACCAGAAACTGATCTCGCAATCGGTCGTTAAACGCGCCTTTGAGTCCGGCATCGCCGTCAAGAAGGAAAACATCACCCAGGATAACGAGTTCGCGGCCGCCCGTTCCATTCTGGAGCTGAACCTGAAATCGGTACTCTGCGTGCCGCTGCGTACGAAGCGCGCCATCCGCGGCTTTATCTACGTGGACAGCCGCGATAACAGCCCGCAATTCACCGAGAAGAACCTCCTGATGCTGGACACCCTGGTGGCGCTGGCCAACAACATCCTCAACTTCGTGACCTTCAACCGTAAGCTGCGGGAAGCGGAACAGCAGCTGCTCAGCGCCGAACGCCGCTCACTGGTAGCCAACCTCGCCGGCGGCATCTCGCATGAGATCATGAACGCCCTCTCCCCCGCGCTGGGCAACGCCGAGTTGATCACGCGACGGTTCCACGAAGTAGAGGAGTCGGTCCGGGAGGAATACGGCCTGGAACGGCTGGATGTGATCGTCAAGCAGCTGAACCGGATCCGGAAAATCTCCGAGGACCTCAAGAACCTCTCCAAGCCGCTCGAGCCCTCCTTCAGCCGCTTCAACTTCCAGGAACTGCTGGAGGAAACCCTGCAGCTGCTCTCCGAAACGGCGGGCAAGATCAAACGCTTCCGCCGCCGGGAAGGGGGGCGCTACGTCCTCCTGACCAATTACGCCGACACCAACCTGGAGATAGAGGGAGACCCCGACCAGCTGCAGCAGGTGCTCTTCAATACGATCATCAACGCCATCCAGGCGGTGGAGGACAAGGAGGGGGGCACCGTGGAAATCAGCCTGCGCGGATTACCCTCACAGGAGGTAGAGCTGATCATCAGCGACACCGGCGCCGGCATCGCGCCGGAGAACATGGACAAGATCTGGGAACCCTACTTCACCACCAAGGATGAGAGCCGCGGCACCGGGCTGGGCATGATGATCATCAAATCGGCCATCAACGCGCACCACGGTTCCATCCGCATCGATTCGGAGGTGAACCAGGGCACGACGGTCTGCATCACCCTGCCCCGCTTCCAGAAGCTCAAAGGTGGTAAGCTGGTCGGTGTGGATGAAAACAGGGGTTGAGAGAAAAAAAGAAACTGCCCGCCTTTTCCGGTTTGGGAGGAAGCGGCGGGCAGTTCGGTTTCGATGCGATGGTTTAAGATCTCTGATTGCGATGAGAATTCCAGGCATCGGTTAATTTATCAATCTGAACCGGGGAGAACCCCTACGGCATACTTTGAAAAGTGCTCAAATTCACCGATCAGTACATTATCCACCACCGTGGAGGGGATCGGGATATATTCGTCATCCTGCGGGATGGCGGGATCGTTCTCTTCAATATAGAAGAAGGTCAGCTCATCTTCGGATGCATTGCGCGGTACTCTCCAGTAGCTGAGCGGGGTACCGATTTCGATTGACTGCACGAAGTTGTACTCGTGCGGCAGGAACTGGAAGTAGACGGTACCGATTGAGAAGTAGCGCCACAGGGACATGACGATTTCCATCTCCTGGTCGACGCTGCCGGAATCCATACCGACACTGACGAAGGAAGTGGGATCTACATCGCATTCGGTCGTCGAGTCGCAGGGAAACGTGTAGTAAAAGAGAGGAACATCGTTCATCGGAATCGGATCGCCGTCCGCTTCATCTGAAGCTTTTACGTCCGGATGTTCCATCCACTCGATCTCACCGAAGGAGAAGGTCTGGCCACCTGCGTCATCATTGATCTTGGAGTTCTCGCAACCGAGGAAGAGACTCATCAAGGTGAGCACCATTACGATAGAGAAATTCTTTGAACTCATTTTATACTCCTACTATTTAATAGTGTTACTTGCCTCTTGATTGTTTTATGGCAACTGCTGTGCCATAAATGGAGATTGATGAGTCCAAACCAGGTGAGAAGAATGCGCTTTTGCAGGTTGTACCGAAGGAAGGAGAGCGGCTAATCGATTGTAAATACGAGAGATCCGCCGTCTTTAGCGTCTATTCTAGATAACTTAATATATATTTTACTATATATAAATTCTGGCGATTATACTCGAATCTGTGGACTGATTTTGGGAAAAAGTGGTGGTTTATTTCAACTAGAATGGTTGAAACGTCAACTGGAATGGTTGAAAAAGGTGGAAAGCTTGGGAGCATCATGGTAACAGCGAGGTGGAGTTGAAATACGTCGCCCAATCCGATATTGGCGCTTTCCGCAATTTTAACGAGGACGCCATCGCACTGCCACAGTCGTTGCTGCCGGGCTGTCTGCCGGAGGTTGTACCGGAACGGGGGACTCTCTTTCTCCTGGCCGACGGCATGGGGGGCGCGCCGGCGGGATCGGTTGCCAGCAACCTGGCCGTACGCCAGGTGATGCATTCTTTCTATCAACTTGTGGGGACGGAGGATATCGAGCAGAGGCTGGTCGGCATCCTGGAGGAGACAAACCATCATCTATATGATATGTCGGAGGTCAATCCGGAACTGACCGGGATGAGTACCACCATCCTGGCGGCGGCTTTTGAACGGGAGCAGCTTTTCGCGGCCACGGTGGGCGACAGCCGGATCTATCGTCTGCGGGAAGAGCAGCTGGAACAGCTGAGCGAAGATCAATCGGTCGTATGGGAACTTTACCGCCAGGGGATTATCTCGAAGGACGAACTGCGTACCCACCCTCGCAAGAACCTGCTTTCACAATCACTGGGCACTCACTTCGGCGTGGAGGTGCTCTCTTTCAGCCACCCCACCCGGCCGGGGGATCTCTACCTGATGTGCAGCGACGGCCTCACCGATTACGTACCGGAAACGGATATCGCCCAGCTGCTCTGCAACGGCGCTGTTCTGGATGACAAGCTGCAGAACCTGCTGGCCGCCGCGCGCCGGCTGCAAAGCCACGACAACACCACGGTCATTCTCTGTCAGCTGTAATCCTCTTCCTTATAGATAAGCGGAACATACTCAGCGCGGATTCTCTCCATCTCGACAATGCGACCGACGATGAGCCGTGACTGGCCATGTTCGTAAACGGTTTCGACCCGGCAATCGAAAGTCGCCGCGCAATCGTCCAGCAGCGGTGACCCGGTGGCGCCGGCGTGGTACGAAACCTCCGCGAGCTTGTCGTGTTTGTGTCCCGACCGGCGTCCGAAGCATTCCGCCACCGCCACCTGATCTTCAGCCAGCAAACTGAGTCCGAAAGCCCGGGACGCCAGAATCAGTTCCCGCGTCGCGCTCTGTGAACCCACGCAGATCAGAATCTCCTGTGTGGAAACCTGTGTCGCCCAGGCGACGGCCAGCCCGCCCCGTTTTCCCTCGTGTTCGGCACAAACGATGTAGACGCCATGCGCGAGGAAATCGTGCCGCAATTCCATTCTGCCTCCCTTCCGGTGGATCACTCACTCTTATAGTACTTCCCGGATTCGATAAATCAAACCCATGAAAAAACAGCTGCCCGCACCTCCTGAATTTGGAAGATGCGGGCAGGTTGGCGTCACGCCACCGGGCGTCTGCTGCCGTTTTCACCACACGGCAGTGTGTGGTTCATTAGTTTCCGCCGGGGATTACTCCCACTGCGTACTTCGAAAAGTGTTCGAACTCACCGATCAGCAGCTCCTCACTCAAGGAGGTCGGTATCGGAATCAGCTCGTCATCCTCTGGAATATCGGGATTGTTCTCGATGACCCACATGAAGCTCAAATCATCTTCATCCGCGTCGGGAGGTATGTTCCAGTAGGAGGGCGCCGTGGCGACTTCGATTGATTCCTGGAAGACATAGCCGTGCGGACCGAATTCGAAATAGAGCCCGCCGCTGCCATAGTAGTGATAGAGGTCGACGGTGATGTCCATCGGCTCATCGACACAACCTTCCGTCACACCGACACTGACGAAGGCGTCTTCATCGACTTCAACTTCATTCCAGGGATCCACCGGGAAGACCCAGCTTTCGATTGGAATTGGATCGGTATCAACTTCATCACCCGCTTTTATGTCAATCCGGGTCAGAATTTCAACCTCGCTCAGGGAGTAGATTCGCGTCGTCGGCTCATCTGATGTGATTCCGGAGTTTTCACAAGCCGTGAACAGAGCCAGTATGCCAACCAGCAGGATGAGTTGAGTGTTTATTAACTTCATTTTATTCACCTTTGAGTAAGTTTGTGTTTCGTGCCTTGTCGCACACTTATTGCAACTTATGTGCCACAAATTCGGAATACTTGTTGGATGGTGTATTCATTTTGAGCGAAGCCAGTGTTGAAACAGGGATATGTGTGTCGTATAACTAGTTGTTTGCACAAGCTATAGAAGATACTGAAACAGTATTTAAGATATGTTTAACTTTATTTCATTATCCAGAAGTATTATCGTTATTCTTATGAATTCTAAGAACATTCTCAATCGGAGTGGTGGTTGATATCAGCCATTCTGGGCCAGAATCTGCACTTCAGTACAGCCTGCGGTGCGGCTGCAGTGCGGGTCGGACCTTCGTATGATATTGTATATGCAATTGTTACATGGTTATAGCGGTGCATTTCAGACCTTACAAGCCATTTTTTCAGCCCAGAAATGGGGTGATTTCTCCGGGTGTTGCTTCATTATTGTGGTTGCTTCCAGCAGACAATATGTTGATTGCCTGCATACAGCGGGAGGAGTGGAAACCGGTACTTTTGCTCCTTTTTCTCTTGACATCCTCTCTTCATATAGTATATTAATGTTCAGTATTTGGTGTGCTTTTATGAGGAGATACCATGGTTCATCGCAAGAAAAACACGAATTTGACCTCGAGGCAGGAGGAGGGACTCCGGTTTATCCGCACCTACATTCAAAGAGAAGGAGTCCCTCCCACCCTGCGCGAGATCGCCGACGGCCTCGGCATCAATTCCACCAACGGCGCCCGTTCACTGGTGGAGGTACTGGAACGCAAAGGCGCTATCGAGAGACGGCCCGGTCTTTCGCGCGGCCTGGTGATCCCGCAGGAACATCAGGCGGAAGCGTTGAAGGGAATCTGGAACATCCCGGTCCTGGGGCGGGTAGCGGCAGGCGCACCGATCCTGGCCGAGGAAAACCTGGAGGGGTATATCCGGGTGGACGAGGCGATGGTCGGCCCCCAGACCCAGTCCTTTGCTCTTACCGTCAAAGGGGACAGCATGATCAACGCCGGGATCTTCGACGGCGATACGGTCATCGCGCGATTACAGCCGACTGCGGTTACCGGCGACCTGGTCGTGGCGGTACTGGATGACGAGGCGACCGTGAAGTTCTACTTCCCCGATCAGGAACGGGTACGTCTGGAACCGGCCAATCCCAATTTTGATCCGATCCTGGTCGATCCCCGTCAAACCCCCTTTCGTATCGCCGGCAAGGTGACCGCATTGGTACGTAAGATGTAGGAGGGCTATTGGGTATCATGAGCGGAGCGGGGGGAGTGACAGCTCCCCCGCCGAACCCGGGCTTGCGAGAGGATCTCTCCCCTGCCCCCCTGGCGAGGGGACGGCTGCATCCGAGCTGCCTGGAGCTGCCCTTTCAGAGCTGGTGCTGGAAGTACGACCCCACTGCCAGGGAAAGAGTGACAGGGCCGGGGTCGGGATGGCGATCACAGGAAACGAGAACCATGGAATATGAAGAGATTGGTGAAAAGATCGAGGTGATCTCCTACTTCCAGGGTGGTGATATCCATCCCCTCCGCTTCCGCTGGCAGGACCGGGTCTATCGAATACGCAAAATACACGGACGTTGGAACAGCCTGCTCGGCTCCTATCGTGTACACCATTTCAGCGTTGGAGTTGAAGGACCTGATGTCTATGAACTCTCCTACTCAACCGAGACGCAGGAATGGGAAGTCTCCCGGATCTGCCTGGTCTGATGAAGCCTTCTGCTTCATCTCAGCAGAATCGAGTCTCATACTTCCTTTTGGAAAGTTTGAGTACCGCAATTCTGCACATGTTCATACAAGGCCTTGGCAGAAGGCGCCGGTGGTAAGATACAGGAGCGGGGTAAGATGAATAGCAGGCAGCGTGAAAACATCATCCTGCATGTGGATATGGATGCCTTCTTCGCGGCATTGGAACAGCGGGACAATCCCGACCTGCTGGGGAAACCGGTCATCGTGGGCGGTAGGCCGGGGGCGCGGGGAGTCGTCTGTACCTGTTCCTATGAGGCCAGGGTGTATGGTATCCACGCGGGTATGTCCACCATGGAAGCATACAACCGCTGCCCGCACGGCCACTTCGTCCGCACCAGCGGCGGCAAGTACACCGAAGCCTCACTCCAACTGATGGATATCCTGCAGCGGTATTCCCCCAAGGTGGAGCCGTTCAGCATCGACGAAGCGTTCATCGATTTGACCGGCGTCAAGTTGCTCTGGAATTCCAAAGCGGAAGTGGCCGAAAGCATTCGCAGCAGCATTGAGCGGGAACTTCGGGTGACGGGATCGATCGGAATCGCCTCCACCAAGCTGGTCGCCAAGCTCGCCTCCAAACGCAGCAAACCCAACGGGGTCACCATCATCGAACCTGCCGAAACGGAGGCCTTCTTGCGGCCGCTGCCGGTGGGGAGCATCATGGGTATCGGCAAGAAGAGCCTGCCCCGGTTTCACCAGTCAGGTATCTTCACGATCGGCGACCTGCTGGAGGTCGAAGAGCGCCGTCTGGAGTGTATCCTGGGCAAGCCGGTGACGGAACTGAGGCAGAAACTGCTCAGGGGCAAGCAGGGGGCCGTCACCCCTCATACCGCCAGGGAACCTGAGAAATCGATGAGTCACGAGGAAACCTTCCACAGGAACATCACCTCCAGGCTGGTCCTGGCGGCGGAACTGCTGTTCCTGGTGGAAAAAGTCTGCAGCCGGCTGCGCAGGAAGGAATTGGGGGGGACAACCATCACCGTGAAGATGCGTACGACAGATTTCAAGACCCGCATCCACCAGCTCAGTCTGGCGGAACCGACGGCCGCTGAAAACCGTATCTATCAAGCTGCCTGCCGGCTGCTGGATCATCTCTATACGCCCGGCCTGGAAGTACGCCTGATCGGAGTGAAGGTGTCCCATTTGAGGCGGCATCAGGATCAGAGGAGTTTTCTCCCTCTGGACCGGACCGAGGATCGCTTCTGTCGCGCCAACGATGTTATCGATCTACTGAAATCCACCTATGGGGATCACATCGTGCACCGTGGGAGTGTGCTGTACCGGAAGCGGCGCAAACGCTATTCACAGAGGCCGTCGTTTCAACCGGTTCTCTGAATCCATTTCTCCCCTCGCCTGCCTTGCATTTCCTGCTGATGTGATCGGGATGCCTTTCCCGTCTGTCGTCTGGTCCCTGCTACCAGATCTGATTGACCAGGCGGTAATCGCCGAATCCATAACGGTCGACGAAGACGAAGCGCAATTCCTTGGCGTAGTAGTACCAGATTTCGTGGGGGGGATTCTGGCTTTCGAAGGGATACTCCTCGATACTGTCGGGAGGGCCCAGTAGAATGTAAATGCGACCGCGATCGGTGCGCCATCCCAATGTGATGCCGTATCCGAACAACCGGTTGGTCATATCAACACGCCGATAATATTCGTACTGGAGTTCATTTTCCGTGGTTTTTGGAGTCGGGTCCAGCTCCTTCCAGAAGGCATTGAAGAGTTCTTCACGCCGGGGTAGAAGCGAATCCCGCAGTTTTTTCATGGTCTTGCGCCCGGCGATGTAACGCAATTGCTCTACCGCCGTGTCCAGGTCGTGTATGCCGGAGTTGCTGGCGCTGCGGGTTATTCGAAAACGGCAGCTGTTGCTGGTTTCAAGTTCTGCCCCGGCGCCACGCTCATCTTTGCAGCGGAGGGTGATCTGGCCCAGGTAATCACCGGCAGTGAGATCCGGGGGCAGTTCCAGCAGCCAGTTGAAGCCGCCGCTGGCACCGGCGGTCAGCGTCGTATCGAATCGCACCAGCTCCTTTTCATCCTGCAGCAGCAACAGGTCCAACCGCATTAGTGCAGCGGTTTCAGCCCATCCGCTTATTTGCAGACGAAAGCGTGCCCCGCTCTCACCACTTTGCGGCAGGTTCGGTACCCGCCAGACCGGGGAACCAAGCGTGTCAGCGACCAGCTGCATTAACCGCGGTTTGCCGATAAAGGGCGGACCCGCCTGTAAATCGGGTAGCTGGACCTGTTCGGTCTTCAATTGCACCCGGTCGGTTACCAGATCGTGCATCCGTATCCAGAGGGTGTACTCACCGGGATCAGCCATCAGGCGGAAAACGGCGGCCGTCTGCCAGTCATCAGCGTGGGTGTCGTTATAGCCATGTACCTCGCGGTCGAACGCCTGCCAGGCATGTGCCCGGCTCTCCTGCTGGGGGCCGGCAAACAACTCCGCCGTAACTTCAGCCCGGGCGCGAAAGCTCCTGGACTCCGTTTGTTCAAACTGGAGGTTGTCGTTACAGATGCGCACTTCCACCACCATCACCGGCAAGCCGGACCCCGCCGCGGCATCGACATAATGGTAGAGATCGAACTCCGGAAGGCGTTCCCGGTGCATGAAATCACCTCTGGCCGCCAATCCGAGGGACGTGCTCAGTAGGAGTAACAGAGTTGCGGTGATGCCGCTGCGTATCATCTCACTCTTCCTTTCAGCTCTGGCTGCCGGTTCCCTTTTGGTTCGCTTGTCGGATGGCCTGCCGGTTCGCCTTTCGGTTCGCCTGCAGAAACACCGTAGAGGTCATACTCCGTAGCGTCATTGATTGTGACCGGCAGCAGCGTACCTGGAGTCAGTTCCCCCGGCACCAGTACGGAATTGTCGATTTCGGGCGCATCCTGTGCGGTGCGGCCGATGCTGACGCCGTTCTCGATCTCATCAACCAGTACGTCAACGGTTTCACCGATACGCCGCTGATTGGCGGCCAGGGAGATGTCCCGCTGCAACTCCAGCAGGCGGTCGAAACGCTCCTGCCGCAGTGCCTCCGGCACTTGATTCGGTAATTTGCGTGCCGGCACCTCTTCACCGTCGGAGTAGGCAAAAGCGCCCAATCGCTCGAAACCGATCTCGCGAACCCGCTCGAGGAGCAGTTCGAAATCGGCGTCGGTCTCGCCTGGAAACCCGACGATGATGGAGGTCCGCAGCGCGATACCGGGTATCGCCCCGCGGATCGCGGCGATGGCTGTGCTTATCGACTCCCAGCTCTGACGCCGCTGCATGCGGTGCAGTACCGAATCCACCAGGTGTTCCACCGGGTAGTCGAGATAGGGTAGCACCCGGGGCAGCTCCGCTATCGCTTTGATCAATTCCGCATCGACATCGGGGGGATGAGTGTACAACAGGCGCAACCAGTCGACGTCCACCTCGCGGTCCAGGCGCCGCAACAGACCGGGCAGCCGCATCCCGCCCGGCAGCTCTTTCCCCCAGCTGGTAATCTCCTGACCGATCAGGAGCAGCTCCCGCGCTCCCCGCCGCTGCAGCTCCGCCGCCTCCTGCAGGATGTCCTCCGGCCCGCGGGAACGATAGACTCCCCGGAAAGAGGGAATCGCGCAGAAGGTACAATGATGGTCGCAGCCGTCGGCGATGCGAAGGTAGGCGTAATGCGGGGGCGTGGCGGTGAGTCGCTCCCGGAACATCTCCGGCACCGGCTGGGTCACCCGCCGGTGGCGATGACGCGCCACCAGCCAGCTCAGCACGCGGCCGAATTCGTCGACACCGGCGACGCCGTCGAGCCCGGGCAGCTCGCGCCGCAACTCCTCGCCGTGTCGCTGAGTCAGGCAACCGACGACATACACCGCCTGCAGCCGGCCCTGCTCTTTCAGATCCACCGCCTCCAGGACCGCTTCGACAGAAGCTTCACTGGCGGCTTCGATAAAACCACAGGTGTTGACGATGACGATGTCCGCTTCCCGGGCGCTCTGGGTCAGCTGATAATGCGCCTGGAGCTCGCCGGCCAGGATTTCGGAATCAACCAGGTTTTTCGCGCAGCCGACCGTATGAATGTAAAGCCGGGTATCGCCTTTGGCCTCAGTCCGCAAAAATCGCCTCGACATATTCACGCGGATCGAAGCGAGCCAGGTCGTCGATACCTTCGCCCAGCCCCACGAAACGCACCGGGATCTGCAACTCCTGATGAATCGCGACGGCGATACCGCCCCGGGCGGTCCCATCCAGCTTGGTCACCACCAGACCGGTGACCCCGGCGCTTTCGGCAAACATCCGCGCCTGGGAGATGGCGTTCTGCCCGGTGGTCGCATCCAGCACCAGCAACACTTCGTGGGGCGCATCCGCGATTTTCCGGCCCAGCACCCGGTGGATCTTCTCCAGCTCCTGCATCAGGTTCCTGCGTGTGTGCAGGCGACCGGCGGTATCGATGATCACCACCCGGGAACCGCGTGCCAGGGCGGCGCTAACCGTATCGAAGGCAACGGCGGCGGGATCGGCACCGCTGGCACTCCTGATCAGCGGCACCTCATTGCGTTCACACCAGATACTCAGCTGTTCGGCCGCGGCGGCGCGGAAAGTATCGGCGGCTCCAACCAGCACGCTGTGGCCGGCGTCGCGGTAATGTTTCATCAGCTTGCCGATCGTGGTGGTCTTGCCGGTGCCGTTGACCCCCACCACCAGAATGACATGCACCGGCTCGATCAGGGTGGGTTCGCTGTCCGGCTCCACTCCCGGCGTCAGCATCCCGGCCAGAATTTCGCGGATCAGCGCCGGCAGCGCTGCCGGCGTCGTCAATCCGTTCTGATGCATCCGTTCCCGCAGTTCGTCGACAACCTGTTCGCAGGTTTCCCAGCCCAGGTCCGCCTGCAGGAGAGCGGACTCGATTTCCTCCAGTAGCTGTTCAGAGAGGTGATGTTGTCCGGTGACGACGGCGGCCAACCGGCCCACCACCTGTTCCTTGGTTTTGCCCAGCCGCTCCCGCAGTTTACTGAACAGTTTCATCAGACATTCCACTTCAGTTTTTCGCGCAGCACGCCGAGGAACCCCGGCACGCCGAACTTGACCAGCCGCACCGGATCGACGGCATCCTCAACGATCGCTTTCCCCTGTCCCTTGATGATGTAGTCATGCTGCCCGTCCGCCGAGATGATGAACTCTTTCTCCGGATGATCGAGCAGAATGGTGACGCGGCTGGTGTTCGCGACGACGAGTGGCCGCACATTGATGGTATGCGCGCTCAAGGGGAGGATGATCATGGCCGACATGGTCGGTTCCAGCACCGGCCCGCCGGAGGCGAGGGAATAGGCGGTGGAGCCGGTGGGGGTTGAAACCAGCAGCCCGTCGCCGTTGAAGGTGAACAGCTGCTCGTCGTTGATGAGGGTTTCCAGCCGGACCAGGTGGGTGGGGTCGTTGGTGGTGACCAGCAGGTCGTTGAGCGCGATCATCGGCATCGTCTGCTGGTCGTCCTCAACCTGGATCCGCAGGCGCATGCGCTGTTCGAGGTGATACTCGCCCCGCTGCAGGCGGGTCAGCATTTCGGCCAGGGTCTCCGGCACAGCTGCGGTCAGGTAACCGAAGGTGCCCAGATGCAGTCCGAATATCGGCACATCGCGCGAGAGTTCGCGCGCCGCCGCCAGGATCGAGCCGTCGCCCCCCAGCGTCATCACCATGTCGACCTGCTCCGAAAGGTCCGTACCGGGACAACGCTCCGCCGCTGCGAACCGGGAGCTGCCGGCCAGTTCCTCCGCCAGGATGTACTCAAAACCGTGATCGCTCAATGCCTGCAGCACGGTGCCCAGATGCTCGTCCGCCTGCTCCGCGGTCAGAGTGCCGCGTATACCCAGTTTCACGGTGACGGTTCTCCCGGTTCTTCCGGAGTGCTTTCCGCCTCCGGATCGATGAGGGTCAGCTTCAGGTCACCTTCCACCTGGCGCAGCTTCTGCAGACAGAATTCGTACTTCTCCAGACCTTCCCGGTACAGCTTCACGGTCTCTTCCAGCGGGATCTCACCCTCATCCAGTTTGTCGACAATTGCTTCCAACCGCCGCATCGCCTCTTCAAATGTCTTGGGGCGTGCCATCAGTCTCCTTTCGCTTCTACCCGCGCGTATAACTTGCCCCGTCGCAGGGTGACGGTGATGTCCTCCCCCGTTTTCACCTGGCGTTTATCCTGAATCAGGCGGCCGGTGTCACGGTGTTCAATCAGGGCATACCCCCGCTCCAGCACCTGCTGCGGGCTGACTGCTTCCAGCAACTTCCGGAGGGCCGCCAGCCGGGCATACCGTTCGCGGCCGCGCCGGACTGCGCCCTCACCAAGCTGCCGCCGGAGCTGCCGCAGACGGGAGTGTTCATTCCGGATGACGTTACGCACCGAACGGGTCAGGCGCACCTGGAATTCGTCCAACCGTTGCGATTGACTCTGCAGTGCGGCCAGCAGGCGACGGGGTGCAAAACGGCGGGAAAGCTGCTGCAGCACTTCTCCGGTTTGCAGCAAACGCTCCTGGATACGCCGGGCTGCACGCCGCATCAGGGTTTCGCAATGTTGAAGCAGAACCTGTGCGTCCGGTACCGCCAGTTCCGCCGCGTTGGAGGGAGTCGCCGCCCGCCGGTCGGCCACCAGGTCGGCGATAGTGGTGTCGGTTTCATGGCCGATACCGGTGATCACCGGTAGGCGGGAAGCGGCGATACTGCGCGCCAGCAGCTCTTCGTTGAAACACCAGAGGTCCTCCAGCGAACCGCCGCCGCGGCACACCAGCAACAGGTCGACTTCGCCGGTGCGGTTGAAATAATCGATCCCTGCGGCCACCTGCACCGCCGCTCCCTCACCCTGGACCTGAGCGGGATAGAGCTGCAGGCTGACGGCGGGAAACCGCTGCCGGATGACCTTCTTGATGTCCTGAATAGCGGCCCCGCTGGGCGAGGTGACGATCCCCAGCCGCGCGGGAAAGGTGGGCAGCTCCTGCTTGCATTCCGGGTCGAAGAGACCCTCCGCCAGGAGCTTCGCTTTCAGCTGTTCGAACCGCAGAAGCAGGTCGCCCTGACCGCTGCTCTCAACCTGCTGCACATCGAGCTGCAGGCGACCGCCGCGATCATAGAAGGCAATCCGGACCTGCAGACGTACCTGCAGTCCGTCCTGGAGTTCGAACGTGAGCTGCCCGGCCCGCCCGCGCCAAAGGACGCAGGCGAGCTGGCACTCGGTATCTCTGATGGAGAAATAATGGTGTCCTGATCTATGCCTGATGTAATTGGAGACCTCCCCTTCCACCCAGACGGGAGGAAAGGCGTCGTCGATCGTCTCCCGGATTCTCCGGGCCAGATCGGACACTGTCAACGTGGGGCGGGTCATCCAGAACCCCGCAGGCCTCAGCCTGGACTGTTATTTCTTCTTCTTATGACGATTCTTGCGCAGACGTTTCTTGCGTTTATGCGTCGACATCTTGGCACGCTTGCGCTTTTTGCCGCTGGGCATTGCTCCTCCGGGAATTCTGGAATTGCGAAATAGTTATTGATTGACCCGCTCTTTAAGATCTCTGGAAGGACGGAAAACCGGAACCTGCTTGGCCGGGACATAAACCTCGGCGCCGGTACGGGGATTCCGCGCTTTACGTGCTTTGCGCTGATCAACCTTAAAGGTTCCGAAACCGCGCAGATCGACCTTCTCACCTTTTTCAAGAGAATCGGTCACGACGGACAGAAAGCCTTCCACGACCACAGTCGCGTCCCGCTTTTGAATTCCGGTCTCCCGGGCGATCTTCTCGATAACTTCACTGCGGTTCATAACTTTACTCCCTTGTGTGTATGACCAGTTTATCACCCGGGAAGATCTTATCGTTCTTGCCCAGGTTGTTCCATTGTTGTATTTCAGCTGTGGTAACATGGTGCCGTTCGGCGATGAGCCAGAGTGAATCGCCTTGACGCACCCGGTACTCAATGACGCGATCCTGATCGATACGCCCCACCTTGAGCTTCTGGCCGACCAGCAGTTTCAGCTTGCGATCCAGGTTGTTCCAACTGCGCAGATCGCGCAGTGAAACCCCGTAGCGTTCAGCCAGGAGCGACGCGTTCTCACCCCGTTTGACGGTATGGATCAGCCATTCGCCCAGAACAACGGCATCGCCTGCCGGTGCGTCACCACTCAAATATAGTACCAGGTTTTGGCCGGCATAGATCTTACCCTGCCGTCCAATACCATTCCACTTGCGTATCTTACTGACTGTAAGGCCATATCGCAAGGCAATTTCGCTTAAAGTGTCGCCTCGCTTGACACGGTATTTGGTCGCCCTGCCACCGTTTTGCGGAAATTCCTGCCCCCCTCCGGACCGAATCGGATCGGCGGCGTCCATCACCACCAGCGTTTTGCCGGCGTAAATACGGGATCCCCGCAGGTCATTGGCCTGCCTGAGGGAACGTACGCTGACGCCGTAACGCAACGCGATACTGGAGAGCGTTTCCCCGTAACGTACTTTGTGCCGGGTAACGATGCGGGTATCGGCCGCCTTGGGCAGTGTGGGCAACGCCGCCAGCAGAGCGTCAGCGGAACCGGCGGGGAGTTTCAACAGTGCGGGTGTTTCGCCCGGCGGGGTAACCTCCCGCAGCAGCGCGGGATTCAGTTCCTGCAGTGTCGCGGAGCTCAGTTTCAGCTCGGCGGCGATATCCTGCAGGCGGTAACCCCCTTCCACCCGCAGGGTATCAATCACCAGCGGTTCCTGGTACTCGATAGCGGTAAAACCGTAGCGTTCCGGGTGCCGGGTGATCTTCCGGGCGGCGAGAAACATCGGTACGTAGTTGCGCGTTTCCCGCGGCAAAGACCAGAGCTGCCAATAGTCCCGGGTACCATGGCGTTTCAGGGCGCGGTCAACCCGGCCGGGGCCGGCGTTATAGGCGGCAAAAGCCAGATACCAGTCCTGGTACCGATTGTAGAGCACGCGCAGGAAACGGGCGGCGGCATGGGTGGAGGCGATCAGATCGTAACGCTCGTCGACCCAGTAATCGCGCCGTAAACCGAAAATCTTGGCCGTACTGCCGATAAACTGCCACGGTCCGGCGGCGTGCGCCCAGGAGTAAGCCTTGCTACTGAATCCGGATTCGATCATCGCCAGGTAGACGAGGTCGGGGGGAAGGTTGTGAGCGTTGATTATTTCCTGCAGCAACGGCAGGTAGCGGGATGAACGGCTCAGCCAGCGGGTGAAACTCTTGCGGCCGGCGCCGGTCAGAAATTCAACCTTGGCGTCTACCAGTTCATGCGCGGCGTCAGGTACGGTCGGCAATAGGTTTTGCGCCGGGATATGCAAAAGGGCATAGAGAATCGAATCGATATCAGCGTCGGTAAACCGGCTGAAATCCTGATCCCATTCTCCCGGGGATTCCGTACTTAATCCCGCCTTGAGCAGCGCGGCGTCGCCGTTTTCCGAAACGCCCAGCATGCGGCCGGCCAGTTCCGTTAATTCGCGGGTGTATTGCCGTTTCAATTCGAGGAGGGAGGTATCGGCGGTATTGGTGAAATTCTGGATTTCGCTGTACTGCTGCTCCAGATCGCCGTAAACCAGGTCCAGATCGACCGAGTCACATTGTATGAGGGTCTGTTCCAGCAGCCGGCAATAATAGAGGTAATCGTCCGGTGCGAAGAGACAGGCGGCGATTTCATCTTCAGGTAAGGTGACGATTGCAGTATCGCTGACCACAGGAATTGCGGCAGCGGCGCCGGTAAGTGACTGCAACTGAGCGCAACCGGACAGCCAGAAGCTTAGCCCCATCAGCGGCATTATCAGCAGAATTCGATGCAGTTTCATTGACACAAATCCTGTGAGTTGGTCGGTTGCGAGGGCGAAAAAAGAGAAAACCGGATACCGGGGTGACAGGAAATCAATGCGGTCACGACGGAATCCGGCAAACGCGTATCATAGAGACGCTTTTCAGGAATTCTGCAACCGGCTGACAAATTGACTCAATTTCGATTTCTTATTTGCCGCGTTCTTTTTATGCAGAATGCCTTTGCGTTCCAGTTTGTCGATCAGAGAGACAGTGCCCGGGTGCAGCTGTTCGGCTTCTTCGCGGGTGGTGACGCTGTAAATACGGCGCATGGCTGTGTGCAGCCGGCTTTTATAGATTCGATTGCGCAGTCGGGCGGCGGCGCTGGTTTTAACTCGCTTGGCGCATGATTTGTGATGCGGCATATCCTTCTCCGTTAACTAAACTTCAAATGCCGGAGGTGGGATTTGAACCCACACGGCCTTGCAGCCACACGCCCCTGAAACGTGCGCGTCTACCAATTCCACCACTCCGGCTCGATTGCAGTCGGTTAGTTTACATTACCACCCTCTGGATGTCAATATAAATCTGTTCTCAACAGAGCTCTTTTTGCGGACAGGGTACCGGTTTCGCGCCTCAGATTCACTCACACCCGTCCGCTGTCAACGGCAGCAGGAATCGTTGCCGCCTGCGGTAGATCGCGTGTTGCTCTACCCCCAGCCGTAGCAGTTGAGATTGTATCACGTCCCGGTAGCGCCCTACCTGCTGCGGTTGATGCGCGTCAGAGCCGTAGATGAAAGTCAATCCCCGCTCAACCGCCAGGCGCAACAGTTGGGGATGGGGATAGGCTTCCCCCACCTCCGGCTTATCGTAACCGGAGGCGTTGACTTCCAGAGCTGTGCCGGCGGCGGCCATGCGGTCCAGGATCCCGGTGATCCGCGGCAGCCGTTCCGGTTGCGGCCGCCAGCCCCGTTTCTTGAAGATATCCAGGTGGGTGATCGCATCGAAGAGCCCGCAGGTGACCAGCTCGTCCAGCTGTCGCCAGTAGTTATCCTCCAGCTGGTCCAGCGGCACCTCGCCCGGCCGGAAGACGAAGACCGGCGCGTCGGAGCGGATGTGGCCCACAAAGTGAATACTCCCCAGCACGCAGTCCCACTCCTGCTCCGCCAGAATCCGCTCGAGCCACGGTTCCACGCCGGGCAGGTAGTCGCACTCCAGACCGAGACCGATTTCGATGCGGCCCCGATAGCGCCGCTGCAATTCCCGCACGCCGGCGATGTAGTCGGACAGCTGTTCCGGCCCCATCCGGTGGGTCAGGTCGAAATCATAAGGCAGGGGGACGTGATCGGTGAAGCAGATATGCTCCAGGCCGAGTGCCAGGGCCTGTCGCACATACTCCTCCATCCCGCCGGCGGCATGCCGGCACAGGTGGGTATGGAGGTGGAAATCCGTTTTCACTTCTGGAAATCGCTCCGGTGACGTACGGGTACCGGGTTCGTTGTGAGGGGATGGATGGGTATCAATCCGGCGGGCCCGACCGCGATAGCGCCGGTCAGCCGGATCCGGTTGGGCGCCAATACGGCTCCCGATCACTCAGGCACCGAAAGCTTCGCTCACCACCTCGGAAATTCGCTTGACCAGCTTGATCTTGAGGTTGCGCTTGACTTCCGACGGCACCTCCGCGAGGTCGGCCGCGTTGCCGGCGGGAATCAGCACGCGCCGGATTTGCCCCTCTTTTGCGGCCAGCAGCTTCTCCTTGATGCCGCCGACCGGCATCACTTCCCCGGTCAGGGTTATTTCACCCGTCACCGCCACCCCGGCCGGCAGCGGTTTGCGCCAGAGCAGCGACAACAGCGCCAGGATGAGGGCGGTCCCGGCGGAAGGCCCGTCTTTGGGTGTCGCGCCGGCGGGTATATGCATGTGGATGTCCGACTCGTTGAAGAAATGTTCCGGCAGGTTGAACTTGGCGCTGTTGGCGCGCAGGTAGGAAAGCGCGGTTTCGGCCGATTCCCGCATCACTTCCCCCAGCTGTCCGGTCAGCTTCAAATTGCGTCCACCCGGCATCAGGCTGGTTTCGACATAGAGGACCACGCCGCCGTAAGGAGTCCAGGCGAGGCCGGTCGAAACGCCGGCCTGGCGGCGACTCGGCCGCTGGGTGAGTTGGTGCCGCGGCGCCCCGAGGAACTCCGGCAGATTGCGGCTGGTCAGGCTGATGCGCCGGGAGGGTTTGACCAGAACGCGACGGGCCGTCTTCCGGCAGATCGCCCCGATCTGCTGTTCCAGCTTGCGGACTCCCGCCTCCCGCGTATAGCCGCTGATAATGGCGTTCAAGCCGGCGGCGGTGATGGTGAGATGCCGCTTGGTCAGGCCGCTGTTCTCCAGCTGGCGCGGGATCAGGTAGGTCCGGGCGATTTGCACCTTCTCCTGTTTGAGGTAGCCCGGGAGGTGAATCACTTCCATCCGGTCCAGCAGCGGCTCCGGAATGTTGTAGGGCTGGTTGGCCGTAGTGATGAAGATGACTTCGGACAGATCGAACTTCACATCGAGGAAGTGATCCATGAATTCGTGGTTCTGCTCCGGATCCAGCACTTCCAGGAGCGCGCTGGCGGGATCCCCTTTGACGTCGGCGCCCAGCTTGTCGATCTCATCCAGCATGAAGACAGGATTGCGGGTGCCGGCGTCGCGCAGACGCTGGATAATCCGGCCGGGAAAGGCGCCGACATAAGTCTTGCGATGCCCGCGGATCTCCGCTTCGTCGTGGACGCCGCCCAGGGCCAGGCGGGTGAACTTGCGGTTAAGCGCCGAAGCGATGGAACGCCCCAGGGAGGTCTTGCCCACGCCGGGCGGGCCGACCAGACATAGAATCGGGCTGCGGGTATCCGGATTAAGCTCCATCACCGCCAGAAATTCCAGAATGCGGTTCTTGACCTCATCCAGCCCGTAATGATCGCGATTCAGGACCGCGGCGGCTTTGCGTATGTTCAGCGGTTTTGTATCACGTTTCTGCCAGGGCAGATCGATCATCCACTCCACATAACCGCGAAGGACATGGTAGTCGGCTGAAGAGGCGGACATGCTGCGCATGCGGCGGATCTCCTTCTCCACTGCCTGCAACGCTTCCTGGCTCATGCCGCTCTCGCGGGCGTCCACCAGCATCTGGTCCAGTTCCTCGCCGCTGTCTTCCTCACCCAGCTCCCGCTGCATCATGTTGATCTGCGCCCGCAGGTAGCGCTGTTTCTCGGAGACCTCGATCTCCTGGTCGACCGACTTCTTGATCTGCTGGCTGAGTTCCTCCAGCTCGATCTCCCGCTGCAACAGGTGCGTGGTACCGTGGAGACGTTTGGTGATATTGACCGTATCCAGAATCCGTTGACGTTCCTCGACCGTAACCGGCAGATTGGAGACGATCACATCGCACAGCTTGCCCGGTTCCTGGATGTTGAGGATGGCGGATTGGACATCCTCCTTCACGATATGGCGGTTCTGCGCCATGATCTGGAACTTGCGTTTGAGTTCCTTGCGCAACGCTTCGATTTTCAGGGAGGACCGGGAGTCCTCGCGTAGAATAGTAAGACTGCCCTCCAGGAAGGGATCACGCCGGACCAGTTTGTCCAGTTGTACCCGGGCCAGGCCCTGCAGCAGCAGACCGACCTCGCCGTTCTGCATCTTGAACATCTTCAAAACGATGGCGGCGCAGCCGGTATCGTAGAAGCGGCGATCCTCGTCCATCGTCTCGGTGCTGCGTTTCGAGAACACCGCCAGCATCTTGTCGCCGGAGAGCACATGATTAACCATCTCCAGCTGGCGTGGTTCCGCCACCACTACCGGTGCTATAACAAAGGGAAAGACGACGATGTCGTCCAGAGGCAGCAGTGGCAGCTTGCCGGGAATCTTGATCGCGCTGGGAGCGTCGTTGTTCTGCATTTCCACCTCAGTCCAGTTCCAGAATCACTTGCCGGTCATCCATCTGATCCATCGGAATCACTATCTCCAGAAAACCATCGCGGTAACGGGCGCGGATTTCCTCTTCGTTCACTTTGAAAGGGATGGTCAAGCTGCGTTGAAAGGGCCCGAAATTCACCTCCAGCTGGTGAAATTCCCGCTGGGGATAACGCCCCGGTTCCTGACGGATACCGCGGATAACCAGCCGCTGGTCCTGACAGGAGAGATACAACTGTTGCTCGCTTACCCCGGCGATATCCATGATGATGACCAGGTTGCCGCTGGAAAAGAAAACATCCATCGGCGGTTTCCAGCTCATGTGCAGCGAACCGATTACCTGGTGGGATGTCGAGAAGTGTTCCGACATCCGTTCGTCTATCGGCCGGTTGAAATCCTGCAGCCGCCGGAATGCCTCCACGGAAGCTTTTTTCATGCGCATCCCCTTTTCCAGCACCGCAACTGGTGTCAGCTCAAGCGTTGTGTATCACTTTTGTGAACCGTCACCCGGCTTCTTGTAGCCCAGTGTCTTGGTGAAATGGATGATGTTGAAGCTATCGGTAACCTGGTACAGCGACTCGGTCGGTCCGACGAACAGGTACCCGAGCGGATTCAGCTTGTTATAAAGCTTCTCGGCGATCTGTTGACGCTGCCGCAGACCGTAATACATCAGGATATTCTGGAATATGATCAGATCCACAGTCTCGACAGCCTGCCACTGCTCGTCTTCGTGCGGAACCAGTTGCAGGAACTCCAGCTCCTGGTCCGGCAGGGGGAGGAAGCGATACTTGGTGTTGTCCACCACTTCGAAGTAGGTCTTACGCAGTTCCTCATCAAGGTGCGACAGGGAGGACCAGCGGAACTTGGCCTGACGCGTGCGCTCCAGCGCCAGGCTGTCGACATCGCTGCCGATGATCCGGTATTGGCACTTGCGGGTGATGCGGCGCACCTGTTCGTTCAGCAGCAGGAGTAGCGAATAAAGCCCTTCCCCACGGGCCATCCCGTGATACCAGATGTTGATTCTGTCGAGGTTGCGTTCATGCAGGATTTCCGGTATCGCGTATTCCACGATGGCGTTAATCTGGAAGCGGTGGCTGAAAAAGCGGGTGTCGGATACGAAGACCCGCTTCAACAGTTGACTGATCTCATCGTCCTGCGTACCGTTGCTCAGCCTTTCCAGATAATCGAATCCCGATTCCAGCTCCAGTTCCTCCATCCGGGCGAGGATCTGTCGCTCGAAGTACGATAGTTGGTTGCCGGAAATATAGATACCGGAACAGTCGTAGAGTTGCTGCCTGGCTTGCACCACTACTTCATCGAGATGATGCACGTTCAGTCTCCGATTTAGCTGCTCACGATGCGCATGAAATCACGTGCCCGTTCCACTTTGTCGTCCAGCTCGAATGTGAAACGGGCCAGATCGAATTGTTCCATGGCGGGCGCCTCCCGTTCCAGCAACAGCCAGGCGGGATCCTGTTTCAGGTCGAAGACCACCCGGTCGCCGCTGAAGCCGATATTGGCGACCTTGGCCAGCGTATTGGCGAGATGGACGATCGCCACCAGTACTTTATCACGGGAACTCTGGAGCGGAGCATGGTGGTTTTGTATCACATCGACGAGTCGTTCCGGCAGTGTCCAGCGCTCCGCCAGCCAGGTGCCGATCTCGGTGTGGTCAACACCCAGCACTTTCCGCTCCGATTGATACAGTGGTGTCTCGCTGGTGCGTGAAGTCTTCAGCGCGCGGGTGAAGTCCTCGTGGAAGTACATCTCCAGGACCACCTTGCCGATGTCGTGAATCAATCCCGCCGTGAAATCGGCTCCGTCAAACCGCAATCCGACCTTGGTCGCCAGCGCCCGGCTGATCTCGCCGGTGCCGACGGAATGGTCCCAGAAAGCGTTGAGATCGAAACTGTCCTCGAATTGCTCATCCTTGAACGCCTGTACTACCGACACGCTCTGCACCAGGTTGAGTATCTCACTGAAACCCAGCACTACCATGGCCTGGTTGAGGGTTTCGACCTGGCGTCGTAGACCGTAGAAGGCGGAATTGGCGAGCTTGAGTACTTTGGCGGTCAGGACCGGATCGCGGTACATGACCTGGGCGACATCCATGACTGAGGAAGAGTCGCGCTGAACCAGTCCCATGATCTCCACCGCGACAACAGGCAGTGTCGGCAGATCACGGATGCTGAGGATCCGCTCCTGCATCGCCCGGATGGTATCAACTTTGTCACTCATCGACGCGGGATCACTCTCATTCAATAACTGAACCGATCGAATGTATCACGTCGCTTCCGCTCACTTCTCTGCAGGCAATATGTAAAATCATCAACTGAAGTGCCAACAGTTTTTGTAACCGGCCGGCCGAGGGAAAAGATTGGCGGTCCAGGCGGCGGCGTACCGCACACAACCACTTCCTGAACCGGCGGAGTCGCCCCGAGCATGGGGTGGTACACATCAGGTTTCCAGGTAATTGTTTCCGGTGGGGAAACCTTTACCGCGCCTGTCGTTCTGCGAAACGGCTCCGGAAGTTCATCCATTCTGAAGTTGCGCAGTCGTATCACCTTGTTATTTATCACAATGGGAGAATGCTTACGTGCTGTTGACGGAGCTGGAGCGCTGGCATGGCTCTTGCTGCATATTATGTAAAGCGAGCAGGGCTGGAAATGTACTGATGTGCCTGTTGTCCAGGATTCGCCGGTGACGGCTTTTCCAAAGCTCGCCCAAGCTTGAGGAGTCCGCTTGCGACTGCGCGTTAAAGCCTGGCTGACTATGCAGCTGTGCCTGTGGTTCACTGGAACGGCGGCAGCCGCTGTCAACGTGGCACAATCGCTGTCGGCCACCGCGATAGAGCTGCCTTACCTGACCGGCGGCGGCCCCTACACTCCCGTCGACATCACGACTTCCGCTTTTCACGGCCGCGACCTGATCCTGCAGGTTGAGCAGAGTCAGGACATCATCGCGGGTGAGACGATCACGATCGTGCTGCCGTCACAGTTCCAGTTTGACAGTCAGTTGAATGGAATGGCGCAAATCGACGCCACCGACATTGGCGGCGCCTTTTCGCTGCAGGTCGCCGGCGACACTCTGCAGCTGCTGTGCGAAACCAGCATCGGCGGCGGGGGCAACATCCGTTTCCTCGCCCTCTTCGCCTGTTGTGATACAACCACCGCCGCGGCCGTCCCGGCCCTGCCGGTTCAGTTGATCGGTACCGCCGAAATCGATACCACCCAGGCCGTGGCCGGTTTGATCAGCGCCATCCCCGGTCCCGCGGCGGTTTTCACCGCGCCGCAGCAGGATTCAACGGCGACCTGCGGCGGGGACGGCGGCTACGCTTTTACCTGCAGCGGGACGCTCAGCGATGTACTGGGAGCCACCTATTCGCTCTACTGGAGTACCAACCCCGCCCTGACCTCGATCACGGCGGAGGCTTTCGCCGCCGTGGACCTGGCGGGGCAACCCTTGATCAACCTGCCGGCAGGTGCCCTTGAACAGGCGGTTCTGACGGCCGCACTGGAGGAAAACGAGGCGGCGCCATACTACCTCTACGCCGCATCCTCCCTGACCACGCAGCGCAGCGTCGGCCACAGCGGCTGGTTGCGGGTGTATCACTTTCCGGAAGTGCTGGCTGTGGACCCCACTACCGAGTTGCACCTCGATTCCGGCCGCCTGTATAATCCGCTTTCGGCCGTTCCGGACGGCAGCGGCACACCCCAGGTGATGTTGGAGTTCGCCGCCGAGGATCTCGATTCCGTGCCGGAGGTTTCTCTTTTCTACGGTCCCGCCGGCATCACGGCAAACGCGATAGTCACCAGCGGTTCACCACCAGCGTTGACAGTAGTGGGCTTAACCGGCTGCGAAGCGATCACACCGGCTCCCCTGCCGGTCGATCTCTACCAGGAGTATCCCTGGACCGTCTACAGTTCAGCCAGCGAATGGGTGACTGCAGGCCAGTACAGCGTCTACGCCGTCGCTGGTGACGGCCGTCACGCGGTGTTGCGCGAGAGCGAGGCGCCGGTGACGGTGTATCACACGCCGCTGATCGATCTGCAAACGCCCCCCGCGACTACCATCGACCTGGGGGAGGACTTCTGCTTCACCTTCAACTGGGGGGAGACAGTAGACGGCGACCGGGACGCCGACGACGACGCCCTGATCGCGCTCTACATCGACGCCAGCGATGACAGCCTGGCGGACTTCAGCCAGGCGACCATGGACCTGTTGATCGACACCCTGGCCGCGACCGATGGTTGGCTGGCTAACGGCGAGCTGATGGTGCAGGGTATCCACGAGGATCCCGACCAGCAGCCGGACAACATGTACGTCTGGCATCCGGCCGACCTGCCCTCCGCGCTGGCCAACCAGATCATCACGCACAGCGGCTGGCTGCATTTCTACGCCCACATCGACGACGGCGTCACCGGACGGCTGGGTTCCTTCGAGGATGGTTACGACAACTTCCTCGCGGAGGATGAACCGATCACTTCGTTCCGGTTCCAGGCGGCTCCTAATGTGATGCTGGTCGACCCGCCGCCCCTGGGAGCGGCGATCTCCGCTCACGCCAGTTATCTGGTGCGCTGGGTCTACGCCTGGAATTTCGGCGGCGAACATCAGCAGCTCTTCCTGCTGCTGGGAGATACGGGCTGCGAATTGCCGGAAGCGACCTGGTTCGACCTGACTACGTCGGTGCCGAATCTCTGGGTGATGAATTCACAGGATGGCACGATCGACCAGCATCTCGATACGCCGGCCGGCGACATCACCACCTGGGAGTTCCTGCCCAATACCATGACCGGACCTTCGGTCGGGGAGGGTATACCGTTGGAAGACGCCGGCGATGAGACGTATCACGTCTTTCTACTGGTCAGCAGCAATCCCGCCGGCCAGGAACCGGACGCCGCCGACCCGGTCTTTACAGCGCCGGGTACGCTGGCGATCAACGGCTTCGGCGGCAATATCTGCTACAACCTGCAGATGCGGCCTTACCGCTTCGACACCTTTCCCGGCGACACGGTCACCGTTTCGATCTATCCGCAGGCGGGCGTGATCACAGCCGACATGATCAGCCTCTATGTCGACGTGGACACGGTCGCTTTCGATATCGTTTCGCTCACGTCACCCTTCCGGCTCGGACCTGACTTCGAGGAAGCGAGCATACTGGAAAACGACAATCACGGGGGCGACCTCAGCAACGGTCGCCATCACCTCGATTTCACCTACTTTGAAAACGGCGCTCCGGTGCCGGAGTTCAGTGACGGCACCCACCTGCTCTGCACGCTGCAGTTGTTGCCCCGCCGCGATCCCGCTACCGGCGCCACCATCGACAACCTGGTCTTCGCGGTGGACGACGAGGCCAACCGCTTCACCAGTTTCTACCAGGATGGCGAACTTCTGGGCACCACCATCCAGTCGCCGGCGGCTATTTCGTATACCTGGTCGCGCGGCCGGGTTTCGGGACACGTCCAGCTGCAGGGGCGCGATTATAACGGTCTCGAATCCACGCTGATCCTGCGTGAGCCGGGATCCTGGCTGCCGGTGACCGATTCGCTGTTCAACCAGAACGACATCGATCCGGCCGCGGCCGGCGTACAGGTGCAGCTGGGAACCGACGGCACCTACCAGTTGCATTCGGTGCCGGACGGCTGCTGGGAACTGGTAGCGAGCGTACCGGGCTGGCTCAGCGGCTACTACCCGTTCGACATTCAACACGGCGATCTGCTGGAGGGGGTAAATCCGCACTTCAACTCCGAGGATGTCGACCTGCTGCAGCTGATCGCCGGTGACTGCGCCGGTTACGTCGACAGCAGCGACACCGTCCTCCCGGACAACCAGATCGACGCCACCGACCTCAACGCCATCGTGGAAGCTTACGGCAGTACGCCTGATTCCGCCGGCTGGAACTCCTACTGTGACTTTGATGGAGATGAGCTGGTCTATATCACCGATCTGACCCTCTGCACGACAAACCTGAACAGCAGCGGCGTGCCGCCGGTCTATCGCCGCGGTCACAACGCCACTCCGGTCTGGCAGCTGGAGCGGCAACCGGCCGGAGAATACACGACCTGGACCCTGGTCATCGCGCCGGCCAGCGATCTGATCGGCTGGAGTGCCCGGTTGGCTTTGCCGCCGGGCGCAGTCACCGATCTGCAGCTGTGCGAACTGTTCGACACCGAAGCTCAGTCCGTGATACAAACCCACGGCAATCGACTCCTGCTGGCCGTAGCCCGCTACGGTCAGAGTCCGGGCGTCAGCGGTGAACTGGCTTTGGCGCGGTTCACCCTGCCCACCGGCAGCGGTCTGCCGGTTCTGCTGCTCGAGGGTCATTCCGTCGACACCGCCTTCCGCACCACCAGCGGCGTGGTTACGGCGCCACCGCTCGCTTTCGAGCTGCCGCCTCCCTGGCCAAACCCCTTCAACAGCAGTCTGACCATTCCCCTGGTCGTTTACGAAACAACTTCGCTGCGTCTGGCGGTATACAACATCCTCGGCCAGCAGGTGGAAGTGCTGTACCGTGATACAATCGTTCCCGGCAGCTATCAGCTGCAATGGCGGGCGGAGAGTTTCGCCGCCGGGCTTTATTTCCTCCAGGCTGTGACTCCCGAACATCGAGCCACCCGCAAAGTGATGCATCTGCAATGAGACGGCTCCTCCCGCTGACAATCCTGTTCTGTATCACATTCGCCGGCGCGGCTCTGGCGACGCGCGACGAAGGTTTCAGCGATCTGCGTTTGCACACCGTCGACGGCCGGGACAGCCTCTTCCTGCACATGGGCGAGGAAACCGACCTCTACCTGCACATCGATTCACACGCCGAGCTGCTGACCGGCTTCCAGATCATGCTGACCCTGCAGGAGGGTATCCTGCAGCTGGTGCCGGGCGATGACGATTCGCCTTTCCAGCAGGTGGGCGAGGGCTGGTTCGCACCCTGTGGTGGTGCCGTCGTCCTGGCCAACCACACCCACGACGATCCCGGCAACGGCATTCCGGGCACGCAACTCGATTACATCATACAGACCGGTCAGGGGGACGAACCGCGCCCCAGCTGCGCCAACGCCGCCGACGCGTTGCGTTTCCGGGTGCGGGCGTTGAGCGAATTCGCGGGGAGACCCGTTACCGTCGATCACGACAACCTGGAGTTCCGCAACACGCTGTACTGGCAGGCGGAGAGCGGTGCCGAGTGGAGCTTCAACCTCGAAACGGTCCCCTACATTGAAATCGCCGGTTTCGCTTTCTACCCGCCCCTGCCCGATCTGCAGCTGACGACTTTCCAGCCCTGCGACACCCTGAACCTCTACGATCACCTGGAGGCGTTCTTCTGTCCCGATTCGGAATTCGTCATCAGCTATGAGGTGCTGGCCGGCGGTAACTCGGCCACCATCGACACGGTGCGGGTAGACAGCGAGGCCTTCCTGTTCATCTTCAACCGCCTGCCGGTAACGCCGGCCTGGCTGGAGGTGGCGATTCAAGCTACGGCGCCCGACTTGACCGCCGCCGTGGACACGCTGGCCGTGCTGTGTGACGACGCGCCCCAGGTTGCGGAACCGCTGCCGCTGGTAAGCTGGGCGGAAGATGACGTCGACAGCTCGCTCGTCCTGGATGACTTCGTGACCGACAACGACCATGCCGCCGGCTGGTTGACCTACGCGGTGCCGGAACAGAGCCTGGTGACGCTCGCGATTGATCCGGTGTCGCACCGGGCGCGACTGACCCCGCCCCTGAACTGGAGCGGCAGCGACAGCGTCACTTTTATCGTCAGCGATCCCCTGGGCCTGGCGGATACTTCTTTTATACCGCTGGAGGTAACGCCGGTCAACGACGCACCATTGCTTACCGAACCGCTCCTGTTCCCGCTGCACCCCGGCAGCGAGCTGGTCCTCCAGCTGCCGGACCTGGTCTACGACCCCGATCACGACTGGCAGGAGATGATCTGGACCCTGGCGGGCGCGCATGACAGCATCTCGACCGTGGTGGATACCTACGAGGGAACACTCCGCTTCTTCACCACCGCCGTCTCGCTGATCGGCCAGTCTTTTCCCTATCTGCTGACGGTCAGCGATCCGGAACCGCTGCAGGACCAGGACACGCTGATCGTGCAGGTTGCCAGCGCGCCGCCGGTATTGGCCGTCATCCCGGCCCAGGTGTTACACAACGGAACCGGCGAACTGCTTTATCTGGATGATTATGTTGCCGACGCCGATCACGCCGATTCGCAACTGAGCTGGTCCGCCGGCAGCGGCGACCTGGTCTCGGTTCAGATCAACAGTGTGACACATGTGGCTACGCTCAGCGCGTCGCCGGCGACACAGGGCTGGGAGGAGCTGCAGTTCACCGTTACCGATCCCGATCAGAACAGCGCGACCGCGGCGGTTACGGCGGTTCTCCTCTACAATGGACTGCCGCAGGCAGCCGCCCTGCCCGATCTGCTACTGCTCCCGGGTGAGGTGGACAACCACCTCGATCTGGACGACCATGTCTGGGATTTCGATCACGATCCGGACCAGATGACCTGGGCGTTCACCGATCCCGCGCCCTTCCAGGTGTCGGTCGACCCGGCCAGCCATCTGGTTCAGGTTACCGCGCCCCTCACGCCCGGCAGCCTTACCGACATCGCCTTCTACTGTTTCGATCCTGATTCCAACCTGACCGGCGACGACTGCCGTCTGCTGGTGATCGACACGACCGGCGTACCGCTCATATTCGATTTCCCGGAGTTGACGTTGTCCACGCTGACCACCTCCGGTCCCTGGCCGCTGGACGATTATGTCTACGATCACGATGATCCCGTCACCAGTCTCGATTGGAGTTGGAGCGGCGGGAACCTGGTGGAAGCGATTCTGGACACTGTATCACGTTGTGTCACATTCAACTCGCTGATGATCACCGGCAGTGACAGTCTCCTCTTCGCGGTGGAGGATCCGGATGGTGATACCGCTGCGGCCTGGTGGCGCTTTCAGGTGACAGCCGGCGCCGCCCCGCAGCTCTACACGCTGCCGCCCGTCACCCTGCGCGCCGGCAGCAGCGACACGCTCCGGAATCTCTCCGGTTATGTCTACGATCCCGACTCCCCCGATGAGTACCTCGAATGGGAGATCGCGGTGATCGATTCCGTCGCCATCACCTATCTGCCGGACGCCGACTGTCTGGTGATCGAGCCGGATTCACTCTTCCACGACAACACCGTCGCGGAAGTGACCGTACTCGACAACGACGGCAACAGCGACAGCGGCCCGCTCTTGGTGGTGTCGCTGGAGAACATCCCCCCGACGTTGAGCCCGGGGATTCTGCCCAATCCGGCCGTGAATGAGTACCTCGATCTGCTGGTGATGGTGGATGAGCCGCTTACCCCGCCCCTGGCGGCTTCAGCGAGCAGCGGTTCGGTCACTTTCGAGTTGATCCAGAGCGGAACCGAGCCGGATGCCTATGATCTCTATCTGGGGAGTTATCTCTTCATCGGTACCGGCGACGTGGTCATCGGTTTAACCGCCGTCGATCTGGCGGGTAACGTGACACAGGATACGCTGCTGATCAGCAGCAACTACATGCAGGCGGCCGGTGATCTGCTGCCCGGACCGGGGGATGAATACCGATTGCGTTTGTGCCGGGATATTCCCGTCGCTACCCGCTATGTGATACACGATCTCACTCCAGACGGCACCGCCGGATTCGACCTGCTGCCGTTACAGCTGCCGGGCGCGGTGCGCATCACCTTTACGGTACCGGCAGGCGCACCGGAGGAGTGCCACTATGGCATTTACCGTGTGGAAGCGGGAGATACGGTCTGGTGTGATACATATCGTGACAGCGAGTCGGGGAACCTTCACACAGAGGTGAACCACGGCGGCCGTTTCCTGCTGCTGACCGGCACGCGTGAGCCGCTGACGACACCCGATGTCTGGACGCTTTCCCACCCCTATCCCAATCCCTTCAATCCGGTTACCAGCTTCGACCTAACCCTGGTGACGGGCGAACACCTGCGGGCAACCGTTTACGATGTGCTGGGCCGGCGCGTGGCGCAACTCTGGGACGGCTACCTGCCGGCGGGTCACCAGGTGCTGGTTTTCGACAGCCGGGAGACGGGGAACCTGGCCAGCGGTGTCTACTTCCTGAGGGTGCAGAGCGAGCACCTCAACCAGACCCGCAAGATGATGCTGTTGAAGTGAGGAGTGACAGGTGAAGAGTAAACGCGAGCTGTTGACCATCGCCTTCCTGTTGCTGGCGACGTTTACCGTCTTCAACTGCAGCGTACCCTCCCAGCCCGACGACAGCGAGGAGGATCCCCTCACCACCGCCTGGACCTTGTATCACGCGAACGAATGGGCGGAGGCGCTGGCTGAGTTCAGCGAGGTGATCAACAGCGAACCGGCGGCGGAAGCCTACGGCGGCGTCGGCTACTGTTATCTGCATCTGCACCAACCTGCCGCGGCGCTGAGCAGCTTCAACGCCGCGATCGCACTTTCCACCTGGCATCTGGACAGCCGCGCCGGCCGCTTGTTCGCCCAGCGTGAGCAGGCTGACGCCGACTACGCCGCGCTGAGTGCCGAAGCCGCGACGCTTTTGAGCCTCGCTGCCGACTGGGTATTCAGCCATGAACCGGCTGTCAACTGGCGGGATCTCTGGTTGCTGCGAGCGCAATGCGAGTTCTACCGGGGCGAATTCGCTGCGTCATTGACAGCGCTGCAGGCGCTCGATCCGACGCTGGAACTGAGCCAGACCGATCCGACCACCTGGCTGCCCTGGCCGACTTTCACCGAGGCGTTATTTCACACGCTGACGGAGTTCTCCCTGCTCTACGGAGATATGTAAGCGGGAACTTGGGAGGGATCAGGGCGCATCAACCCAATCGTTGCAGCAGCGTGGTCAGATCGACCTTTTGCTGCTCGCCGGTCGCCATTTCCTTCAAGGTATATTGCTGCAGCTCCTGCTCGGTCTCGCCGGCAACCACCACCCAGGGTATCCCCATCCGGTCCGCGTACTCAAACTGCTTCTTCAGCTTGGCCTGTCCCAGGAAGGTCTCAGTGGCGATGCCCTGCTCCCGGAGAGTCGCGGCCAGGCGCCGGCAGTATTCGCGCGTCTGCGGGAAGAAGAGGGTGACCAGGATCTGGGTGCGGGTGGCGCGCTTCTCCAGCAGATCCAGCTGCTCCATCGCGGTCAACAGCCGGTCCAGGCCGAAGGTGGCACCGGTCGCCGGCAGGTCGCGGTCGGAATAGAGCCCGATCAGCCCGTCCCAGCGCCCGCCGCCGGTCAGCGAACCCATGTGCGGCAGTTGTGGCAGCGTCGTCTCGAAAATAGGCCCGGTGTAGTAGTCCAAACCGCGTGCCAGCCAGGGATCGGGGGTGATGTAGGTTAAATCCAGGCCGGCGGCGGTGAGAATGTCCTGCATGGCTTCCAGGTCGGTCAGCGCCTGCAGCGCTTTGGGGAAGGTGGCGATGCGGTCGCGCCAGTCGTCGATACCGTCCCAGCTCAGGGGGGAGGCGAGCAGCGCCAGCAACCGGTCGGCGGCCGCAGAGGTAACGCCGCGGACGGCGAGATCCTCCTCGACTCCCTCCAGTCCGACTTTGTCCTTCTTGTCGATGGCGGTACAAACTGAGGCTTCCAACTCCAGCGGGATACCGGCCACTTCGATCAGACCGCGCAGCAACCGCCGGTCGCTGACCCGGATCCGGAAACCGGGAATCTTGAGCGCCCGCAGCAGCTCGTACTGCAGCTGCACTATCTCGGCGTCGGCGGTGATATCGGGCACCCCGATGATATCGATATCGCACTGATAGAACTCGCGGAAACGTCCCTGGCGCGGTTGGGGGCGATCCGCCCGCCAGACCGGCTGGATCTGGTAGCGCTTGAAAGGCAGCGTCAGATTGCGGTCCTGCGCGACGCAGCGGGCCAACGGCACCGTCAGGTCGTAGCGCAGCGCCAGCCGCTTCTCCGGCTGGTCATTGCGGTAATCCAGCTTATAGATCAGCTTCTCCTCATCGCCATACTTGCCGAGCAGGATCTCCAGGTACTCCAGCGCCGGTGTCTCCAGCGGGGAGAATCCGAAACGGCGGAAGACCTCGGTCAGGCGGGCGATGATATCCTCGCGCTGGATCATCATCTCCGGCGTCAGATCGCGGGTACCGCTGTAGAGACGAGGTTGTATACTGGACATTGGTATGAGATCCCTGGCTAAATGGAGTTGAGCCGCTAAGCAGGCGGATGAGACGGTATCAGGTTAATTAATGCACAATCGGCGGCGCTATAGCAAGCAGGGAAATCTGAAAGTGGGTTACGGCGGGAGGTTCACCTCGCGGTTATAGCTATGCTCACACAAAATGTCCGTCTTTAATGGCATAGCGGGCATAGCTTAATAGTATTTCCCGGAAGGTTATTAACTACTAAGACAATTTAACTGGGAAATACTATACATGTCCGAGCCGGTATCGTCAGGCTCCAGGCGCTCACTCCCGGCCGGTGACATAGAGAATGTCGGGCAGCAGGCGCTGTACGCAGCGCTTTCCTTCGGTGATAGCTTCCGCGGCGCGGTGAAACTCCAGGAAACCGATCGGTGCCAGGCGCGGTGTCAACATCAGGTCCGGTGGATCGCCGGCGATGCGGCTGCGGGTGATACGATCCTGGGTGATGTAGATCGAGCGGGCAATCGATTCCAGCAATCCGGGCGTGTCATCCGTATCGCGGGTGGTGGCGAAGAGCGAGCCGGAGTACTCCTTCACCGCTTCCCGGATGCGGCCGACGACACCCCCACTCTCCGCTTTACGTTCCACTGCCGGCAGCACGCGCTGCCCGTTGATCCGGTTGTTCAGATTGACGGCGATGACGATATCGGCTCCCAACGAGCGGCAGAGTGTGACCGGTATCGGATTGACCAGCCCGCCGTCAACCAGCCAGCGGTTACGGTTGCTGATCGCCGGAAAGAGCCCCGGCATTGAGATGGAAGCCCAGACCGCCTCGATTAATGAACCCTGCGTGAACCAGATCTCCCGGCCGGTAGCCAGCTCGGTGGAGACGACGCCGAAAGGGAGCGGCAGGTTTTCGATGCTGACATCATCGTCAGCGACGTATTGATTGAGGAAGTGGTGCAGCTTTTCGGTGTTGACGAATCCGTTCAGCTTGGTATCGAAACGGATGTACTTCGTGGTTTTCCGCCTGGTCAGGGAGAGGACCCACTCCTCCAGCCGTTTCAAATGGCCGTTCGCGTAGGAGGCCGCCACCAAAGCACCGATCGAACAGCCGCAGATCACATCCGGCACGATACCCCGCTCCACCAGGGCGTTGAGGATACCGATATGGCACCAGCCGCGGGAAGAACCGCTGCCCAACGCCAGACCGATCTTAGGTATAGGTTCAGGTTTGTTCATGTCGAGACTCAATCAGATTACAGGTAGTACGGCACACGCCCGCCACACGCCAACTTTCAGATGATCGGCAGACGATCGACCGCTATTGAGTCGGCAGGCCGGTCTCCGACCAGAGATAACGCTCCAGGTCGATCGTATCGCCGGCACCGAATTCAACCCCCTCCGTTTCCAGCAGTTGCTTCTGCAGCTCGTAACCCTCGCCTCGCGGCAGGGCGATACAACCGGCGCGGTTCACCACCCGCTGCCACGGCAGGTTGTGCTTGACGGAGCTGGAGTGCAGCAGGCGAGCTACCTGCCTGGCGCCGCGCGGGTTGCCGGCGGCCAGTGCGATAGAGCCGTAAGTGGCCACCCGGCCGGGCGGGATGCGCCGTATCGCCGCGAGTACGCGTTCGGTGAAGGTTGCAGACATCCCGTTGTCCGTCATAGCAGCGAGCTCGCTACCGGTTCAGCCGGTCTCGAGCACTTTTTGCAGATGCATCAGGTAGTGCAGCCAGCCTTCCAGGTGCTCCCGGCGGTCGGTCTGGTCCACCGGTGTGTCGGTATAAAAACCATGCACCAGAATCAGGCGGCTGCCCGTTTCCCGCCGCGTGAAGGTCAGTTCCACCTCCCGCAGCGGCATGTCCGGTTCGTGATCCCACTTCCAGGTGAAACGCAACCGTTCACCGGTCACGAACTCCAGGATCTCACCACGCAGATGCCAATCCATCGCCGGCCACCAGAAGTGATAGTGTCCGCCCGGCCTGGGCTCCAGCTCCGCTCCCTGTGTCCACCAGGCGCACAGCAGCTCCGGTTCGGTGAAGTAGGCGAACAGCTGTTCCGTGGTCAATTGCGGAAAATCCGCCTGCAGCACGAGTCGGTTGCTGTCACTGTCCAGTTTTACGATTGCCTCTGCCTCACTCATGTCGCTGCTCCAATTCTCACTTACTCTGGTGACCACAGTTCGATCTGGTTGCCGTTGGGATCCTCAAAACGAGCGCAGTAGCCCAGGTCACCGCCGAGATGATATTTCTCCCGGATGATGTTTCCGCCGGTTGCGACGATCCTGGCCAGCATCGCCTCGATATCATCCACCGTGATCGAAAAACCGATCCCCTGGCCGTTCGGTTGCAGTCCCCGGCTCAGACCGCCCTGCAGCGTGCCGGAGCGAAAGACAGCGTAATCGGGGCTGTAGGATTCGATCGCCCAGCCGAACAGGCTGGCGTAGAATTCCCGCGCCGTCGCCAGATCGGGTGCGGGGATCTCCAGCCATTCGATTTTGCAGGGTGGCTGGGTTCGACTCATGATCAGACTCCCTGTTTTCGGTGATCGCTGCGCCTACAGTGCAACCGTTTAGAAGCGCTTGGTGCGCTCATGGCAGTAGGGTCGTTTGCCGGTGGTCTTGAAGTAGTCCTGGTGGTAATTCTCCGCTTCCCAGAAGGTGCCGGCAGGCTGCAATTTCGTCGCGACCCGGAAGCCCGCGGTTTCCAGCAGTTTGATCAACCCCTGTGCGATCCGTTTCTGCTCCGCGTTTTGGCAGAAGATCGCCGAACGATACTGATTACCGATATCCGGGCCCTGGCGATCGATCTGGGTGGGATCGTGGATCTCGAAAAAGAGTCGCGCCAGCGTCTCGAAATCGGTCAAAGCGGGATCGTAGGTGATTTCGATCGCCTCGGCGTGACCGGTCGCTCCCGTACAGACCTTCTGGTAGGTCGGCTGTTCGAGTTCGCCGCCGGTATAGCCGACCCGGGTCGACAGCACTCCCGGTTCGACCTGGAAGTAAAACTCCACGCCCCAGAAACAACCGCCCGCGAAAACGGCCACCTCGGTAGCTGGCTTCGGTGCGGCCTGAAACTCCAGCGAAATGGAATTGACACAGTGCCGGATGTTCTTGTCGGTATATTCCTCACCGCTGAAAACATGTCCCAGGTGCGCGCCGCAGTTACCGCAGCTAATCTCAGTACGCTTGCCGTCGGCGTCAGGCTGGCTGACCACAGCGTCCGGGAGCGCGTCGTCAAAACTGGGCCACCCGCAATGCGACGCGAATTTATCGCTCGAGCGGTAGAGAGCGGCGCCGCAATGCCTGCAGCTGTAGGTCCCCGTGGTGAAGTGGTCGTTATACTCCCCGGAGAAAGCCGGTTCGGTGCCCTTGTGCAGTATGACCCGCTCCTCTTCCGGTGTCAGTTCCCGTAATTTCAATCCGCTTTCCTCTCCTGCCATCAGTTGAGACGCGATTATTGCGATCAGCACCAGGAGACCGGCCGCCAGCCTGCCGGTCCGTTGGTCTCCTCTCATTTGTAACATTGTCAGGTGATGGGGTAACCTCAAGATGATGTCGCGGTCAATCGACTTCTTCAATATCGCCGGCGGTTCTGCCTGCTTCATTCACCCGTTCCAGCAACGCCATTATCTCCGTGCGAAAGCGCTCCGGCGCATCGACATGCCCCCATCCTTTCATACCCTGGAAGAGTCCGTCCAGAACAGAGTCGCGGTAACTGCGCAGCCGGTGCGGGATGCCCGCCTCCTCCAGCAGCGAGACCAGGATCTGCGCCTGCACTTCATTATCGAGGACAACGATTTTGGTGAAATGCTCCATTGATGTATCTCCACAAACAATGCCGATAGCGGGAAGCAACCGCGACCAGCAGTAATGGTCCAGCACCCAGCGACGACAGGCCGGTAGCCGTAATCCCGGATATGATTACGGCATCATGTTTTTATTCCGCTCCTCTTTCTCCATCAGTTCCCGCGCTTTCTGCTCCCGCCACTCGCTGCCCCAGAACTGGGTGCCGCCGAAAACGGAAAGGCCATGCAATACGAGACCCAATCCCCAGCCGGCGATCGGCCAGAATACCCACATGTAGGACGGCGAGGTCCAGAGGTTAACGATCAGTAGAAAGAGATTGACAGCGATATAAACCACCACATGCTGATAGAACTCTCCCATCTCTTCTGCCCGTTTGCGGGCGCGTTCGTATCTCGTTTGTTCTTCCATGTAAGCTCCAGATTTGGGTATTAAGAGTCCGACGGTCTCGCGTCCGGTTCCGTTACCGTTACCAGACATATATACGCGAAACGGAAACCAATCTCAACGAATCCTGCAGGTGGTCGACTAAGTCGGCTCGCCGAAGATGATCTGATCGATCCACTCCCGGTCGGCGGCGCGGATCGGCGGCGGGATGAAACCATGCCCGAGGCTGTGCATCGGCAGCAGTGACGTCATCATCATTAAAACCGCGATCAACTCTCAGGTTCACCGGATACGTGCACAACAATAAAACCGCTCCCGTTGGTTACGGAAGCGGTTGGAGTGGCATTCGCAAACCGAAGCTGAAACTCCGGTGGTTTCAGGATCTCAACCTTCCTGGATACATTCGAGCGCTCGGGTGGTATCCTCTTCGTTATCCAGACCCAGGTACATGATGTAACGCGATCCGATCACCGCCGTGGTGGCACCCCGCAGCGGGATTCCACGTTCCGCCAGCTTGGTGGTCAGCACCGCGGCGATACCGGGTTCGTTCTCACCCTCGACCCGTACCGCGTTGACACTGCTGGTGATGTTGAAGCCCAGCATGGCGGCGGTTTTAATCTCTTCATCACCCCGCAGCGGTGCTATGAAGACGGCAGCGGTACCCGGATTCTCCTTCGCCCGTCTGGCGATGATCAACTCCAGATCGGCACCGCTTTCCTTCAGGGTGGTCAGCACGTTGGCCAAGCTGCCTGTGGCATCCGGGACACTGGCAGCCCACACATCGACTTTTTCGACTAACAGGTTCATAGTCCTACCCCCTCGTTGATAAAACAGCTTGGTCGTTCTCTTCTCCCAGGCAAGGTATTGGATAGAGGTCAAAAGGTCAAGTCGTAGTAACATATCCTGCTGTTCCGCGGCTCTCTCAAGCGATGCTGGTGAAGGGAAATATCGGTGCCGGCGCCGGGAAGGGGGCCAGGACAAAGGGGTGATTGCCTGCGCGGGGCAGGATTTCCACCGACTCCAGCGCCAGCAGGTCGGTGTGAAAGTGAAACCGGACGCGCCGGATGTCAGGTGTCGCCAGCCAGGGGTAGAGTTCCACCCAGGGAACCGGTTGCGGACTCACGATGTCGTAAACGGTGAGCAGGTCCTCCTCCCAGTCGCAGAAGAGCAACGTCTCCAGCTCCGGGATTTCGTAAACCTGGTCCGGCAGCGTGTAGAGCGCGTGGAACATCAAGAGCTGCGGGTTGTGAACGCAGAACCGTTGTGAGACGGCACACCGTTCGCGGGCGTAACGGTAGACCTTCGACAGCTGTGCCGGGTCGGCGGGATCGAGTTTCACGATTCCCTTACGCGCCGGCATCGGTTCGGCCCGGATCTGCTCCAGATGGTCGGTCAGCGGTGTGAATCCGCAGGCAGTATAGAGAGGATGCGCCATCTCGCTGGCGAAGAGAAAGATGCCGTCAGGCCGGGGAGCGGTCCGGGGGAGCGCCAGCTCCGTCAGTTGCCGGCACAATCCCCGCCGCCGCCATTCAGGGAGGGTGCCGACAGCGGAGATCTGCGCCAACCGGACCGGTTTACCCGCCACCAGCGCTTCCAGCGCATAGACGCAGAGGCTGGCTACGATCTGCTCGCCGGAGAAATACGAGAAGGGGCAGTAGGCGTCATCCCAGTAGCCATGCCGTTCCCAGAGGGCAAAGTCCAGGCTGAAGATCTCGAGGATGAACCGCTTGAAGGCGGCGCGCGCTGCGGCGTCGTCCCAGTAGGCGGTGCGGAGGGTCAGGTGTTGGTTACTCATATTCATTTGTCACCGGCATATTCATCGGGGTCATTTGTCACGGGGGTCGGACCTGATTATCATATTGATATTACAATAGTAAGCGTCGTTTATTGGCCCAGAATGGGTCTTGCAGGCAGTTTTCAGGTGCAAAAAACGGCGGTTCACAATTGCATCGTAATCGTACTCAGCTTCTCGTTGTTTCAGGAGTTATGCTGACGAATTCCCGGTACTGATCAATTGCTGAATATCCACATCTGAACGCTACTCAAACCTCAGCTTCATCAGCTGCACTTCCCGCGTGGGGCCGCTCCCCAGCCGCACCTGCTTCCGCCCCGCCACTCGCATACCCATCGTCTCGTAAAAGGGCATGGTGCTGGTGCCCAGCGTCCCCAGACACACATCAGCGAAACCCTGCCCGGCGATATGCGTCGCCGCCTGTGCAAACAGCTGCCGGCCAATGCCACGGCGATGCAGCTGGGGATCCACGTACAGTTTGGTGATTTCGTTCCGGCGGAAGGAAGTCATTCCCACCAGGCAGCCTTCGTCTACAGCGACCAGATAGGTTTCACGGGCGGATTCCCGCTCCACCGTCGCCGCCGTACCCCGCTCCCGCAGCAGGAATTCAACTTCAGCCGCGGTGAAGCCTTCCACCAGGCCCAGCCAGCGGTAGCAGGCACAGAGCAGCTCGCTGACCGGAACGATCTCATCCGGTTGCATCGCCCTGATCTGGATCATCGCTCTCCTTCCCGGTTTCGCCGTTGTCGAACCAGTGCCATTCACCCGTCACCGTCCAGGCGGTGCAAGCCGGCTTCGCGCATCGTGTCGACCGCCGCCAGGTATTCCTCGCGCGTGAGCGGCCGGTCCAGGGGTGGCAGCTCGTCGGCACGATAGCAGGGCCGGTACTGGGCCATGACGTTAACATAGGTGTGGCGCGAGATCTCCTCCGCCAGGAAACTGGCGATCCGTGCGGTACCGGCCAGCTCCGCCGGCAGTACCAGGTGACGCACCAGCAATCCCCGCTGCGCCAGCCCCTGCAGGTCGATCGCCAGGTCCCCCACCTGCCGGTGCATTTCTTTGACCGCTCGCTGGTTGTGGTGCGGATAGTCGGCCGCACCGGAATAGCGCTCGGCGATGGCGGCGTCCGCGTACTTCATGTCCGGCATATAGATATCGACCACCCCGTCCAGTAGTTGCAGTGCCGTGAGTGAATCGTAGCCGCCGCTGTTGTAGACGAGCGGCAGCCGCAGACCGGCGCCGGCGGCGAGGTCGAGCGCCGCCAGGAACATCGGTACTACATGGCTGGGACTGACCAGGTTGACGTTGTGACAGTCGGCGGCCGCCAGCTGCAGCATCAGTTCCGCCAGCTCCTCCGGCTCCAGCTCGCGGCCCTCGCCCAACAGGCTGATATCATAGTTGATGCAGTACTGGCAGCTCAGATTGCAGTGGGCGAAGAAGATGGTACCGCTGCCACGCCAGCCGCGCAGCGGGGCTTCTTCGCCGTGATGGGGGCTGGCGCTGGCCACCCGCGCCCGGGTACCGGTGCGGCAGAGACCGGTTTCACGACGGCGATCAACGCCACAGTCCCGGGCGCAGAGGTCGCAGGCGGGCAGTCGCGCGTAAGCCAGTTCGCTACGCCGCTTCAGCTCACCGGTGCGGTGCAGCTCCACATAGCCTGGCTGGTAGTCTTTTTTCACCATATCCCAGCAGCCGCAACCGTTTTCATTCAGTGTCGAACTCACTCACAGGCACATCGCTGTTCCAGATATCCACCTGCAGTCGCCAGCGGCCTTCCGCGTCGCGCCTCCAAAGATGCAGGTTCTTGGTCTGGTGCCACTGCGGCGGATCGCCGACCAGGTGATAGGTGTAGGCGTAGCTGTTTACAGTGTAGGCCAGCTCCGGCCCGGCGGCGCCGGCCACGATCACCCGGTCGCGGATCTTGAACACGGCGTCACTACCGGCTTCGAGGAGACCGGCGACTTCGTCGAAACCACGATACATGGTCCAGTGATTCGGCATCAGAATCACTTCGTCGGCCAGCAGATCGACACGAGCCTGTGTGTCACCGGTTTCGATAGCGTCGTAGAACGCCGCGATCGCCTTCTGCAGGTCGGCGGGAAGGTCCGCCGTAACCTGTCGCTGACAGCCGGCCAGGCAGCTCAGCAACATCGCCAGCAGCAGTATCGTCTCAACTAAGCGTTTCATCATAACTCCTGTTGATTCGGCGCGGATTTCAATTCCCGTGTTCGCTCCTCCAGCGGGGCAAGGATCGGCGGAGTCGATCCCTCGTATCTGTTAGATACTGAACGTGAGGGTCAGCCCCAGCAGCAGGATCGCTTCGTTGAAGTCGATCACCCGCTCGCCGTCGATATCCCGCCGCGAATAGAGGTATTTACCCACACCGTAGAAACCCAGCTTCCAGAACAGCCGGTAGTCCAGACCCAGCTCCAGGTTGACCAGCCAGGCGTGCCGAGTCAGATCGGGATTAGTCTCGCTTATAGGTACTTCCAGCCTGCCGACACCGCCCCCCGTAAAGAGACGCAACCGCTCCCACTTGAGAGGATCTACGATGTAGAGCAGGTTGACAGCGAACATGATGGGGATTTCGTAGGTATGGGTCGGATCGGCGGAATTGGTGTAGTACTCGCTGGTGAGAGATAACGCGAGTGGTAGCCTGACCGGCTTGATATCGAGGGTAATCTGGCCGCCGCCGAGCTGACCGAGATCGGAACGGTCATCCTGAAAGCCTCCCTGCCCCAGCCGGAACCGGAACTCGACCTGCCGCAATCTCTCCCCGGCGGCAACATCGGTATCTGCCTGTTCCTCATTACGCTCGGTATAAAGTCCTGACGTCGGGTCCGGGTATAAATCGTAGGCGCTGGAGGGTGGATTAGCAATCCCAAGCCAGGTGAGCGCGGTCAGAACGATGAAGATCGCTGTTCTCTTCATAAGACCTCCCTTCCTGCCATCAACTCGGACGGCTTCCCAGTTGGAACACCAGCCAGCCGGCGATCAGCAACAGCAGCGGCGCCGTGTAGAGGCCGGGGAAATAACCGCCGTGCCATAATGCCAGACCGATATGAGCCAGACCGTTGATGATTTCAATCACAATCCAGAGCCAGAGCCAGATGCGCCACCAACGCCACTGCCGACCGACCGGCCACAGCCGGCACCAGAGACCGAACAGCAGAAACAGGCTGTTGAGCAGGAGGAAGCCTGGTACCGGATCATGAGCAACCAGATTGCAGATGAACCGGACCGGCGGCAGCAGCTCCCACAGCCGCCCATAGTATTTCTCGACGGCATGCAACGCCTGGACCAGGATCAGCGCCGAAAAGGCGTGGCGCAACCTGTTCACTGTCCCTGTCGGCTTACAGGCGGTACCCGGCCTTCACTTCGAACGAAAGGTTCCGAACCGCGTGACATCCGCTCCCTGCTTCCCTGCTTTTTCTTCACTGTCTACGTCTCACATTTGTCGATCAACTCAATTGAGAAGGTATCTAACCCACCTTCAACTAGCAACCCGGCAGTTACTGGATGGAACGGTATATGGATGATGGAAGTCAGCAATACCAGCCGATCCGGCCAGGTCCAGAGGATATCGCCGATCGCCGGATCCGCTTTGTGTGAATGAGATAATGCTTGATCGGTAGAACCGGTTGTTCAATCTTTTTACCGTTAAGAAACCCGCGCAATCGCCCGGTAACCATGGTGCTCTGCGCAGCCAACCAGGAAAGAGCAATGTATCACACCCTGATGTCACACCAAATCTGAAGCGCGTGCCGGGAACCGGTCAGGTTCTCAATTGCCAAACCACGCGCCGCCTTCCCGCTCTGACCGCCGGAGATCTCCGGTCAGCGCGAAGGGCCGCGCCCAACCGGAGGTCTACATGCCTACGAATCGATCCGAAAATCTAACCGCTTTCTTTGCCTCACGCTGGGGTATTATCCTGGCCGGAGCCGTGATCGGCGTGCTCGCGCCGCTGCTCCAGAAGCTGGGTAATCCGCCCAACATGGGTGTCTGCGTCGCTTGTTTCGAACGGGATATCGCCGGCGCGCTGGGACTGCACCGGGCGGGCGTCGTCCAGTACATCCGGCCGGAGCTGGTCGGCTTCGTGCTGGGCTCGCTGGTCGCCGCCCTGCTCTTCCGGGAGTTCCGGGCCCGCGGCGGTTCGGCACCGCTGATCCGCTTTCTGCTGGGCGGCTTCGCCATGATCGGCGCACTGGCATTTCTCGGTTGTCCCTGGCGCGCCCTGCTGCGCCTGGCGGGCGGCGATCTGAACGCCGTGATCGGTCTGGCGGGACTCAGCGCCGGCATCTGGGTTGGCACCCTGTTTCTCCGCCGTGGCTACAGCCTGGGGCGGGCGTTCAGAACCAAAGCCGCCGCCGGCTGGGTGATGCCGTTCCTGATGGTCGGTCTGTTGCTGCTGGTGATCCTGCGCCCGCAATTCAGCGAGGGTGGTGCCGTTTTCTTCAGCCTGAAAGGTCCCGGCGCAATGCACGCACCGCTGCTGATTTCACTCGGTGCGGGGCTGCTGATAGGTTTCCTGGCGCAGCGCACCCGTTTCTGCACCATGGGCGCCTTCCGCGACTCTATCCTGATCCGCGATTTTCATTTGCTGACCGGTGTCATCACGCTGGCCGTGGTCGCTTTCATCACCAACCTTTTGCTCGGTCAGGTGGGCTTCGGCGTTGCGGCCCAACCGGTAGCCCATTCCAACTACTTCTGGAATTTCCTGGGGATGGTGCTGTCGGGGCTGGCCTTCCTGCTGGCCGGCGGCTGCCCCGGTCGCCAGCTGTTCCTGAGCGGAGAGGGTGACGGCGATGCCGGCATTTTCGTGCTGGGCATGCTCACCGGCGCCGCTTTCGCGCATAACTTCGCGCTGGCCGCCAGACCGGACAAGCTGGTGGCGGGAGTCGTCCAGGTCGGTGGTATCAATACGGCCGGCATGATCGCCGTACTGCTGGGCCTGGTTGTCTGCGTGGTGATCGGGTTTACGATGCGCGAACGAGTCTGAACGGTGCAACCGCTGTGAAATCAATACAAATCTGTTTGAGAGGACGATAGAATGACGCAAATAGTGGATGCCAGCGGGCTTTCCTGTCCCCAGCCGGTGCTGCTGACCAAGCGAGCGCTGGAGGCGGGTGATCTGCTCGTGGAGGTGATCGTCGATTCGGTCGCCTCCCGCGAGAATGTGCGACGCCTGGCCGAGAGCCGGGGATACAGAGTGAAGGTGGATAACAGAGAGGATGGTTTCCGATTAACGATAGAAGAGTGATCTACCTCGACAACGCCGCCAGCTCCTGGCCGAAGCCGGACGGCGTGGCGACGGCGATGATCGAGATGCTCGCTATCGGCGGCAACCCGGGCCGCTCCGGACACCGGTTGTCTCTGGAAGCGGGTCGTGGTGTCTATGCCGTGCGGGAAGCGGTGGCCGGTCTGTTCAGCCAACCGGACCCGTTGCGGGTGGTGTTCACCCAGAACGCCACCGAAAGTCTCAACCTGGCGCTGGCCGGCTATCTCCGTCCCGGCGACCATGTGATTACCAGCAGCATGGAACACAATTCCGTGATGCGTCCGCTGCGCCGGCTGGAGGAGCTGGGTGTCGAACTGACGGTCCTGCCCTGCTCCGCTACCGGCGAACTGGATCCGGCTGACCTGGCGCCGGCGCTGCGCAGGAACACGGTGCTGATCGCACTCAACCACGCGTCCAACATCATCGGGACCGTGCAGCCGGTTGCCGCCGTCGGCCGTTTCGCGCGGGAGCACGATCTACTGCTGCTGGTCGACGCCGCTCAGAGTGCCGGGGTCCTGCCGGTCGATATACAGCAGGATCGGATCGATCTGCTGGCGTTTACCGGGCACAAGGGTTTGCTGGGACCGTCCGGCACCGGTGGTCTGGTGATCGGCGAGCGGGTTGACTGTGAACGTCTGCAGCCGCTGACACGCGGGGGCACCGGCAGCTGGTCGGAACGGGAGTCGCAGCCGGATCAGCTGCCGGACCGCTACGAAAGCGGCACCCGCAACGCACCCGGCCTGGCGGGCTTGGGCGCGGCGCTCGACTGGCTGCGGGGGCAGGGAATCGCACAGCTACAGCAGCGGGAAGCGGATCTGGTGAACCGACTGCAGAAGGGATTGCGGGAGATTCCGGGCGTTACGGCCTACGGTCCGGCGCGGGCGGAACAGCGTACCTGCGCGGTCTCTTTCACCATCGCGGATCAGCTCCCTTCCACCACCGGCCTGCGGCTGGAAGAGGAGCATGGTATTCTGTGCCGGGTCGGTTTACATTGTACTCCCGCTTCGCACCGCACGCTTGGCACCTTTCCCGCCGGCACCGTGCGCCTGAGCCCCGGTGTTTTCACGACGGCGGGGGAGATCGAAACCACGCTGGCGGCGGTCGCAGAGGTTGCGGCGGCGGAGAGGAACGATTGAGGCGGGAATTCCGCCAGCCCCGGGAGAGTTGATGACTGAAAACAAATATACGGTTTTTCTGGTACCGACCACCAGCCACGCCCTCAAGGGAGAGCGGCTGTTGAAACGGGCTGGTTGCGAGTGCCGCCTGATCCCGGTCCCGCGTCACCTGAGTTCCGATTGCGGCGTCTGCGTGCGGGTGAAGCTCGAGGACCGGAAGCTGGCGCAGGAGATCCTGCTTCAAGGCAACCTGGATATCGGTGCCTGTCATGACGTCCCTTGAGGGAGTAACGCTGCCGGTTGCAGATGGATGCACACCCGGTACGGAGGATGTACAATGACCAGTAAGAAAGTACGGTTGACTTCGCTCACCACGGCAGCCGGATGAGCCTCCAAGATGGCGCCGGAGGTTCTGGCGGAAGTACTCAAGCCGATGGTGGAGCGATTCCCGGCCGGCGATCACCCCGCTCTGCTGGTCGGGCTGGCCGAGGGTGACGACGCGGCGGTGTATCGCATTGACGACAATACGGCCGTGATACAAACCCTCGATTTCTTCACACCGGTGGTGGATGATCCCTACGAGTACGGCAGCATCGCCGCCGCCAACGCCATGAGCGATGTCTACGCCATGGGGGGCGAAGTGGTGCTGGCGTTGAACATCTGCGGTTTCCCCTCCGATCTCGATCCGGAGATCATGCAGGCGATCCTCCGGGGCGGAGCGGACAAGGTCGCCGAAGCGGGGGGTGTACTGGCGGGGGGGCACACCGTGTGCGACCCGGAACCGAAATACGGACTGGCGGTGATGGGTCTCGTGCATCCGGAGGGGCTGTTCACCAACAACGGCGCCCGTTCCGGCGACCGGCTGCTGCTGACCAAACCACTGGGGACCGGACTTATCACCACCGCTGCGAAGGGAGACGCCGCCCTGCCGGAACACCTGGCGGACGCGGTGACATCCATGCAGCAGCTTAACCGCGATGCCGCCCGCCTCCTGCGCGAAGCGGGTGTTATCTGCTGCACCGACGTCACCGGTTTCAGCCTGCTCGGGCATGGACTGGAGCTGGCCGACGGCAGCGGTGTCCGTCTCAATCTGCACTTTGATCGCCTGCCGTTGCTGCCGGGGACGCACGACTACGCGGCGGACTGGTTCTTCCCGGCTGGATCCTGTCACAACCAGACCTGCTTCGAACCGCAGGTGGAATTTGCCGCGAATATCGGCGAGGAAAAACGGATGCTGCTCTTCACGCCGGAGACCTCCGGTGGCCTGCTGGCGGCGGTGCCGTCGGAGCAGCTGGAGAAGTTGCAGGAACGGTTCGAAGCGGCGGGTCATCTCTGCGCCGTGGTGGGTGAGGTGACCGACGGTGAGGGTATCGCGGTCGCTTGAACCAGGCCTGGTTCAATTGTCGAGCTGCAGCTCCAGAAGCACCGCTTCCTCGTCGAAACCGCATTTCCGGTAGAACTCACGCGCGGCGTGGTTGCTCAGCTCGGTGCTGACTTCCAACTCCTCACAACCCAACTCCCGGCAGAGGCTGGCCACAGCCGCGATCAGCTGCTCCCCCACCCCCCGTCCGCGATACTCAGCGGTAACGATCAGCTCGTCGATCAGTGCCGAAGGGCGTGTATGGCTGAGCGTACGCCGTGTCGTGAAGTTGACCAGACCTATCAGCCGCTCCCCCGTCCTGGCGATCAGCAGCCGGTATGCGGGATCGTCGAGCAGAACGCGGCAGTTGGCGTGAATATCCTCAGCATCACCCGAAGGCGGTTCCGTCATCGCAGCGTACAGCTCCCGTATCAGCTCCGTGATCCGCTCCAGATCGCGATCCAGATCGGCGACTGTCGCCGGCTCGATTCTCACGCTTTCCATCCGTAACTCCCGTTCCCTGGTGCGACTGATGGGTTCCGCCTGATTTTCTACTATTCCGATCGAGTTTGCGCCCCGGTTCCCGCCGTGACTTCCCACTCGAGACGCTGCTCCGTCAGCGTCAGCACGCACAGGACATCAGCAAACTCTGTAGTAGGCGCATTGTTGAAGTCCATCAATGCGTGCTCAAAACCGTGTTCGGGCCAGTATTCATCGATCACGAACCGGGCGGTCTGCAGGGCGGTGTTGTGGTGATTGTATTCGCCCGCCAGTTCCAGCGAGGCATGCTTCAACGCGCAGAAGAGGCTCCACCGCTCCTGCGTGACATCATCCTCGCAATCGCGGTCGTCCGTCTGGTGCCAGCGGGTGGAATCGGTCAGCAACTGCCGCGTCCTGGCGATGATGGCCAGATCGGTGGACGTTGCCGGCGGGCAGTACCACCAGTAGATCGCGAAGTTCACCCTGTCTTTCTCAACCGTGAGGTATTCCCAGAGGAAATAACCGAGCGAGGTTTTCATATAGATTATTTCAACACTCCGGTGCCGCAAGAGTTCGAATGTGACCGGAGTTGTTCTGCCGTTCGGGTAGGATAGATGGCCGTCCAGCCACCCGACACGCACCGCGGCGAACAGTATCGCATCACTCAACTCCCCATCCGGTATACCGCAGGAGAGCTTCAGGTTGAGAGTGAAACCGGGAAGATACTCGCTTTCACCGGTCAGCAGCAAATCCTGCAGGACCAGAGTAAACGGCAGGTAGTCGTCGGGCAACCCGGCCGGCGGCTCGGCGGCAAAGGCAAGAGTACCGGTCAGGGAGATCGCGATCAGCAGGAGGAGGAGAGATTTCATCACATTTAACTCCACATCAATAATGACGTCACAGCAGGTTGTTGTGATTTCTTATTCGAACGCCAGAGTTTATATCACAATCTACGATGTGGGGGACGGAAAGCAAATTCAAGCATTAGAAATGAAATCCTCAGAGCGTCATGCCGGCTTTCAGAGCCGCCTTTCGGGTCAGAATTTCCCGCAACTCCGGTTGATAGAAAAACTCCTTTTGACCGCTTGCCGGCTCCAGGTCGGTCAGCCAGGTGGCGGTGTCGCTGTACTTCGCGAAGAAAGGCCGCCCGCACCAGGCCGGATTGCGTCCCTGCAGGAAGGAGAGCACGAAAACCCGCTCGCCGTTCACCTCGGCGATACCGTCGATACATACCTTGCCGGGCAGCGCCGACATCACCGGCCCCCGCGCGGTACGGCTCAGGCCGGAGACCGATTGCACCGCCCGCCGGTAGATCTCCAGACAGCGCCGCAACGGGACCTTGAAATAATCATGCGGACCGGTCTGCCGTTGTACAAACATGTAGTACGGTATGCACCCGTAACGCACCAGCAGCTTCCACAGCTTGATCCAGACCACCGGGGTGTCGTTGATATGGCGGACCAGCGGCGATTGACTACGGATCTCCACCCCCGCGGAGCGCAGACGCTGAATCGCGGACTGGGCGGCGGGGGGTTGCAGAGCTTTCCAGTGACAGAAATGGGTCATGACGGCCAGGTGTTTACCGGCGGTGCCGACACTCTCGAACAGTCGCAGCAGATCGTCGGCATCGCTGTCGGTCAGATAACGGTAAGGCCAGTATGTGAGTGCTTTGGTGCCGATACGGATGGTCTGTACATGTTCGAAACCGGGCCCGAGCAGCGGTTTGACATAGAGTGACAGCTGTCTGGCGTTCATGGTCATCGGGTCGCCGCCGGTGAGGAGGACATCGGTGATCTCCCGGTGACGCCGGAGGTAATCCAGATAGAGACCATGTTCGCGAGTGGCGAAACGCCAATCGATCACACCAACAAATTGCGGCCAGCGGAAACAGAATGTACAGAAGGCGTGGCAACTCTGACCGGCAGAGGGGAAAACCAGCAGTGTTTCTCTGTATTTGTGTTGAGCGCCCTGCACCGGCTGTCCGTCGAGAAACGGGACATTATACTCTTTCTGCCCTTCCGGATGGGGATGCAGCTGGCTGCGGATTTCGTTGGCATAGCGTTGGATGACCGACCCGGCGACTCCCTCCGTCAGCAGATTGACCAGGCGTCGCAAGGTTACCGCCGGCAGCATATCACGATGCGGGAAGGTGAGGCGAAACATCGGATCGTCCGGAATATCATCCCAGTCGATCAGGTTTTCCACCACATAACTGTTGGTCCGGAACGGAAATATCTGCGCGACGGCCTGCATCGCCAGCACTTCAGACCGGGGCAGTTTTTGCAGCTGCGGCAACCGCTGCAGATCGTTTGGTCCGTAGTATTTCAGCTCCGGTACCTGCATCAAGAGTCCCTCCCGGCGAACGCGAGTCGCCCTATTAGCGCTTGTGGCGCATATTTTAGTTGTTAAAACGATTATTTTTGTTTATTGAGCCCAGGGGAGAGGAAATCTGAACATCTGCCTACACTGGCAATGTAGTGATTCCGGGCTTTTGAGACAAGCTTAGAAATGCCGCGGCGGGATTCTATCTACCTCCAGCCAGATGCTGCTGTTTGCGTTGCTCTCTTTCCAGAATTGCCTGGTCGATCACGACCTGGAGGTCGAGCGTATTTATCGCATTATCAAAAGTATAGGGGATCAAGTCCATCGCTAACTGATAGCCGGTGCCGGCCGGATCGCGCCGCAGATAGCGCTCATCCACGAGCAGCCGTCGCAGCGTCACATGATCCAGACCGATGTTCTCACCGAAACTATCGGTCCAGACACGCAGCAGGCGGTTCAGCTCCGGTTCCGCGTAAATTCTGTCCGTTTCGAAACTTAGCGTCGTACTCAGCAGCATGATGTGACGATCCAGCTGCTTCTTGGGCAGGGTGTTGCCACTGATGACGATCTGCGCAAAACGTCGGGTAAACTGATCAGTCGTTATGTGCGACATGGTACTCCCTTCAGATTCCGTTCGTGAAAACAGCTGGTAGCAGCGCAGAAACGGCTGTTGCGATCTGAAGATGGATTCCGGAAGAGGAACCTGGTCCGGCCGCTCCTAGTTCACTCGCCCGTTGCTGATCTCAGTTTCCGTCGCTTCTCGCACATTGACAATCTGAATATCGAAATTCAGAGCGACGCCGGCAAGCGGGTGATTGGCATCGATGATGACATCATCACCCTCGATTTCCTTCACTACCACTTGATGTACTGATCCGTCCGGTCCCTTGGCTTCAAAAGTCATACCGATTTCGACCGTTTCGACGCCCTGGAAAGCAGCCTTGTTGACGGTTCTGATCAGTTCCGGAACGACATCACCGTAGGCCTCGGCAGGTTCCACCTTCACCTGCAGCGTGTCTCCGGTTACTTTGCCCGTAAGTGCTTTTTCCAAGCCGGGTATGATATTGCCGGCACCGTGGAGATAGTCCAGCGGTGTAGATTCCTCCGAGCTATCCAGAACCGTGCCGCTGTCATCGGTTAATTTGTAGTGCAGGGTGACAACCAGGTTATCGGCGATCAATAGTGACATCATCACTCCTTTTCTATGGGATGTGCTATGATTATTCGAGAGCATCCACACCGGCAGGAGCGACTTTGCAACCCGTTTGCAGGAGTCGGCCGGGTGGATTAGGCTACAACCTAGTTAACAGATGCAGGCAGTGATACCTTTTTTCGTGTCAAAATGAGACGAAGAAAAATTTACCGCGAACCAGCGCAGATACCGCGGTATTATTCCTTCCCAAGTGCTCTGTTCTCCCCTTCCAGTATTGCTTTCAACTGGTAGAGCTGTTCGGTTCAGCGCGGCCCGCAAATCTCGATGATGTTTCCGTCCGGGTCGAGCAGCTGGAAACAGGCGGTTGCGTCATCAACAGCTTGCGGTTCATCCTGAAGCAGCCGCACTCCCGCATCCCGCAGCGAGGCGAAAACAGTGGCGACCGGTTCTTCGGCATGCAGGAAGAAGCTGAGACGACAGCTTTTCTCAGTGGTTGCCGTCGCCTGCTTGCCTCCCTCGAGATAGATGTCGATAGCGCCGTGCGGTGATCTCAGGAAACAGAGTTCCGGCCCCAGATCGACCACGATTTCAAAGCGGAGTATTTCAGTATAGAACTCCTTGGCCCGCTCCTTGTCCGTTACGTAGACCGCTAGGGCGCCGATACGGTTGAACATGGTCGTACCCCTTGACTGTTGTTTCCTGGCTAGCGCGTCCGCTCGCAGGTTCCCACCAGCTCCGCCATCCCGAGGATGTGTCCCGAGATCGCCGCTTCCAGCTCCGTCTTGGTCGCCGCGCCCAGGTCCGGCAGCTGTTGATCGAGCGCGTAGAGCTTGTGGAAGTAACGATGACGGCCGATAGGCGGGCAGGGTCCGCCGTAGCCGGTACGCTTCCAGTCGTTGAGTCCCTCCCGCGTGCCAACCGGCAGGTCGTCGCTCGTGACCGCCTCCGGTAAACCTTTCGCGTCAGGCGGCAGGTTGTACAGCACCCAGTGCACCCAGGTCATCCGCGGCGCCTCCGGGTCGGGCGCGTCTGGGTCGTCGACAACCAGCACCAGACTCTGCGCTCCGTCCGGGATGCCCGTCCAGGTGAGCGGCGGAGAAACATCCTCTCCATCACAGGTGTAACGGGCGGGGATCTCACCACCCGGTTCGAAGGCGCTGGAGGTAATCGTCAAACTCATCTCAGCCTCCTCAGATTGACTTGCTGTAACTGCCGGCGTAATGGTAGTACGGTCTATCTTGATTCCAGCTCCCTTGATCGGGTACCCGGCTGCGGTCTTCCAATAGTATTCCTCCGCTACCTGAGCCAGGTTCCAGTCCAGCATACCGAACAGCAGGTTGACCGACGGATACCCAAGCAGGTTGAGCAGCGTTGCCGCCATCTGCCCCAGTTGACCGTTGTAGGAGTATACGATCGCGGTTTTGGCGGGATCGAGGCGCCCTAGTGATACAAGGTCGGCCAGTGATCGCCAGGGGATGTGCAGGGCATACGGAACATGACCATCTGCGTATTCCGCTTTCAATCTCACATCGACGATCTGGTAGTCTCCCCCCCGCTCTTCCCAAACGTCGACGATCTCCTTGAGCGCCGCCGCCTGGATCACGGGCGATCCCTCCCCGCCCAGGTAGGCCCAGGCCCGCTCGGTCACCAACTCAGTGATCGTGATGGCCTCACCCGATAGTTCTGGCAATGAATAGCCGACGACCGGCTGGCGGTAGGTCGTCTCAACTGCGTAATCCGCTTCCCGGTCCCAGGGTTCCTTCACCATGGCTTCCTCATTCCAGGTCATCATGCCTCCGTCAAGGCTACGCGACTCGATCCCGAGCAGGTTCAGCATGACGGCGGAGATCATGCTGCCGTGTCCGTAGTAGCAGTAGAGTATCTGCATTTTATCTCGCTCGAGCCTCTCCAGGTTCTCCGCCTGCATCAGGTCGACCCAGTAAATGTTCTCAGCCCGCGGGATATGTCCGGCAGTATGGTAGTGCTCGGGCCAGCGTACGCTGATGATCTGGTAGTGCTCGCGCTGCCGGGACCAGTCGGCCGCAATCTCTTCCTGCAGTGCGGCTGAGGTTATGAGTAGCTCCTCACGCTCCACGCCGGCCAGCCAGGTTTGGATATGAGCGCGGAGCAACTCGAATCGGTCCGCTTCCACTTCCGCGCCGACGGAGGTTGCGAAGCAACTACTGATCATACCGACCAAAAAGAAACAGGCGATCCGGTTCCTTATACTCGATTCCATAAGACTCTCCATCTTCCTTTCGCCGCAGCTCCGTATCAGTGATGCAGCACGATGCGGTACTGCGTCCGGCCACTCCGCAGCCTGGCGATCGCCTCATTGACCTCAGCGAACTTAAACAGTTCGACAACCGGTTTGATATCATGGCGGCGGACGAACTCAAGCATCCTGGCCATGGTAGCCGGACTGCCCACCGGTGACCCGGACAGCGAGCGCTGACCGATGACCAGTGAAAACGCGTGGATGTCGAGGGGATCCAGCACCGCCCCCACCAGGTGCAGGCGGCCGCGTGGTTTGAGCGTACTCAGATAGAGATCCCAATCCAGTTTGACATTTACCGTGGAGATGATCAGGTCGAAACGGCCGGCAGCCGTCGCGATCGCTTCCGGATCACGGGAATCGAGGCTGTGGTGGGCGCCCAGCTGCAGTACTTCCCGCTGCTTGGCCGCGCTGGAGGTGAATGCGGTTACTTTACAGCCCCAGGCGTTGAGGAACTGCAGAGCCAGATGGCCCAGGCCGCCGATACCGATCACCGCCACCTGGTCGGTGGGTCGGACGGCGTACTGTACGAGGGGATTGAAGACGGTGATACCGCCGCAGAACAGCGGACCGGCGGTCGCCAGATCGATACCATCCGGGATCGGTATGACGCTGTTAGCGGCCGCGCGCACTTTGTCGGCGAAACCGCCGTGATGCCCGACAATAGTCGCCGTGGAGTCGCCGCAAAGGTTGTGGTCGCCGCTCCGGCACTGCGGACAGTTGTTGCAGTAGCCGGCGTGCCAGCCCAGACCAACCCGCTGCCCGACCGCCAGCCGCGTAACCTCATCACCGATGGCGGCAATCACGCCGGCCACCTCGTGCCCCGGCACGACGGGATAGAGGGTGCCACCCCAGGCGTTATCGATTACGCTCAGGTCGCTGTGACAGATGCCGCAGTAGTGGACATCGATTTCCACCTCTTCAGGCTTCAGTCCGCCTGGATCGTATTCGAAAGGTGTGAGTTCCCTGCCAGGTTCCAGTGCCGCGTATGCCTTGATCATGCCTGAGCTCCTGTTGTTTCGCAATCTTCCCGACCCGAATCCAGCTTCACCCGCACCGGATCACGGAAGGTGCAGGGAACATCCACCAGGCATTTCCCGCAGACGACGGCCCTGCCGAGCGCATCAAACTCCACCTCATTGCTGTGGCAGATGCGGTGGCAACGGTGACGGTCAAAGCTTGCCACCCCCAACGCCTGACCGGGACAGCGGTTCAGACAGTGTTGACAGGAACGGTCGAAGTGATAGAGACACGCTTCCGTATCGGATCGCCGGTCCGGCGGCAGTTCCAGTGAGGTGATCACGCTGCCCAGGCGCCCGCAACAGCCAGCCGGTGTAATCAACATCCGGTTGAGGCCGAAACGACCGAGCCCGGCCACAAAGGCGACATGCCGCTGCGACCAGTTGCTGACCAGCCGCTGCCGATCGTAGTCCTGCGCTGGTGACGTTTCTATGGCGCGCTCCCCCGCCGCGGTGAGGTAGCGCTGCAAGTGCCGGCCGGCGGCCTGGATCAGCACCTTGGTTTCCAGGTAGGCCCGCGCCCAGTGCGGCGAGGCTGCCTGCCCCTCGATGTTGCTGCGGGCGATTTCCTCCGCGAACGGGATAAAGAAAACGATGACCGTACGGGCGCCCGTCAGCAGTTCCTCCGGCAGCAGATGATCGGAAGTGGCAACCTGCTTCAGTTCGCGGAACAGCGGATCAGCGGCGGCGGCGAAACCGGTCAGCAGCTCCCGCCAATGCGTAGACACCGGTTGCTCCCGCTGATAGCGGGTAATGAAGCGGTGCAGCTCTGCGGTGATTGTCGTCCTGTCCACGATCCTCGGCTCTGATCTCGCGCCCCGGTGACTGGGTGGCTTACAGCAGGCACGTTAGCGATAATCCTCGCGGGGGGGAACGAAGAAATCGATTATCTCACCCGGTGGAAGTTCTGCAAAAGGGACGGAGAATGTATCAACATCGCAGGGAAGGTACCGGAATCGGAATCGACTGTGCGGTTTGGATATAGAGGAGACGATGGGGAGGGATTATGAGAAAAGCGGGGAGCCGGCTGCCGATTCCCCGCGCATGTTTATTCCGCCGGCGCGTAGAAGCAGCGCTTGGGGGAGATGATATCGCCGTCCGCTTTCAGCACCTTGATCTGCTTGTCAACCTCGGTCTTGGGCAAACCGGTCAAATCCGCCACTTCGCCCGCCTTGAGCGGTTTACCGGCTTTCTTCATCGCTTTTAGCACTGTCTGTCTGCTGTCAGCCATCTCGGTTCTCCGTTTTTTATCAGTTCCAAGGTTTGCCCATTTTAATCACGAACAAACAGGAACACACACTGGTGGTTGAATGTGAGATTCGGCATCGGTATCGGTATCGAAATCGAATTCCGATTCCGAGGCCGACTCCCGATTTCAGCAATTCGTGTCCATTCGTGGTTCTATGAAACCACCTTCAGAGCTTCACGACCGAATTCTCGACGCTGGGATAAACGGTGGGAACATATCTATCCGCCTCGCCATCGTTGATCCATTCGTCGCCGTTGATGAGATAGCGGAATTGATATTCCCGGCCCACTTCCAGTTCCAGGGTAGCGCTGTAGCCCCCTCTTTTCAGTTTCCGCATCGGCGTGGCGTTAGTCGTCCAATGATTGAACTCGCCGACCAGATGGACCGTTTCAGCTCGCTGGGTTGTTTTCGCCGGCAGCTTGAAGGTCACTTTGCAGACCGGTTTCGTCTTCAGGAACTGCTTCTTAATGCTCATGCTCACCTCCTATCCGTTATCACAAACATAGTATACTGGCGGACAGTTAGCGAATTTTTCCTGTTCATTTCGCCCTCAGCGAGGAAAGACGGAATATACCCTTTTTACCAGCCGAGATTGAGCCGGAGACGCAGCCGCCGTCCGATCAACGGACCGTAGATCAACGCCGAATCGATCAGTTCCCCATCTTCGTTGTGGATAAAGGGAGAATCTGGTTGGGTCCAATCCAGCAGGTTCTCGACATCGAAACCAACCTGCCAGTTCAGGAACCGCTTGGCCAGGGTCAGATCCAGGGTATGCCAGACGGGGGATTCCGAGCGGGACCTGCCGGCGGGCAGCTTCTGCGGCCCGAAGGATTTCCACTTCAATCCGGCGCTCGCCTGCGCGGCCTGGAAAGCGTAGTCCAGCTGTGCCGATGCGGTCCAGCGGTTCACCATGTGCTCCTCGTGCCAGCTGCCGTCCTGGAGATAGCGCACGCGCGCCCAGCTGTAGTTGAGCCGGCTGTGCCAGCCGCTCACCCAGGCGAAGTCCTTGGCCAGGGTGAAACCGCGACTCCAGGCTTCCTGCGCATTGGAGTATTCCACAATACCGTTCTCGTCGGTGTAAGCCAGGATCGCCTTGTCCCGGAATTCGGTCGCGAACAGTCCCAGGTTGAGGCGATACCTGGCGGCCAGCCCCACCTGTTCCCAGTTCAGCGCGTAGTTCAAAGCAAAGGAGCGTTCCGGTTTCAGCGCATGGGCCAGGGTTACACCATCGAAACCGGCGTGAACGGCCTTATCCAGACTGAACAGCGTGATCTGCCGGAAAGCCTGTCCGGCGCCCAGCTGCATACTGAACTGTGGGTGCCATTGCCAGCGCAGGGCACCGCGCAATAGCGGCACCAGGCCATCCTCGGCATGGTACTCGAGGCGAAAACCGCCGTCGATCGCCAGTTGGGATCCCAGCTGCCGGGCGTGTCCGTAGAAAAAGTGGGGAATCCGGTCCAGGCGGTCGGTCGCCTCCGTCAGGTTCAGATTGTCATCGTAGCGGTCCCAGGTGTAGCCGGTTTCCAGCCGGTGCCGCCCACCCAGCGCGTTCAGCGCCGACTCCAGTTTGAACAGGCCGCGCTGCTGTTGCGCGTCGAAGGCGGTGGATCCGTACCAGGAGTCCTGCCGGTGCTCCACCCAGGCCTGCGACAGCTTCCAGTCCCGGCCGCCGCCATCCCGCCATTTCCCGTGCAGGACAGCCTCCAGACGTTTGATCCGGATGTCGCGTCCGTAGACCGCCGCGCTGCCGCGATCGCTCGTCTCCCAGTCAACATCGCCGGCGAAACGCGCTTCATCCAGCGCCCGCAGGGACCAGTTCCACTGCGAGTCGCGGATCCGCGCCCGCTGGTCCAAGCGACCCTGCAGCCGGCCCTGTTGCGGAGTGTCCGTAAGCCGGTCGCCGTCGCGATCCAGGCGTAGCGGATCGGCCGACCAGTTTAGATCGAGCCGGGTGGGCAGGAGCAGGTGCCGCTCGATGGTGAGGCCGGTTTCATGACGATAACCGTCACCCAGCGCGAAATGCAACTGCAGGGTATCGGTTTCCGCGACCTGGGAACTCTGCAGATTGACGCTGCCGGCGATGGCACTGCCGCCCTGGGCGGGATTGGTGCTGCCCCGCTGCAGTTCGACCGCGGCCAGTCCCTGCGTTCGGATCGATTCCATGCCGTAGAGCGAACCGACGCCGCTGAGCAAAGCCAGCCCGTCCACCTGCACCTCGGTGTAGGAGGGGTCCAATCCCTGCAGTCCAACCCCGGAAGACCCGCAGAGACCGCACGGTTTCGTATCCACGCCGCTGCTTTCACCGATTATCTCCAGGGCACCGCCGCCGCCGGCAGCGGCCTGCAGATCAGCGCCCGAGATCCGCTCGACGGTGCGGGTGCCGCGGACATCGAGGCCGTCCGGCGCCTGACCGCTGACCTCCACCTCCTCCAGATCCAGCACGGTGGACTTCAGCACCAGAACCGGTTCCAGGATGTCGGGGGCATTCAGGGTGTATTCAACACTTATGGTTTCGTAGCCGATGCAGCTGACTTCGATGGTATGGGTGCCGGGCGGCAGGTTGTGCAGATAGGCTCTACCCTCCAGATCACTGGCGGTACCGATGGTGCTTCCAACAACCACCAGATTGGCACCGGGGATGCCCTGCCCCGCTTCGTCGACGATGTTTGCATGCAGCATGGCCGCCAGGCTTGCCGTTCCCGGCAGCAGCAGCGAAGCGATGAGTAAAACGCGATATATCACGATAGTTCCTTCTTTCTAAAACGTGCTGTCACACAGCTTTCAGGTTCTCAAAAAGGACTTATGGCAAAATGCGTGCCAGCGTTGAGAGGTGGTGTTTTGCTTTCGCAGGAGGATTCATCCGCGCGGGAGCAATTATCTGCATGGTATTGTTCCTGCAACAGATGTGAGGCTTAATCGATCACAAAGCGGCCGCAAGAGGGCTATGCCAACCACGGAGAGAGCGCTGCTGCGTCAAACCGATGACTGCACAGGCTTTTCAACGGTTGAAAGAAATGTGCTCCGGTGAGGATAGCAGCTGGACAGGCGCATCCGTTGCCCTGGTGGGGAACTGGGACGATCAGGCCGCACCGCGCGCTACTCCTCGAAGTAGACCGGCTCGCTCAGCTGCTCCAGTGAAAAACTGTAGAAGACATGATGACCGTCATAATCCATGACGCGCAGGTCGTCTTCCTGCTTGAGGTCATGCATGACGATATCAAAGTGGGCCCCATACTTCTGCCTGACCAGTTCAACCGGCACCTCGTACGCGATGTACTTCTTGATACCCTTGGCCAGCAGCTTTTCCACCAGGGATACTGCCACCAGAGAATCGTACGAAGTCAGGATCAGTATCGGACCCGATCCGGTAAAGAAGATCCCCGCTTTCATCGTCCCACCGCCTTTCCCGCGTCTGCAGAGGGTCTGCTTACGTTCGTAATCCGCCGTAAACCATGGCCGGACGCGTACTTAACAATAGCATAGTACGTCCGGGGGAGCAACAGTTCTCAAGCGCGGCTGGATATACGGCACGACGTCGACTTCGTCTTCAGTCAATCCGGACAGTCGAATCGTAGAGATGCGGCATCAAATCGGTCATGTCAGCGCTTCCCAACCCCGGTGTTCCGGTCCGTCTCGCTTTCAGTGCATGCCTATGAACATGCCGCCGAGGTATGGGATCAACCAAATCAGCCAGACCAGCAGGCTGTACCTGTGAAAGCGGATGCGGGTGAGTTCGGAGCCCCTTCTGGCGGCCCAGGTTGCCCAGACGGCATGTAGCAGCATCAACCAGAGGGCGATCTGACCGGTGAGAGTGTGCGGCTCCAGAATGTGGAATCCATCCGCCGCAATCCGGTGCATGGCCAGCGTTCCTGCGACGTCGAAGCCGAAGCCCGTCCAGAAAGACAGGACATGCCAGGGTTTGAGATACCGCACGATGCGTTCAGCCCAGACACCGAGGGTGTAGAAAACCAGGGCCAGGGTGATCAGGATAAAGGACAATGTCATCAACATCAGTTCGCAAATACTCCAGGTGGGATTGTGGTTGTTTTCCGCACCTCTTCCTCGCCGCTGGCGGCAGATCGCCGTCACGCGGGAACGGAGGCGGTTATTCCCTGCTCTCCTCGAGTTCCCGCAGGATCCTGTCTTCCACCTCGTAATCGAACGCCATCGCGGCGATCTCGGCGGGGGGATGGGCGAGCTCCCAGGCCACGGTGCGCCGCAGCGCTTCGTCAGGCGCAACCGGTTCGATGTAGCCCAGCTCCGTGCGGATCCGGCTGACATCGGTTACCAGATCCTGGGCGGTGTTGATACCGGCCGCCAGTTGCTCCGGCAGGCGGTCCGACGGCAACGTGACGATGCGACCGCTCCATCCCGCGGCCTTTCCGATCGCCCGCACCCATTCCGCTTCGGTCAACGGTGCCGCCTCTCCGATATTGTAGATGCGTCCGGCGGCCTGTTCCCGCGTGACGGCAAGTACCACGGCGGCGGCCGCGTTCTCGACATAGCCGCGTGTCCAGCGCCAGTTCGCCATCCCCTGCTCCAGCAGGATGGCGGGACGCTCATCGCTCATACGCTTGAGATAGGGATAAAGGCGATGCTGGGCGTCCCGGGGACCGTACACCATCGGATAGCGCAGGATGGTGCCTGGCAGTTCGGAGCTGCCCAGGAAAGCCCGTTCCACCGGGATCTTGTCGTAGTCGTAGAGGCGATGACCCGGCTCCAGCCGCTGCCGGTAGGGATAGAGCTTGCTGCGCAGCGGCGCCTCCTCGGTCAAGGGAACGGGATCGGGAGGACCCGGTTCGCTGCGATTCAGAACTCCGTATGCGCGATAAACGTCCTGGCTGCTGATGGCAATCACGCGCCGCGCCACGCCGGTGAATAGCTCCATCACCTGCCGGGCCTGCCGTTCGTGCAGCGGAATCATGTCCAGCACGATCTCGGGCGCGAAACCAGTCAACTCCGCCGCGTGGCCGGTTAGCTGCTCTCGGTCACCCTGCAGCTGTCGGACGGCGACGGGTAAATCCGCTTCCGTCCGGCCGCGGTGAAGCAGGAGCAGCTCGTGACCCAGCTCCGCCAGCTGTCGCACGATGTACGGTCCGGAAAAACCGGTACCGCCGATGATCAGAATGCGCATGACTTTCCTCCGGCATCCGGTGAGGAGACGGAACGGCGGCTCCGGAAGCGGATACAGTGAATTGTATCACATCGCGTCAACCGGAATCACACCCAGTTCCCGCAAGCGCGCTTCGCATTGTGCCGGGCTCTCGAAATGGAGCGTCCGGATGCCCAGCTGCTCCGCCGGCGGCAGGTTTATCTCCGTGTCGTCGATGAAGAGCGTCTCGGCTCCCACCAGATGGTAGGTTTCCAGCAGGTGGCGATAGATGCCCGGTTCCGGCTTGATCTGCTGCAGTCGGCAGGAGATGACGCCGCCGTCGAACACATCCCAGAAATGGTTGGCTTGCTCCAGATGTTCGATGGAGGCGGCCTGCATATTGGAGAGGAAGTAGAGCCGGTGTCCCCCTTCCCGGAGCCGGTGGAGGAGATCAATCATGGCTGGGATCGCGATCAGAGCCGGCGGTATCCGACGCATCAGCTCCGCGATTTCAGTTTCCGCCAGTCCGGTACGCGTCACAGCCCGCGCGATCGCTTCCGGTTGCGCCAGAGTACCGCGATCCAGTTCACTCCAGTCGGGATGCTTGAACAGCTGCGTACGCACCAGGGCTTGCTCTGCCGGATCGGGGAAAACTCCGGCGATGATCGCCGCCGGCTCCCATTTGAAGATGACACCACCCAGGTCGAATACGATGTTCAAGTGTCCCTCTTGAAAGTCAGGTTGGATAATGTATCACATCCGGCCGATCCGCACCAGGCGAAAAGGATGACAACCTACCTGCACATCTGCAGAATCACCAGCATCGGGTAATCCACATACTTGGCCGCTCTGGGGTATGCAGCAGCGAACCGGGCGTCAGGTGCATATTCACCGATGTCCTCAAGTCTCATTCCGACTTGCTCCACCGCCCGGGTGACGTCTTCCAACTGATGATCGAAGCTGCCGGGCCGCACTGCTTCGCCCGAGGAAGGATCGGTGAACTTCGCCTGGCAGCCGCGGGTAAACATCGCCGGGTGCATGGCGGTGACGACGGCGCGACCGCCGGTGCGGAGTACTCGGTGGATTTCAGCGAAGAAACGGGGCAGATCCCGCAGGTGCTCCAGAACCAGGCTGCTGATGACGAGATCGAACCAGCCTCTACGAAGCGGTAGCGGATCCCGCAGATCGCAGCGGAGAAAGGCGACCTGCTTTGCTCCCGGCTTCCGGCGCGCAATGTCAAGCATTCTGGTCGAGAAATCGACCGCGGTCACTTCGGCCCCGGCGGCGGCAAGCCAGACTGCGTGCCGGCCGGTTCCACAACCGAGGTCCAGTACCAGAAAACCGCTGACCTCCCCCGCCGCCCGCTGCAGGTGTGGTTCCTCCAGGGCTGTCAGCGGATTGCGGTCGTGATCGTAGACCGCCGCCCAGCGATCGTAACCCTCGCGGATGGAAGATATCGAATCAGGTTTGTTCGCAGGGGGCATCTGCCCATCCTCTGTTTTCGAGTAGACGGATGATTTCAACAGTGACGGTGGCGGTCATTTCAGGTTTCATTGCAGATCTCCATCGGCTCATGCCAGCAGCTCCGTCAACTCCTCGATGACGAAGTCCGCCTGTTCCCGCCTGGCCTCAATCCACTGCGGCCAGAGCCGCCGGATGATGCCGGCCATCATTACCGTGGTGATTCCACAGGCACGTGCTCCGGCCAGCTCGTCCGAACCGCCGTCACCCACGAACAGGCAATCTTCCGGCTCAAGCGCGAGCCGCTCCAGACAAAGACGATAGATCTCCGGTTCCGGCTTCGCGCTCCCGACCCGGCAGGAAAACAGTACGAGGTCAAACAGTCCAGCCAGAGGGGATCGTTCCCAGGCCTGTGCCTCTATTACGTCGGCATTGCTGATCAGGGCGAGTCTCTTGCCCGCCTGACGCAGGGTAGTGAGTGCGGTGAGTGTCGTCTCCGGCACATTGACCAGTGCCTGTGCGAATCCCTCGATCCGGTGTTCCGTCGCCCGCACGATCCGCTCTTCCGTGATGGCGGGATCGATAGCGTGGGCCATACGGCGGATTATCTGGTGGGGGTTCGTCAGCTTCCCGACGAGCCGGTCGCGGGAACACTCCAGCAGCTGTTCGTTCCAGTTATCACGTGATACACCCAGAATGTCGCAGGTTCCCTGGCCGCTGCAACCCACCGCTTCCAGTGAGGTAAGGGTGTGGAACAGGTCGAAGAGTATCGCCCGCTTCCGTTTCAACGTGGTGATTAAGGTTTCGCTCATCGCGTCAACTCAGGTTGTCAGTCACCATACAGCAGTGCGGGAATAACCACAATCACATCCGATCCGCAGCGGCTGCCCCTGGCCTTCAGCCGGACGGAGTGTGATACGATCGTTCATGTTGTCGTTATCTGGGGTCGATTCTATCCAGCGGCACCCAACCCTCACGACCCTCGCGGTTGCGTACCCAACCCCAGCCGCTTTCCGTGAACACTACTTCGAGGGCGTCACCAGGCTGGACGGTGAGTTCTCTGCTGTCGTAATCCCGCTTGAGTACACAACAGTTGCCGTTGATCTCGACCCACGCTTCAGGCACCCAGGCCGATTTACCGCTTTCCACGGTGCACCATATCCAGCCCGGCCATTCAGTCGGCTTCCGCTCGAAACGGATCCGCGTTCCCTGCCTGATAACGAGCGATTCGGGATAAGCAGCGGTGTATGACCGCTTGACCAGATAGTTCACGGTTTTCACAACACCCTCTATCTCATCACAAAAAGGGGGAAACACTTGCCGCCACCGCGTGCGCACAAGCTGCCTCGCCGGCCCGGGACAGGTGAAGCATGTCCTCACACAGGAACCTGTCCGGATCGCCCAGGACCAGCGCGTGTAAATCGTTTACCGGTACTCCCCTGCCCTCCATCAAACGGCGGGCGGCCTGGTTATAGCGATTGATATCCTCATTGCAAAACGACCACTCCCCTTCGCGGAGGGGGTAGTCCGGATGGACCGGCGTGGTGGTTGCCCAGATCACCCGGGGCGTCAAGGCCAGGAGCTGTTCGAGGATCCGTTCCAGATTAGCCAGGTACTGCCCGGGCGGAAACTGGACCGGATCGCGATCCGGATTGTGACCGACATCGTGGATGCCGTTGTTCCAGTGAACGATGTCCGGCCTCCCGAGTTCTTCCAGCCAGAGGTCCAGTGAATCGAGGGTATAGAGGCTGTACTGACAGTTCTCCGCCGGGCCGACCACTGCCGCTCTACCATCGAGCAGGCGCGCGACATGCGGCTGATAACTCATCCGAATCGAATCACCCAGCAACAGTACTTTCGGCAGGTCTGGCATTCCGCTCCTTTCACACCGGTCGGGAATCGGGGATACCGCCATCAGGTTGTCACCCGGGTTCGTGCGTCTGACTTCCAGCTTCCGCGCTGAGACGGCTGTACTCGGCATGCATGATGGTGTAGCTTTCCGGCGGCATGCCCTCGAAGATACAATTCGAGGTGGAGAAGATGTAAGGTTTCCCGACGCCGCCATGGTCCATGCAATAGCGCACTGAGGCGCGGATCGGAGCGGCGTCCGTGTTCTGCAGCAGGTTGCAGGCGACGTTGCCCATCAGGATCCAGTCCGGATAGCGTTCCCGCACCTCCCGAATATCCATGTGCCCCTGCGGGTCTACCGACTGGTAGCCGTCCAGTCCGGTAGCATGGATCTGGTCGAGAATCTGCTTGATGCAGCCGTCCGAATGTAGAATAACTTTGCGATCCAGGTCGTGGATCGCCTGCACCAGTTCAGTGAGATAGGGAGCCACGATGTCGTCGAAATCAGCCGGCGAGATGAAGGGAGCGTCGTTGAAGCCGAAATCGTAGGTGAGAACGAAAAAATCGGCGCCGGCGTCGACCGCCTGCCGGAAAAACCGTATCGCGCGGTCGCATTTGCGCCGGGCTTCCGCGTGCAGCTCGTCTCGCCGCTTGAAAAGCCGCATCACGAAGTCCATCATGTTCTCACCGCTCGGCATCCAGAAGACACCCTCACCCTCGTAGGCGGGAACGAGCGCCTGGTGCCCCAGGGCGCGCTTGACGCCGGCGATTTCGTCCGGTTCGTAACCGCCCCGCACGGCCGCCCAATCGTATTCGTCGATCAGACGCCTATACACATCCAGCTGGAAAGCCGGCAGATCGGCCGTCGCGACCGTTTCCCGGTCCATCCCGAACATCGCCTGTTCGATCTGGAAGACCAGTTCCCAGTGCGGCGGGGAGTCCGGCACCTGGCCGTTCAGAATCAACGCGAGTTTCTCTTTTCCGGTCATATCGAACTCATCCTGTCTCGCAGCGGCCTGCTTGCCGCCGCGTGGGTCTATCCACAGCTGTTATACTAAGCATTCCCAGGGACGCAAGGAACTCTTTCACCCTGGTCGGGGGATCGCTCGTGATTTGGGATGGCGTGGGAGGGAAAATGCTTAGAAAGCGCTATCCGGGGTTGCCTGCTCCTCCGATGGCGGGCCCTCATCGCGAGCCTGGGAATGGGCGGAGGCGATCAGACCGGCGGGTACTGCTACGATACCGAGTCCGAGGATCAGCACGCAGAATGTGAAAACCCTGCCGCCGATGGTCACCGGCACGACGTCGCCGTAGCCGACTGTGGTGATCGTACAGATCGCCCACCAGAGCGAATGGAACACGGAGGAGAAGTTTTCAGGTTGGGCTGTGTGCTCGAAGAAATAGATCCCGACCGCCGCCAGGTAGAGGAGAATAACGGTCGCGAAGATATAGAGAACTATCTCATCGCGCGCGATCGTGAAGGCCCGGCGCAGCGTGTAGGCGGCCTTGGTGTAGCGCACCAGCTTCAACACCCGCAGCATGCGCACCATTCTGAGCAATCTCACGGCACGGATCGATCTGAGGTCCCCAACGATATGCAGGTAGAATGGCAGAATCGCCAGCAGATCGATGAGCCCGTAGAAACTGAAGACATACGCGAGACGGCGTTTACTTACGATCAGGCGGAAGAGATACTCCAGCGAAAATATGATGACAACTACCCATTCGGTGTAGAGGAGGAAACGGGTGAGACCGGGGGAGAGGTTCGGCAGCGTCTCAATCGTGAAGCTGATCATTGAGAACACGATCAGTAACTGAATCAGCAGATTGAATAACCTGCCATGTTTCTCAGAGAGGTCCCTGGCGAACTGTAGAAGACGGGCGATACTGCCGGGACGCGCCTCCGTCGCCTCCTTGGCCGACTGCTCCACTGCTTCTATCGACGGTAATGTGGTTTCCGCGGGAACGACTGGATATGCCGTTTCCCTCTCCATTTCCAAAGTGTCGATCAGCTCGGGGGTTTCTGTCTTCATATTGGATACAGCTCAGCCAGTAAACCTATCAGGCACAACTTAGCCTTGATAACATCGGCTTTTCCCAAGCTGATCTTGACCGGCCGGCAATGAGAATTACGCTTTCCGTCGCTTTGTCCAGAAATCGAATGAACGGCCCGGCACGAAGATATCAACAGCCACAGCGGGTTCAGAGGAAGGATTAGCTACGACATGCGGTTCGCTCCCCGGGATGTACACGGCGTCGTTGGTGGCAAGTTCCTGTTCGTCGTCAGGGGTCCTGATGGTCAGTCTGCCTTTCAGCACGATTAGAACCTGCGCCTGGGGATGTTCGTGGCGTGGCGAGGCGTGCCCCGCCGGCTTGACGAAGTGTTCCACGGAGATATCCGCCTGGTTGCACAGACTCACCCGTCTCCAGTCCTTGTCCGGTTCGTAACTCTCAGCGCTGTCAAAACGAATGACTTTCACGAATCCTCCTTCGGCGTGGTTAAGGCTGGGATGCCGCTGCGTCCGGATCCAGACTCTCAGATAATCTCCTTCTCATAACGATATCACCTTCATCGGTCGGACCGTTCGTGTCGGGGATCACGGCAACGGGATGGAATTGACTACGACCGTAAAAGGCGATGGTGCCGAAATCGGCGGCGTATGTGCGGGCAAAGACGGCATGCGCACCCGCTTCACGCGCGATCGTGAGCGCCTGATTCAGCAGTTCCGTGCCCAGTCCATCCCGCCGGTGTCCATTCACGACACCGATGTCGAGGATCTCCGCGGTCGGCGTGCAGAACAGTCTGGGTTCAATCAGAATACCGACAATTCCGAGTATCCCGCCCTCCTTTGATCGATAGCCAAAGAAGCGGGAACCACGGGCGAGATGCGATTTGATTTTCCGCTCAAGCCAGGTGGTATGATCAGGATTGCCACTGTCGAAGTGGTCTCCGCACTCGATTTCGGCGAGGAGCGGCAGGAAGGGAGTCAAGCCGCCTTCGCTCAGTTCCTGTATGTTTGCGTCTTTCATGTCTGCTCCGGCTTGTGAATTAGATCAGCTGCGTGTAACAGGCGGCTGGTCCTCCGGAACCGCCCGGTGCGTGCGCTCCCGCAACCAGTCCGCAATCTCCGCCAGCACCTGCTCCCGTTCCGGTTCGTTCATGATCTCGTGATGGAGACCCTCCCAGAGGCGAAAGCTTTTGTCTTTGGAGCCGGCGCGGGTGTAAAGTTCCCTGCTCCCCGCGCTGTCGGTCACCTGGTCGTTGCCGCCGTGCATGACCAGCAGCGGGAGGGTGATCCGCTCCAGGTTCAACTGTGCGCGTCCGATCGCCCGGATAATCTCCGAGGCAGTCCGGGCGGGAATGCGATCGTGGTTGACCAGCGGATCGTCGCGGTAGGCCTGCACCACGGCCGGATCGCGCGAGATGGAAGCGCTGTTGAACCTGGTAGTCGGGAGACGGGGAAGCCATCGCCCCAACCGCAGGGCGGCTTTCACCTTGAGCGGGGAAAAGTCCCCGCCCAGCTTCACCGAGGGCGCGCTCAGAATCAGCCCGGACAGATCGGCTCGCGCTTCGATCGCAAAGAGGACGGCGATCAGTCCGCCCAGGCTGTGCCCCAGCAGGAAGCATGGCAGACCCGTCCACCTGGGCGCGGTCCTTTGCAGCAGCAGATCCAGATCCTCCAGGCAGTCGTCGAAAGCCCTGATGAAACAGCGCCGCCCCGGCGAACGCCCGTGTCCCTGTAGATCGAATGCCTGCAGGGCATACCCTTGCCGGGCCAGGTACAGCGCCGTCTCCGCATACCGCGAACTGTGCTCCGCATAGCCATGAACGATCACGATCACCGCCCGGGGGACTGGTGGCGCCCAGGACTGCTCGAACAGCTGGAGGCCGCCCTGTGTTGGAAAGAAGTCCTCGCGGTGGTGAACGGGGATTGAGGCTGTCATTTGTTCCTGCTCGATGTGATACAGTACGGTTGCATGTTCAAAACCGTTTACGCAATGGTCGGCTTGCGGGCAATAACCTGTATCTGCGCCAGGGCCGATCCCAGGGTTTGATCGACACAGGCGCCCAGACTCGCGAAGAACAGATTCAGTTCATCCAGCAACGGGAGGGAAGCGAGCTCCTTGTGCAGCAGCTGACGGACCAGTTCCATATGTATCAACCGGATCGTCTTTGCATCAGGAGTCTCCGCGTCCAGTTTCTGGAGGTCGTGTTTATAGCCGTCGTCCTGAACTTCCGCGGCGACAATCTTCGCTCCGGGCAGCAACCCGACCAGGTCATAGAGGTCAAAGGAACGGGGCGACCAGGTCCGGCTGGAATTGAGTCTGAAGGTGGTTTTGTGATCCGGATTGAAGATGCTAGGCCATTTGCCCTGTTCATACAGGTCTTCGTGTGGTACGACGATGATCAGGTGCCCGCCCGGTTTGACCAGCTGCCACCAGTCCTGGAGCGCCTGCTCGGCATCCAGCATGTGTTCGAGACAATGGCTGCTGTGCACGGTGTCAAAGCTGCCCGGTTCGAGATAATGCAGTATCCGGTTGGCGTCTCCCTCCTGCTGATCGAAGGGCTGCGCATGGGGGACCACCACGTCGCGCCCGGAACCGATGTCCAGCACCGTCCCGGCGAGATAGGTCGCCTCGAAATCGGGGCCGCGCACGGAACGGGTTTTGGAACTTTCGTACATGGACAAGCCTTTTAAGAGATCGAATATCAATCGGATATCGGGATCGGAATCGGGATCGATTTCAATCTCAATACCCGATACCGAGGCCGATCTTTTGCATCCCCGTTATACCGGTTCTGCAAAAGGCGAATGAACGTCACAACAAGTTTCCACGATTACTCAATCGAATACCCGAGTACCGAGCCTATATCTTCCCCATCATCATCTCAGAAGTGAAACCACCATCACCCCAACCGGCAGGATCACCCCCAGATTGCACATATTCGACGCCACCAGCGTATCCAACGCCTCCTGGGTATCATCGATCCCGGCGAGGGTGCCGGCTCTTTTGTACTTCAGGAAGATCACGAAGAAGCCACTCAGCTCCGGCAGTGAGCTGGTGAAGCCGAGGATCCAGCCGATCGCCCAGGCCGATACGCCCAGTTCGACGACCAGCTCCGCGGCTACTACGCCCAGAAACCAGCCGGCCGTCACGATGAGGATGACTCCGCTCACCAGGCTCAACAGCGCGGGGAACAGTTTCACCGAAACTGGACCGGAGGTCGTCGTCTCAACCGTCCTCCGGTTCAAGCGGCGATCCAGCATCTTGTAGACAACGAATACAACCAACAGGCTCGCGGCCGTGAATACCGAACCCTGAACATTCAGCGCGTACAACGCCAGCGGCAGGATCACCGAGAACAGGCCGAATGAGATTTCGTCGATAAAGGCGGTCCTCTGCAGATCCCGGCTTTGCCGAAAGATAACAACCGCGCCGAGGAAGAGCACTATGTTGATGATGTTCGAGGAGGCGATGTTCCAGAAACCGGCGGCGAAAACACCGGCGGCGGCACTGGAGACGACTATAACCAGTTCCGGCAGGCTGGTCACATAACCGAGGATCTGCCCTCTGGTTTTGCTGCCGAAGCGCAGTGCCAGAGAGATCCGGTCGATAGCGGGTACGATGAGGAAGCGCACTGCTGAGACGATCAGACCGGTAAGCAGAATCAGGAGAGCGAGTTTAGGGAGTAGAATCATAAGAACGCGATTAAGTCCTCCAGATTCCGAATCTTCAAACAGGGCTGTACTCGTCGTGGTTCAGGCGCTTCCTTTACTTTCAATCCACCCCCCGGCTACTCTCCCCGGGGCCGGAACAGAATCTCCAGGTCGAACCACTCCGTGAAGTAATGCCCCCGCCAGCCCGGGCTCACCTGGTCCAGCAACAGCCCCTCGCCGGCGCCCACCGGGTAAAAGGCAACGCGGCCGTAATCCGCGAGTGACAGCTGTTCCAATTCCGTCAGGGTGCCCTCCAGAATGCTCTGAGCGCAGGACTGCAAGGTGGTATAGTCAGCCAGTGCCTGGAAATCCGCCGTGGGCATATACTTTTCCGCGGCCAGCTTTGCCATCCGGTACTCAGTGTAGCGTGCCACTCCCTCCTGCCAGGTCTGGAAGGAGAAGTATCGGTAGTCCGCGGGATCCAGGGCGCCGGTGAGTGTCTTGCGTGCCTGGAGGTAGGCGGTGACCCGCTCGGCGCAGTCATGCGTATCCAGGGATTGGAGCGCCTGAAGTAACCGGGTGCACATCTGAGCGTACTGTTCTCCGAGCCGGGCCGAAGTGTAGGGAAAAGGGTAGTTGAGCATCCACATCCCGGTCCGGTCACCGCCGGACAGCTCCAGTGAGTCCACGGCGGCGTAGTACCCGGACCGTGAGTTCTGGAGCTGGTGGAAATGCTCGTGGAGCAGCGTAACGGTCCAGGCCGTCGATGTTTTTCCCGTGTTCTCCGGCAGCCCCATCACTACGGTCGGCACGCCACCCACGGCGGGAAAGGTGGCCAGGAAGTTGAGACCGAAGATCCGTTCACGCGTCAGCACCTCGCATTCGAGCAACGAGTCGTAGCCGGCCGGGATAAAGTCGTCGGAGGGATGGGGATGATGCAGGAGAAATTCCCGCTCCGGTGTGACCAGCAGGACGACGAAAGGCACTTCACTCCAGCCGGTCCAGAGTTCCTCCCGCAGCTGCTCAGCGATCCGGTACGCTTCCGCGATACGGATCCGGTCCGCCAGGCGTATCCCCGTCTGGTCCTCCGGTGCCGCAGCCTTCCCGGACCCGGCCTGGAGAACCAGACTGAAGACGATCACCAGAGTCAATACACCCAGCGCATTCAGATACCGCATAATTTCACTTCCTCTTGCCGCACCGGCCGTTCGCGCCGTCACTCCGCCGGGTGCTGTGTATCACGTCTGCGATAGTTCCGGCCCGCCTCGTAAGCCTGCGCCAGAAATTCGCCCCCCTTGAAATAAGGCCCCTCCGGCATGAAAAATATCATCGGGTCCATCTTCTCGAAATCCGGCTTCCCGCCGGTGAGATACTTCTCCTCGCAGTAGACCTCGACGATCTCACCTATGATCAGCTCCGTGGTCTTGAAGGCCCTCGCCTCAACCAGCCTGCACTCGATGTTCAACGCGCATTCCGTCACCATCGGCGCAGTCTCGAGTTCGCCGTAGAAAACATCGAACAGCGGCGCTTTATCCACTTGCGCGCCTGAGTACAACCCGCAGTAATCCACGATCTCGGCCAGGGGTGAGGAGGGAATGTTGAGGCTGAAGGTTTTATGCTCCTTGATGCCCTGTTTGGTGTAGCGGTTCCGGCTCATGCTCGCGCCGATGAGTGGCGGGTCATCCTGGAGCATGTTGAACCACACGATAGTAAAGAAATTCGGCCTGCCGGAAACAGTCGCTCCCAGGAGGGCCACCGGCAGAGCCAGCGGCGGTAGTTTCCAGCCTGTTTTCATTTTTACCATGGCGCGCGACTTTCAATTATGTGATGAACAGCAACTTCGGCAGCTGATAGGAAACAGTGGCGGCGGCGATGTCGAACAGGAGGGATTCTTCCATGGGGAAGAAAGTTGACAACCCCATGTAATTGGGCCATCCGGGCATCTGCGGATAATTGCGGAACGGCTCCGGATTCTCAACCTGTCTACAGGATTGACTTCCAGAACTTTCAATTCCAGCCACGTTCGGGGTTGCCTGAGCAGTATCACTCAAGGATGTGACTAATGGAAGACACAAATCAGAGTCGCAATAAAACGTGCTGATTTCACGAAAGATCTCCGCTGGGTTTCTAAGCTGTGTACACAGAACGGAACGCATAAATTCAACTTCAGGATTACGCCAGTGTGCGTTATTCTATAATATAAAGTAAAAAATCAGCTGATTTTTTGTCTACACCAATTGCTCGCTTTCGCTGTAACAGGCAACATCAAACTCCAGAGGGTCACCTTGAAAATTCTCACACTCCTGCTCCTGGGCGGCGCCCTCGCAGCCGGCGCCATAGCCGCACCGGAAGAGCGCTCGGCGGAAACCGAGCGGTTGCGCTGGTTCCGCGAAGCCAAGCTGGGCATCTTCATCCATTGGGGGATTTACGCTGTGGAAGGCATCGGTGAGTCCTGGTCCTTTTACAACGGGCACATTTCCCACGCGGATTACATGAAGCAACTGGACGGATTCACCGCTGCGCGCTACGATCCGCAGCAGTGGGCCCATCTGATACTAAACAGCGGCGCGCGCTACGCCGTGCTTACATCAAAGCACCATGACGGTGTGGCATTGTGGCACAGTGAAGCGACCGATCTGAATGTAGTCAGCAGAACTCCAGCGGGACGTGACCTCCTTCACCCCTTTGTCGAAGCTCTCCGCAGCGCGGAGCTGAAAGTAGGTCTGTACTATTCGCTTATCGACTGGTCCGATCCCGACTATCCAAATCACACCCGCACCGAGAAGCGCTACGAGGATGATCCCGAGCGCTGGGAGTCCTTCAACCGTTCGAACCACGCTCAGATCCAGGAACTTTCCCGGCTCTTTCAACCTGACCTCCTCTGGTTTGACGGTGACTGGGAGCAGTCAGCTGAGCGCTGGCGGGCCACGGAAATCAGGAGTATGCTGCTGCGGGACAATCCCAACCTTGTGATCAATTCGCGTCTGCAGGGTTATGGTGACTATTCCACGCCTGAACAGGGTGTTCCCATCACGCCACCGCGGGATCCATACTGGGAACTCTGCCTGACTATGAACGACTCCTGGGGTTATCAGCCCGATGACCGCAATTACAAGTCCACCAACCAGATTATCAGGATTCTGGTGGACTGCATCAGCATGGGTGGTAACCTGCTGCTGGATATCGGCCCCCGGGCGGATGGCACCATCTGCGAGGAGCAGGTGCAGATCCTGGAAGAACTGGGACGCTGGACCGGTAAGCACGCCGAAGCTATCTACGGCACACAGGCGGGTCTGCCGCCCGGTCACTACTATGGCCCCACAGCCCTGTCACCGGATCACAGCACCCTCTACCTGTATGTCACGCACAAACCCATCGGACCGCTGGCGCTCAAAGGGATAGTGAACAGTGTGGAGAACATCCGGGTTGTCGGCGGAGTGGACAGCCTGAGCTGGGATATCAAAATGAAGCTGTCCTGGAGCGATGTCCCGGGAATTATCTACATTGACTTGCCGGAGAAGTCACTGGATAGTGAAGTTACGGTCCTGGCCATAGAGTTGGACGGGCCTGTGAAGTACTACAGGGGTAAAAAACACCCGTCGGAGGAAGAGGAATAATGAAACTCTCGCGAAAACCTGTTGTGATCCTGCTCTTCACTATTTCAGGTGCGCTGCTGTTGTCAGGATGCAGCGCCATACCTAAATCGCCATGGATAGCAGAGGGGCATGGTGACGGTCGCATCCTGCTGGCGGTAAATAATTCGCTGACCCGCCACGCCGCGGAGGAGCTGCAGCGCTACCTGGCGGCGGCAACCGGCGTCGAACTACCAGTCGGCACGGAAGGAGTGCATTGCTCCGGTGTTGAGATCGTGGTCGGCTGGGGTGAGGAAGCGGCCGCCCTCGATCCGGACCTCCCGTCCGGCGCCTTTCTCTGGGAAAGCACCAGTGCCAACCGGCTGCTCATCGGCGGTCCGGAACTCGGCACCCTTTACGGCATCTATGCCTTCCTGGAGGAGCAGCTGGGCCTGCGCAGCTATGTGCCGGGGTCGACCTTCATACCGGAAAAACGCCCCTTCGCCCTGCCCCGACTCAGCGAAAGACGGCGCCCCGCCTTTCCGGTACGCTGGGTGCATCTACCGGGCGCGGAGGACCAGGCCTGGTGCGACTGGCACGGCGTGCATTCCCGCGCCCATCGCGAGGATTTCTGGGGCATGTTCGTGCATACCTTTTTCGCTCTCGTGCCGCCGGAAGAGTACTTTGATGAGCATCCGGAGTACTTCTCCGAGATTAAAGGACAGCGGCTGCCCAACCTGCAGCTCTGTTTGACGAACGAGGATGTCTTTCAGATCGTGGTCGTGGGACTACGCGATCGAATGGCCAAGCGCCCGGAGGCGCGCTGCTGGTCGGTGTCCCAGAACGACTGCCACGGTGCCTGTCAGTGCGCCGACTGCCAGGCGCTGGTCGATAGGCATGGCAGCCAGGCGGGACCGCTGATCAAGTTCGTAAACCGGTTGGCGGCGGAGTTTCCCGACCATACCATCTCCACCCTGGCCTACTCCTACACCCGCCACGCACCGCGGGACCTGAAACCCGCCCCGAACGTCAACATCTGTCTCTGCAGCATCGAGTGCGACCGCGCGCAGACGCTGGCCGCGGGCGAGCGCAACGCCGACTTCCTCCGGGACATCGAACAGTGGTCGGCGCTGACCGACAACCTGATGATCTGGGACTATGTGGTACAGTTCACGCATTACGTCTCTCCTTTCCCGAACTTCCATGTGCTGCAGCCCAACATCCAGCTCTTTCGCGATCACGATGTCCAGCTCATGTTCCAACAGGGCAGCGGCAACGCGAAGAGCGATCTCTCCGAACTGAAGCAATACGTCATCGCCAATCTGCTGTGGGATCCCGACTGTGACGTAGAAGCCCTGATCGACGATTTCCTCCGCGGTCGCTACGGAGAGGCTGCCGGGCAGCTGCGCAGCTACTTCGACCTGCGGCAGTCAAGCCTGCTGGTCTCTGGTGCTGGTCTCGGGATTTACGGCAACCCGGCGCTCGCGGCCGACGACTGGCTGAAGCCGGAGACGCTGCTCGCCGCACAGGAGATACTCGCGGCGGCGGAGCGGGCGGTGGAGGGGCAACCGGAGCTGCTGGCGCGAGTGCGTGAGGTCAGTCAGCCGGTCACCTATGCCCGACTGGAACAGGCCAAGCGTTTCGGCGCCGGCGAGTCCGGTTTGTTTGAAGCGGCTCCCACCGGAGGTTGGCAAGTGCGGGACGAGTGGCAAGAACGGTTGGAGGAATTCACAGCCGCCTGCAACGCCGGTGGATACACCGCCATCAGCGAGCGCAGTTACTCACCCACAGCCTACCGAGAGGACATGCTGAGGTTCTTCACCGACGGCATGGCCTACCATCTGGCTTTGGACAAGCCGGTGCAGCTGGCGGAGCCGTTCAATCCCAAGTATCCCGCCAACGGCACCGCCACCCTGGTCGACGGGATCAAGGGAATCAACGATTACTGGTACAGCTGGCTCGGCTGGGAGGCGGTCGATATGGCCTTGACGGTCGACCTGGAGGAGGTACGCCCGGTCAGCCACCTGGCGGCCGACTTCCTGCAGGTGGTAGCCTCCTGGGTCTGGTTGCCGACAGAGGTTCGCTGGTTCACATCCCTGGATGGTCAAACCTGGGAAGCGGAGGCTACTCTGTTACCACGCAATCCAGCCAAACGTGCTGATCCCTTCTTCGAACGGTTCGAGTGCAGTTTCCCGGCACACCCGGTCCGTTATGTGCGCCTGGAGGCCACGAGCATCAAGTGGTGCCCCGCCTGGCACCATGGCGCGGGCGGCGACGCCTGGATTTTCTGCGATGAAGTGATGGTCTTTAAATAGCAAAGGTACCGACTGAGAAGGAGACTCCTACGATGAGGTCAACCGTTCTGTTACTGGGGATTATTGCACTTATGGGAAACATCATGCTTGCCGAAGCGGAGGATCTGAGCCGCTATGTGCCGGAAACCGATCCGCTCGTACTGGAGAAACTGGAGTGCTGGCAGGATCTCAAGTTCGGTCTGTTGATGCACTGGGGCGCCTACAGCCAGTGGGGCATCGTGGAATCCTGGTCACTCTGTCCCGAGGACTACGGCTGGTGTGAACGCCGCGCCGGGAGCAATCCCCAGGACTACTTCGCCTACAAGCGGGAGTACGAGGCGTTGAAGGAGACTTTCAATCCGGTGGAGTTCGATCCCGTCCGCTGGGCTGAAGCCGCCGCCGGAGCCGGTATGCGTTACGTGGTGTTCACCACCAAGCATCACGACGGCTTCTGCATGTTTGACACCCGGGAAACCGACTACAAGGTCACCGATCCCGGTTGTGCCTTCCACAGCCATCCCCGGGCCAATATCGCTAAAGCCATTTTCGACGCTTTCCGCGCGGAGGGGATGTGGACCGGCGCCTATTTCTCGAAGCCGGACTGGCACTGCGAGAACTACTGGTATCCCTACTATCCGCCCCGGGACCGCAATGTCAACTACGATCCGGAACTCTATCCGGAGCGCTGGGATAAATATATCCAGTTCACCCACAACCAGATCATGGAGCTGTTGAGCGACTATGGCCCGATGGACATCCTCTGGCTCGATGGCGGCTGGGTTGAGAAAGCCGATCCGGAGCGGATCAGGAAGTGGTATCTGGATCGGCTCGAAGAGGTGCCGCTGGGATATCTCAAACATCACTTCATCAACCAGGACATCCGTATGGATGATCTGGTGGTCAAGGCACGGCGGAAGCAGCCCGGTTTGATCGTGGTGGATCGCGCGGTCTACGGCAAGAACCAGAACTACCTCACACCTGAAAACCGGGTGCCGGAAAAGGAACTCCCCTATCCCTGGGAATCCTGCATCATCGCCGGCGGCGGCTGGTCCTGGGTACCGAACGCGCGCTACAAGAGCGTGCATGAGACGGTGCACCTGCTGGTGGACATCGTGGCCAAAGGGGGGAACCTGCTGCTGAACATCGCCCCCGGTCCGGACGGCACCTGGCACAAGGAGGCTTATACGCTTCTGTCCGGTGTGGGGGCATGGATGGATGTAAACTCCGAGGCGATCTACGCAACCAGAGCGATTGCACCGTATAAAGCCGATAACATCTGCCTGACGCAAAAGGTGGCGGACGGATCGGTCTACGCGATCTATCTGGCCGGAGAGGGAGAAAGCGTGCTGCCTGCCAGCGTGCGGGTGAACGGGGTGTTTCCCACTGACAACGCCACAGTCTCACTGCTCGGTAGCGAGGGTGATCTCATCTGGCAGGGGGATAGCGACGGCTTCAGCGCACGGATTCCGGCGGCCGTCAGGCAAGCGCCGCCGGCCGACCACGCCTGGACGCTGCGGATTTCCGCGGTTCAGTAGATAAAGAGCGTACCGGGCTGACACAGCTTCGCGATCGCTTCGATAACCGTGTAAATCCCTTCATTCAAAATTCCAATCCGGGTGGAAGGAGGGCGATCTGGAATCCATAACCTGACGAATTTCCTTCACCACTTCGGGATTATGGATTGCAACATTCATCGTCTCGCCAAGATCTTCATCCAGATTATATAGTTCAATGGGCTGCGGAATCATCAGCTGGTCGTAGCGCCGTATACCTTTCCATTTGCCCATGCGCACCGCCTGAGCCGGACGACCGAAGTACTCCCAGTAGAGATGATCGTGTTCGTCAGGCATCGGATCTCCCCTCAAGGCTGGCAGAATACTGATACCGTCAACATCTTCCGGACAGCTGCCCGTGGATACTTCAGCCAGAGTCGGCATGATGTCCCAGATAGCGGAGATGTGACTCGACGTCGATCCGGGCTGGATTACTCCCGGCCACCGGGCGATCATGGGTACTCGGATGCCACCTTCAAAGACCTCGCACTTACCACCCCGCAGGGGCGCATTGCTCTGGAAGAACTCACGGTCCATACCGCCGGTGAAGGTGGCGCCATTGTCGCTGGAGAAGATAACCAGGGTGTTGTCAGCCAGCCCCAGTTCATCCAGCTGGGAGAGTATGCGTCCGACGTCTTTGTCCAACCGCGAAATCATTGCTGCATAGGCTGATCTGGGATGTTGATGCGGCAGGTAGCCTTTATTGCCCAGGTAGGGCGCTTCATCAAACTCACCCAGGTATTCTCGAAGGGCATCCTCCGGCACCTGCAGAGCGACGTGCGGTACCGGCGAGGCGAAGTAAAGAAAGAATGGTCCCGCTTGATTGGCTTGAATAAAGCCGAGGATTTCTTCAATCATGCGGTCAGGTGCGTAATCATTGCCGGAATATGGAGAATAAACCGAGGGATCATTCGGGTCCGCGTCTGCGGGAAATCTCTGATGAGGAGAGAAAGGCTCATTGTCCAGCAAATCCATCTCCTGGTTTTTCCACAGATAGCTGGGGTAGTAGTTGTGGGCTACTCGTTGACACAGATATCCGTAGAAAAGGTCAAAACCCTGCCGGTTAGGATGGCCCGACGATTCGGGACCGCCCAGTCCCCACTTGCCTACGCAGGCAGTTCTGTATCCGGCGTGCTGGAGCATGGTTCCAATGGTTTCAGTCCCTTCGAGCAGAGGACGCTGGCCTTCCAGAGCGGGATCGTGCCAGACATCACCCCGTTCCGGCAGTTCATCATTATCCCGGATATTATACTCATTCTTGAAAAGAATTTCGTTTAACCCGACAGATAGACTTGAT
>CAZFEC010000007.1:60243-83973 GCA_964517435.1 uncultured Bacteroidia bacterium | reverse complement strand
CGGCGAGATCATACGGCCTCGTTTGAGGCAGAATGGCGTTTTTCAGAAGCGACTACATAATATGTCTCCCTTTTGCGTGATTGTCGTTTTTCGCCTGAAAAATGCCCATGTAAGGGCCGGAATTGGCTGTATTTCCGGCTTTATTGCCGTAATAACAAAAACTTAATCAGGTCCGACCCCGGCGTTACTATTTCTGCGCTATGTGAATCGCTGTGGCGCCGAAGAGCATCCGCTTGAAGGTCACCCGGCTGAAACCGGCTTCGAGTAATATCTCGCGCAGTTCCTCGGCCCGGTAGAACATCGGGATGGTCCGCGCCAGGTAGACGTACGGCGACTCGCTGCCGGAGATGAAGGCGCCGCTGCTCTTCACCAGCAGCTTGATGTAGAGGTCGTTGCAGCGGCGGACAAAGCCATTTCCGGGACGGCTTGTCTCGAGGTTGCAGAAGCAGCCTCCCGGCTTGAGCGCGCGGCAGTAGCCGGCGAAGCTGCGTACCAGCGTCTCGCGGTCTAGGTTGATGTTGCGGGTGGCGAAGGACATGGTGATCAGGTCCAGGCTGTCGTCGGCGAATGGCAGCGCCTTGATGTCGGCGGCGACAAAACTGATCGGTGCGGCGGCCTCCTTGCGGCGCGCCTCGGTCAGCATTCCGGGTGTGAAATCGACGCCCCAGACGCGCGTGCCTGGCTTGGCCAGCTGTTGGAGGTACACCGCCGCCTCCCCGGTGCCGGTGCACATGTCGACCCAGTTGCCGGCGGCGGCTTGCGCGGCGGCGATCCGCGTCAAGCGGTGGCGCCAGACGATATCGAATCCCAGCGTGATGACATGGTTGACCCGCTCGTAAGTCTCCGGGACGAGTGAAAACATGCGGCGGATCTTCTGCGATTTACCGTCGAGCTGCGGGGCGCCGGTCTGGTCGTCAGCGGGTGTATTCATATTTCTCCAGGTTACCCAGCTATTCTGGCTGAGGTATTTGTGCCATCCTCTAGGAGGAAATCAAGTCCGGCCGATACTCTGCCTGATCACCTGTTCCAGTACCTGAGGTTGATCGGACCCGATCCGGAACCGCCTGCCGTCGCTCAGTGTGAGCTCAACCGCGTACAGACCGCTGACATTGAACATCCAGCCGGTCGGGGTGGGACGGATGCCCCAGCCATAGTACCAGCGATTGCGCACTGTTTCCGCGGCGGTGATTTCCGCCAGCTGAAACTGCTTCCGGAACAGGCCGACGCCGAAATAGCAGAGCAGAATTTCCGTGTCGATCACCACGGTCAGCGATCCGAAGAGCAGGGCGAAGCCGACCAGCAGACCAATCGTGAACAGGAACCAGCCCCAGTGATACTCGCCGGTCGTCAGGGTCAGCACGAGCAGCAGCACCAGCGCGATGGCGAACAACATCTCCCTGGCCATCTGCCGGTGGCGATAGATTACAGTACCGGAGTATTTCATCCAAGCCTCACTCAAACCTGTCATCCGACTTCTTCCGCCTCACCCGCTCCCGCGCCTGCTCCAGCCAGCCCAGCCGGAAGTCGGTCGGTTCGTCGAAATCCGGCACGTACGGCTTGATGTCCAGCAGTGGCGTGCCGTCCAGTATGTCGGGATTCTCGATGCGGAGGATGTTTCCCTCGACGGCGATCAGCTTCACGGTCGAGAGGCCGAGCGGGTTGGGCCGTCGCGGCGCGCGGGTGGCGAAGAGCCCCCGCGGCTCTGTATCCATGAAAGGTGTCACGATCAACTTATATCCCTCATATCGATGGAAATGGTAGATGAGGGTGATGTGCGAAAATCCCTCCAGATCCCGTAATCCCCCGCTGAACTGAGGGAAGATCTCAATTCTGCCCTGGATGCCCGCTGCGCCGGCCGGCTGGATCGGCATCCCTGCCGGGTCGTCGAAAGGAGTGTGGATGATGCCGATCGGGTGGAGTTCCAGTTTCACTGTCGACTCATTGTTCGCTATAGCTTAATGCCTTTGAATTACTTGCAGTGTGGAAACCACGCGCTGAGTGTGTGTAGAAACGGCATGCCACCCGTTGGTCTCCGCAGCTTGACAATTAATTAATTGAAAAACAGTTATATATGAGCGAAATAGACTAAATCTCTACTTTAGTGCATTAAAAACAACAACCTAATTTGGTCCGACCCCGTAGCTACATCGCCTCCACCAGCCCCTCCATCATGGTGGTGGCGGGGCCCGGCAGGTAGATGTCGCTGATCTGGCCGGTGAATTCCGACGGCTCGGGGTTGATCTCGATGATGCGCGCGCCCGCCGCCTTGGCCAGCACGGGGATCTGCGCCGCCGGCACCACGGAACCAGTGGTCCCGATCAGCAGAAAGAGATCGGCCAGCTCCGCCTCCTGGAAGCTGAGCGAGGCGGCCGGTTCCGGCACCGGTTCCCCGAAAAAGGTGAAGGCTGGCCGGAGAATGGCTTCGCACTCCGGACAGCGCGGCGGCATGAGGTCAAACAGCTCCGACAGCCCGTCTCCCCCCGGCGTAAACGCCTCCAGCTCGCGACCGCAGTTCTCGCAGAGCAGCAGGCGGGAAGTGCCGTGAAATTCGAAGATGCGCCGGCTGCCGGCCTCATAGTGCAGGTTGTCGATGTTCTGCGTGATCACCGCCTGCACCTGTCCCGCCGCTTCCAGCTGCGCGATCAGCAGGTGCGCCCGGTTGGGCTGCGCCTGGCCGAAGTTATCGTAGAAGATCTCCTTGATGAGCGGCCAGGACTCCTCCGGACGGGCCCGGAAACCGCTTATATCCAGCAAAGCGGGGTCGTAGCGGCTCCAGAGGCCGTCCGGCCCGCGGAAGGGTGGAATACCGCTCTCCACCGAGATGCCGGCGCCGGTAAAGACGGTGGTATGTCGCGAGTCGATCACCGCTGCGGCCGCGGCTGCGAAATCGGGGGCGTTCATCCGGCACTCCGGAACTGTCTCTGTAGCGTCAGGAATGAAACACTATGTGGTTCTCGTTCAATTCATATTAGGAAAATCCCCGGACAAAGTCATCCTCCCGCGGGTTGTCTGAAGATTGGCTGCCGTCAACAGGCTCTGACAGCCGCTTCGCGAGCATGGCCGCCGGCTGTCCGCAACCTTCCCAAAACCTCCACTCCAGCCTGATTTAACTTGACCACCTGTGCGATACTCTTATATTGATGTCCTTTACGTAACACGGGATGGAGGCCGCGGAACCAGTGTTGACAGCGCCTCCCGCCCTGAAGTATCAATTCAACGCCCGGCTCCTCCGTTTCCCGACAACGAACGAGCCAAAAGCAGCTGAACATGGTATCGCAAGATCCAGAGTTTCATTCGCAGGCGGACCCCGTCTCTTCAACTGCTGAGACAGCGGATCGGCCAACCGCAGGCTTTCTTTCCCCTGATGTCATCGAGAAGCTGGCGCCTCCGGAAACCGCCTGGTTGGAAGCCACCTTCCTGCGCAAGTCGCTGCCCTGGCTGGATTTCCTGCAGCGCAATCTGAACCTGCCCGCCACCGTCCGTCCGGAAGCCGTCGCCATGCTGACCGGCATCGGCACCGAGCGCCGGGAGTGGCTGGAGCAGCTGGCGCAGGATTTTCCCTCCGAGCCGGAGTCGGCGCGAGAACGCCGCATCGTGGTCCGCTACCTGAATCACCTCGCCAGCTGGGATCAAATCTATCCCGATCTGGATGCTTACTCCCGCCGGCACAAGCGGCGACAGGGCGGACCGGGTCTGCTGGCGGTTCTGCTTACCGCGGAAAAACGACGCCTCGCTTTTCTGACCACCGTTCAGGAGCAACCGGCGGGGCAGGGCCTCGAGCTGCACCTGGCTGAATCCCGTCGCCAGCTGGAACAACTGGAACAGCTGCAGAAACAGTGGAGTGAGCGCTGATGCTGGGAGCGCACGTTTCCACCGCCGGCGGGGTCGACCGCGCACCGGCACGCGGCCGGGAGATAGGCTGCAGCGCCATCCAGATTTTCAGCCGTAATCAGAACCGCTGGAGTTCACCCGCCATTCCGCCGGAAACCGCTGCCGCCTTCCGGGAACTGTTGCCGCAAAACGGCATTCACTTCGCCTGCACGCACGACTCCTACCTGATCAACCTCTGCACCCCCGACCCGGACAATCGCCGCAAGTCGAAAGCGGCCTTCGCCGATGAACTCCGCCGTGCTCACCAGCTCGGTATCGGCCAGGTGGTGATGCACCCCGGTTCGCATCTCAAAGAGGGAGAAGAGTGGGGGATCACGGAGATCGCCGGCAGCCTCGACGAAGTACTGGCGGAACTGGACTTCGACGACGTGAAGGTCGCACTGGAAAACACCGCCGGCCAGGGCACGAACCTCGGCTACCGCTTCGAGCACCTGCGGGACATCATCGCACAGGTGAAACAGCCGGAACGGTTCTCGATCTGCTTCGACACCTGCCACGCCTTCGCCGCCGGTTACGAAATCAACGATGCCGCCGGCTGGGAGACCACCTGGACGGAATTCGACACCCGTATCGGTCTCGAACGCCTGGCGCTGTTTCATGTCAACGATTCTAAAAAAATCCTCGGCAGCCGGGTTGACCGTCACGCCAACCTCGGCGAAGGGGAACTGGGCCTGGAAGCTTTTCGCCTGCTGATGAGCGATCCCCGTTTCGCGACAACACCCAAGATCCTGGAAACTCCGAACGGCGACGAAAAATGGGCGGGTGAGATTAAGCTGCTGGCGGGCCTGCGCGATATATAATCTGGAACGCGGACTCTTTGAGCAGCGTTCCAGCCGGCATTTGGAACAGACGATGTACCATCGCTGATCAGATGTCGGATTGAAATTACAGGACTTACATGTTCAATTGAGCCGGCTCATCGCGGTGAGCCGGTCTATAGCTAAGCAAAGGCATACACCTTGGAGAAAAAAGAACTGACCATAGCGATGATCGGCAGCGGTGGCGACGGCGTTGTCTCCGCCGGGGAGCTGATCACGGCGGCCGCCGCGCTTGAAGGTCTCTACTGCTTCCTGCTTAAGAGCTTCGGACCGCAGATCCGCGGTGGCGAATCCTCTTCGAAGGTCCGGCTTTCCTCCGACGAGCTCTACTCGCACGGCGACCTGGTGGAAGTGCTGATCGTCTTCAACTGGGAAGACTTCGGCCGTTTCCGCAGCGAGTACCCGCTGGCGGAGCGGGCCGTGATCCTGATGGAGGAGGACGACAAAACGCCGCTCGATGAGGTGCCGATCGAGGATCTCTCCGCGCACCGGCTGATCCGGGTCCCCTTCAAGAAGCTGGCGGTTGAGGAGGCGGGCACCCCGCTGGCCAAGAATATCGTGATGCTCGGCATCCTTCAGACGCTGTTCGATCTGCCAATGGGCGGCCTGGAAAGCGCGATCCGCAAGAAGTTCGCCAAAAAGAAAGAGAGCGTCGTCGAGGCCAATATCAACGCGCTCGCCATCGGCACCAGGTGGGCGGAAGCCAATGTCGAGGATCGCGACAGCCTGCCTAAGTTCGTCTACACGCCAGGCGAACCCAAGATCATGCTGTCCGGCAACGATGCCATCGGGCTGGGCGCACTCTACGCCGGGCTCGACTTCTTCGCCGGCTACCCGATCACTCCCTCCTCCGAAATCATGGAGATGATGGGACGCGAGCTGCCCCGCTACGGCGGCCGCATGGTGCAGGTGGAGGATGAGATCGCCGCCATCGGCATGGTGATCGGCGCCTCCTTCGCCGGCAAAAAGGCGATGAGCGCCACCTCCGGCCCCGGCGTTTCCCTGATGAGCGAGATGATCGGCCTGGCCGCTATCTCCGAGTTGCCGATGGTGCTGCTCAGCGCGATGCGGGTTGGACCCTCCACCGGCATCCCGACCAAGACCACCCAGGGCGACCTGCAGCAGGCGCTCTACGGCACTCACGGCGACGCCCCTCGCGTGGTGGTGGCTCCCTCCGATGTGGAAGACTGCTTCGACGTCGCGGTGGAGGCGTTCTACATCGCCGAGAAATACCAGATACCGGTGCTGATCATGTCCGACCAGTACCTGGGCCAGCGGATCGAGACCATCCCCAAGAAGTGCCTCTACGAAGAGGGGGATACCCGCGGCTTCATCCGGCGTTATCGCCGCGACATTCCCACCGAGGAGGAGCTGGAGGATTACGTCCGTTACACCGACACCGAGAACGGGGTTTCTCCCACCACCTATCCCGGCATGGAGAAAGGGCAGTATCATACGGCCGGTATCGAGCACAACGACAAGGGCTGGCCCACTTCCGAACTCGACATCCTGGCGCGGAACAATGAAAAGCGGTTCCGCAAGTTCGAGTTCATCCGGCGCGAACTCAACTTCTCCCGTCACTACGGGCCGGAAGAGGCGGACATCGGCATCATCACCTGGGGTTCGATGAAGGGCGCCGTCAAGGAGGCGGTGCAGATGATGAACGCGGAGGGAGTCAGCGTTTCCGCCTTTATCCCGCAGGTCATCTATCCGATCGCCTACGACCGGGTGGAGGAATTCATCAACAAGTGCAGGAAGCTGATCATCGTGGAGACATCCTTCACGGCTCAATTCTATAAGTATCTGCGCAGCCACATCGATATTCCGATCGACAAGATCAGGCTGCACAAGGCGCCCATCGGTATGCCCGCCCGCGTCGGTTGCATTGTCGAAAAGATCCAGGAGGTGCTCAATGAGTCAGACTGACGCTCCCGCCAGCGAGACCAGGCTGATCGCGAAGGACTACAAGTCGGACCTGAAACCGGTCTGGTGCCCCGGCTGCGGCGATTTCGGCGTGTTGAACACCCTCGCCCGCGCGCTGGCCAACCTCCAGATTCCGCCGCACGAAATCGCGATCGTCTCCGGTATCGGCTGCTCCTCGCGGCTGCCTGGCTATATCAACGCCTACGGCTTCAACGCCGTACACGGGCGTGCCCTGCCGATTGCCAGCGGTGTCAAGCTGGCCAACGGCGGCTTGACGGTGCTGGCTGTCGGTGGCGACGGCGACGGCGTCTCGATCGGCGCCGGCCATTTTCCGCATGCCGCCAGGCGCAATATCGATATGACCTACATCCTGATGGACAACCGGATCTACGGGTTGACGAAAGGGCAGGGGTCCCCGACCTCCGAGCTGGGACTGAAAACCAAGACCACCACCTACGGCAACTTCGAGACGCCGCTGAATCCCGCCATGCTGGCAATCGCCTACAACGCCTCCTTCGTGGCCCGGGCGCTGGCGGTCGACGCCAAGCACATGGTGGAGGTGATCGAAGCGGGCATCCGGCACCGCGGCTTCTCCTTCATCCAGGTGTTTTCCACCTGCGTGACCTTCCGCGGGGCCGATCAGTTCAAAGGCTGGAAGGATCGGTGCACCTGGCTGGGCGACACCGAACACGACACCTCCAACCGCCTGGAAGCGGTGCGCCTCGCCGAGGATCCCGCCATGGACAGGATGGGCATCCTCTACGAGGATTTCCGTCCCACCTGGTGCGACAACTACTGCGAGGTCATCGAGAAGGCGAAAGAGGGGCGGGAAAAGTACTCCATCGACGACGCGACTGAGCGGTTTCGGCCGTAATTCGACTTCAGCAACCACGTCTGACGATTTCAGACGCAGTCTGACAGAGTCGCAGGCTAAATTATAGTGAGAGGCGCCCGGTGTGGGGCGCCTTTCTGTTTCTCCCCCTTACGTCATCCCCGCGTCGGCGGGGATCCATGCATTCAGATTTGCCCCGACCGCGATAAGCTTGTATGTGGTTAGAGGCAGCCTCCCCGCTCGCAATAGTCACGGAAACGCAGTATTATCTCGTGACGGTTTCAATCCATTTTGAGTTCTGCAGGAGTGTAGATGAAGTACACTCGCGCGTTTTCGCTGATCCTGCTGTCATTGCTGCTTGTCCCTCTTCAGGGGGGCGCATACTGGATAATCCCCTACGACTTCCCCACCATTCAGGAAGGTGCATATCTGGCTGGTCCGGGCGACACATTGATACTGGCACCCGGGACTTATTCGGAGGAGGTAGTAGTCCCGCGCCGAATGACCATCGGATCCTTCTATCTGTTGACCGGTGCTGACTACTATATCGATTGCACGATTCTCGACGGCCTGGACAGCCTGGCTTTGATCAGGTTCTGCGATGATGACACATGCTGGATCAGCGGTCTGGACCTGCGGCGGGGTGCGGGCAAATATGCGCCCTGGCCGAACCGTTACTGGGGGGCAGCCGTCAGCGTCGCGTATGAAGGTTGCATCATGCTCGACCATTTGAAGATACACGATTGCCGCAACGGATTGGAGGATCAGAACTACTGGGAAATCGTATCCTGTCTGGACAACACCTCGATACACCTTTCCGATTGCAGGATCTACGATAACTGGCATGAAGGGCGTACTTGCAACGTTATACACTGTCTGTCTAATAGAGAAGCTTCCTTTCGCAATCTGGAAATCAGGAATGTTCGCGGCAAGGCTTTGCGTGTCACATATAGTTCAAAAACGCTCCTGGACTCCTGTGTATTCGCGGAAGTTGAAGGCCCTGCCGAGTATTCGCTGAACCTGGTATCGATATACAGCGACACCCTGGAAGCCCATAACTGTCTGGTGACCGGCAACACGGGGATGCTTGAAAAACTACTCAGTTTTCGTGGTGGTCTCGACTCGGAAACCTATTGTGATGTTTCAGATATCACTATCCGCGACAACCACCTCATCACAGAGGACTATTACAATCTGGACGAAGCCTTCTGGATAGAAAGATTCCAGCACATCCAGGTAAGGCGTGTGGCCATGTTCGACAACATCTTTGAAAACATGAATGATCTAACGGACAGCCGTGGTAACGCCGGCCTTTTAGTCTGGTTGTCCAGTTATGGTCCAGGTACCGCTACTGTCGATAGCGTTGTAGTCAAGGATAACTATGTTGTCGCTAAGCTATGGGGAATTTTCGCGATGTCCGGAGTAGTGGTAACGTCGTCTCATGATTATGACAGCAGCCGTGTAAATCATGTTTCCCGTATAGAAGTTACAGGAAATGAATACCGTCGTTGCGATCTGGTTGAATCAGACTACGAACCACCAATCGCGGGTCCCTCGGGCCTGCGTATCGGCAATGGCAACTACCTGGTTGAAGATATTCTCGTGGCTGATAATGCTGCCGACATGGGATTCCTTGGAAGGGGCATACGCTATGGAGCTGCCCCTGATTATCCTGACGAACCGGCCTACCGCGTGGAATTCCGCAACATCGAGATCTACAACAACACCTGGGATTACTGGGATCCATCGTGGATTTCAACACCGCACAGCACCGGAATCTATGCAGTCTTCGATCATCACAATCCCCCTTGTGTCGAGAAACTGATTTTCGATAATGTTTCTTTGCACGACCATTCCCTTGCAGATAGAGCGTCAGGTTTCTCTGTCGGCGGTCCCGATTCCGTTCTTTTCCGCAATTGCCATCTCGGAAATCTGGGTCATGGTCTTTCCTTCGTCGACGGTTGCGGGCACATCGAATTCTCCAATGTTTTGATTAATGATGTCAGCTGCCTGTCACCGAACATCTTCTGGAATTTTCGTTACCTGATGGCTTTTAATGAGGTCGGGAATATCGACTTCAACAATGTAACCATCACCGGCGTTGAAGTTGAAGACCTCGATTCTCCCCAGGGCTACTACGAGGGCAAAGTGATTGAGCTGTATGATAATGTAGATACCCTCCGCATGAAGAACTGCATCGTGCGTTTCGCTACTGAAACCGCTGACTTTCTGATTCTGGAGAATCCCGAAAGCACATTCGTCGATATTCAGTACTCAAATATAAGCTACGGCTATCCCGGTCTCGGCAACATTGATGAGGATCCGCTGTTCATAGATCCTGATGCTGGCGATTTCAGATTACAATCCGCCTCCCCTTGCATCGATGCTGGCGATCCGAATCCTGTATACAATGATACAGAAGATCCAAATAATCCCGGTTGGCCACTTCCCCCGGCGCAGGGAACATTGCGTTGTGACATGGGCTGTTTTGGCGGACCTGGCGTAGCTGAGTTCTGGGACTTCTGGGAGTATATGCCGGTGGTGGATACAGATCAGTGGAACGCACAGCCTCAAACCATCACCCTATCCCAAAACTACCCCAATCCCTTCAACCCAACTACCACGATCGAATTCACATTGCCCTATCCCCAGGATGTATTGCTGACTGTCTACAACATCCTAGGGCAGCAAGTGGACGTGCTAGCAGCTGGGGCTTACAGTGTAGGTACGCACCAGGTTCAGTTTGATGCATCTGCAGGGGCGACCGGGGGCTCTCACTTATCCAGCGGTCTGTATTTCTACCGCCTGGTCACACAAGATGGAATTGTATCACGTAAGATGATGCTGATAAAATGAGGCGTCCGAAATCGCTTTAAATAGTGCAGTTTTGCGAAGCGAAACTGCTAAGCGTGTCACCAAAGGTGACTAAGCCGTTTTCGGAAGCTCGCCTCAACCGATAAGCTGTATCCGAGCCCATCCCGCAATTTGGTGCCCCCTGGTTATCAGGCTTATAAGAGCAAAGAAAGGCACGTCATTCCCGCGCAGGCGGGAATCCAGCGACCTCGATTACAGCCATCCGCTGAAGTGTAATCTCCCTGAAGAATTCCCGAAATCCGTCTGAGAAGATCGCCAGTACAGCGTAGTTTTGTATTCCGCATGAACGCCACTATAATCAACACACATGACTCAGAGCATTTGAATTTTCCTGGATCCCCGCCTGCGCGGGAATGACGTTGAAGGGCAGAATTCCCTCCCCAAAAGCCAATTGATATCCTATTCTGTATGCCTACCGAACCTCGATCCCGATTCCGAGGCCGAATTCCGAGGAGGTTTTGCCGGAATCGGAACTCGGTATCGGTATTCGAAACGCCCGAGACCGAGACTTGACTGATGAGGACGTCTATGATCTATCTCACCCGCACCCTCGAATTCAGCGCCGCCCACCGGCTGCAGCTGCCGGAGCTGGACGACGCCGCCAATGCGGAGCTGTTCGGCGAGTGCAGCAACCCGCACGGCCACGGCCACAACTACAGGCTGGAAGTCACCATCAAGGGGGATATCCCGTCCGAGACCGGCATGCTGATCGACCTGAAGAAGATGGGGGAGATCATCGACACGGTCATCATTCAGCAGGTCGACCACAAGCATCTCAACTACGACGTCCCCTTCCTGGCGGGCAAGAATCCCACCGCCGAGAACCTGGCGATCGCCTTCTGGGCGGAGCTGGCGGATGCATTCCCCGGCGCGGAACTGGACGAAATCAAGCTGTTCGAGACCGATCGCAGTATCATCACCTACCGCGGGGAGGCGTGATGGAAAAACTCATTCACCAACTGCTGGTCGAGCTGGGGGAGGATCCGCAGCGGGAAGGTCTGCTGCGCACACCCGCCCGGGTGAAGGAATCGCTGACCTATCTCACGCAGGGCTACCACACCAGCGTCGAAGAGGTGGTCAACGGCGCCATCTTCACCGAAGAATACAACGAGATGATCATCTGCAAGGATATCGAGCTGTTCAGCATGTGCGAACATCACCTGCTGCCCTTTTTCGGACGGGCGCATGTCGCCTACATCCCGGACGGCAAGATCCTCGGCATCAGCAAGATCCCCCGCATCGTCGACATGTTCGCCAGGCGGTTGCAGGTCCAGGAACGGCTGACGCAGCAGATCGCCCAGACTCTGATGCAGGAGCTGGAACCGATCGGCGTCGGCGTCGTCATTGAGGCCAAGCACCTATGCATGGTGATGCGCGGGGTGGAGAAACAGCATTCCGAGATGGTCACCTCCGCCATGCTGGGCGAATTCCACGACTCGGCGGAAACCCGCACCGAATTCCTGAAACTGATCGAAAAGCGTCAGTAGCCCCACTTTACCCCGGGAGGAAACTTGCCGTCCCAGGTTGATCCCGCCCAGGCATTGGATCAGCTGCTCCCACTCCTGCGGGAGGGGGGCGTGCTTTTGCAGAACGCCTACCGCCGTTCCGGCTTGCGGGTGGAACAGAAGGCGCCCCGCGACTTCGTCACCGATCTGGATCTGGAAGTGGAGCGGCAGATGGTGGGAAATCTGCGTCGGCTGTACCCCGATTGGGCCGTGCTGGCCGAAGAGGGTGGCTTGACCGGAGAGGACCTGGGTCCCGCCGCGCCCACCTGGATCGTGGACCCGCTGGACGGAACCGCCAACTTCATCCATGGCATTCCCCATTTCGCCATCAGCGTCGCCCTGGCGCAGCGCCGGGAGGAGCGCTGGGAACTCCTCGCCGGCGCCGTCTACAATCCGATTCCAGGCGAGATGTACAGCGCGGTGGCGGGGAACGGCGCCTACCTGAATGAACGCAGGCTGCAAATCGAACCCTCCCCGCCGCTGGCGGACGCCTTTCTGACCACCGGTTTCCCGATCCGCAAGCCGGAGGTTCTGGCCGTCTATCTGCCGGTCTTCAATCGGATCGTCACCGTCAGCACGGGAGTCCGGCGGCTCGGTTCCGCCGCCCTGGATCTCTGCTATACCGCCGCCGGTAATTTCCACGGCTTCTGGGAACCGCGGCTGGGACCATGGGATGTCGCGGCCGGCGCGTTGATCCTCCAGGAAGCGGGAGGGCGCGTGATCGATTTTGCAGGTGGGGACGATTTTGTCGAAACCGGCGATATAATCGGGGGTGGCGACGGACTGGTTGAAGAAATCCTGGCAATAATTCAAAGCTGCCGTTGACCAGGCGGCGAGCATCCACGCCGGTGGGCCAGGGAAGCCGGTTCAGGACTGTGTCCCCTTCTATCCCCCCTTCAGATCGCAGGTCACAAATCACCCAAAATCAGCTCATTGTACTTGCAAAATGTCCTTATTTTTTAAGAGAGGGCATTTTTCTGTTGACATTTGAGTTAGGAGATAGTATTATGTAGTTGATGTAGTTGCCTTAGGAAGGAAATAAAAATTACGAAGCGTCCTTAGAAGCTCTCCAAAGTGCATTGCAACACAGTGTCTGTGCGTCTGTGTGTCTGTGTGTTTTACTTTTTCTGAACACAGAGCTGGAAACTGACATGAGTTGATTTTGGCACAAGGCTTAGAAAGCCGCCATTGGTCCACCCAAGGAACTGTTAACTCATGATTCTTCAATCGGTTGCGATGCAGGTCATCCTGCAAAACAACATATAATAGTATTGCTGGAAGAACAACCGTATAGGTTTTGCACTTCGGTAGCAATACTATAACCGATGCGTCAGGTAAAGCATGTAAAAGGACATTACTGACCAGCATCGGCTAGCGCAAGTTTGTAGCTATTGTTAGTTTGAATTTGATCGTTTTTCCTAGATATAGGTTTAGATCAAACCTGATTGCGATAACGCAACAATATTAATATCTCTGAACCACGTTCAGGTCAATGCGTCACCTGTCAGACTTACAACGGCACATTGTACCGGCTGACGGTCGAGCGACACGAGGCTCGATATGATTCACCTCGACGCGAATGACTTGGACTACGGCTTCCCCTTTTGGTTTTGCTAGGCCCCCATACGGGGGCCTCCTTTTTTTGTACATCACGGAATTGGTGATGTGCATGCGATCTCAATCCACGCCCCAGAATTCCGCGATGCGCCTCCTTCTTTCCCGCGATATTTGCACCTCCCAACTATGAGTTATGCTCATTCAGAATGTCCGTCTTCAAGAGTTGTGACGAGCATAACATTTTAGTATTTCTCGGAGTATTCTGGGCTTCCAGGATAGTTAGCTCGGAAATACTATAGATGCACTTCCCAGATACCGAAAATATCAACACTGTCTATTCCTGACGAGACTGCCCTGGCGGTGGTGGCGTGGATGATTGCGCGACGTCGCAACCATACTTCAGCCGCTGGTGGGCAGATTGTTGGCTTGCACGAATCGGACAACTTTAAAGATTATGCAATTGCGCCAAAAGTGTGATGCGTATCACACCTCGTGAGGAACGGGCACTGTATCTTTCTTACGGAAATTCGGCAAGCATTCTCGAATGCCGCCATCCGGAACAGGTACAGGAGAAGAGAAATCATATGTCCAGCACCACATTGCTGCTGACAGACGCTCTTTACGAATATACGCTGCGGGAGCTGTTGTCGTCGGGGGAGGCGGGAACCTTTGATTTTGCATTCTTAGACGCGGACAAGGGCGAGCTATCTCGACTATTACGAGTTGACGCTCAATTTCCTGCACCCCGGCGGCCTGCTCCTGCCATACAATATCTTCTGGGGCGGCAACGTCCCGGACGAAACGATAAACGACGCGGACACGAGGGCGCTGCGCGAAATCAGCGTTCGTATTCACGCAGACGAGTGGATTTCCCGCAGCCTGCTGCCGCTGGGCGACGGCATCTGGTTGGTGCACAAGCGCCAGACGGCGAAATCATTGAAAAGTGAAAAGAGAGTTAAGGGGATAATTCCATTGATTATTTGTTCACAAAAAGTTAATATCGAGAAGGAAAGTCTGGCCAGTGATGTGCCCTTTACTGCCAGGCTGTCCTTCTCAACTATACTGATATACGCGCTGATATACGGCAATATTCACAATAGCTTCTGATTGTTGTTTTGTACCTCGAGCCAGGCGGCCGACCTCGGTGCGGCTGCGACACCGTCATGTCGAACGGTGCTCGGAGGTGAAACCGCCGCGGGTGACCGGCAGGCGGCTGATTAGAAAACATGGCTTAGAAATACTGATTGATTAGGAGGAAACATGAAAAACGGGAAACGATCTCTCATCACCGTTTTTGGCGTCTCACTCTGGACACTCGCATCACTCACCCGCCTGACCACACCGGTCGCGCTGGCTCAAGATCCGGCGATCAATGTGGATCCCGCCTCTTTCGCGAAAGTGCTGCTGGAGGGACAACAGACGACGGACATTCTTACGATCGAAAACCTCGGCGACGCTGAACTCGAATACGACCTCTGGGTGCACAACCCGGATCCCGCCAGCGAAGACGCCCTGATCGCGGTCACCACCAGCGCCTATCCGGAAGAGAACATCCAGCTCGAAAACACGATGACGGCATTGGGGTACAACTACGTCTACGTCAACTCGGTCGCTGAAGCGATCGCCGCTGACGCCGACGCCATCCTGGGCCGCTTCGGCGGCACCGTCCTCGATCCCACCGAAATCGAATCCTGGGTCCTGTCGGGACATGGCTACCTGCATCTGGGCGACTGGAGCAGCTGGCTTGCCGTCAGCTCCACCGCCACCGGCGGCGCAGAGGTAACGGTTGATGTGGTTGATCCCAACAGTCCCCTGACGCTCGGTTTGCCGCCCAGTTGGAACACCTACGGCATCTGGCACTACAGTGGTTCCGGGTGGCTCGCCTGGATGACCGACACCGGGTACGAAAACATCGCATCCGCCACTCTGGACGCTGTCACCTATGACCGCTCCGTTTCGCACCTGAAGGTCGGAAACGGCTTCGTCGCCTTTATCGGATTCAATGTCTACGGTATCGACGCGCCCGCGCCCTCACTGCAGCTGTTCGCCAACGCACTCGACTGGATCACCACCGGCGCCTGGAGCAGCTGGCTCAGCTTCGACCCGACCGAGGGCACCGTCCCGGTCGGCGAAACCCGCCAGGTGACTGTGACGTTCGACGCCAGTGAACTTGGGGGCGGCACCTATAATCTTGAACTGATGGTCGCCAGCAACGATCCGGTCGATCCGCTGATTACGGTGCCGGTCACCCTGCAGGTTATCGGTACGCCGGAAATCAGCTGCGACCCGACTGAACTGGACTTCGGCATCATCTACTACTACGACACCGCCACGCTGGAAGTGGATGTGGCCAACATTGGCACCGACCTGCTGGTGGTTACCGAACTCCAGACCACGCCGCCCTGGTCGACCTCCACCCCCATCTTCGATCTGATGCCGGGCGAGCATGAGACCGTCGTGGTGGATTTCATACCCGCGGCGCCGGGCGAGTATACCGGAACGCTGGATCTGCTCTGCAACGATCCGGTGAATCCGATATTCTCGATCGCTCTGCAGGGCATTGCCCAGATTCCGCCGATCGTCGCTGTCGATCCCGACGCGGTCTACAAGGAGATGTACCAGGATTGCTACGGCGAGGAGCTGCTCACCGTTACCAATGCAGGTCAGGCGGAACTGGAGGTTACGCTGCTGGTGCGCAATATGATGCCGCAACCCGCAACGGGACCCTCCGGCGACGAGCTGCGCGATATCATCCACAACCAGGAGCCGGCCGTCTCGAGTCAACCGCCGCATGCCGGACGCGCCTTGCCGGCACCGGTGACGACACCCGCTTCCGATTCCCGCAATATAATCATAGCGGTCACGACCAGTGGTTTCCCGCCTGAGGATCTGCAGCTGCAGGCGACCCTGACGGAATTCGGATACGATTTCGTCTACATCACTACGGTGGCTGAAGCGGTTGATGCCGGCGCCCTGGCCATCATCGGCAGGTTCGGCGGCGTCGATCTCGATCAGGATGACCTGACCGACTGGATCGAAGCGGGCGGCGGTTACATTCAGATGGGAGACTGGTGCAACTGGTTCCCCGACAACTGGACCTTTATCGACGGCGCGCCGGTTGAAGTGCAGCTGCAGGACGCGGCGCATCCGATCGCCACCGGCCTGCCCGCCACCTGGACGGCCGCGGGCTACTGGCATTACTCGCGCGGCGACTTCCTCGGCTGGGTCACCACGCCCGCCTTCCATGATGTAGCCGACGCCGACGTCGACATGACTACTTACGAACGCGTGGTTACCGCCGACCAGATCGCCGCCGGTTATGCCGTTTATCTCGGCTTTAATGTCTACGGCGCCGATGTCTGCGATGAGTCGAAGCAGCTGCTGGAGAATGCCCTGCAGTGGGTGATCACCGGCGATGTCGTCACCTGGGTGCGACCGGCCCCCAACACCCTGTTGATTCCGGGCGGCGAGAGTTTCGACGTCACGCTGCTCTTCGATTCGCACGGTCTGGCGGTCGGCGAGCACAATGCCGAGCTGACGCTGCTGACCAACGATCCCGATACGCCGGAACTGGATGTTCCGGTCACGCTGACCGTGTTGCCGGACCAGGAGTGCCAGCCCTGCGTCAACCTGCTGCCGCTGGCCTGTGGTGAAACCGTCAGCGACCGGACCGACCGGTTCTGCAACCTCTCCGCCTGGGATTTCTACGCGGGCTGGCCCGATTCCGAACAGGGACCGGAACTGGTATATCACTTCACCTTCACCTCCGCCGTGGAGTTGTATGTCGAATGGCTGGCGGACGAAATGCTGCACGCCTTCCTGCTGGAGCAGTGCGATCCAGATGCCGTGTTGGCCGCTGGAAGCGAGTTCATCTACCTCGAATTCCTGCCGGCGGGCGAGTACTACCTGGCTCTGGACGGTCCCGGTCTGCAGGGTGTCGCTTTCGAGCTGCTCGTGAGTTGCGGGTATCCCTCAGTGGTGGAACCGACGGAGTTCGCTCTGGAACGCAACTATCCCAATCCGTTCAATCCGGCCACCACGATCCAGTTCAGCCTGGCCGAACCGGTGCCGGTGAGCCTGGTTGTTTACAATTTGAAGGGACAGCAGGTGGCAACGCTGGTTGAAGAGCCATTGCCGGTCGGTGTGCACAGCGTGCAGTTTGACGGTTCCGCGCTGCCCAGCGGGCTCTATTTCTACACGTTGAGAGCTGGCGACTACACAGCGACCCGCAAGATGGCTCTGGTGAAATAATGAGTTAGAGCCAGACTTAGCTCTATCTCTTTTAGAAGGAGAAGCGTTTATAAAGAAGGGGCGGTGCCGAGGTTTCGGTATCGCCCCTCTTCTCTTATGCTTTTTCGGGGTCGGACCTGGATAACATGTGTAAAAACAATAAATAAACGACGATTATTGCCCCATTTTGCTTCTTAGACGGTGGTTTTTCGTCCGAAAAACGTGAGGTTGGGATGTCCGTCGGGGCTGGCGGGCTCTCAGTCCTTATCCTGGTCAGTGAACTTATCGATCTGACGCCGTTCCCGCTTGGTAGGGCGCCCTTTACCCCGGCGGGATCCCTCGATCTGATCGAGCAGACGATTGAATCCCTGGTGCTCATCCCGCTCCATGTGGTCTTCCAGAACCTGATAGAGATCGTGTGAATCCTTGGCGGAGACGCTCTTTTTCGTAACCTGCAGCACCTCGATCAGTAGACGATGGCGTCCCTTGGTGATCTTAAACCGGTCCCCGACCTTCACCGTCCGGCCCGGCTTGACGGAGCGGGTGCCGCTCTTGACATGCCCGGCTTCAATCGCCTCCTGCGCCAGCGAGCGGGTCTTGAAGATGCGCGCCACCTTCAGCCACTTGTCGAGCCGGACCTCTCTTTCCGGTTCCGCGGCTTTCTTTTTTCCAGTCTGGTGTCGTTTTGACAAGGGAGCTTCCCTCTCGGTTCAAAAAGGCTGTGTCTACTCCGCCGCCTCCGCGGCGGCATTTTCCCGTGGCAACGTCAAATCGTACAACAGCAGGACCAGCCAGGTAACCAGGTATAAGCCATTGGCGGCAAGCGCGAGAATGCTGCCGGGTCCCGGCGTCGCGGAAGCGAGATAGCCGATGAAGGGCCAGCAGGGCAATAGCGGCACCCAGCTGAAAGCAAAGATCACGGTCATGGCGATGATCCAGGCGGACAGGAGCGCCAGCACCGGTTCCAGCACCGTCGTCAGGAGACGGCGTTTGGGTCCTGGTTGTCGTAACCGGAGCAAGAGTATGATCAGCGGCCAGAGCAGGGCGGCGAGCAGGAGGAGAAAATGGGGGGGATCATCGGCCAGCGACCAGCTGAAAACGGCGGTGCTTCCGCCGCTGGAATCGGGAGTGCTGTAGAAAGGCAACAGCAGGGAGATCGCCAGCAAAACGGCAGCGGCGATCTTCAATCCGATGAGTAACTGACGCCAACGCATCGTAAGCACTCATACCGTTCTTGACGAGGAATAATCGGTTGCCACCCTGTCCGTCGTTCGCTTCCCCTCTTACTTCTTCCTGGCGGCACTCCCGATCTTGAGCAAATCGGCGACATTGGCTCCCCTGCTGATCACCGGTTCGATCTGGCCGGCATCACAGGTCATCAGGGTGGTCACGCCGGGACCGTGCCCCGCCAGCATACAGTCGCTGTGTACGACGATACCGATGGATACCGCTCCCTGTCGATAAGCGCGGCCGAAACGGTTGTCGTGATCCAACAGGGCGACGAAGTCACCGAAGCGAATCTTGTCCAGCTTGTATTTCTTCACCGTGGCGGGGTCACTCGTCATGATGTCGTAATCGCCGTTGGCGACATGCGCGGCACCGACACCGGAACCCATGCAGGGCGCCGGCACCAGGGTGGTTACCGGAACCCGCAGCTTGTTCTTACCCGTTTTGACGATCTTCATCTTCTTCAACAGCGCCGGATCCAGGTTGAACAGCTTGACATCGGGGTAGTCGCTCAACTCCAGGCCCTGTCCCCGCGCGAAGACCATGATCTTATCGTCGTAGGTCAGCTTCTCCTTCACCTTGCGGGGGAACTCGATCATCAGATGTTCCGAACCGCCGTGATGTCCCACGACCCAGCCCACGGCACCCTTGGCCGCGCCTGATACCACCTTCGCTTTATTGCCGATGCAGCCGAACAGCTGCAGCGAATTGTTGGGGTACTCAAACGGCTTGCTGGTGTTTGCCTGGCAGCTGACGCCGCATTCGATATGATCGCCGGCCAGGCCGAAGGCGGGATCGCCGACCTGAACATTCAGCGTAATGCCTCCGATCGAAGGCAGAATAAAGGGAGCGCCTTCATGATCGACGCCCCAGCGGCCGCCGGTGCGCGGTTGCCCCGGCTGACACTGCATTAAGAACTCGACAATTTTCTTCTCGTTGGTTCTCAGCATGTAGACTCCGCCTTTAAATTCCAGTTATGATAGTTTGCAGAATAGACCGCTCTAAAGCAATCTTCGAAAACCTGAAACCCGCTGAGAAACCGGAAGAAGCGAATCCCCCCTCTTCGGTTTTCCAGTGCTGTCAATGATTTATCGACCGAACAAAGACCAAAGTTTAGTAAAAACACGCTCTTTCCAATCCCAGGCGGACAACGGCTGGGGGTGGTACAAATCCTCAACTTCTCAGATAAGAAGCGCCATTGACGTCGACGATACAGCCGGTGAGAAACTCTGATCCGGGAGACGCCAGGAACAGCACCGTGCGGGCGACCTCTTCCGGTCTGGCGACCCGGCCCAGCGGGCTTTCACCGCGCAGAAAATCACCGCGCGGTCCCGCCAGCGTTACCGCCGCCATCTCCGTCTCCACGAAACCGGGCGCCACATTGAATACGAAAATACCCTCGCCGCCCAGCGCCTTGGCCAGCGACTGCCCGCAGGCGTTCAACCCCGCCTTGCTGGCACCGTAAGCCGGTCCGTTCGGCTCGCCCCGGAAGGCGCCCCGCGAGGTGATGTTTACGATCCGGCCCCCGCCCTGTTCGCGCATATGTTGTACGACGCACCAGCAGAGGTTGGCGGGACCGATCAGGTTGGTCTCCAGCGTCTGCTTCCAGGCGGTCTGCCACTCGGTGTAGCTGGTTTCGGTGATGGGATGGTCCACATGCATCCCTGCGTTGTTGACCAGGATGTCGATCCGCCCGGTCAGCGTCACCGCCGACTCCGCCAGCCGCTGCACCGCTTCCGGATCGCAGAGATCGGCGGAGATGATCTGGTGGGTGCCCTCCAGCGTCTGCAGGGTCGCTTCCGCCGCCTCGCGATTGCGGTTATAGTGGATGATCACGCTCGCCCCCTGCCTGGCCAGCAGTTGTGCACAGGCGCGGCCGATACCGCCGGAAGCGCCGGTTACCAGTGCGGTTTGTCCCTGCAGGTTGAGCAGCTCCTCAGCCATGACTACCTCGTGCGAGTATGACGATGATTAGCGGGTGCGGTCATTCCGCGTCCAGTATGGAGCGAACCGTAACCGCCAGCTTCTCACCGGAGTAAGGCTTGGCGAGGAAATTCACTCCCCGTTCCAATTTGCCGTCCTCAACGATGTATTCCTCCGTATAACCGGAGATGTACAGCAACTTCAGGTCCGGCTGCATCTCCGACAGCACCGAAGCCAGGTCCTTGCCGTTCATCTCCGGCATGACCAGGTCGGTGATTAACAGATCCACCCGCAGCTCCCCGGCCCGGACCAGTTCCAGCGCGGCGACCCCGTCCCCGGCTTCCAGCACCGTATAACCGAGCGAGCGCAGCTTGCTGATCGAAATATCTCTCACCTGCGGGTCATCCTCGACGAAGAGAATGACTTCATCCCCTCCCTGCACTTCACCCAACGATTCCGACGGTTGAGCGGGACTTCCCTCCTGCAGCCGGGGCCAGTAGATTCGAAAAACGCTCCCTTCGCCCGGTACGCTTTCAGCGAAGATATTGCCCTCGTTCTGCTTGACGATACCGTAGACGGTGGAAAGCCCCAGACCGGTCCCTTTGCCGATATCCTTGGTAGTGAAGAACGGTTCGAAGATCCGCTCCAGGGTCTGCTCATCCATCCCGATACCGGTGTCGCTGACGGAAATCATGATGTAGGAGCCGGGCGTACTGCCGAGATGGGTGGCGACGAATTCCACGTCGAGTTCAACCGGCGCGGTCTCAATCGTGATACGTCTGGAGCCTGCCGGTTTGAGATCGATGGCGTCACGCGCGTTGACCACCAGGTTCACGATAATCTGCTCCAGCTGACCCGGGTCCGCGTTCACCAGGGCGGTCTCCTCCGTCAGGGACAGCTCGATCTCGATATCCTCGCTGATAGTGCGGCTCAACATCCGCTCGAGATCGTTCACCGTTTGATTGACATCGACCGTCTGCGGCTGGATCATCTGCTTGCGGCTGAAAGCGAGCAGCTGGCGCACCAGCTCCTCCGCCTTTCTGCCTCCCTCCAGCACCAGGTTTAATTCCCGCCAGGTGCGGGGATCCTGTTCCTGTTCCAGTCGCATCAGCACCATTTCCGTGTAACCGTTGATGGCGGTGAGGATGTTGTTGAAGTCGTGCGCGATACCGCCCGCCAGCCGGCCGATTCCCTCCAGTTTCAGGGAATGGCGCAGCTTATCCTCCAGCGCTTTCTGCCTGGTGACGTCGACCACGATCGCCCGGACGCCGGAAGGCTCGCCGTCCTGCCTGATCACATTGGCGTAAACGACCACCGGGAACAGGGTACCGTCGTGCCGCAAACCGGTATACTGAATTCCGTCCAGCTGCTCGCCGGCGAGGAGGCGGCCAACATTCTGGACCACCCGTTCCCGGTCCTCCGGCACCACGAAGTCGAGGATGTTTGCATCACTCAGTTCATCCGGTTTGTAGCCAAGGATGTCGTGTCCGGCGCGATTGAGGAAGACCAGATTCCCTTCCGCGTCGGTTTCCACGATCGTCGCCGGTGAAAGTTCCGTCAGACTGCGGAAACGCCGCTCGCTTTTCCGCAACTCCTGTTCCGTCTGCATCTGCAGGGTGACATCGCGGTTGCTGCCACGTCGGCCGAGGTTTTCCCCCCGGGCGTCGATCACCGGCTGGCAATGATGGCTGATCCAGCGCACATCACCTTCGCGGGTGATGATGCGGAAAGTGAGCGGCAGCACCTCCTCGGACGCTGTAATCTTGTGTTTGTGCCGGGCAACCATCTCCCAGTCGTCGGGATGAATGATGCGCTTCAATATACCGGGATCCTGGATAAACTCAGCCGGGCTGTAACCGGTGATGCGCTCTACGGAAGGGGAAACATACTTGTAGATGCCGTCGCGATCGATCCAGTACTCCCAGTCGTAGTTGTAGTAGGCGATGGTGCGGTACTTCTGTTCGCTCGTCTGCAGCGCTTCCTCCACCTGCTTGTAGTCGCTGAAATCGGTGAAGGCGAACACGCTGCGTACAACCTCCCCCCTGCGTCCGTAGTCGACTTTGCCGGAGGCTAACACGGTTACCGTCGAGCCGTCTCGCCGTCGAGCCCGCAGCTCGATGTTGCTGGCCGCACCCTCGGCGTCGAGCTGCTCGAACAGCCTTGCGCGTTCCTCTGGATCGGCCCAGAAGTCGGTAGTGGGCTTGCCGATCATCTCCGCCGGGTCCGCGTAGCCCAGGATCCGGGCGGCGGAAGGATTGGCTTCAACTACCGTTCCCTCCGGTCCGGTTTGAATAACACCCTCCCGCATCGACATGAACAACGTACGGTAGCGCTCCTCGCTGAGTCGTAGTTTCTCCACGATCTGCGCCCGGCTGACGATGGCGCTGATCTGTGTTGTCAGCGTCTCCAGTGATTCCTCGACCTCAGAAGGAATCGCGTCCAGCTGGTGCGATCCGGCGGCAATGCAACCGAACACCTTATCGTGAAGCCTGCGGGGCAGTGCCGCAAAACAGCTGATTTGTTCATCTCGCTGGGCCGGGGGCATCAATGCAGTGCATTCCTCCCTGCCGACGAACAGCGATCCGCCACCCATAACCAGACCGGCGCGCACTGAATTGGGATCATACCGGCCGACCTCGCTGAGAAACTGCTCGCTTAAACCTTCGGCATAGCGAAGATCCAGGTTCTCACCCGCATCGTCTACCAGGAGTAGGCCACCACAATCCGCGCCAGCGACCTTGATCAAAGCACGGGTGCAGAGTTGCAATATCTCTTCCAGATTTACGGCCTTACCCACCGCCAGGACCAATTTCTGTTGGAGGTGGATCAGTTCCTCCCGCTGCCGGCGTGCGCTGATATCAAACAGGATACTCTGCATCCCCACCACTTTTCCATGTTCGTCGAGCAGCGGAATGGAGTTGTTGAGCACGGTGATGATCCGGCCATCCTT
>CAZFEC010000007.1:0-60143 GCA_964517435.1 uncultured Bacteroidia bacterium | reverse complement strand
TTGCTCTGCTGCAGCTGACTGTACAGCTGGGAGTTGCGCAGCGAATGGGCCAGCCGCGGGCCCAGCAGGATCAGCAGCCGGCGCACCTCGTCGGATACTCCGTCGACTTCGGAGGAGCCGCTGTTCAGCGTGCCGATGCACTCCCCTTCGATCAGTAGCGGAACTGAGAAGTCGGACTTCAGTCCCCAGTCCCGGAGCTTGGCATCGAGTGGATAACCGGGCTCGCTTTGGGAAAGGTCAGGACGGTAACTGGGGCAGCCTGAAGCGATAACCTCGCCCAGGTGGGTTTCGTCGATGGGAATGAGGGGGAGAATCTCGGCGTCATCGCTGCGGGACTCGAGCACCAGCGGTCTGAACGCGCTACGATCCTCCGTCAGCAACGTGATCGAAGCACGCTGCAGTTTGAGGCGATCCAGGCAGAAGAGCAGCGCCTCCCTGACCACCCGGTCGCTTTCGAGGTGTGATACACGCTCGTCAAACTCGGTGATCAGTTCAAAGATGTCGTACGATTGATCTTTACCGCTCATACACTTGGTCCTGTCCCTGCCCGGATGTGTCTCCACAATTGGAAATGGCGTGGGGGCGCCTTTATGAAATTCTAGAGAAAATAGGCGCCGCTGCGTGTAATTGCAAGCAACAGGCTTCTCGACTGTCGCTGCCAGGACAGCCTTACCGTAACTTATCCCTTCCGGTACAGCCTGGCATCCAGCTGGCGCAACTCCTTGGGCCCGAGATAGTGATAGCTGAATAGTTCACCGTCATGAACGATTCCGAAAACGCCAAAGGCGGAAGGAGCCTGCGCCTGCACCATAGCGCTGTCGGTCAGCGCCACCGTGCGGGCCGTTACTCCCCTGGCGGCAAAAGCGTCGACCGCACCCTGGACGGCGTCCGGCGTGTAGGGGCACTGGTCGGCGTAGACGATTGTCGTACCGCTGCCGTAGCGCTGCAGGCGCTCATCCCAGTCGTTCGGAAAGGAGGGGAACGCGCCATCACCGCTGCGCTTCACCAGCAGATTAAACGCCGGCAGCGCCGTGTCTACCGACTCAAAACCCTGCTTCAGGAAGAGCCGCTCGTCCGCCAGCCAGTTGCCACGGCTGCTCACCATCGCCACACCCCGCTTGCCCATGCGCTGTGCGTCATCACAACAGGCGGACAGCAGCCGCTCGCCGTACCCCCGCTGCTTGCTGCGGCCGACCACCCAGAGGCAATGTATCACGATATAACCTGGAGCTTCAACGGCGCGCCAGCAATGCTCCCCCGGCAGGTACTCGACGAATCCCACCGAGCGGCCGCTTTCGTAGATGATTTGCAGACGCATACCCTCCGCGAAGCGTCGCCGTAGCCACTCCAGCTTGCGTCGGTAACCGTCAGATTTCGGCTTGCTCTTGTAGCAGAAGAAGCCCAGCTCCTCGAAGTTGCCGGCGTCGACAGTCACCAGTTCGACGGGATCACTCATAATTCACTCTGTGCCTTGCGCCGCATGGATCAGCGACCGGAGCCTGAATCACAATCAGCGCTGCACCATGTTGATCGCCTCCTCCGGGCAGGCGTGCTCGCAGGCGGAGCAGCCCCAGCACTGGTCGGCTGTTACCAGCATCTCATCACCCTCGATCGCCCGCGCGTTGTAGGCGCAGATATCGATGCAGATCCCGCAGAGGTTGCACTGCTCCAGGTCGGTGTGCTCGATCCAGCCGGACTTATCACAACTGTCCGGCACCCGGTTGCCCTCCTTGTCCCGGAACCACATACATCCGCAGGCGCAGCAGAAACAGATCCACTTCTCGTCAGCCATGAAGCGGAACAGGTGGCCCTGGCGCGCCCACTCCGCGTACTTGGCCAGTGCCTCCTCCCGACTGATGCGGCGGTACGTATAGCCGGGATCCTCCTCAGACGGCTCGTGAAAACCCAGGCAGGTTTCCAGCTCGTGCCCGCAGTACTCCCAGGCGGTTTCACCTTTGCTGGCCGGCGTGCGGCAGAAGCAGTTGTTGATAAAGATCTCGTTATGCGCTTCGATAGCGGCTTTGGCTTCCGCGTAGGTGCAGACGGCGTGTTTGTGATCGGTGCCCATCATTGCTCCGGACTAATGGATGTTATTCGTAAAGCAGATCCCAGATTCCCTCGAACTGGAACCAGGTCTCCGTCTCGCGGTCGTAGTAGAAGGTGATGAGGCGGTGTTTTAACTCCGGATTATCCGTCAGGAACCGGGCGTAACCGGCGTCGACGCGGTACGGGGCGACTTCAACCGGAGCCGGGGTGGTGCCCACCCAGACGAAACGGCGCTCTCCCAGCCGGTTGCGCACCCGGTCTGCCAGTCGCTGGACCGGCTCGTCGTCGTAATTACCCAGCAGCAGCACCAGGTCGCCCTCGGCGTCGCCGCCCCAGCCGGTGAGGAACGCGAGATAGTCTGCCGGTGCTTTCCGCCAACTGCGCTTGAAGTCACGGAAGACCAGTGTATCACGTACGCTGTCGCCGCTGTGCAGCTGCAGGGGCGTCAACTTGACTTGAGTCACTTCGCCACTCTCCCGCAGACCCAGCTGCAGCTGGTAGTCGCCCGGTTCCAGTTCGCCGGTTAATCGACTCGTCGGCTGATCGTATTCCAGTTGCCGGTCGTTGTAGTAGAAGCGTCCCTCCTGGAACAGGGTCACGGCGATGTTGTCCGGGTTCAGCGTCACCGGCTGTCCCGCCGTGTCGCGCAACGTGAACTCGATCGGAATCAGCGCGCCGGTTGCCGCCTCCTCGACGCGGTCCGCCGTTTCGGCCGATCGGGCGAATTCGTTCTTCACCACATCGTAGTTGCGCCAGGCGCTGTCCGCCCAGACCATCACCGTGGCGGGGATGCGGGTGTACGCCGCCGGGATGCGGTTCGCCTTGAGCACATAGCAACAGAGGGTCTTGAACTGATAGTCCTGGAGCAGGGGCGCGGCGAGCAGACTCTCCAGCGCCAGCAGACCGAGCGGAGCCTTGTCCTCATCGACGCGGTGACGGGCATGAACTTCCATCAGCACCATCGCCGTCCGTTCCGCCGTCGGCAGACCGCGACCAGTGATGTATGTCGCCGGCACCGCGACACGCGGCAGCTGCTCGTAGTAAACACCGGGCTCCAGCAGGTTGCCCCCGAGTTCTTCCGACAACTCTTCCTCCACCAGGTTCCGATAAGCATTCAGGAGCAGCTCCCATTGCGACATCGTCGTCTGCCAGTGGAACTTCTCGTCGATCAGATGCGCCTTCCGCCAGAAGTCGGCGGGGAGGTCGGGATGCGCCCATACCAGGTCCAGCAGCGGCTGCTTGTTGTTGCGGCAGCTTTCGAACAGCTGTACGAAAGCGGTATCCCCCACCGGCGCCCAGCCGGGGATGGCGCGCGACTGGATGCTGTCGATCAGCGCGTTGTAACGATCGGTGGCCAGCTGCCTGTGCTCCGCGAAAAACTCCGGGTCCTCCCGCCGCTGCCCCCGCGCCGGCGGGTATTCCAGCCGGAAGTCCGTAACGGGCCAGGCCCGGTCCGAGAGATGCAGGGTGTAGGCCGCGGACGCGGCGGTGCTGTCGTAGGGTACCAGCCGGTAATCGAACAGGCTGTCCCGATGAGCGACTGCCAGGAAAGCACCCTGGCTGATGGTCAGGCGCGCCCAGCCGCAACTGTCGGTCTCGATTTCGAGCAGCGGTCGCAGCAGCGAAAAATTGTACGCCATGATGTTGAGCTTGGCGCCGGCGACCGGCCGGTTGTCAGCGTCCAGCACGGCGAAGGCGACGTTGCGGGTCGACTGGTAGTAGCGTGTGGAGTTGATATAGCTGATCCGATTCTTGCTGGAGACGACGTCGTCCAGACTGTCGGGAAAACTGCTGCGCGCCAGCACCAGCAGCGCCTTGTTGACCGAGCCGGTGAACCAGGTCGAGTTGAGATGATACGCGGGTTCCGCGCTTCCGGTGTAATACCAATTCCCGTTGACGAACACTTCCGTCCAGGCGTGGTTGTTGTCGGTATGCGCCCACCAGGGGGTCCAGGCGGGACGCGCCGGAATGCCGACCGCGCGACAGGCGGAGATGAACAGCACCTGCATCTCGCCGCAGCGACCGATATTACTCTTAAGCAGGATGGAGTGCGGATCCTGGGTGCGACCGGAAGTGGAAACGAAAGTCATCCGTTCCCGGCACCAGAGGTTAACCGCGCGGATCCGTTCCAGCAGGTCGGGATATTCCGTCTGCAATTCCAGCAGTCCCAGCCGGGCGAACAGCTCGCGATATGGTGTCAACCGCTCATTGCCGACAGTGATCTTGGCGATGTAGGCCAGAAAGAACTCCGGGGAGTAGTCGAACTCCTCCCGCTCCAGCATCAGCAGGATCTGCTCGTAGTGTGAGAGCAGGTCGCGCGGATCGGCGTTCCACAGGTTGGCGCTGCGTTCGGCACCGATCAAGTAGGCCATGACAGCGTCGGGATGTTCCGCCAGGTAGGTATGGTAAGGCGCGGCGATCTCAGCCGGCAGCGGCTCCAGGTTGGTCAGCGCCCGTGCGGTCAGGGTATCCTGGAGGGCCTGGTCGAATACCACTCCAGCCCGGAGCAGGGCGGGGAGCAGAAGGATGAGGAGGATTAAGGTTCGGGATCGGACCATATTATCTGCCGTTCGGGGTCCGTTCGGGGTCCGTTCGGGGTCGGACCTGACTATCATTTTGTTAATGCGTGATTTAAGATAGAATAACGGCGAGAATTGGGGCTTAGATGGTGGTTTTTCCTCTGAAAAACGCGCTGATAGATACCCGCTTCTCATCGTCTATCAGGATAACCAATCGTTTTTCTATCGAAAAATGCGCGTTTAAGGGCGATTTTCAGGTCTTTATCGGGCCTAACATCTAAAATAACAGTGGATTATTCAGGTCCGACCCCGAACGGCACCCAACTAATATGGTCCGACCCCGTTCCTACCAATTCCCATCTTCGAGATATTGTTCGATGGAACGGGCGGCCACGCGACCGGCACCCATGGCCAGGATCACCGTCGCACCACCGGTAACGATATCGCCGCCGGCGAAGACACCCTTTTTGCTGGTGCGCATGGTCTCTTCCTCCGCCACGATATTGCCCCACTTATTGAACTGCAGGTCGGGTGTAGTCTGCGCCAGGAGCGGGTTGCTGCCGTTGCCGATCGCCACCACCACCGCGTCGATATCGAGTTCGTATTCGGAGCCCTCCACCGGATGCGGTCGCCGCCGGCCGGAATCGTCCGGCTCGCCCAGCTCCATCTTGATCACACGGGCTTTGCAGACGCGGCCGCTCTCATCGGCAACGTACTCCACCGGGGCCTGCAGCATCAGGAACTGCACTCCTTCTTCCTTGGCGTGATGGATCTCCTCATCGCGCGCCGGCATCTCGCTGTCGGAGCGGCGGTAGAGCAGGTAGGCGTTCTTCGCACCGAGCCGCAGCGCCGTCCGCACGCCGTCCATAGCGGTGTTGCCGCCCCCGACTACGGCGACATTCCTCCCCTTCAAATCGAGCATCGGCGTGTCCGCATCGGGGAAGTTGTAGGCCTTCATCAGGTTGACCCGGGTCAGATACTCGTTAGCGCTGTAGATACCGATGAGATTCTCACCGGGGATGTTCATGAAGTAGGGCAGCCCCGCGCCGACGCCGATAAAGACGGCATCGAAACCGCTTTCCTCCATCAGTTCGTCGATCGTGTCCAGCTTGCCGATCACCGCGTTGGTGTGAAAATGCACACCCGCGGCGGCCAGGTTGTCCACTTCGCGCCGGACGATGTCCTTCGGCAAACGAAATTCCGGGATGCCGTAGATCAGCACGCCGCCGATATCATGCAGCGCTTCGAAAACATGCACCTCGTGACCATTCTTGACCAGGTCACCGGCGCAGGCCAGGCCGGAAGGACCGCCACCCACGATGGCGATCTTGCGTCCGCTTTTCCGCGCTACCGGCTTCACCTCGGCGGTGCTGTACTGCAGCTCCCAGTCGGCGGCGAAGCGTTCCAGCCGTCCGACCGAGACCGGATCCCCCTTCTTGCCGAGGATGCAGAGCTGTTCGCACTGTTCCTCCTGGGGGCAGACGCGGCCGCAGACCGCCGGCAGGCTGTTGTCTTCCTTCAGTTTGGCCGCGGCCTGCAGATGCTGACCGGCGGCGATCATCTTGATGAAGGCGGGGATGTCGATGTTAACCGGGCAACCGGGCACACACTTGGGCGGATTACAGTCGAGACAGCGTATCGCCTCGGTGCGGGCCGCCTCCTCGCCGAATCCGTAATTGACCTCTTCGAAATTCTTGTTGCGCTGCTGGGGATCCTGCTCCGGCATCGATTGCCGGGGAATTTTCATCCTGTCTTTGGCTTTCATGTCAGGATCGTAAACGAATGCCATGCCGGTTCCTTTCGTTGATCGAGGTCTGTATCTTCAGAATCCGTCACTTCTCGATGGTTTCGATCAGCGCGTCCAGGGAGCACTTCTCCTCGTGGAGATAGGTGCTGTTACGCATCGTCAATTCGTCGAAGTCGACCGTGTGACCGTCGAACTCCGGCCCGTCCACGCAGGCGAACCTGGTTTCCCCGCCTACCGTCACCCGGCAGCCGCCGCACATACCGGTGCCGTCCACCATGATGGGATTGAGACTGACTACCGTCTTGATGCCGTACTTGCGCGTTATCTCGCTGACGAACTTCATCATCGGAATCGGGCCGATCGCCAGCACGTAATCGATCTGTTCGCCGTTGTCGATCATCTCCTGCAGCTTGGCGGTGACGAAGCCGTGGAAGCCGTAGCTGCCGTCATCGGTGCAGATGTGCGTGACATCGACCTTCGCTTTCATCTCCTCCTCGAGGATCACCAGGTCCCTGGTGCGGGCGCCGATAATCGAAGTGACCTTGTTGCCTGCCTCCTTGAGCGCGACTGCGGTCGGAAGGGCGATCGCGGTGCCGACCCCGCCCCCGATGGAAACGGCGTGACCGAAGTTCTCTATCTCGGAGGAAAGGCCGAGCGGTCCCACCAGGTCGCGGATCTCGTCGCCGCTCTCCAGCTGGTTCAGCACCTTGGTGGTCTTGCCGATTCCCTGCACAATCAGCTCGATGATCCCCTGGTCGGGATCGCTGCCGGCGATGGTCAACGGGATCCGTTCACCGGTTTCATTCACCCGGATGATGACGAACTGACCCGGCTTCTGCTTGGCCGCGATCTTGGGAGCGTCGATGACGAAGTGTTTCACATCTTCGGAGAGGAAGCGTGCCTTAATAATCTTGTACATAGCATTTCCCGTTTTACAGGTTTCCTGTCACTGGCCGCCGGTCAAGAGGGTGCCGGCGGTGGCCGCTTGGAACGGCCGCTGGAATCTTGATAATGAGAAATTAATGTACAAGCCAAGCCCCCTCTCTCTCAAGCAAAATCCCCTCCACAATCAGGAAAGGACAATGATGGATACCGGATTAAGGAAAATCAGTCCCCTCAAACGCAAAAGATGAAGATGGCGTTACCGTTTGTCGATATGAATGGGTGAACAGCGTTGTTCTTCACGCTGTCTCTCAAGCTATCGGTCTCTTACAGTGCCCAGATATAGTGATGCTCACGCAAAATGACCCCATGTATAAGGAGCTGTGGACATCACTAAATAGTATTTCCCGAAATGTCATGAACTGTCGGGACATTTCAACTGGGAAATACTGTAGATCAACATTTACTCCGGTTGACTGAAGCCGGCACAGGTTTCCAACCGGCAGGTGTCGGACAATTATGAGCGAGCCCACAGCCAATCATCGCATTCTGGTGGTTGAAGATGCTATCAACAACGCGGAAATGCTGCAGGATTTCCTGCAGGACGAGGGCTATATCATCGAGCTGGCCGGCAACGGGCTGGAAGCGCTGGAGAAGGTGGTAGAGTTCCAGCCGGACCTGATCCTGCTCGATGTGGTCATGCCGGAGATGGATGGCTACGAAGTCTGCCGGCGGCTGAAAGCCGACCCGAAATCCTCCCGCATTCCGATCGTCTTCCTGACCGGTCTGGCCGATACCCGCAACCGGGTGACCGGCCTGCAGCTGGGCGCGGAAGATTTCATCTTCAAGCCCTTCGACCTCACCGAAGTACACACGCGCGTCAAGAACCTCCTGCTGATCAAGAGTTACCAGGATAACCTGAAGCAGGACAAGGCGACGCTGGAGAAGCGGGTGGCGGAACGCACGCAGGAGCTGGAGCAGGCGGTGACGGAGCTGCAGGAAAGCCAGCACCGCATCGAACAGACCTACTACGATTCCATCTATCGCCTGTCGGTGGCGGCGGAATTCCGGGACAACGAGACCAGCAATCACATCAAGCGGATGAGCCGCTATTCAGAACTGCTGGCGAGGAGCTGCAGTTTATCTGAAAACGAGATCAATCTGATCCGCCACGCCAGCCCGATGCACGATGTCGGCAAGCTGGGGATCCCCGACGCGATCCTCCTGAAGCCGAGCCGCCTGACACCGGAAGAATTCGAAGTAATGAAGCGGCATACCGAAATCGGCGCCCGCATTCTGGCCAACTCCGAGTCGGATCTGATCGAGCTGGCGCACACTATCGCCATCAGTCACCACGAACGGTGGGACGGCTCCGGCTATCCCTACGGTCTAATGAAGGAGGAGATCCCCCTCCCCGGCCGTATCGTAGCGGTGGCGGATGTTTTTGACGCGCTGCTGACCGAGCGGATCTACAAGCGGGCTTTCACCGTCCGCGAGACGGTACAGATTCTGCGGGACTCGGCGGGCGAGCACCTCGATCCGGAGCTGGTCGATCTCTTCCTCAAATCGCTCGACGCGGTGCTGGAGATCGGCGAATCGTTCGCCGATGAGTTGTCGGTCGATTCGAAGCAGCTCAACTTCGCACAACTTGGCTAATTCAGCACAAGCTGCAGCGAATCGTAGCGGGTCAGCCGGTTGTAGCGAATAATCCCCCGCAATGTGCGCCCATACTCATCCCCCCGGGCGGAATAATTCCCGAGACAGTTTGCGAGCTGCAGGGGATCGGCCTGCTGTTTACGCTGGCGGCGGAATTCCGCATAGCTGGGGAAGGTGTTCAGCAGCTCGAAATAGCGCTCGATTCCCGCCAGGATCGTGTAGAAGGACGCCACCCGGTGCCCCTTGCCCGGTTGCCGCGCCTGCGGCAGCATGCCCCCCTTGCCCCAGGTCCAGATACCGAAGAGGTTGTTCCCCTCCCGCGCGAAACGGGAAGAGCCCCAGGCCGACTCCAGCGCCGCCTGCGCCAGTACCAGACTGGGCGGAATCGGCTGCATACGGTCCAGCAGCCAGTCGTGCCGTTGCGTGCGATACCGCTTGCGCAGGCGCTCCAGCAGGTACAGCTCCGACCGCGTCAGACGGGTGGCCACCGCCGCGGAATCATCGGTGCTGCCGGCCGGCAGTTTCTCACACAGCGCCAGGTAGCTTGCCCGCTGGTGTTGAACGCGGCGGTTGAGCAGCAGCACCTGCGGCGCCAGCATGTCGCAGAACGCCCGTTTGCGCACATCTATCGGTTCGATGTCGCGGAAGTCGAAAGCGATGCTGTGCAGCAGTCGCTGCGGCAACGGGCGTTCCGGCCGGGGATCGGCAAGCCCGTAGCGGGCCAGCTTGTTCAGGAGATCGTCTGCGGAGGCGGCCCGCCAGAAGCCGGCGGGGGGCGGTGCCGGTTCCCGGGAGTGGAACCGCTCCTGCAGCGGCAGGTAGGCCAGGTAGAGCGCATAGGCTGCGAAGAAAACCAGGAAAAGCGGTCGGCGTAGTTTCGGTCCGGTCAACATACTGGCATGGGAATGTGATTCTGAGTGAATAAATGAAACTCATTCGCCGTCATAAAGGCATCAAGAAAAACCGGATATCATCGCCACCGCCTCTGAGCCCCCTGACCCGTCGTGCCGCGGATAACAACTCTCGCTATTGAATAACCGGATATAGATTCGTAAGGTTATGCGATCAACACTGCCGGATAGTCAAGCCAGGGGTGGGCATGGACGACAAACCGAACCTCAAACGACTCGAGCAGGAGAACGAACGGCTGCGGGGCGAACTTGATCAGCTGCAACTCGCCTACGAGGAAACGCAGCAGTTCTTCCGCGGCATTCTCAATTCAGTGCGGGATGTCCTGTTCTACAAGGATGTACGGGGAGTCTATCGCAACTGCAATCCAGCTTTCGCCCAATTCTACGGACTCAACACCACCGAGATAATCGGCAAAACCGACTACGACCTCTGCCCGCCGGAACTGGCGGAACTTTTCAACGAGCGCGACCGCCAGGTGCTGGAATCGCGGCAGACCATCGTCTATGTGGATGAGAGCGAGCTGCCCAACGGCCAGCTGCTCTCCATGGAGACCTCGAAATCGCCCATCATCGACAGCGACGACAAACTGATCGGCGTCGTCGGCATCAGTCGCGACATCACCGAGAAGAAACAGGCCGCCACCGCCCTGCAGCAGAGCGAAGAGAAATACCGCAATCTCATCCAGCATTCCGGCGACGCCATCTATCTCTTCTTCAACCATCGCTTCGAAGTAGTGAACGAACGCTTCCGGCAGCTCTTCAAAATCACGGATGCGGAACTCAAAGCACCCGGTTTCAATGAAATGAAACTGGTTGCACCGCAGAGCCGGGACGAGTTGCGGGCGTACTTGAAGTCCCTGCCACGGCAGGATCAGACGACCAAGTATGAATTCACGGCTCTGACGACGGAAGGGGACGAGGTTCAGGTGGAAGTGGATATCACCTACCTCAAGTACAAGGACGGTATCGCCACGCAGGGTATCATACGCGACATCACGGAACGCAAGCTGCTGGAGGCGCAGCTGCGGCAGGCGCAGAAGATGGAGGCGGTCGGGCAGCTGGCCGGCGGCGTGGCGCATGACTTCAACAACCTGCTGACGGTGATCAACGGTTACTGCGATCTGCTCAGCAGTCAGAACCTCGCGCCCAAACTGCGGGAGCCGATCGAACAGATCCACCAGGCGGGCGAAAGGGCGAGTCGTATGACCAGCCAGCTGCTGGCCTTCAGCCGCAAACAGATCAGCCAGCCGCAGATCCTGGACCTGAACAGCCTGATCAACGATCAGAGCAAGATGCTCCGGCGGCTGCTGGGTGAGGATATCGAGATCCGCGAACAGCTGGCGTCCGATCTGAAGCCGGTTTTCATCGACCCGGGCCAGATGGAACAGATCATCATGAACATCGCGGTGAACGCACGCGACGCGATGCCGCTCGGCGGCATCCTCTCCCTCGAGACGAGCAGCTTTGAATTCGACGACGCATACCTCCGCATCCATCGCGAATGCAAACCGGGCAGCTACATCCAGCTGGCGATCAGCGACAACGGCGTCGGTATGGATGCGGAGACCGCCTCGCATATCTTCGAGCCTTTCTTCACGACCAAGGGTCTGGAGAAGGGGACCGGCCTCGGCCTGGCGACCGTCTACGGCATCGTCAAACAGAACGAAGGCTACATCTATGTTTACAGCGAGGGCGGTCTCGGCACCACCTTCAAGATCTATCTGCCGCAGGCCGGCGAGCAGGCGGAAGAGCGGGAGCGGCGCCCGGTAGACGCCGGGAACCTGAAGGGAGACGCAACCATCCTGCTGGTGGAGGATGATGACGAGGTGCGGCGGATCACCCAGAGTTCGCTGGCGAGTTTCGGCTACGAGGTACTGGCCGCCGCCAACGGCGACGAGGCGCTGGCGATCTTCGAGAAGCAGGGCGGGGTGGATCTGCTGCTGACCGATGTGGTGATGCCGCATATGAGCGGTCCGGATGTGGCTCATAAGCTGTCCGCTCTCAAGCAGAACCTGCGGATACTCTACTTCTCCGGCTACACCGACGACGCCATCGTGCGTCACGGCATTCTGGAGTCGGGACTCGAGTTCATCCAGAAACCGTTCACCCGCATCGGCCTGGCCGAGAAGGTGAAGGAAGTGCTGGAGAAGGAACAGTAGGGCCGGTGCGGAGCGGGCGCCGGTTTCCGGATCCGACAATGTTTCACGAAAGGATACAGAATGGCAGAACAGGAATTCTACTCCGCACCTCCCCAGGATCCGGAGGATCTGGAAGTCGTCGTTGAGAACGGTCTGGCCCACAAGCTGCGGATGACCGGCTGGGCGCTCTTCTTCATCTGGATCGGTATCGTCTTCATCGCCGGTCTCACCGCCGGCGTCGGGCTGCTGGGAGTGGGTTTGATTACACTCGGCGTGCAACTGGCCCGTAAAATCGCCGGTCTGAAGGTCGAGGGCTTCTGGATCATCATCGGTATCCTGCTGCTGCTGGGTGGGTTGGGCAAGCTGATCAAGCTCGGTATCGCCCTGATCCCGGCGGTGCTGATCCTGGCCGGTATCACCATCCTCTGGTCGGTCTACTTCGGCAAGCACTCGAAGTCATGATCGGGGTCGGACCAAATTAAGGTTTTGTTTTTCCGGGGATTAACTGGAAAAACTGCTTATTCTAAAACTAAGCACATGTTTATCTGGCAATTAACTCGGTAAATTGGCCACCATGGATGCCTCCACCTCTACCGTTCCCCCCCTCTGGCTGCTGATTCTGATCAACTACGGTGCCATGCTGCTGCTGTCGCTGCTGATTATGTTCCTCGTCGGCAGGGGGCGACTGGGGCGCTGGGGCTTCCGCCGGGCGGGGCGCCTGCGCTGGGTGCTGCTGCTGCCGGTTGGGCTCGGGCTCGGCATCGGTCTGACGCTGGTGAACACGCTGCTGCCGGGCGGGGAGGCGGGCGCGCTCGACGAACTCACCCTGCTGCAGCAGATCCTCCTGATCTGGTTCCTGGCCAGCGTGGCGGAGGAGGTGCTGATGCGGGGGCTGATCCAGGGCGCCCTCGACCGGTGGCGGGGAATCGGTCTCACGGTGGCGGGCGCGCGTTTCAGCCTGCCGGTGCTGACCGCCGCCGCGCTTTTCGGCGCGATGCATGTGGCGCTCACCGCTCTGGGGGCCGGCGCGGGGCAGGTCATCGCCACGGTTATCTTCGCCTTCGCGCTGGGGGTGATCGCCGGTGTGCAGCGGGAGAGCTCTGGCAGCCTGCTGCCGGCCGTCATTCTGCACCTGCTGGCGAATGCCGGCGGGACACTGGCGGGGGTGATGCTGTCCCTATGGTGAGGCAACCAATGGGAAATCCGATCAGCAAACTGGAATCGCGTTAAATTCAGGGGGAATTTCTAATGAAAAGTACAGCCATCCTGTTCCTGTTTATCGGACTTGTGACTGCTGCCACCACTGCACTGGCTCAAGAGGATTCAGATGGAACAACCGCCCAATCAGGCCATCAGTTTAGAATGGGAATTGGTATTCAGGTGCCATACTACTGGCATGATTATAACTTTTACTATGGGGAACTTGGGGAACCAATTCCGATCAACTTTCCCCTTCACATTCATAAGCACTTCATGCTTGAGCCCGGTGGATTTGTTTATAAAGACAGGGAAAAAGATGCATCAGATGATTCCTCACGCGACTTCGAACGACGCCGGGTACAAATGGGGATCTTCTCAGTGGCCCGCAGGCAGAAAACCAATTTCTATGGCGGCTTCAGGATCATTTACGAACACGTTAGATCTGTAGATTACAACACATGGAATGAGGGAGAGGATCGTGAAGAAACCTGGGAAACGTTCCTGGTGCCGACCATTGGCGGCGAGTATCTCTTTTCAGATTTCTTCAGCTTTGGTGGGGAACTGGGAGTCAAGTATCTGCTGGCCAGTAATTCCGTAGACAGCGATGGCTCCTGGTGGGATACTGAGGTTCACTATGAAACCGTATCAAAAGTCTATGTGCGGTTCTATCTCCCCGTTAAGAAGTAGTAATGTGCGTAACCGGGGGTCGGACCTGAATAAACGCTTGTAAATCCGGCAGATAGCCCGCAAAACCAGGCGATTTTCACCCTTAGACGGTGGTTTTTCGTATAAAAAAGGGGGGATAAACTGTTCAGACATTCCACCACATTGGTAGCGACCTGCATTTTGAACCTGATTCTCTCGAAACCCCTGTTCGCAAATATCAATCAGTGTGGAGTTCTATTTTTGAGAATTTCGCCATCTGCCACAGCCAACAGCATGGGTATGACCTATTCCCCCTTGATACAGGACGATCCCTTCCAAACCTATTTCTTCCCCGGCACCGCAAATGGTGAGCAGGTCAGCTTCAGCAACCTCTTCAAAGTCGACTGGGTACCGTTGTGGTCGCTTCCTTGGGATATCTACTACGACGCGGAAGCGTATCGAGCCGGATTTCCACTCAAAATCTTCGGTGAACAGAAACTCTTTCTGAACCTTTCCCTGGTTCGCATTCTCCTCGACTACGGCCGCCAGCCCTTGGTAGATAGTGAAAGCGGCGAGGTGGAGGACTATGTCGAAAGCTGGAACAGGAATTATGTTTTGCGCGGCGGGATTGAATGGCGTCATAAATGGCACCGTTCCTGGTTGAACGACCTGACTGCCAGCGCGGGCTGGGGCATGGACTTCGTGAAGAGCAAGTCGGTTTCATCTTTAGTCGCGGAGGGAGAAAAAACTCTTCAGGACTGGAGCCTAGGTGCAACCGCCCGTCTCTATCAATCGACGTCCGACGCATTCCGCTGTGATATTGGTTTCCAGGTCGCGGAGAACTTCATTAGCAAAGGGACTTTCTATTATGTAAATCCCGACCAGGGTGACCCGCTGCCGCGTCAGGCTCTCTGGAGTATCGCCGGGGCCTGTGAATGGCGCTGGCGTTCCGTGCCGCTGCTAAGAGTGCACGCGGCCAAGAGTCATAACGTGCTCCTGGTGGACGATCAGGAGGAATACATACCCTTCGCCGGCTCACTTTTCGATCCGGGCGACACTTCGGTGGGATTGGAAATTACCGTGAGGGAGATTCTAACCTGGCGCTTAGGCGAGCTGTATGAATACCGATGGGACTACAATACTGATGGATACATAACCGCTAACACTTTGGACACGGTGGGTTTTGGGATCCAGACAACCGGGATGAAGCAAAATTTCAAATCGCACCCGGCGTTACGGCAAAACGGTTGGCTGGGGTTCCTCATCGCTCATGTGAATCTTTACTATAACTACAGCTTGTACACTGATGGAGACCGAGGTCACGGCTGGGTCGGCACGGAGTACCACGAACTGGGGATTCGGTTCGAGAACTAGATATCTTCGCGAGGAAGAAACCGCGTCGCGGAGATGGCGCAACTACCCGATGGTATTGTCGATCATCTCGCCGATGGAAACACCCAGCTCCTGCTTGATATCCTCGACCTGGTTCGCGAACTCTTTGTCGGTGATCTCACCCGCCTTGAGTTCATCGAGCAGTTCCATCAGAGTGGACTTGTTGCGGGCCGCATGCGAAATCACGCCGCCGCGCAGGGCGCCTTTACCGACCGGTTTGGAGAAGCCGGCATCTTCCAGGATCTGAAAAGTTTGCTGCGACGGGGGAATCGCCGCCATCCGCAGATCCTTGCGCATCTTGGCGCGATCGTGGTTGGAAAAGTTTTCCGGGTCGTACTTGGCAAGAATTTCCGTGAGCTGGGTTTTCTGCGCCTCGTTCAGCGGCTGCGTCTGCATCCTGGCGAAGATCTCTTGCGGATTAAATCCAGAAGTATCAGTGACTTTCATGACCTACTCCTCTTCGGCATGTCGATATTGCGTTGATAACGCAGATTAGCGATGCAATAGTTGTGCCGATACCTTCCTCCATAACCCAGGGTCGGACCAAGGTAAGTGTATGAAATTCTAATACTAAACTTCGATTTTCTGAAGAGCCCCAGATAACATTTTAGTATTTATACAAATAACTCGCCCTGTTATGTAAACAACAAAACCTGACCATCCGCAGCCTAGAGGCCATACTGTCGGCTGCAAAGATGATGCTTGCAGGCTACTGTGGTGTGTCGTGGACTTGTGTTATCGCAGAGGGGAGTGGGTAGTTGTGGTTGAAGCGCTGGCCATCGATGGAATCACTCTTCCACCTTCCTGAGTATCGTCGCCGGCAGCGGGTCCAGACCGGCCCGGCGTCGGGCGCGTTCCCGCCGGTGCACACCAAACAGTCCCAAGGCCACTAGAAGAAGCCCGATCAGAAACGCCAGCGGCTCTCGTCCCGACAGATTCTCGGGCAGCAGCCACATGCCCCCCGCCACGCCGATCACCAGCAGCAGCAACGGCAGGCCGTAGACGAGGAAACTGGCCTTCAGCACTTCGCCGCCGGTTACGGCGATCACCACCCGGTCGCCCGGTTTGACGCCGATCGGATCGGCCGCTTCCAGCGTGCGCTTGTCGGCATCCTCCGGTTTGCAGATGAAGCTGGCCGCACAGGCGGAGCAGGCCTCACCCGCCACCATCATCACCCGGGCGCGAGGGGGTGTGCCCGCCGCCGTCTCGACGACGATCCCCTCTTCGATCAGCTGTTCGCCCCGTAAACGAGGTTCGCCGTGCTTGCGAGGCTCATGGGTTTGTGTGGTCATCTTCGATTTTCCTGGTCTGAAAGCAAACAGCAGGGTTTACCGCCCTGCTGCTATTGGTTCGATTGTTTTGCCCGGCCTGAGCGCGGGCGTGCCGGCTCAGCGTGCCGCCGATTACGCCGGCGGCAGGGGGCTCGGCTTGCGCAGCGCCGCTCTCAACTCACCCCTCTTTTGTTGCGCATACGGGGTATAGGGCCCGATCGCGCCGGTAGGGCATTTCTCGAACGGCACGATCTCCGGATTCAGCTTCTCGTAGTCGATGACCGCCAGGCCGTCGTTCATGTAGGCGGAATCCTCCGTCTTGCGGGTGCAGATGCCGCAACCGATGCAGGCCACCTTGCAGGTCTTGCGCGACGTCTTGGGATCGTCGTGACTGCAGCAGAACACGAAGTGCTCACGCGTCACCGGATGCATCTCGATGACCTGACGCGGACAGGCGCGCGCACAGGCACCGCAGCCGGTGCAGAGTTCGTCGATCACTTCCGGCAGCCCCGCCGCGTTGATGAAGATGGCATCGAACTGGCAAGCCGCGACGCAATCACCGCCACCGGTACAACCCCACATGCAGGCCTGCTCGCCGCCGCCCACCAGCACCAGGGCGGAGCACTTGACCGGCCCGTCGTAGGCGGCTTTCGACTTTACCAGCCCGTGACCGCCGCGGCAGTGTACCCGCGCTACTTTCTTGATCGTCTCGCCGGCGTCGACTCCCATCACGGCCGCGACCGCTTCCGCGGTATCACCGCCACCGACCGGACAGCCGTTGACCTCTTGCCGTTCTTCCACGACCGCAACCGCGAACGCCTGGCAACCCGCTTCACCGCAGGCGCCGCAGTTCGCACCCGGCAGTACCTCGTTCACGGCGTGTATGCGGGGATCCTCTTCCACCCGCAACTTGCGGTCGGCGATCGCCAGCGCTCCGGCGAAGAAGACCCCGAGGCCGCCCATCGTCAACAGCGAAATTCCCAGTGTGGCATCCATTTATCGACTCCTCGAACTCAGGTTCGGTCTGTTTTCCATTCTATTTATTGGAATGCCGACTAAGGCGGCATTCCAGACACCATTTCAAACGGACGATGTTCCATTGCCGTTTAAATGGTGTTGCGGCGTAACCGTTTAAAACCGCCGGTCTGTTGTTCCCGGCCGTCGGCTCCCACGATCAGCGCCTCGATTGTTTTCAATTCCTCCGCCAGCCGCAGCCCCGCCTCCGGACCCAGCACGAACAACGCCGTCGCCCAGGCATCAGCGAGGGCGCAGCTGGGCGCGACAACCGTCACGCTGCGGCAATCCGCCGCCGGCCAGCCACTGGCGGGGTCCAGCAGGTGGTGATAACGCCGGCCTCCCGTTTCAAAGTAGCGTTCGTAGTCGCCGGAAGTGGCGACCGCCAGCTCGCCCGGCTCCAGTTTGGTCAGCAGCATGCCGGACAGGCGCGGATGCTGCACACCGACGGTCCAGCCGTCGCCCAGCGCCCGGATCTCACCGCCGGCATTGACCAGCGCCTCTTTCACCCCGGCCGCCGCCAGCGTTTCGAGAGCCCGGTCCACCGCGTACCCCTTGGCGATCGCTCCGAAGTGCAGCTCGGCCAGGTCGCCGTCCCAGTCGGACCGGAAGCGACGCAGGTACATCAGGCTGTCCAGCCGTCTCGGATCCGGTATACGCGGTTCGTTGTCAAAGTTCCACAGTTCAATCAGCGTCCGCAGCCGCAGATCCAGTGCTCCCCGCGACAGGCGGCCGATCTCGAAACCCAGCTCGGCCACCTCCAGCAGCTCCGCCAGTTCGGTCGCGTCGGCCGGACCGTAAGCCGGGCCGATGGAACCCTGTTCCGGCTCCGTTATCTCTTCCCCCGCGATCTTATGGGTCGAGAAGAGACGATCCACCCGGTCGATCTCAAAGAAAGCCTGTTCCGCCGCCAGCCACAGCTCCGCCTCCGTCAGACCGGCCTGCGGTCGCACGCTGATCTCGACCAGCGTGCCCAGCGCCGGATGGGAAACCTGGAACGGCTTTCCCCGCCAATCCCAAAGAGCACCGACGGCATGACCGATCAGCCAGCCGGTCGCCGCAAGCAGCATCAACAACACCACCGGCCGCAGCCAGCGACGCGCTTCCCGGCCCGGTTTTTTCACTACCGGGGAGATTACCGGCATATCTACGCGATGGTCAACAGCAGCCGGTTGGGCGCACAGACGATGCGCTCACCCGGCTCGCTGATCAAGCCCTGCTTCTGGCAGTGGCGATGCCGACAACCGGCTTCCACAACCTGCACGCCCCGGTCGTCCAGGCGCAGGCGCGTTTCACCGGCGGGTCCCGCCAGCGTCAGTTCCCGTTCGCGGCCGTCCAGCGTCAGCCGTTCCACCGCGCCCTGGCGATCGATCAACAGCGACCGCTTGCCGCCGTGCAGCAGATCGGACCAGGGATTATCGCTGTAAACCGCACTCAGCGACAGCGCCGCGGGCTGTTCCCGCAACTGCGCACGCAGTCCCAGCAATTGCGCACCGAAGTCGCTGGCGGGATCGAGCACCTGTCCGCGGTTCTGCAGCAGCAGGTCGGACGCGGTGGCAAAGGCCACCGGTTCAACGTGCAGTTCCAGCCGGCTCGAGCTTACGCCGCTCAATTCGCGACCGCTCGCCTCCAGCCCCTCCAGCAGACTGCGCTGCCAACGCTGCTCCGCCTGCAACTGCGGTTGCGGCAGCTTCCGCGCGGCCGGCAGACCGGCGGCGAACGCCTGTACGGCCAGACGCAGCGTTTCGGCATCCGCCGGCAGGTAGGCCTGCAGTACGAAACGGTCAGCGCTCCGGGAGTGGAACGGCAGCAGGCCGGCGGCCAGACCCAGCCCGAAAGCGGAACCGCCCAGCAGTGAAGTCTTCAGAAAATTGCGTCTTGTTGACATTTATCTTCCTCCAGTATTTGGCTTTCTAACGCCGCGCGCGGTTAGATCATCCCGGCAAAACCCATGAAGGCCAGCGCCATGATGCCGGCGACGATCATGGTGATGCCCGCGCCCTGCAGGCTGCGCGGCACGGCGGCCAGTTCCAGCTCCTCCCGGATGCCGGCCATCAGCGAGATCGCCAGCGTGAAGCCAGCCCCCGCGCCGATACCGTAGATCAGACCTTCCAGGAAACTGTACTCCCGCAGCTGGATGAACAGCGCCAGGCCCATGATGGCGCAGTTGGTCGTGATCAGCGGCAGGAAGATGCCCAGCGCCCGGTAAAGCGGCTGGCTCACCTTCTTGATCACCATCTCGACGAACTGTACCAGCGAGGCGATCACCAGGATGAAGGAGACCGTCTCCAGAAATTCGAGGTTCAGTGGTACCAGGATGAAGTGCTTGATCAGCCAGGTGACCATGGCGGTCATGGTCATGACGAAGGTGGTGGCCATGCCCATCGAGAAGGCGCTGCTGATCTTGCCGGAGACTCCGACGAAGGGGCAGATGCCGAGAAAGTAACTCAGTACGAAGTTGTTGACCACCGCCGCCGACAGGAAAATCAGAAAGAGTTCCATTATGCGGCCTCCTCAGGCTTGTCGCCTCTGGTGTCGTCACCCTCGGCCTCCGGTGCGGTTTCAACTTCCGCTGCCGCCGCGGGTTGTGGCGCGGCGACCGGCACCAGCGCCAGCCGTTGCGACAATTCGCGCCGGCGGGTGATGATATTGGCGGTGCCCAGCATCAGGCCCAGCGTGAAGAAGGCGCCGGCCGGCAGAATCATGACCACCCACGGCTCCCAGCCGGGCAGCACGGTCGCTTCGAAAATCCTGCCGGTGCCCAGCAGTTCACGCACGGCGCCCAGCACGATCAGCGTCAGGGTAAAGCCGATACCCATGCCGACAGCGTCCAGCAATGCCCGGCCCGGATTGTTGCGGGAGGCGAAGGCTTCCTGGCGACCCAGGATCAGGCAATTGACCACGATCAGCGGGATGAAAGCGCCCAGCGCCTTGCTCATGGCGGGGAACTGCGCCTTCATCACCAGGTCGACGATTGTTACGAAGGTGGCGATGACCACGATGAAGGAGGCGATACGCACCTGGTTGGGAATCAGCTTCCGGATCAGCGAGATCAGCAGGCTGGCGGAAACCAGTACGAAAGTGGTCGCCAGGCCCATTGCCAGGCCGTTGAGGGCCGATACTGTCACCGCCAGGGTGGGGCAGAGCCCCAGCAGCTGGCGCAGCACCGGGTTATGATCCCAGAGTCCCTTCATGAATTCGGTTGCACGCGTCGTCTGTTTGCTCATCGGCCGGCTCCTTTCGCGGCGCTCCCGCTACCAGCGGCGCTCCCGCTACCAGCGACGTTCCCGCTACCAGCGACGTTCCCGCCACCGGGGACGTCTGATTGCAGGCCGTTCGCCGCCAACACCTCCCGCAACTGCGGGACGATGTCGTTCAGAATATCCACGACCGCTTTCGAGGAGATGGTGGCGCCGGTGATGTATTCCACTTCGTGCGCCGCTTCCCGCATCCGCTTAACCACGTTCAAACCGTCGCTGATGTTGAGATGTCCGTCCCCCTCGATGCTGTAGAACTGTTGTGGGAAAGCACCATCGCGGATCTTGGTGCCCAGCCCCGGCGTCTCGGAATCCTTGAGTACTTTCAGGCCGCGGGTTTCGGTCAGATCGGCGGAGAGCCCCACCATCAGGTGAATCTTACCCTGGAAGCCGTTACCGGCACCGGTCAACGCCCAACCCAACGGGCTGCCGGCGTCGTCGTAAACCTGGAAAGCGTCCGGCAGCGGCTCCGTAGCGGCGGGCAGCAGTTCGGTGAGCGGCTTGGAATCGCTGCCGCCCGGCACGACCTCCTTGACGGCCGCCAGTTTCTCCTGCAGCTCGTTGTACTTGATCTTGGGGTCGGCCCAGCTGTTGACCAGCGACAGCGCGCCGCCGGAGAACAGCCCTACGCAGCATAGCGTCAGCAACATCTGTATTATCGTGTTCATTTCGCCTCCCCGAATACTTTGGGTCTGGTCCAGCGGTTTATCAGCGGGACGGTGGCGTTCATCAACAGTATCGAAAACATCACACCTTCCGGCAGACCACCGAAGAGACGGATCAGCACGGTCAAGACACCGATGCCGAAACCGAAATACCACATTCCCCGGCCGGTCAGGGGGGAGGTGACCAGGTCGGTCGCCATGAAAAGGGCGCCGAAGAGGAAACCGCCCGAGAGCAGGTGGAACAGTGGGTTGGGGTAAAGCGCCGGATCGATCAACCAAAGGATGCCGCCGAGCAGTATTGCGCCCAGCGTCATCGCCGCCGGGATGCGCCAGTTGGCGACCTGGGTGATGAGCAGGATCGCGCCGCCGATCAGGACCGCCAGGGCGGACGTTTCGCCCAGACAGCCGGCGGTGGTACCCAGCAGCATCTCGCTGTAAGGGGTAATCGCCTCGAGGGCCGTCACACCCGCCTCGCGGAATTTCATGATCGCCAGCGGCGTGGCGGAGCTGACGGCGTCGACGCTCAGTTTGTTGATGGTCCAGGTGGTCATGGCGACCGGGAATGCCGCCTGCAGAAAGGCTCGACCGACCAGGGCGGGATTGAAGATGTTGGCACCCAGACCGCCGAAGACCGCCTTGCCCAGCCCGATGGCGATGACACCGCCCAGCAGTGCGCCCAGCAGTGGAAAGGAAGGCGGCAGGATCAGGCCGAGCAGCAGGCCGGTGAGCAGGGCGCTGCCGTCACCCAGCGAGAACGGCAGCCGCCGCCAGCTGTTGATCAGCCACTCCGTGCCTACGGCGCCGACGATGGCGACCAGCACCAGCAGCAGCGCGCGCCACCCGAAGAAGACCAGCGCCGCCACCAGCGTCGGCAGCAGCGACGCGGACACCAGCCACATCAGCGCGGCGGTGCTCCAGCGGGTGTGGTTGTGGGGCGAGGTGACCAGCTGCAGGTTGACCGGTGCGGCCGGAGCCTTCTTTTCCGCCACCTTGGCTTCGGTATCGTTCGCACTCATCGATTATTCACTCCGGTTAAGTTTCTGCACACCCTGCTTACCCATGCGGAACCACTGTACCAGCGGAATGTGCGCCGGGCAGACATAGGCGCAACTGCCGCACTCCATGCAGGTTTCCAGGCCGAGATCGCGCGCCTCCTCGAAACGGTCCACCTCGCTCAGGCGCGCCAGGCGGCTGGGCAGGAGGTTGAGCGGACAGACGCCGACACATTTACCACAGCTGAGGCAGGCGGTGCAGGGTGGTTCCTGTACATCCTCCGCCGTCAGCACCAGGATGCCGGAAGTGGCTTTGACCACCGGCGCCGCGAGGTCGTGTTGTGCCATGCCCATCATCGGTCCGCCGATGATGACGCGGGCGGCATCCTCGGTCAGCCCGCCGCAGAACTCCAGCACCTCGGCGACCGGTGTGCCGACATGCACCAGCAGATTCTTCGGTTCGCGGATACCGCGTCCGGTGACGGTCAGCGCCGCGGTGGTCTGCGGCAAACCCTGCAGCACCGCGTCGCGCATCGCCAGCACGGTACCGATATTCTGGATCGCGACCTGAGCGTCCATCGGCAGGCCGCCCGGCGGTACTTCCCGACCGGTAATCGCCTTGATCAGCATCTTCTCCGCACCTTGCGGATACTTGATCTTCAAGGCCATGATATCGATTTCAGGCCAGTCGGCACCGGCTGACCGGGCGGGCGCCAGGGCGGCGACCGCCTGTCGCAGCTTTTCAATGGCGGCCGGCTTGTTGTTCTCGATGCCGACGGTAGCCTTGGACACCTGCAGCGCCCGGCAGATCAGGCGAATGCCCTCCAGCAGGTCCCGGGTACGTTCCAGCATCAGGCGGTAATCGCGCGTCAGAAAGGGTTCGCACTCGCAACCGTTGACGACCAGCTCCTGAACACCCTTCTCCGGGGGCGGCATCAGCTTGACGTTGGCGGGGAAGGCGGCGCCTCCCTGCCCGACGATGCCGGCGGCCTTTACATTGTCGATGATCTCTTGCGGGGTGGCGGCTTCCAGGTCGTAAGCCGGCAAACGGACCGGTTCCGTGGAAAGCGGCTCGGCGCCCTCCTCCGGTTCCGGCGGCTCACCCGCCTTGATGGCGATGACATCACCGGCGAAACCGCTGAGGGTGCTTCCCCGCTGCGGTTTCTGAACCTGGCCGTTGATGGGGACATGGATGTTGGCGGAGATGAAACCGTCGCTCTCGGCTGCCAGAGCACCCTGGCAGACAAAGTCTCCCTTCTGCAGCAGCAGCCGGGCGGGCTTCCCCAGGTGTTGACTGAGCGGCAGCCATGCCGTCGCGGGAGGCGGCATCTGCTCGAACGGTTTGTCCTCCGTCAGCAGCTTCTCTTCAGCCGGATGTACGCCACCCTTAAAACTGTTCAGTTTCATAAAAAGTCCTGTTGAGAACCGGTTCTGCGTTTTCGATAAACGATTTATCAGGATAAGGTGGGTAGTCGAGACAGGCAATTAATAAATCATGCAGGGGTGGGTCTTCATACGCACTCTGGAGGCAACCGGCCGCCCCGGTCGTATCAGCGCCCTTGATCGCAGGTCGAGGTGACCCGCCCTTGTCATGATTCACGTCATCCTGGGAAACTGGGGCGCGAGATTCAGGGCCGCATGACCCTCGCCGTTTCACCGGTGGTGGTGAAAGTCTCCTCCTCGCAATCACCGCCGGAATACTGTGGTCCGGTATCCAGGCAGAGCAGTTCGAAACAGGTGTCCACACCGTCGGCGCCGTCTTCGCCGTCCGACCGGAACCAGCCGCCCGCCTCGCCGGCCTGACCGTGGTTGATCCAGATGGTGTACTCCCCTGACCAGGTCGTCCCCTGCCAATCGAGATAGTTGAAGAAGTAGGTGCCTGGCGAAGTGTGGTAGTATTGGCCGTTGACGATCACCGGCGGCAAACCGGGATCGTTGCTGTAGAATTCGATGGGCCCCGTCTCCCAGGTGTAGGCGATCCAGGCTTCACCATCCTCGCCGTCCTGACCGGGATGACCGACGCAACCGGCCAGCAGCAGGAGCAGCGTCAGTTGGGCCGTCAGAGTAGTCCGTGATACACTTCGCATAGTCATGTCACCTCCCTAAATGTGATACAGATTCACTTTACATCCCCTCTCAGACGCGCTGGCGCCGCCAGAGCAGGGTCAACGCGAGCAGCCCCAACAGCGACAGCACTGACAGTGACACCGCCGGAACGGTATTGCCGTAGATCCAGTAGCCGGTGGCGAACAGGGCGCTGTAGATCGCCAGACATCCGCAAACCATCCCCAGGATGCCGTCCGGTATGCTCCAGCCGGAAGCGGGAATCGGCTCCCGCGCCAGATCGGCTTCCACTCGAACCCGGCGCCAACCGGGACCGCCCGGCCGCACCAGCCGGCAGAAAGAGCGCAGCGTGTCGGCGTCGGACGGCTTGGTGAGCAGAGTCACGGTGATCCAGGCCACGGTGGTGATGGTGACCCCCAGCAGGAGTTGCAGGTGGACGGAAAGCAGCGGCAATCCAAGCAGCGGCTGGTGCACGAGCTGGAGGTAACAGGCCACCAGAAAGGAAACCACCATGGCCGTGATCTCGCTGTAGGGATTGATGCGCCACCAGAACCAGCGGAGAATGAACAGGAGTCCGGTGCCGGCACCGATCTGCAGCAGGATGTTGAAAGCCTGCAGGGCGTTGGAAAGCATGAGGGCGAGCATGGCGGTCAGCAGCATCAACAGGACCGTCGACAGGCGACCGACCAGCACCTGTTGCCTGGCACTGGCGCCGGGATTGATGAAGCGCTTGTAGAAATCGTTGACGAGATAGGAGGAACCCCAGTTGAGATGCGTCGAAATCGTCGACATGAAAGCGGCGATCAGAGATGCGGCGACCAGCCCCAGCAAGCCCGCCGGCAGCAGAGTCAACATGGCGGGGTAGGCGAGATCGTGGCGGACCATGCCGGGTGCGATATGCGGAAACGCCTGCTGCAGCGAGGCGAGATCGGGGAAGACTATCAGCGAGCAAAGCGCGACGATGATCCAAGGCCAGGGCCGCAACGCATAGTGGGCCGCGTTGAAGAAGAGCGTGGCGCGGACCGCATCCCTTTCATTGCGGGCGGAAAGCATGCGTTGCGCGATGTAGCCGCCGCCGCCCGGTTCGGAGCCGGGATACCAGACGCTCCACCACTGCACCGCCAGGGGAATCACCAGCAGTGAGATCACCATTTCGCTGTTGTTGAAATCGGGCAGCAGCGCGGTTTTGGGTGTGACGGCGGCGTGGCTCAGCAGTCCGCTCAGACCGCCGACTTCCGGCAGCCCCAGTGCGATGTAGGCGGCGCCGATCGCTCCGATCATGGCGATGATGAACTGCAGGAAATCGGTGATGATAACCGCGCGCAGGCCACCGGCGGCGCTGTAGAGTACCGTGACAAAGCCGGCGATCAGCAGCGTCTGCAGGGGCGAGAGATTAAGCAGCACCCCGGCGATCTTGATCATCGCCAGGCTGACCGCCGCCATGATCAGGATGTTGAAGAAGACGCCGAGATAGATGGCGCGGAATCCGCGCAGGAAAGCCGCCATCCGGCCGCTGTAGCGGAGTTCGTAGAATTCGAGATCGGTTATGACGCCGGAACGGCGCCAGAGACGCGCGTAAATGAAGACGGTCAACATACCGGTCAGCAGGAACGCCCACCAGACCCAGTTCCCCGCCACACCGTTCTGGCGTACGATATCGGTGACCAGGTTGGGCGTATCGGCGGAGAAAGTTGTCGCCACCATGGAAACGCCCAACAGCCACCAGGGCAGGTTGCGCCCGGAGAGAAAGAACTCGGGCACGCTGCTCCCCGCCCGGCGCGTTACGGCCAGACCGAGAACCAGGGTGACCGCGAAGAATACGCCGATAAACAACCAGTCGATCCCGCTTAGAACCATGTGATACATCCTTCCGCTGCTGTTTGGTTGATATCGCGCTTACTCCAGTACCAGCGGCCGATCCAGCAACTGCCGACTGAACCGCACCTGGCCGGGAGGCCAGGGCGCTGGCGGTAATGGTTCCCGGAGTTCACCGGTCTGTATCGCGAGATTGACGCTGACCGGCGACAACTGCCGGCGTCCGACCGCCCAGAGGGCGGCGTGCCCCTGCCAGGGGGTATCACCGGCGTGAGACAAAGTGAAACGGGCGCTGCTCTGCCCGCTCGCCAGGTTCAAAATGTGCCAGCACCAGCCGCCGCTCTCCTGCACGGCGGCTTCGATACCGGCGTCGTCGAGAAGACATTGCACGGACGGCGGCGCTTGTTTCAAGTCCGCATCAGTTTCCAGCAGCAACGCCAGCTGCATATCATGCAGCGACGTCTCTACCTGAAGTTCCACCGCGATCACGGCGCTGTCAGCGGCAGCGGCAACAGCCAGATCGACCAGCCGCAAGGGGTCCTCTGTGGCGCGGTAGAGCGCATCCGATGCCAACGCCAGCGGTTCACTCGCCCCATCCGGCTTCAATAGCCGCGGTGCGGTTTCCTGGGGATAAACGGTGAGCGCGCCGCCCTCGCTGCCGGGAGTAAAGACAACATCAGTCACCAGCGGTCCGGCGGCATCCTGCAGCGGGTAGAGTTCGTAAACGGCGGTTTCGTAACCCGCCAGTGGCAGTATCAACTCGTCATTGGCGTCGTAGACCTCCGGTGCAATCCAGCGTGTGGGATAGGTGCGCTCCACGACCAGTCCCGCCGCGGCGGGATTCAATCCCCACTCCGGCAGCAGTTTCAGATTGATCTCGGTGGACTCAACATAGGGATTGCGAAGCGCAATGATCGCGCGGTTCCCGTCGCAGTGGGCATAACCATACGATTGCCGTTCGCCCGGGTCGCCGCCGATCATGAAGGTTTCATCCAGCACCTCGAAACGATCCTGCGCCCAGTGAATGGAACTACTGATGGCGCGCCATTCCCCGTCGGTGAGAATGTCCGGCGAGATGTACAGCTCCCACATGGACACGCCGCGGGCAAAGTAGAGCAGCGCGTTATCGGTGAACTTGTCCAGCGGTTCGTCACTGCCGCCGAGGTACTGCAGGTGCCCCTTGATGATGCCGTGCGTCATCAGGTTCGCGATCGGAAACCAGAGATTCTTGGTGTGGAAATCCTCGTAGAGCGTCATGTCGCGATAAGTGATGGCGCCGTCGCGCTGGCTGAGCGAGGGAACATCCGCCCAGCCGAAATCGTAGCCGTCCATCCAGATCTGGTTGGCGTACTTGACCCACCAGGGGCTCAGCCAGGTACCGGAAGTGATGTTGAGAAACACCTCCGGGTCTTCCCGTCGTACGGCGTGACACAAGTCCTTGACGGCGTCGAGCACCGCCCGGCGGGAATAGAGTCCGACCGGATGGCCGTGATCAGGTTTGCTGCAGGAAAACTGAATACCGTCCCATTTGAAGAATCCCACGCCACTCGCGGCGACCATGTCCGTGACTCTTTGCTTGAAGAGGCGGTGGTAGCGATCTCCCGCCAGGCAGAGTTGTGAGCCGATGGTTTCATAGCCATGTTCGCGCATCCAGTTGATCCGTTGATCGCGGCAGGAATAACCGCCGATAGGGCTGAACCAGATACCCAGGCGGGTGCCGGTCTCCCGCAGCGCCTCACTGATCGGCAGCAATCCCCGCGGAAACTCCTCCCGCCGCAGCACCCAATCGCTGGCGTAGATGTCCCAGCCGTCGTCCAGCACAAACGCATCCAGCTTGATCCCCTGACCGTCTATCATGTGCCGCCGCAGCTTGCCGATGACGCGCAGCGTGTTCTCTTCGTTCATGACGGTCAGCGGATCGTCCGCGATCGCTTCCGAACGCAGATCGTACCAGGAATTATAGAGCGTATACGACCGCAGAGGTGTTACGCGGATGTCGCACAGATAGCGATTGAACCAGTGTTGCAGGCGCAGGTCGGGCGCGAGTGCCAGTACCGTCCATTCATCCACGAACCATTCTCCGTCCACCCGCTCGCCGATTTCGCGACCGCACTCGATTGTGATACAATCAGCGCCGGCAGCGGCGTTGTTCCGCGAAGCGGGATCTTCCAAGCCCAGGAAAACTCCCCGGCGATCGTTTGCCAGCACTACCGGCTGCCCGAAGCCGCCCGGCTTTACAATCGAACCGAAGCCGCTGATCTCACCACTGCGCGAGGACAGCGTCCGCAGGAAATGCTCACCCCAGGTTGTATCACGCAGGGCAATACGCCGCCGCAGCCAGAAGTCCCCGTCCGCAAGTCTGTAGTCGATGCGCAACTCGAGGGTGGAATTGATGCCATCCAGGTACAGCGAAACCTCTTCCTCGTCCTGCGACAGCTGCCGGCGCGTGCTGTGTGTGTAACGGAAATCCTGACTGGTGAACAGAACCGGGTTGTCTGCGTTGTTCTGTCTGCCTGGTGCGCGCCAGCCGGTCCACATAAGGTCGATGGAGAAGCCGCCGTCCGTCTGAACGGCGTCAGCCCGCTGCTCCAGTGGACGCAGCGTTTCACTGCTGAGCTGATCCTCAATCAGGCTGATCTCGCAGGCGAGTTTGTCGTTACTCAAGGTTATCGATTCCGCCGCGCAGACGCCGCCAAGACAGCAGGCCAACAACAACGAGACAGCCTGCAGCCTGGCTCCACGGTAACTCATATCTCCTCCCCGGTTGGTATGATTGTATGATTTCAAGGTTCCGGATATTCGCGCTTCAACCAGGCCTGCACCAGCGGTATATCCGCTTTGCTGGTGAGGTCCGGTACTATTTCGGCCAGCGGTATCACCTGCAGCGATCCCGGCTGAGCCTGGACCATCAGGTGTACGGCGGTGGAGAGTTCTTTCTCGCCTCGCTGGGGATGGGGTGGGACCGACTCGAGGAAAGGAGCGACCTGTCGCACGGAAAGACGAAAGATATTCATGCTGACGAGCACGCGTCCCCGAACATCCTGCGCCGCGGCGTAGGTCTCCCGGTCCGGCTTTTCGTGTATGGCCAGCAGCGATCCGTTTGTATCACATTGCAGAACGGCGAATTGAGCAATACGCCGGCGGGATGCGCCCAGGGCGGAACTGTCGTAACCGATCAGGGCGTTGTCCTGCTCGCTGCACAGCAGCAGGCGCAGCGCGTTGACCGAGTAGAGATTGTCGCTGTTGCATACGGTGATCCGGCTGTCCGCCCATTCCGGACGGCTCTGCACCCCCTGCCACAGCGCGTCGGCGGTTCCCGCCGGTTTACTGCGGCCGGACGGGATCGTCTGCTCGGCAAACCGGACGGTCAGACCGCCCAGCTCGGGATGACCGGTATAACGATCACGCACCGCCTGGCCGTCCGCACCGATGACCAGGAGCACCTCCCGGTAGCCGGCTGCTTGAGCGTTAAGCAGCAGGTAGTCCAGCAGGGGCCTTCCTCCTCCGAGGCGAATCATGCCCTTTTGTACACGATCCGCATCTTGAACTTGATCCGGGGAAGCGACAGCGTCCGCCCCCGAGAGTTTCATACGGGTGGAGGCGCCGGCGGCCAGTATGATGAGGTAGGGATCCTTCAAATCAAGCGTCTCCGTTTGTGTCACTTACGCCGCGGTCAATGCGGACAAGAAAGGCTGTGCCGATCCGCGACATGGCTTCCAGAACCCGTCCGCCGTTTTCCGGCGCCCAGGCGACCATGCAACCTCCCCCGCCGGAACCGACCAGCTTCGCTCCCGCCGCTCCTGCTGACAACGCGGCTGTGATGAAGCGCTCCAGGCGCGGTGTCGATACTCCCAGCGTATCACGCAGGATCGCATGTTGCGCGTTGAGCAATTCACCAAGGCGGGTCTTGTCCAGCGGTGTGGTCTGAAGCAGGTCCAGAGCGGCGCTGGTGAAATCACGATTGCGGAGCGTCTGCTCCAGGAGGTGCCAGTCGCGCTCGGCGAGGTGGGGTCGCAGATCAACCAACCATGACTGATCGGCGGTAGCGAGTGAGAAATGCGGATCGCGTTGTGCGGCCGCGGCTGCGGCCTTCAATACCGGGACTTTGGACCTGGCCAGCACGGCACGGGTATCCTTGCTTTCACCGGTATCGCCGATGATGAACTCGCCCGGCAAGGGTGGCAGGGCGGTTACGGCGGGTTGATCATCGAACGCCAGGTGTATCACGTCGCCGCAGGCGGAAGCGTAGTGATCCATGGATCCGCCCGGTTCCCCGAATTCCAGCACCTCCGCTCTGTGGGCCAGTCGCGCAACCTCCTCTGGGGGAAGCGAGCCTGTATCACCGGCGATGCTGTGCAGGCAGGCAATCCACGCTACCACCAGGGCGGAGGAACTGGACAAGCCGGCGTTAAGCGGGATAGTGCCCTGAATGGTACACTCACACCCCTGCCGAAAACTGTAGCCCGCATCGAGCATCACCTTCACCGCGCTGCGCAGGTAATCGCGTTCAGAACGCACGACCGGGATCTCGTCGACGGGAAAGACATCGGAACCGTTGCAGTCCGGCAGCTCGATTCTGGCGACAGGTTGCGAAAGCGTCCGCCCGGAGATCGTGATACGCCGGGAGATGGCGGCGGCGATCACGGGCAGGTTGAGATAGTCCTGGTGTTCACCGAAAAGACAGACTCGACCAGGCGCGGAAACCCGCAGTTCAGCCATTATGATACGCTCGCGCTGGATTGACAGTCCTGGCCAAAATAGACAGACAGGTCACGAGAAGCAGTAAAAAGTCATTCCGGCAAATGGATGGTCCGCTTTTCCAGGCGCGACCGTTCAGCCGCGAAGATGGTCAGGTGCGTCTCCAGACTCTCGCGGGGACCGGTGGGCACCCGGCCGGGATCTTTATGTGATACAGCGTCGATAAAAGCGGTCATCAGCTCCCAGTCCCCGCCGCCATGGCCGCTCACCGCCGTCTGTTCATCAGCGGTGTCGATCTCGGTGGTCCTGTCGGTCAGAAAATCAAACAGACGCAGGTAACGCCCGTCACCGTTGATTTCACCGCGGGTGCCGAAGATATCGGTCTGACGGGCGCGGGCGCGATTGAAGGCGGTCATGGTAAACGCTGCGGTGGTACCGTTGGCATACTCGAGGTTGACAACCTGGTGATCGACGACATCGTTGTCACAGTTGTACACACAGTGACCGTAAGGGCCCTCGCGCAGGGTCTGCTCCAAATTGTCGGGCGTAACCTGCGTCATCAGCACGTCCAGCGGCCAACCTTGGTGACCCTGCTCAAGCCGCTGGCCGTAGATCTTCTGAGCCGCGTAGGGACAACTGTCCGCCAGCTCGCAGTCGAGACAGCGGTCGGCGGCTCCGGCCGGCCGGTTGGCCGGGGTGAAGTGCTTGAGGTTGCCGAACGAGGATACACTGCGGCAGGGCGAGCCGACGATATGCCGCAGCCAGTCCAGGTCGTGGCACGATTTCGCCAGGAGCATGAAAGCGGATTCGGCTTCATTCCGCCAGTTGCCCCGCACGAAAGAATGCGCCTGATGCCAGTATCCGACCGGTTCGAGATGCCTGAGACTGACGATATCCCCGACGACTCCCTCATCGAGCAGGCTTTTTAAACGCCTGGTATAGGCGGTGTAGCGCAAAACGTGACACACCGCGCAAATGATCCCGGCCTGTTCCACAGCCTCCACTATGCGCCGGCAATCCTCCGCAGTGGTCGCCATCGGTTTTTCCAGCAGGAGATGATAGCCCCGGGCCGCCAGCGCCACCGCCGGATCCACATGCAATGCGTCAGGGGTGGTGAGCAGAACCGCATCAGCAGCCGGTTCACTCGACGGGATATCGCGCCAATCAGCATGGCATGCCGCCGGCGGAAGCGAGTGTCGTGCGGCAAAGCGTTCGCGCCAGATAGAGCGGGGTTCAGCGACCGCGACCACCCGCGCTCGTGACGGGTTCCGCAGCGCCCAGTCCGAGTAGGCGTTGCCTCTGCTGCCGGCTCCGATGACAATCAATCTGACCGGTTGCATCCTGTTCACTCCTGCCTGGTTTGTTGCGCACGGAAGGCGTATCCCCCTCCCCGACGTAAACAGGGCGAACTCATGCATTGGGAGTTGCATAAGTCCGCCCCAGCTTGGTTTCTCGACAACAGCGCTATTCCAGCACGTTGATGTTACGCTTGGCGCACATGTCTTTGAGTACCTGCGGCCAGACGGTGACGCTGACCTCGCCCAGGTGGGCTTTCTTCAGGATGTACATGTAGGTGCGGGACTGGCCGATACCGCCGCCGAAGCTGAGCGGAATCTTACCATTGAGAATAGCCTGGTGATAGGGCAGCTGCATGAAGTCTTCCTGCCCGGTCATCTTGAGCTGCATTTTCAGCGTCTCCGGATTCACGCGGATACCCATGGAAGTCAGCTCGTGACGGCGCTGGGTGACACGGTTCCAGACCAGAATATCGCCGTTGAGGCCGTGCATCGGCTCGCCCTTGGCGGATATCGTCTCGGTTACCCAGTCGTCGTAATCGGCGGCGCGCATCTCGTGCGGATAGCCGTCCTTGAGAGTCCAGCCGATACCGTAGATGAAGACGGCGGGGAACTTCTGCAGGATGGCGGTTTCCCGCTCCTTACGCGGCAGGTCGGGAAACATGTCGAGAATCTCTTCCGCGTGCAGGAAAGTCAACTCCTCCGGCATGTTCGGATACTTGCTGTTCTTCAGCTGCGGGAACTCTTCCTGTACCTTCTGCTCCGCCTCCCGCAGCACTTTCCAGATCTTTCTGATGGCGTCCGTCATGTAGTCAAGATTGCGATCCTTATCCTCGATCACCATCTCCCAATCCCACTGGTCGACGTAGGCGCTGTGATCGTGATCCAGGAAGTAGTCCTTACGGACGGCGTGCATGTCGGTGTAGAGGCCTTCACCCGGCTTCATCCCGAACTGCTGGAGCGCGACCCGCTTCCACTTGGTAGCGGCCTGAACGACCTGGGCGTCGATCGGGTTCTTCTCGTAATCATTGGATATATGGAACTGGATCGGTGTGCGAGAACCGTCGCGGTCCAGGTAATCGTTGACACCGCTGTTGACGTCGACGATCAGCGGAACCTGAACCCGGATCAGGTTAAGTTCCCGGCAGAGCCCTTCCTCGATGGTGTTCTTGACCAAAGTGATGGCCATCTGAGTCTCTTTCGGCGTCAGCAGATTTTCATAATCGTTGGGCAGAACCTGCTCAACCTGTTCATAGGTGCCGATTCCCGGTCCGGCCAGATCAGCTTTTTTATCACTCATAGTTGCTCCATTCTTTATTGAAAGTGAGTTTGGCTCGCAAGTTGAGAAGAAATTATATCACGCCGCTCCGGAAAAAAGCAACCAGATTAACAGAGAGCGAAAAGATGTAGTCAGAGAGCGGAGCGAGTCGTCGCCGGATCAGCTTTCAGAAGGCAGCGCGAGGTGCTGCCGGAAGGTGTAGAAGAAGTAAAAAAGGGCTGCGGAAGCGGCGGTAACCAGCGGCAGCGTCACCGGGGCCAGCCAGACGGGAAACCGTGACAGCCAGTGCAGACGAAAGTGTATCACGTAATTGAAGATGACGATGAGGTGCAACCAGAAGAAAAGACCGGTTCCCGCCAGGCCGTAGTGGATCCCGCGCGACAGCCGTTTGTCCTGTCGCAGTTCCTGGTCCTGGTAGAGTGCGATCAGAAAGACGATCATCGTAATCGTCGCCACCAAGGGCCCTAGTAATTCCACCCCGAGTGTCACTGCATTCGGGAGAGTGCGGATCAGACAGCTGTGGAAGAGGAAGGACTTCAACGGCAACAGCAGACCGATGATCGCGCCCCAGGCGGCTATGGCGGCCGCTTGGCGCACGCGCGGCCGGTCGGAGAAGCACTCGGCGTGTTGACAGCCGGTGAAGAAAAAGACAACCGCCAGCGCGGCCAGCAGGTGAAGAACGCTGGCTGAGATCACAGCCGGTCTGGTGATAAGCCAGACTCCCGGCAGCGTTCCGGCCAGGCGTATCACGAAATTGACAGCGATGCCGATCATGACCAGCAGCGTCAATGTTCTCAGGGACATGATTACTCCGGGTTGCGGGGGTGATCAATCCGGTCACCAGCTAATCCATTGGCGGAAGCGGCTGGTGCCAGCCGTTTGCAGAAAAACAGCTCCGGATCACCAACGTCGAGATTATCTACCTCGCCGCTGAAGACATAATTCAGTTTGGCGAGCAATGCACGCATCGGGTGGTTGGAGCGATTCGTGGATGTGAAGATCTTTGCGGTCTGGCAGCGCTCCTCCAGATAACCGATCAGAGCAGTAGCCACTCCTTCTTGGCGTCGGTTAGCCGTCGTCCAGAGCAGCGTGATGAAGCCGAGATCGAAAAAAGAATACTCGAACACAGCGTAACCGGCGACATCACCCTCTCGCCGAAGCAGATAGCAGTTGCCGGATTCGATCTTTCGGCCCAGCCAGACGCACCGGTCTTCACGATCGGCTGCCGCATGGCAGGCCAACAGCGCCTCCAGATCTTTCCCGGTCGCTCGATAGATTCCTGTCGTCTTCTTCAAACTACCCCAGAATTGTTGTTGTACCGATCAGTCGTTCTTTGCCCGTTGCCGCAGGCTTTCAACCGCCTCCCGGTGATGCGGAATGCCGTCGTTGGCAAACTCATTGATTGTGTCACACGGGAAAACCTCGCAACGGGAACAATTATCGAGACCGCGGGAGGTTTTGCAACACTCACGGATCGCGCAATCATCACCCCAGACAACTTCGTCCGCTCCGTGACATCCTTCGCAGCGGAACCAGTCCGCCTTCGCCTCGCTGTGACCGTCACGACGCCACTGCTGAGCCAGCTCCTCGGCATAGTCTGCGTCATGGGCCGCGATATAAATCGGACAGCGCTCGCATTCGATACCGCAGGCGCCGGTCACGGTCTCTTTCCGAGTACGCCCCACAGCATCAGCAGCGTGAAGACACCGTAAATGATGACTCTGACGATAGTGCCGCCGTTACCGGCGCCGGACGCGGCGATACCGCTGTAGAGCCCGCAGGCCCAACTGCCTCCGCAAGCCAGAATCGCGAAAACCCAACGAGGTGGAGGTGTCATGGCCATAAGGCATCTCCTTTCGGTTGACCGGATAAGCTGTGGCGGGGCGTTGATGGAAACTCCGAACCACTTTCTGAAAATAGCGAAATCCAGGGTGATCGGCAACAGGTGAGGAACCCGGCCCATGACCCGTGACCGTAAGTCGGCAGGCGATGTGATACGAGCGGCGGGGAATGAGTTGGCTGGATGTTTGCGGGAGTTTCATATATTGTCAGTCGTAGGCGCGGACGGCGGCTTGTATCACGTCGTCCGCAGTGTGGATCGAGATGATAAGGATAGGTGCATGTCGTCGTACCAGGCACTTGAGTTTTCCAGAGTACTGGCTAATGCCGCCGAGCGGGCAGCTTCTCCCGGCACGCGCGAGTTGCTGCTGAAATTGGCGCCCCTGGCGGATCTCGAGGCGGTGCGGCGGGAGTCGGCTTGCCTGGCCGAGATGATGGACATCCTGGAAAACCAGGGTGGCCTGGCGCTGACTGACCTGCATCCGGCGACGGAGGAATTGCAGGCACTGGAAGCTCCGGGCGGTTTCCTGACCGGCGAGCAGTTGCGCAACCTGCGCATCATCCTGGAGCTGTCAACCCGCCTGAGCGGCCTGGTTAAGACGCAGCGTGACTCATACCCGCATATCAGCCCTCTGCTGGAGGATCTCTGCGACTTTGCCGTTCAAACCAAGGCGATCGACAAGATTGCGGATCCCGACGGCGAAATCCTCGACAGCGCCTCTCCCCAACTGGCGGATATCCGTCGCACCTTGAAAAAAGAGCAGCGCCAGCTGGAGAAGAAGATGACCGGCCTCGCCGAGCAACTCGCCCGGCAGCAGGTGGCTCAGGAAAACCTGGTTAGTTTCCGTCACGGTCATCTGACCATTCCGGTGCGCGAAAACATGCGGGGACGGCTGCAGGGTATCATCATCGACCAGTCCGACAGCGGCGCCACGGTCTACATCGAACCGGCGGAGGCCGTGGAAGCGGGCAACCGTCTCCAGCGCCTGCGCGGCCAGGAACAGCAGGAGATAGCCAGGCTGCTGCGGGCGTTTGCGGAGCGGTTACGGGAAGCACTGCCGGAACTTAAATCGGCGCTGCAAAGCCTGCACCGCCTGGACCTGCTGAACGCCAAGGCACGCTACGGCCGCCACCTTAAGGGCTGTGCGCCGACGGTGATCGAACAGATGCAATTGCGAATCCGGGAAGCGCGCCACCCGCTGTTGCTGGAGAAGCAGACGGTTGTACCGCTGAACCTGGATATCGGCGGCAAGCAACGGATGCTGTTGATCAGCGGCCCCAATGCCGGCGGCAAGACCGTCGCCTTGAAGACCATCGGTCTGCTGGCGCTGATGACCGCTTCCGGTTTACCGATCCCCGCCTCGCCGGAAAGCCGCATCCCCTTCTTCAGCGGAGTCTACAGTGATATCGGCGACGAGCAGTCCATCGATAATGATCTCTCCACCTTCTCCTCGCACATGCAGCGCATCATGCGCATGGTGCGGCACAGCAAGGATAACGCGCTTTTCCTGATCGACGAGATGGGTTCCGGCACCGATCCGGAGGCTGGCACCGCCCTGGCCAAGGCCATCATGGAAAGGTTACTGCAGAGCCCCGGTCTCTCCATCATCACGACGCACCTCGGCGGGTTGAAGGCCTTTGCGCACGAGCAGTCGAACATCAGCAACGGTTCGATGTCCTTTGCGGAGGAGCGCATCGAGCCGACTTTCAAGTTCGTACCGGAAGTGCCCGGTTCGAGCTATGCGCTGGAAATCGCGCAGAGGATGGGAGCGCCCAAACATATCGTGGACCGCTCCCGTTTTTTCATGGGAACGGAGCAGAAGTCGATGGAGAAGTTGATCACTTCACTGCGACGCCGCATGCAGATCTATCAGACGAAACACACACGCGTGAAGGCGCGTGAGACGGAGCTGGAATCGCTGCTGCAGGAGTACCGTCAGAAGTTGAAGGGCGTCCGCCGTGAGACGCGTGATATCAAACGAAAGGCCCTGGAGGAGTCGAAGCGCATTCTGGCCGAATCGAACCGGATGGTAGAGAACGCCGTGCGCGAAATCCGTGTGGCCGCCGCGAAATCCGAAGTCGTCAAGCAGACCCGGGAGCGGCTGGAGGAACGGCAAGAGGTTACCGACCGGCAAATCCGCAAGCTGAAGCAGCGTGATACAAAAATCGGCAAGCCCGGTTTCGCCAAAGGGGATTGGGTGCGTATCGTTGATATCACCGAACCGGTGCGGGTGATCTCGATTGATCCCACCGCCTGCGTCCTCGTGGGACAATCGGGAAAGTTCAAAATGACATTTCCCCTCGACGACGTCACCACCATCGTGCCACCGCCAGACCGGACACCGGGCAGCCGGGGAGCGGGAGGCGAGTATTCCACCCGCAGCCTGCCGACAATCGACCTGCGCGGGATGCTGGTCGACGAAGCGCTCGATCAGATCGACGCCTATCTGGACGGCTGCCTGATGAATGATCTGCTGGAGGTCACGCTTCTGCACGGCAAGGGCACGGGCGCTTTGCGCGAGAACATCCACCGGTACCTCAAGCAGATGCCCTACGTGAAACAATTTCGTCGGGGGACATTGCCGGAGGGGGGTGACGGCGTCACCATCGTCACCCTCACGGCAGGATAAAGTACAATCCGTTACGGAGGCAGACGACCGCGATGCCGTACATCGAACCGGAAGTCATAGAGGAGATCCGAGACCGACTCGATATCGGACAGCTCGTCTCACAGTACCTTGAACTCAGGCGGTCCGGCTCCAATCTCAAGGGACGCTGTCCCTTTCACGAAGAGAAGACGCCCTCCTTCATGGTTTCCCCCGAGAAGCGGATTTTCAAGTGCTTCGGTTGCGGTGTCTCGGGCGATATCTTCAGTTTCATCATGCAGTACGAAGGGATGAGTTATCCCGAGGCGGTGGAGTTCCTCGCCGTGCGCGCCGGCGTCCAGATGCGCTACCGGCAGGGCGGTGAACCGTCACCGGAGAAGCGCAGCCAGAAGGAACAGCTGCGCAATATCTATGCGGGGGCGGCGCGCTTCTATCGCGAGCGCCTTCAGCAGCTGATGCAGGCGGACTCCGCCGGTGACGCCGACGACCGGAAACAAGACAGCGGACAAACGATAGACGCTTATGTACGATCACGCGGCATCGATGACGCCACCCTGAACGACTTCCAGATCGGTTATGCGCCGGCCCAGTGGGACTGCTTGTTGTCGCACTTACGTCGTGAAGGATTCCGTCAGGATATCCTGCTGAAGTCGGTGCTGTTCGCCCGCAGCCAACGTGACACAATTTATGATGTTTTCCGCGACCGGATGATGTTTCCGCTGCTGAACCTCTCCGGCAAGGTGATCGCGTTCGGGGGCAGGGTGCTGCCCGGCGCGTCAGGCGACGCGCCCAAGTACATCAATTCGGCCGAACATCCGCTCTACAGCAAGAGTCGCGAACTCTACGGCCTTTACCAGAACCGCGGCGGTTTACGCAAGGAGGGATACGCCCTCCTAGTCGAAGGCTACATGGATGTCATCGCGCTTCACCAGTTCGATATCCGTAATGCGGTGGCTTCGATGGGTACCGCACTGACGCGGGAACAAGCTTTCCTCATCAAGCGTTATACCGATAAGGTTACGCTCCTCTACGATGCCGACACCGCCGGCAGTGAAGCGGCGGCGCGCGGTGCCGACCTGCTGATCGCCGCCGGTCTCCAGGTAACGGTCGCCCAGCTGCCCCCGGGGGAAGATCCCGACTCGTTCATCCGCAGTCGCGGTGAGGATGATTTCGAGCACCTGCTCCAGGAGGGTCGCGACATCTTTGCCTGGCGGTTGGACCGCTTCCGCGCGGAAATCCCCGACGCGACGCCGCGTCAGTTCAGCGCCTTTCTACAGTCCCTGCTCAAGACGGTGGCGCTGATTGAGGATGTCTTCGAACAGCAGCAGATTCTCCAGCGGCTGGCTCGCTTTTCGGGTGTAGAGACGGAGGTGCTGAAGGAGCAGCTGCGTAAACAGGTCCGCACTGCGGCGACCACCAGCACTTCCGCGACCGCCGCGGAACCGGCAACCTCCGGCGAAGCGGGACACGATCACCACCCCGCCAAGCGCATCCTTGAGCTTTTTCTGAGTAACCCGGAACTGCGTTCCGAGATCGCGCGGGAAGAGGTGACCAAATGGATTGCACACGCCGGTATCAAGCAGGCTCTGTTGAAACTGGCTGAGCTCAACCGTGACCAGCTGCTCGACGACGATGTGATACGTTCCCACTTTTCGGAAGCGCGGGCACAGAACTATCTGCTGGAGTACCTGCACCACTCCCCTTTGCCAGGGGATGCACAAGAGCTGCAGGATCATCTGCGGGCGCTGCAGGAGCGTTCCCTGAGGGCGGAGCTTAAGAAGCTAAGTCAGCGGCTTGACGCCCAGGAGCTGGATGCCGGCCAGAGAGCGGAACTTCTGAGCGAAGTACAGCAGCTCTCGCAAAAGTTGCGGGAATTGCCGGGATCATCCTCCTGATCAGCCGGAGGATGAGCGTTCCAGTTGCCGCAACCGCCGCTGCAAACGCCACCGCGTCCACCAGCCGCATTCAGTCTGCGCCCGGCGCAGGCAATCGCGCAGGATCAGCTCCCGTTCATGACGGGGGGTTCCCGCCGGCAGCTGAGTGTAGATACTTCCCACCGGAAAACGATCCAACCGGTCTACCACACCTGAGCGAATTGTAAACAGCGGATCCAGCAATCCCTGCAACAGGTGGGGCAGCGCCTCCGGTGCGTAGGTCGCTGCCAGCGCCCGGATAGTGGTCTGGCGCAGCTTCTCCTGCGGTGAAGACAGGTAGGAAGCGATTAGAGGGATATGTGCCACGCTTCGCATTTCACCCAGGGTCAGTAGTGAGCCGCGGAGTTCGCGTCCGTCCAGGGTGTCAAGGCGAGCCGCGACGATTGCCGCGTGCCGTGTGAAAAGCGTGTCGGCGAGCAGACCCAGCGACATCACCCGCATATCCTCGGAACTGTCGCGCAGCGATTCCACCAGTAGCGGCGCCATCGCCTCCGGCTCCCCTTTGGTAACCAACACCAGGGCACGGCGCACCAGACCGGAGGAAGTATCCAGTTTACGCTCCTCGCGCAGGAAGGGAACGGTCTCTTCGATGCGCGTGGCGAGCGCCCGGCGAGCCTGCGGCACGCGGATCCGGTTCGAGCCCACTCCCCATTTCACCGCCACCGACCAAAGCGAATCAAGCGGCATCGTCAGGGTGTCCGTCAGCGAATCCGCCTCCTCCTGCGCACCGGGAGGCTCTCCGTCCGGGCGCACCGTGCGATCCCAACCGAGCCCGTAGTCGTGCTGGTGCCAGAGCGAGTCGTTCGCGCCGGGCGAAGCGGCGGGATAAACGTCACGGCCGTCCAGGTCGAGAAAGAGCGCGTGACCGGCATAACCGCGTCCGTGGCGGACCGCGCCCACGCCCCAGACTTCGCTGTAACTGTAAACATCGTCGCCGCTGCCGTCCAGCAGCATTCCGAAGGAATTGGTCAGCGAAACGCCGATACCGCCCGACACCATGTAATTATCGTTGCCGGCGGCGTCGAGCAGCATTCCGACGCTGTAATCGTGCCCGGTGCCGAGAGAAGGTCCGAAGCGTGAGTAGTAGTGGTCGTCGCCCGACTGGTCGGCCAGCAGACCGCAGGACAGGTGAATACCCGCTCCCTGCGCGTACTGAGTGGCCAGGTACTGGTCGTTGCCGGCCTGGTCGAGCAGCACACCCAGCGCATACCAGTAGCTGCAACCTTGCGCGTAGATCTCCGCGTTATAGAAATCGTTACCGCCGCCTTCCAGCAACAGGCCGATACCTCCCCCGGCCCGGTCCCGGTATCCCATCGCGAAGCCCTGGGCGAAAGAGCGATAGTCGCGGGGGCGCAGTGGTTTGTGCAGATAAGCACCACCGGCGCTGTAGCGGTCGTCGCCGTCCCGGTCGATCAACGCCCCGCAACCGAAAGTGCCGCCCATGCCCTGACACCAGGCGGTGGCGTGATACAAATCATCACCGGACTCATCGAGCAGCAATCCGATGCCGAAATGACCGGCGGCTTGCGCAAAGAAATCGGCGCGGAAGATGTCGTCGCCGGCACGGTCATGGAGCAGTGCGCATCCCATCAAAGCGCTACCCTGGGCATGCATGGCGCCCAGGTAAGTGTCCCGGCCGGAGCAATCTTCCAGCCAGGCGATACCCAGCACCGCGCTCCCCTGTGCAACCGCGGTCTCGGTTCCGTGATACAAATCATCTCCCGCCAGGTCAAGGCAGAACTGCAACGCGGGCTCGCTGACGGAACCGATGGCGCGCGGAAAACCGTTGCGGTAGCTGTCATCGCCGCCCGGGTCGATCAGGAGTAACAGATCCTCCGCCTGATGGAAGTCGTCGGTCTGAGCAGCGATCAGGACATTGCCCCAGGGTGTCCGGAACCGGGCCGGAAGCTGCAAAGCCTGGTAATCTTTCGGATCGCGGCTGAGGGACTGCATGGCGGTTGCGCAACCGGCAAATGCATCCAGCAAAGGCGTCAGATCCGTGCGCGCGGCAACGGTATAGAGCTGGTCGGCGGCATTATCCCAGAGGGAGGAATCTGGATTCTGCATCGAAGCCAGCAGCCGTCCCCGATAGTCCTCACCATCATCCTCGCTCCATGTATCGATGGCCTGGTAGAGGATCAAGCGGCGGTCGGCGCGGGAGAGCTGGGCGTAAAAGAGCTCCAGCAGGCTGTCGGCGGCGGCGATGCCGGTCAGGAAACCGGACAAGCCCGGTACGACGGAGATTGTATCATCCAGGTTTGTATCACACCGGTCCCGGGTAGAGCGGCCTTCAAACTGCGGTTGCGGGCGTTCGAGGAATTCCGCCAGAGTCCGGACCAGGGTCGAGGGAGGCAGCGAATCCGTCACCAGCAACCCGAATTCGTCCCCATAACGGGCCAGCGCCAGCGGTTCATCCAGGATGGCGGTCACCAGGGGAAGGCGGAAGGTGTCGTCTTCAACCCACTTCTTCTCGAACCCGAGTTCAGACAGCGACAAGCCGCTGCGAACGCAAGCGCTGTCGATAAGACAGATCAGGGAGTCGGGCAACAGCCGGCTGTGCGTGGTCAGGGCGAGAACCAGCGTCATCAGGCAAACGAGGAGAGTACGCATGACGGTTTCCTTTGCGAATCGAGTTTTCTAAGTTGTGAGTAGAAAATAGGGTCGATTTGCTGAGATATGAAGCTTCAAATCGATGCGGTACGCGGGTGAGACGCGGACGGATCTGATAGGTAGCCAAACCGGGAGTGGAAATGAGTGAACTCGTAATGGTAAGGCATGGACAGTCGCTCTGGAACATGAAAGATGTCTTCACCGGCTGGGTGGATGTGCCGCTGAGCAGGCAGGGCGTGGAAGAGGCGCTGGCCGCCGGTGAGGAGCTGGCCGACCGGACTTTCGATCTGATCTACGTCTCCTCGCTGGTACGCGCTATCCAGACCGCGATGCTGATCATGTCCCGTAACCGGAGTGATCGTACCCCCGTGATACAACACGCCGAAGGCAAGCAGGGGGAATGGGCGAAGATCTACGGCGAGGAGATGCGCGCCGGCATCATTCCGGTCTATAGCGACTGGCACCTCAACGAACGCTACTACGGCGAGCTGCAGGGGTTGAACAAAGAAAAGACACGAGAGCAGTACGGCGCCGAACAGGTCAAAATCTGGCGGCGCAGTTACGCCACGCCACCACCGAACGGCGAAGCCCTTAAGAACACGGCGGAGCGGACGATCCCCTTCTTCAACGAGATCATTCTACCGCAGCTGCGCGCGGGCAAGAGCATTCTCATCAGCGCCCACGGCAACAGCCTGCGCTCGATTGTGATGGAACTCGATCAGCTCTCGGAAACGGAAGTGCTCGAGCTGGAGATCCCCACCGGTAAGCCGCTCTACTACAGGTATGACGGCTCGCAAGTGGTGAGAAGCGACCGTTAACCGATACGCAGACCGTGCCTGCCTGTGAGGGGGCCGGTCCGGCGTTGTCTCACAATCCCCACCCGACGTCTCACATCATTCGACCGGACGGGAAACGAACAGCAGTGCCGGAGCGGCTCTCAGCCAATGGTAACCGGTTTGCCGTTCGCCTGGATCGACTGGCTGGAGGCTTCCAGCACCCGAACCACGTCCAACCCCGCCTGACCGTCGGTGTCGGAAGGTGCATCCCGCTCGATGCAATCCAGGAAATGATCCATCTCGAATTTGAGCGCTTCCAGGTTGTCCAGCTTCGGCGCCCACATATCGCCGGAACGATACTGGATCAGCTGTTGATAGGCTCCTTCGCGCGTGGTCACCTCGATGCCCTTGTCATAGATCTTAATCTTCTCGGAGGGCTCGTTATCATCGTAAACGATCATCTTGCTGGTGCCGCCGATGAGGGTTTGACGGATTTTCACCGGTGAGAGCCAGTTGGCATGGAAGTGCGCGATCATGCCGCTGCCGAAATTCAGTGTCAGATAGCCGATGTATTCCAGGTTGCTGCCCTTAGTGCAGGTACCGATCGCCTGCACGCTGGTGGGCTTCTCATCCAGCAGCCAGGACATGATCGAAATATCGTGCGGCGCCAGGTCCCAGATCACATTGATGTCGTGCTGGAAGAGGCCCAGGTTGACCCGCACCGAATCGTAATAACGAATCTCGCCCAACTCGCCGCCCTGGATCAGCTCCTTCATCTTGCGGACGGCACTCGTGTAGATAAAAGTGTGATCGACATGCAGAACCAGATTCTTGGCGGCGGCGAGCTCGATCAACTGCTCGGCCTGCTGCGACGTCGTCGTCATCGGTTTTTCGATCAGGACATGCTTGCCATTCGACAGCGCCTTGTAGGCCAGATCGAAGTGGGTATCGACCGGTGTGACCACGGCGATGATGTCCAGGTCGGGATTGGTCAGAACCGCGTCGATGTCGGTTGTAATGTCCGTGGTGGGGAACATCCCCTGGATGCGCTGCAGCGGCTCCTCGCGCAGGTCCGCGCAGACTATCTTCTTGACGCGCGGGTTGATGGCGAAGTTACGCACAATGTTCGGGCCCCAGTAGCCGATGCCGATGATGCCAATATTCATTCATGTACTCCTTGCGTTTAGGGTGACGGGGACAAGCCCCGGTGTAGTAAAGTCTGTAAGAAAAGATTCAGTTCGATTTCCAGCCGGAAGTCCTGATGACGCCCCGACAGGTGCTGGTAGTTGATCCAGGCCAGTGACGTGGCACGCGTGATCAATTCGAGCCGCCGCCAGTGAGCCGTCAGTTGCAGGGTGCCGGACCACTCGTATTCGATGGTTCCGGTGGGGAAGTCCTCGTGATACGTCTCACCTTCTGTTTCCAGCCAGGGGGTGTCCCAGTCGGCGAAGAGACTGCGCTGGCCGCGGCGTGTGTAGCCGGCGAGCAGAGCCGGTTGCACCCAGGACCAACCGTTGAACTCGCACTCAACGGTAACACGATCGAAGTCGCTGCCCAGGGGATGAGCCAGCGGTTGCCCGTGCACCTGCCAGCGTTGCCAGGTGAGCGGTGCGTTGTAGGTGCGCTGCGCGATGCGGGTGTAGTCGACACCCACGATGGCGGGCCAGGCCCCCAGAGCCATCCGCATCGACACGGCCACGCCCCACTCGTTGGGTTCACGGTCGGCGGCGGAACCTGAGTCTACCTGCAGATCGTCGAGCAGGAATTCCCCGGTCAGCAACAGTCCCCGCCAGGGGCGCCACCAGCCGGAAAAGTGAAACAAAGTGTTTCCCTCGAAGCCGTTCATCTGCACGGCGTGATACAACAGGAAGGGATTGAGCGTGGCCGCTGTTGGAACAGCTTCCCAGCCGCCGTAGAGGAACAGCTCCGCCAGCGCTACCGAAAACGACTGCGATCGCGTATAACCCAGCCGGTGAGTCGCCAGGTAACGCCGGGCGGCCCCGCCGGTGGCTAGAAGCGAATTATCCAGTTGATAGTGGCCGGCGCTGAACCAGCCGGTGCCGTCACCCAGCGGCAGCTCATACTCCCACCGGTAGCCGTTGAGCGAATGCCGCGCCGAAAAGAGGAGACTGTTTACACCCAGCGGTCCCGTAACCGGAGCGAAGCGCCCAGCCAACAGCTGGAACCCGTTGAGCTGCATCAGCAGGAAGGCATCACGGGTACCGGCGTACATCCCTTTCCAGCCTGCGTCCCAGGGATTGTGTGATACATCCCGGGAGTAGACTTCGAAGCGGTGATGCACGCTTAGCCAGGACAGCGGTTGCACTACGAGCGTGGATTGCAGACGATGGAGGGGGCGCCAGGCGGCGCTGTCGCTGGCTCCGCTCAGCATAATGACGCCGGCGCTGAGGCCGGGGCGGAGAGAACGGTACCGTGGCTGATTGACGGCTGTAGCCAGGAAGGGCTGACCGATCGCGCCTCCCCGTGAAACGCTGTGATTGAGCACGAGATTGGGGAAGGTGCGGTTCAGATCGAACGTGAGACTATCGGTGCAGGTGACCAGGCTCAACCGGTGACGAAAGCCGGGCGATTCCACCTGGGCGAGGCCGAGCGCTGTTGAGAGCAGTAACACCAACACAACGCCGTATCGCATCTCAGTGGCCTCCCCGGCCGAACAGCATAACCGGCACTGTCTTAAGGATGAGCTGCAGATCGAACCAGGGCGATGCGTTCTCGGTGTAATACAAATCGAGCACAACCATATCCTTGAAGCCGACCTCGCTGCGCCCGCTCACCTGCCAGAGCCCGGTGCATCCCGGTTGCACGCTCAGACGGCGTTTGTGCCATTTCTCGTACTGGTCCCATTCCCAGGGCAGGCAGGGTCGCGGTCCGACCAGGCTCATATCGCCGCGTATCACGTTGATGAATTGCGGAAGCTCGTCCAGACTGTAGCGCCGCATGAACGCCCCGATCCGTGTGATACGCGGGTCGTCTTGCAGCTTCTGGGTGCGGTTGTCCTCCGTCTGGCTGTTCTCCATGAAGTCGCGCACGAATTCGCGGTGCTGGCTGTCCTCGTTGTCGGTTCGCATCGAACGGAATTTATAGAATCGGAAAGGTTTGCCGCCCAAACCGATGCGCTTCTGTTTGAAAAACACCGGACCGCGCGAGTCGACCTTGACGGCAACAGTCAGCGTCAGCCAGAGTGGCGAAAACAACAGGATGCCGCAGGTGGCGCCGACCAGATCGAACACACGTTTGTAAATCCTGTACCAGGGGGCGATCTGCGGATTGGCGAATTGAACCGCGGGGATGTCGTTGAACACTTCCACCTCGGTGCGATCGGAGATCACACCGTAGAGCGGCGCTGAAACCTGCACCGGCAGGCCGATCCGGTGGCACTGGTCGATCAGTTCCAGCATCTCTTCGTGAGACAGATTCTCGGAAGCGATGATGATTTCGTCGAGTTGGTAATCCCGGGCGATCTGATCCAGCTCCTGGGTCGTGCCCAGGTTGAAGAAAGTGCTGAAGACGCGGGATCCCACCGGCTCGTCGTTGTCGATAAAGCCGATCAGCTGCTTGCCGATTTCCTTGTCGTAGATGATGTTGGTCGCAATCTTCTTGGCCTGCTCGCCGAGACCGACGATGATGGAACTGCGCCGCAGCAGCCGGTTGCGGGCGAAATACCGGTAGAAGTTCCGAAAGACAAGCAGACGCCAGAGGGAAAGCAGCGCCAGGCAGAACAGGAAGGTCATTCCGATCACCAGCCGGCTTTCCACCTTGCCGCTCGGCTTGAGGAAATACTGCAGCAGCACCATCACCAGGGTGGAGTAGGCCAGCGAACGCAGCAGCAGCACCTGTTGCCGCGCCACGCTGAGAAAGACCTTCACCTTGTAAAGGCTGTGATACTGAAATATCCAGATCCAGAGAATGGAGAGCAGCGCGAAAACGATAATTTCCGGGATTACTTCCAGCGCCTTCAGGTTGATGATGTCGATGTGAGGTCGAAACCGCAGGCGCATCGCCACCGCAAAGCAGAGATTGATGAGGACATAATCCACCAGTGCCAGGAAGTATTTGTAGGCCGGTCGTTTGAAGAGAATCATAGTATGACTACTTCTTGTATCACATCGATGAAAACGCCGTCGTCGACGGCGTTGCTGCCGGCGAAGGGTGGGCGGTCTGGAAATTCAGCAGCGCCTGTTCAGTCGCCATTCAGCAGATTACCCAGAAAATGTGATACAAATGCTCTTACCTCGTGTTCCCGGGCTTGAGGCGGCTGTTGCGATGCTCGCTCCAGCGGTATGCGTGATACATCGCTGGCGGAGGTGAGAAAATACAACTTCCCTTCCGCGGCGAGTTGCCGGTCCAGAGCGCCCATGGTGCCCTGGAAGAACGAATACACCGGCGTGCCCAGCAGGGCCGCCTCCCGGTTCATGGTTCCGCCCCCGGATATTACAAAATCAGCGGCTGATATCAAATTTAAACCGTCGACAGGTCTCGATAGGACCTGGAAGGTGCGGGAAGACAGTCGACTGAACTCCTCGGCCTGGCGGGGTGTGCGCGGCATAATGATCGTGAACACCTGCTCCCGCTCCAGTCGCGCGAGTAGAGCCTCGAGTAATCGTTCCGCCGCCGGATTGTGGTAATGCGCTTCCGTTGCCGGTGGACGCAGTACCGCGAAGAGTGCCTCCGCGGGTACGCCCAGTTGCTCGCGAAAAGCGGGATCCGGCCTGAAATCGGCCAGGTAGATTTCCTCCTTATAACCGGGATACCCACGATACTTGGCGGAACCCTTGACGGCAGCGGTCTGCAGCAGCAGCTCCGGCACAAGTAGATAATCAGCGAACCGCTCCTGCAGCGTCGTCGACACATGTTCGTAATCGTACATCGCCACGGTGGGCAGGCCGCGCAGCCAGGCCGCCAGAATCGCCGAACGCGAAGAATGTGAGACAGCCAGCGCCACCGGACGGGATGCCAGGTAGCGGTAAAGCTGCCAGGCGCGCCAGAGCGTGCCGCTCACCTTGCGGAACTTGGATTTGCCATAGTGCCTGCCGATGACCCGGTAGGAGAGGCCGCTGTCCTCCAGTTTCTCAACCGAATAGGCGAAGTCACGCACGGTGAGGAGAACCTCGTGTCCCCGCTCGCGCAGATCACCGATCAGCGGTTGAAAGATCGGAATGTGGGGAAGATTGTCGATGTCGATCCAGACCAACGCCACTTCAGCCGCCCTCCTCCATGGTGACCAGAGCCAGCCAGATCCACGCCTGCACCCAGCGGGTGTAGGGAATGCGATTCGTGTAGCGAGGCTGCTGTTGATAATAGAAGAAGCCCTGGCCGCTGCGGAACCGTGTTTCCAGTTGGCGACGTACCAGGGTGCGCAAAGGCAGACTGCGCTCGTTCAGCCGCTGTAGACGCGTCAGGGTGATGAGCGCGTGAGCGAAGGCATGAGCGTCGAGCGGATAGGCGCGGTCGTGGTAATACTTGACGGTGCCGTCCGCCAGGAAAAAGCGATCGAGATAATAGCGATACCCCCGCGTCAACGCGTCGGCACAAACAGGATCAGCCGTGAGACGCGCGGCACGGTCGAGCGCTTCCAGGTTGTAACCGGTGTGGAAGCTGTCGATCCAGTCCTGGCCGGGATCGGCACCGTACAACCAGGATCCGTCTTCCGCCTGCTGCGCCAGCGACCAGCCCACCCGCTCCCGGCCGGCGTCGACAAACCGTGCCTCATCGCGTAACGTTCCAACTTCCAGCAGCAGGGCGGCACCCAGCAGGTTGGCGTTGTGCACTCGCGCCTGGTCCAGCGGGGTGTAACTGGCGCAGACGCCGTTTGTATCACGTCGGCAGTTGAGACCGGAATGGACGAATTGAGCAGATTCAGCAGCCAGCGCGAGCAGCCTGTCTTCCCCGGTGACGCGATAGGCCTCGACTAATCCCAGGCCGATGAAGGCGGTGGTAACGACGGTGGGCGTGCCGGCGGGGAAAAACCCGGACCGGTTCGGCCAGTCGAAGGGATAGCCCCAGGCGGCGCCGGTTGTATCACGTTGAGCGTTCCGCTCCAGCCAGGCGGAGAAATGATCGATGCGCTCGCGGTCGTGGTCGGTGCCGGAAGCAGCGAAACGGCGCGCGTGACCGGTCAGCAGCAAACCCATCGCCTTGGCGTTATGCAGCTGCGGCACCCGCAACAGCGGACGCATGTTCAGCGGTGCGCGTTTCAACAGCTGCACCACCACACGTTGGACGGGGTACCAGCCGCAGGACAAACGTTTTAGCCAGGGGGAGTTCAGGGCGTCGAAGGGATCCCAGCCGCGATAATCCCGTTCGACCAGCCAGCTTTCCAGTTCAGAGAGAGTCGTATCGCTCACACTATCAGCCTAGTTGAACAAGGGTTCCGGTCCGTAGCGACTCGATGATGGCGAAGGTGATACGCGAAGTGGCGAACAACTCCGCGACCGGGATGGGGGGACTCGCGGCGGGTGCGTTGAGAAAAGCCGCTACTTCCTGCCGGTGTCCTTTGCCCGGTAGCTTCACGGTTTTTTTGCCGTTGTGATACAATGTCAAGCGGTTGAAATCGTCCAGGCGGGCCGCGCGGCCCCCGCCGAACAACTCACACTGTTCCTTCGGCATTCCCTTGTCGCCGTTGGCGGCGTAGAGCAGCGTGCCGCAGGAACCGTCGGCGTAGTTGACGACCACGATAAGATTGTCCTCCCGGTAGCGGCCGTTGTCCGGCAATTTGTGCGCCAGTACCGACACCGCCGGCGCGCCGGTCAGGAATCCGAGAAAGTCGATGAAATGACACACTTCGCCGATGATCCTGCCGCCGCCGATCGCCGGATCCTGGATCCAGTGTTCCGGCGGGATAAAGCCGGCGTTGACCCGGTAGGAAATCAGGAGCGGAGATGCCGCTTCCGCCGCGAATTCGCGCAGAGCGACGGCGGTGGGTGCGAAGCGCCGGTTGTAACCGACGGTGAACAGCGGCGCGGAACCTTCGTTTTGCAGCTCGTGATACAACTCCTCGATCGCGGTCAGCTCCTCGGCTTTGAGGCAGAGCGGTTTCTCGACGAAGACCCGCTTGCCCGCCCGCAGCGCCTGCAGGGCCAGCTCGCCGTGAAGATCGTGTCGGGTGGCGATGAAGACGGTGTCAACGGCGGCGTCTCCCCAGACCGGGGTGGGATCGGTACCGCACGCGACGAAGTCGAATTTCAACGCCGCCGCCCGGGCGGTTATGCCGCTGGAGGTAATCACGGTACGCAGGGAGGCATCCGGATGTGCCTTGACCGGCGGGATAAGCTGACTCTGCGCGAAATTGCCGGCGCCGATAAAAGCGACCGTTGATTTCCCCGGGGGCGTGGAGTCAAGGTTGACAACCGTTGTCGTGACCAGTGGGGATGCCGGTGCGGAATCGTATTCCAGCACGATCCCCAGGTGCGGCTCCCTGGTTTTGCCGAGCACCAGGTCGTAGGCCTGCATGGCGTCGGTCAGGGCAAAGCGATGAGTAATCAACGGCGCGATGTCGATGCGGCCGGACGCGATCAGATCGACGAAAGCGGCCATGTTACGGTTTTCGGTCCAGCGCACATACCCGGCCGGGTAGTCGTGACCGTGTTCCTCGTACTCCGGATCGTAACGGCCGGGGCCGTAGGAACAGGAGAAGCGAATGTCCAGCTCCTTCCCGTAGTAATCCGGGTCGCGGGGAATCTGCATGCCGACGGCACCGACGATTATCACCCGTCCCTTCTGACGGGAAACGGCGCCGGCCAACTCGACCGGATCGTTGCTGCCGGTGGAAGCGGTGATGATGACGGCGTCCGCCCCGCGGTTTTGTGATACAGCTGCGACCCGCTCCTCCAGCTCATCCATTAAAACGGTGTCATCGCAACCGAGCGTACGAGCGGTTGAGAAGTTGGCGGAATCAATGTCCGCGCCGACCACCCGGCAACCGGCCGACCGCAGCAGGGATACCGACAGCAGCCCCAGCAACCCCAGACCGATGACGACCACCGTCTCGCCCAGTTGAACCTGGGACTGACGCACTCCCTGCAGCGCGATGGCGCCGACGGTGGCGAAGGCAGCCTGATCCAGCGGCACCGTGTCGGCAACCTTAACCGCCAGGTTGACCGGCACGAAGACCGTCTCGGCGTGCGCGGCATAGCCGCCGCCGCAGGCGACGTGATCACCCGGTTGAAACTCGGGACTGCCGCTCTGTAACACAACACCGGCGGAGCTGTAGCCAAGCGGCTTCAGCGAATCGAGGCGGGAGCGCACCTTGTCCCAGGTGGCTTTCACACCCTCCCGCCGGGCACTGTCCAGCACCTGCTTGACCAGGTCGGGCCGCAGGCGCGCTTTGCCGATCAGTCCGGCCTGTGCCGTCGCCACGGTGCGGCGCTCGGTACCGGCGCTGATCACGGAATACGCCGTGGCGACCAGGATGCCGCCCGGTCTGACGAGCGGCACCGGCAGGTCCTCCAGCAGCAGCTCGCCGGTTTTGAAATTCTGGAAGAGTTGACGCATCTGTATCTCGTTTCTAATGAGTTAGACTATTCAGCAGCGTTTCCCCGCTGAGACTGGAATCAATAAAGCGAAATTTTCCGTTCGCCGTGCGGGGAATGTCGTCGACATATTCGAAAGCGATGCGGATAGCGCCACCCAGCCTTTCACGGGCGGCGGTCAGAATGATCCGTTCGTCGGCGGGAATGTACTCCGGCGCCGGCACGATGCGGATGAGTACCGCCGCCGGGTCGCTCTGTACCAACTGAGCCTGTATCACATTGGTGCTGTCCTTGAACAGGTGATCCAGCCTGCCGACCAGACGCCCGTCCGGCGTTACTATGTAGTCCTCGGTGCGTCCGAAAACCTGCTTGACGATAGTGCCGCCCCGCCCGCAGGGACAGGACTCCAGGGAGGCGAGTTCAACCTCGTCGCCGATATCATATCTGATCAGGAGCAGCGCCCGGTTGCCGAAGCCGGTGCAGAGCAGGCGGCCGGTTTCACCCGGCTGGGCGGGACGCTCGCCCGTCACTACCTCCACCAGGCTGTGCTCCGGCCTGAGATGGTAGTTGCCCTGTTCGCATTCCACGATGTTGGCGCACATCTCCCCCGTTCCGTACCAGCCGTACAGCTTGCAGCCGAAAGCCGCTTCGATCGCTTCCCGCTGGAAGGAGAGAATAGTCTCCGACGACGCGTAAACCCCCTGCGGTCGTACCGGCGAACCGGCGGCGCGATTGGCCAGCGCCAGCAGGTAGAGCGAGGAGGGGTAGCCGGCCAGGAGCGACGGACGGAAGGCAGTGAGCTGCTCGATATACGCGGGCAGGTTGTGCCGGGTCAGGTGGTACGAGGACATCAGCAGCCAGCGGTTGGCGCGATCGTAGGTCCAGAAGGGGGGGCGGGTGCGATCGTGATACGTCACCGGATGCCCGGCGCAGAAAGCCATGCGCTGGCCGGTGTGAATGCCGCCCCATTCGTAGTGCAGATAGCGGAAAGCGTATTCCCGCTGGAAACATTCGGCGGAAAGCGGGAAACGCAGCGGCGTGCCGGTGGTGCCGCTGGTCTGCACCCAGCGTGGATTGAGCGCCGCGGTCTCGTTGGACAAAAAGGGAGTTGTATCACGCCGCAACTGCTGTTTGTCGAGCAGGGGCAGCTTCGCCAGCTGCGACACCTCCGTCAATGCGTCAGGTTCGAATTGATACTCGGCGAACAACCGGGCGTAGTATTCCGAATGGCGTGCAGCATAGCGCAGATAAACCCGTGTCAGCTCAAGCTGCAGCGCGGCGGATTCAGCCGGCGAATGCCATTGCGACTGGCGCAGTTCCGCCAGGCAGCGATGAAAGTGCAGCCCCTGGCGCTGACGCTTTTCACGCCAGCCGTAAAGCGTTGCCATCAGGTTTTTCACCGGCGGCGGCATCGCATGGAAAAGGCGCTGTTGCAGAGCGGTTCCGTAAGCCATTTTCAGTCGCCGTTCCTTTTGCGACCGGGCAACAGCGCACCGGCCAGCATCCTCAGGTGCCGCCAGTTGACGGTGCCCAGCAATTCCCGGAACGCCTGGAAGCCATGTGTGCGCAGGCGGCGCCAGACCGCTTTCGCTTCCCGCTGCCAGATGTTGGCGGCGGCGTTGGTGTAAAAAAGCGATCCGTCCAGGGCTGCGGCGGTGGACAACTCCGCTACATGTGCCTTGATAGCGGCGCTCTGCTCCTCCGTCGCCGGTCGTGTCAGCAGATTTTCGCCGATCACTACCGGCAGCAGCTCGTGCGCGATGATCTCAGTGCGGCTGAAATCCACCTGCAGTACGCCGCTCCAATGGCTCCTGGTCCAGGCTTCCGGCCTGGGCGGCAGATCGAGCGAGGTGTCGGCGATAAAGTTGCCCAGGCTGTAAGCGATGATTGTATCACGGTAGCGCTCGATTCCCTGCAGCGTATGGGGGTGGTGTCCCACGATAAGGCGGGCGCCGGCGTCGGCGATGGCGTGCGCCAGCTCCACCGCTTCCGGTGCCGGATAGGGGCAGTATTCGACTCCCCAATGCAGCGAGACGATGACGTGATCAACCTCCTCCCGCAGACGTGATACATCCTTGATAATTTCCGTCATTTCCAGTCGCGCGGCGCCGGGGTGGTCACGTTCCGCCGACCAACTGCCGGTTTTGGCGTAGGCCAGGCAGCCGAACCGAATTCCCTCCCGCTCCAACACGACGGGACGGCGCGCTTGCTCCAGATTGGCACCCGCGCCCGTGGCGGGGATGCCTAACCGCGTCAGCCGATCGCGCGTAGTATGAATGCCCTCCGCGCCCCAGTCCAGGCAATGGTTGGTCGCCAGCGTCAAGAGTGACCAGGGCGCGTGCTCTAACGCCGTCGCCAGATCCGGGTCGCACCTGAATTCGGAGCGGCTGCCGGTAGAGGAGGCGATTCCCTCCGCCGTAAAGGGAAGCTCGAGATTACCGATCAACAGAGAAGCGGTCGAGAATGTATCACGCAGAGCGCTGCAGGGCCATTGGGGGCCGGACTGTTTTATCCCGGTGGCGATGCCGCCCGCCAGCATCAGATCGCCCGTCAGTTGCAGACGTGCGCAAGCGGGCGGTGGCAGCGTGGTGGCGGCGGAGCTTTCCGTCATCAGCTCTACTCCAGCGAATCCAGGATGTGTACCAGCTTGTTCGCCACCGTGTCGATGTGGAAGTCGGTTTCGATGCGGGTGCGATTGAAGCGACCCATGGCGAGTGAAGCCTCCTGGTCGTGCAACATTTTCCGGATGGTTTCCGCGAGCTGAGCCTGATCACCAACCGGCGGGAGCAGACCTCCCTGACCGGAAACGATCACATCCTTCATTGCGCCCACCGGAGTGCAGACCACGGGTAAACCCGCCGCCATCGCTTCCAGGCAGCTCATCGACAGACCTTCCGTGTAGGAAGGCAACACGAAGAGATCAGCCATTGTCAGCGCTGAGAGTTTAGCGTCGTGATCGATGACGCCAAGGTATTCGGCGTTGTAGCGGCGGGCACCGTCAACAAACTCATCGATGGTCCGCGTGATTGTGTCTATGTTCTCGAGATAGTAGTGGCCCCACCGTTCGTCGAGGAAGTTGGCCAGCGCCGGCTTGCGACCGATACGCTCTCCGGCGAACAGCAGACGGATATTACTCCCGTATTCCAGCCGCAGCTGCTTATAAGCCCAGATGAGATCGTAGAAACCCTTGGGAAAAGTGAGATGGCCGATGTAGAGCAGGGTGAAGGGTTCGCGCGGGCCGCGTTTGATCGAGGGATATTCCTCCGGTTGCACGCCGTTGTGCAGTACCTCGACCTGTGACAAAGGATAGATTTCCTCGAACATCTCCTTCAGGCTCTCGCCGAGCACCAGGACCCGCGACAGTCGTCGCAGCGTAAAGCGGATGAACCGGCGGTAGAATCCCGAGCGCAGCTCGTAGAAACGGCGGAAGTTGCCGCCGTGGTATTGGCCCACCACCCGGCGCCGCATCAATCGGGCGGTGAAGATGTACAACGCGTCCCGCAGAAAGCCGAACCGGGCTGAGCAAAAGTGCATGAAGAGTGTATCACATTGAAACAGCGACCGGACCAGCCGGCGATAGACGCGGAAAACGCCGCGCAGCCCAGCCAGGTCCAGCTTGCCCTTGGCGCGGTTGACCCGGCGGACGGTAGCGTTGACCACCAGCGTCTGCTCCCGTGCCGCATCGGGCAAAGTTTCCACCATGGCGGCGGCAACGATCTCTGGACCGGCGGCGGGCGGGGGTAATGGCAGCAGTAATAGAGTTTTCATGATGCGTAGTACCCGCGACGGAGTTTGCCGGCGATTCTTTTCAGTCGCCAGAGTTTACGAAACGGTGCGGAAATCGGCCAGGGCAGCAGACGCGACACCGGCAGCGTCTCCCAGCCGCGACGCAGTAACGCTTCGAATTCGCGGCGGTAGGCCGCCGTCGCGGAATCCTGATGAATGCCGGTCTTGGAGGCGGCGTGCAGCCGGAACCCCGCCAGCCAGGCCGGGAGATGGCGGATCGTCGCCACCTGCGCCGTCCGCAGCCAGTAATCGGCATCCATGGCGTAGTGCAGCCGCGGATCGAACAGGCCGACCTGCGTGAAGACGGCGCGGGTCCAGAAAGCGGCCGGCTGGGGAATGATGATCCCCATGCCGATACAGCAGCCCATCGTGTAGTCGAAATCCAATTCCCGGCGCTGCTGTATCACGTTTCCCTGTTCGTCCAGCAGCTGGTAGTCACCGTAGACCAGGCCGCAGTCCTGGTGCGCCTCGAAGAAATCCGCCACCTGCCGCAGCGCTCCCGGCAGATAGATATCATCGGAATTGAGATAGGCCAGGATGTCACCTGTGGCGCGCTTGAATCCCTTGTTGATGGCGTCGACCTGCCCGTCGTCGGGCTCGCTCACCCACCAGGCGAGACGGTCCGAGTAGCGTTGTATCACATCGACCGAATCGTCAGTGGAGCCGCCGTCGACGACGATGTACTCCAGATTGGGATAGTCCTGCTCCAGCACGCTGCGGATGGTCGTCTCCAGGAACCCGCCCTGGTTAAAGGAGGGTGTGACGATGGAAATCCTGGGAAGCGCGCCGCCGTTCATCTATTTGCTCAAAACGAAGTTGTCCATGACGAGGTAGTCGAGACCGTTGTCGTAGAAACAGCGGATCGCCTCGCGCGGATGGTTGATGATCGGTTCGCCCATGATGTTGAAGGAGGTGTTCAGCAGCAGCTGTTCACCGGTGATGTCGCCGAAGGTTTTGATCAGCTTCCAGTAGCGCTCGTTCACCTCCCGCCTGACCGTCTGCGGACGCAGGGTGTGGTCCTCGTGCACGACCGCCGGAATATGTGACCGCTTCTCCTCGGTGCAGGTGAAGGAGGTGATCATCCAGGATTCATCGCGCGGCTTCTGCAGGTAGTCGGCGCGGTGTTCCCAAAGCAGCGAGGGGCAGAAGGGGCGGAACGCTTCGCGGAACTTGACGCGGGCGTTGATGATGTCCTTGTTCTCCGCCCGGTTGGAACTCATCAGGATGGAGCGGTTGCCGAGCGCCCGCGGTCCGCTCTCCATGCAGCCCTGGAACCAGGCGACAATTTTATTCTCCGCCAGTTTCTGCGCCGTGAACTCCTCGATGTCGTCAATCCGCTGATAACTGATGTTGCGCAGCTTAAGCACCTCCTCGATCTCGGACGCAGAATAGGCCGGACCCCAGTAAAGATGCTCCAGCGGCTGGAAAGCGGTCCGCGGCTTTGTGGCCCACCAGGCGTGCAGCGCCGCTCCCACCGCCAGACCGGAATCGCCGGCGTTGGGGAAGATGTGATGGCGGTCGATCCGGTCCGACTCCCACAACCGCTGGTTCAGTTTCACATTGAGGAAGACGCCGCCGGCGCAGCTGAGATTACGCGTGCCCTCCCGCTCGAGCCAGGGGAAGATCAGCTGTTTGACCTCTTCCTCCAGCACGCGCTGCGCTTCAGCGGCGATATGCTCGCGCCCGTGCTTCTCGACCAGCCGGTGGATCTCGTAAGCGTCGTCGAAGTGCCACTGGATGGCGCCGCCGTGATGCCAGACAAACGGACGGTCGAAGTCGTGAAACTCGGACGGCTTGCCGTCGGCGAAGCGGGGATAAAAACCGTCCAGCACTCCCTTGACCCGCTCCGGGTCGCCGTACGGCGCCAGGCCCATGGTCTTGCCCTCGCCGTCGCCGTGCCACCAGCCGAGCGCCTCGGTGACGTTGCTGTAGAACCAGCCGATGGAGGCGGAGGTGGGATACTTGACCAGCGGCTCGATTTTGCCACCTTCGCCCCGCCAGAGACAGGTGGAATAACCGTCCCCGGCGCCGTCGATGGTGACGATCAGCTGTTTTTCCGGGGTGCCGCTTGTATAGTAGGCGGAGGCGGCGTGCGCCAGGTGATGCTCGACATGCACGATGCGGGTGTTTTTCCCGGCCGGGAACCTGGGGATGTAGAGCGGCGGCTTGGCGGAGGCGCGTTTCATGATCCGTTTGGCGAACTCGAACACCTGCTGGTGGGAGGAACTCTTCTCGCGCCGCTCTCCCTCCAGGTCGAAGAAGTAGTTGAGTTCCGGCACCGAACCCAGCGCCGGCACCGCGATGATGTCGATATCCTCCATGGTAAGCTTGTGTTCAGACAGCGCCCAGGTCAGCGCCTGCATTGGAAAACCGGCGAAGTGCTTGCGGCGGTTGAACCGCTCCTCGGCGACGTCGGCGACGATGCGGCCATCACGTACCAGGGCGACTGAACTGTCATGCCCGATGTGGATACCCAGAATGTTCATAGAGAGCGTGTCCTCTGGTGATTGTGATACAAATCCGAGTCGGCGCCGGTCTACGGTTCCGGCATGATTTCTGACAGGAATGCCAGCTGTGCCGTTTTTTCAGCGGCGATGTAATCCCGGTCGAGCGTCACCGGCCGCTCCCGGATGGCGGTGAGTTCGATGCGGTCGAACAGCAGCGACCGGGGCGATTTACCGAAGTACTGCGCCTGTTTACCGAAAGCCAGCGCCGCCAGGCAGGCGTGCACCCGGTCGGAGTAGGTCACCTCGGCGTTGGCGTAGATGTGCAGGTAGTCGTCCGGGAAGTCGGAGATGAGGTCGTTGGCCCGCATCAGGCGCCAGGTCTGGAGCGGCGCGCGCAGGAAGCTCTCGAGGCGGCCCAGGTCCCAGGCGCTGTGATACAAACGCACAAGGCGCAAGTCGGTTGACAGAGGCGGTTCCGGGATGTGATCGAAGGTGAGCGCCGCAAAAGGGGGCGTGTCCAGCGTCGCGGGCTGGAAGGCTTCCGGCAGGAAGAATGCGTTGTCGATGCCGTCGTGAGAGTGCTCCGCCAGGTCGGCGAAGTTGTTGAAGGTGGCGTGATCGCGGCTGACCAGCGCATAGGGACGCAGTCGCTCCAGGTGGCCGCGCACGAACTCGATCTGGTCCGGCGTGTAGAAGTTGCCGCCGCTGCCGCCCAGGATGACCACCCGCTTGTCCTGCGCGCGCAGCGTCTCCAGCAGGGTGGCATTCTCGGCGAACCAGTGCCGGTTGAACAGCGCGCCCGCGAAGATCACCAGATCGGCCTGGATGGCGGCGCGCAGCTCAAAGTCGCGCACGGTACCATCCGGCTGAGCCGGGGCGCTGCCGGGCGCGAAACGGCGGTACTTGTGCTTCAGCCAGCTCTGCATGTTGCTGGCCTTGAGCAGCTCTGCCGCCGGGGCCGCCTGCCGCAGCTGGTATTCGATACCGTAGTCGATGAAGGCGTTGCCGATGTTGCTGGCCCAACCGAAGCCGCAGTAGAGTATCTTCATCCCGTGCCGTAAGGTTGTAGCGTCCGTTTCAGCCTGTACACTTGATCTGCGAGATTACAATATACCGTTACAGCATTGAAGGGAAAGGTTTTCGCGGGGGTGGGGTGGGGCTCTACTTCACGAAAGTCACTTTCACTGTCTTCCGGAATTCCCCGGCCCTCATCTCCACGAGATAAATGCCCGACGGCAACTCACCCGGCGCCCACTCGACACTATGATAACCCGCCGGCTGGAAGCCACTCTGTATCACGTCGACGAGTTGTCCCCTGATGTTGTAGATGGACAGCTTCACATCACCGGCTGCGGACAGACCGTATTCGATCGTCGTCGAGGGGTTGAAGGGATTGGGGTAGTTCTGGGAAAGGGTGATGGCTGTCGGCTGTAGTAATATCTCATCAATCAGCTGCGCTTCGCAGGTTTCATCGGTATACCCCATGTATCCACATTCATCCGTGAAACAGGGTGAGTTCGTCTGAAGGCGATAATCTCCGTTATCCGGATCGCAAAACAGCGGGTCGGCGTCGATGTTGTTTTCCAGCCAGTAGACGGTGCCGTTGTCGTTGGTCTCGATGCCCGCCTCGCCGCCCTGTATGTCGGAGCAGGAGATTGTAATAGTACTAGTGTATTCGCTTTCGTAGAAGAACACTTCCAGAGGCGTGTTGTTCCAGAGAATACAGTTCTCAAAAACCGGGTTGGAATCATAGCACCAAATCCCTCCACCATCATCCGAAGAGTTGTTTACCATCGTCACGTACTCCAGAATGGGATTTGATCCATAGAACACAATCCCACCATTCATAAATGTCGTGTTATCGTTGATAATCACTCCGACCAATACAGGATTCGAATTACCAAAGACGATTCCGCCACCAAAAGGAGCCAGGTTGTCAGTTACACTGCAGTTGATAAGGCTTGAGTTAAAAGAACCTAGTAACATCCCGCCTCCGCTTCCATAAGCAAAATTGCCACTTACTTCTATATTCTCTAAATGCAGGTCCCCTGCACAATAGATCCCGCCCCCATCACCAGATTCATTATTTGTGATGGTTACGTTCACCAGATGTGGGGAGAAGTGGTCCGGTTTCCCAGGACAGCTCAGCTTGATTCTTAAGTGTTTTTCC
>CAZFEC010000006.1:59426-86328 GCA_964517435.1 uncultured Bacteroidia bacterium | reverse complement strand
TATAGCTGGCATCGTTGATCCCGCCGCACCGGGTGTTGTTAATATCTCGGTAAACGAGCTTAACACCGAGTACATAGATGGCGAAGTTCTCTATGTGATCTTCGATGATCCGGAGCAACCCACTATCAACACTGCCCTGATCACTTTCGGTGCGCAATCGACGGGAGGAGACACCTTCTCCATCGGTTTCGGCGAACCGCTGGATATCGTACCCGATATGGTCATGGACTTCGGTCTCGGCATCAGCTACGGCTACCAGGAATACTCCGATCAGTACAGCGAAGTTGATGTCAACGGTCAGCGTCTGACCAGCTGCGCCGGCGGTAATGATGACGGCGATTACGAGAACGGCGCTCTGATCACGGTGGGCGATTTCTTCGACAGCAACGCTAATCCCCCCGATCCCTATCAGATAGCCGACGGTTTGGCCGATTGGACCTATTACGATGATGAGCTGTACGACCTGCTGCCGTTTGTCGACCAGGGTGATCTCGGCATCGGTGTCTTCACCATCAATCCATCAGCCGATGATAATATCTTCACCGCTCACATCCTGATGACGGTGGCGGCGGTCATCGGCGAAGGTGTCGTGTTGACCCCCGCCCAGGCCTGGCGCATGATCGGGGAAACTCACACCCTTACCGCCACGGTGCAGGATGACAACGGTGCTCCGGTGGTGGGACGCGATGTCGCCTTTGATGTGATCTTCGGTCCCCATATGGGACTGTGGGGCATGGATGTCACTGACGCCAACGGGCAGGCTTTCTTCTCCTATACCGGTACGGCTGTCGGTCTGGATGGCATTATCGCCAGTTTCATCGACAGCGAGGATAACCTCCAGTTCTCCAACATCGCCGAGTGTATGTGGGAGGATCTCTACAACGTCGATGTGCCGGAGCGGATGGAGCTTGCTCAGAACTACCCGAATCCCTTTAACCCGACCACGACTATCAGTTTCAGCCTGATCGAACCGGGCCAGGTCGACCTGGCGGTGCGCAACCAGCAGGGTCAGGTTGTCGCTACGCTGGTGAACGGCACCATGCCGGTCGGTACGCATGAGGTGGAGTTCAACGCCGCACATCTGCCCAGCGGTGTCTACTTCTACACGCTGATCAGCAATGACCAGACCTTCACTCGCAAGATGGTGCTCCTCAAGTAATCTTAGCATCAGACAGTTTGAGAAGCGGCACACGCTCTCAAGCTTAAGCAAACATACGATAAAGAAGAGCCGGCCCCTGTGGCCGGCTCTTCCGCTCTCCACCGTCACGGACTCTCGGTTCCGTACAACAATATCACACTTTCACTTCACAATTTTCTCCTGAATCAAGCTGTTCCAAAAACCGATATAACAAAAGGACAGGGGTATGGGCCTCCTTGAAATCAATCAACAGAGGAGTTAGCCATGCTACGCTGTTTTACTACGATTTTGTTCACATTGGCTTTTCTGACATCGGGAGCGCTGGCTGACATGCCCGGCACCGGCCATGGCCCGCCGGATGGAGGCGGACGCAACCTGGAAGATGTCGAGATCCTGGAGTCGGGACACATCTCCCTCGCGGTCGATGCCTGCGGGACCAACGAGATAGTCGCCTACCTGGAGGTATTGAAACCAAACGACGCGGCCACGGTGCGCTGCGCCTATCTGGCTGTCGCCAGTACCGGGTTCCGCAACTATGTCATCCCCGACGGGGAGGTGACGATCAATGGCCTCCCGATTTCCTGGGACCTGGTCGTTCCCAGTGGCATTAATTCGCACAATCACTGGGCGGATGTCAGTTTACTGATCGCGGGTCTCATCGACCCGGAACCGGCCGGCATCATCGATCTGGAAGTGACCGAGTTCGTGACCTCCATGGTGGATGGCGAAATCCTCTTCGTCATCTTTGACGATCCGGAGGAGACCACGATCAATACGGTCCTGATCAGCTTCGGCGCTCAGTCCACGGATGGGGATACCTTCTCTATCGGCTTCGGCGAACCACTGGAAATCATTCCTGAACTGGTGATGGATTTCGGGCTCGGTATCAGTTACAGCTACCAGGATGGTTCTCAACAGTACTGCGAGGTAGATGTTAACGGCAGCAGGCTGACCAGCAGCGCTGGTGGCTGCGATGACGGTCTCTACGAGAACGGCGCCCTGATCACAGTCGGCGGTTTCGACGACGACAACGCCAATCCGCCCGATCCCTGGCAGACGGCGGACGGCAGCACGGATTTCACCTTCTACGACGACGAGCTGTACGACCTGCTTCCTTTCGTCAGCGCGGGCGATCTGGGCATCAGCGTTTTCACGTTGAATCCCTCGGCAGATGATAACATCATGACGGCGCACCTGGTGATGTCGGTACCGGCGGTGCTGGGAGAAGGAGTGGTGTTGACGCCGGGTCAGGCCTGGTTGACGGTTGGCGAGACGCATGAACTCACCGCGACCCTGCAGGATGACAATGGCGGTCCCGTTGCAGACCGGCAGGTGGATTTCGAAATACTGACCGGGCCGCACAGCGGTCAGACCGGAACCGATATCACGAACGATAACGGGCAGGCTTTTTTCTCCTAAAGCGGGATCTGGACCGGGCTGGATGAAGTCCAGGCCAGTTTCCTCGACAGCGAGGACATCCGGCAGTACTCCAACCTGGCCGAGGTTTACTGGGAGGAAGTGAGCGAGGTGGAAGTTCCGCAACAGATCCAGCTCGCACAGAATTACCCAAATCCTTTCAATCCGACCACAGCCATCGGTTTCTACCTGGTGGAACCGGGCGCGGTGCGTCTGACCGTGCACAACCAGCAGGGGCAGCTGATCGCCACCCTGGTCAACAGCAACCTCCCGGTCGGGGAGCATGAGGTGGATTTCAACGGATCGGGTCTCCCCAGCGGAGTCTATATCTATACGCTGATCAGCGGACAGGAGCGGCTGAGTCGCCGGATGACCCTGCTCAAGTAAGGGCGCAATTCCGACCGGGACGCAGCCGACCGTCGGCGGCCACCGATCGCCGATGATTACCGCACACCGGTGCACCGATCACCGGTGGGTTCCGATTGATATTGCCCGGCGGTAATTGCATATTGCGATGATTTCGCAGCGGGCGGCGCTACCAGCCGCCTGCGCGACGTTCTCGCAAGTCGCCAATTGCGTGCAATCCACGGGAGGATCTATGTTGAAGCGTTACTTCAGGTTGGAAGCAGCGGGCAGCACTGTTCCGCGTGAGATCCTGGGCGGATTGACCACCTTCGTGACGATGGCCTACATCATCGTGGTCAATCCCAAGATTCTGGAAGCAGCCGGCATGCCCTTCGGCCCGGCGCTGGTCGCCACGGTGCTCAGCGCCTTCTTCGGCACCATCGCCATGGGGCTTTACGCCCGGCGGCCCTTCGCCATCGCACCCTACATGGGCGAAAACGCCTTCGTCGCCTTTACGGTGGTTCATGTGCTGGGCTACAGCTGGCAGACCGCTCTCGGCGCCATCTTCATCGGCGGTGTGTTGTTCACGCTGATCACGATTCTGAAAATCCGTACCTGGCTGGCTCGCAGCATACCGTTGAGTCTGAAGATCGCCTTCGCCGCCGGGATCGGTTTCTTCCTCATCTTCATCGGTCTCAATGAAACCGGTCTGGTCACGCTCGGCACTCCGGGCGCGCCGGTCCAGGTCGGGGACTTCCATACCAAGGGCGTCCTGCTGGCCATCGTCGGCATCCTGCTGACGGCGGTGTTGATGATCCGCCGCATCCCCGGTGCGATTCTGATCAGTATCCTGGTGGTCACGCTGCTCGGGTTTATCACCGGTGCCGCCAATCTGCCGGAGAGCTGGTTCAGCGCTCCACCCAGTCTCGCACCGGTATTCGGCGAGTTGGATATCCGCGGTGCGCTGACCTGGGGTTTCTTCCCGGTGATCCTCACCGTGCTGGTGATGGATTTCGTCGATACGATGGGTACGCTGCTGGGTGTCGGATTGCAGGCCGACCTGCTGGACGAGGAGGGCAACCTGCCGGAGATCGAGAAACCGATGCTCTGCGACTCGGTCGCTACCATGGTGGGCGCCTGGCTGGGGACCACCACCACCGGTACTTTCATCGAGTCGGCGGCGGGCATCAGAGCGGGGGGCCGCACCGGTCTCAGCGCGGTGGTGACCGCCCTGTTGTTCCTGGTCGCACTCTTCTGCTATCCCTTCCTGACGGCGATTCCCGCTTTCGCCTATGGCAGCGCCCTCATCATCGTCGGCATCCTGATGATGGCGCCGCTGGCACAGCTGGACTTCAAGAAGCTTTCGGAGGTGATTCCCGCGATCTGTGTGATCGCCGGCATGAGCTTCACCTATAACCTGGGTATCGGATTGACCGCCGGTTTCATCATCTATCCGCTGCTTAAGGGTGCTGCCGGTGAATGGCGCGAGGTCAACAGCGGGCTCTGGTTGCTGGGCGGCATCTCGCTGCTGTTCTATGTCCTGTATCCGGGATAGAGGAACCATGCTGTTGGTTGATTACTGACAATTGTCGCTATGGCGGCAAAGTAGAGCAAATGCCTGCCGGCGACTGGTAGTCCGCGGAATTCTGGTCTCGCCTGGCTGGAGAATATGACTCCCGCAGGCTGGCGGATTGACTTTCTCCCGAATAGTCAGCATATTTATAACGATATAGTGTCCAACGATGGTTAATTGATCTACCCAACTTAATTCCAGTTTTGCCACCAATTCTGAGTCGTCAGGTGACTAACGCCCGCACCTGCTGACGGGGAGATCACACAACCATCGCTGCGGGGGATGCTGCCCGTGCAAATACTCAATCAAATGTCATTCTAATAGCAGTAACTTCAGGAGCCGTTCATGAAATCTAATCCGCTGTTTAACTATTTCGTGGCCTGGTTGGCCGGCGTCGGTCTCGCCTTCGGAGCCGCACCCGCAACCCAGTTAGCCACCTTGATCAGTGCAGATCACGATCACTGCCAGGTCGTCGTGGAATTGCCCGATGCGGGTCTGAAGACCCTTGACACCTCCGAGGGGACCTTCCACCAGATCAGTCAGGAGGGGATGTTCCCCGTTTCGCAGACCGGTGAGCCCGCGCTGCAGGCGCTGGCCTGGACGCTGGAAATCCCGGCGACCTCCGGTATTCAGTGGGAACTGCAATACGAGACTACCCTCTATGAGCACGTCAACCTGCTGCCGGAGCTGATCGACGCGAACGGCGCCGAGGATGTCCAGTCCGATCTGCTCTGGGAGGATGACAGCTTCTTCCCGGCTGAAATCGTCACTGTTTCCGATCCGGTCATCATGCGCAACCACCGGCTGGTTCAGGTCGCGCTGACACCCTATCAGTACAACCCGGTCAGCCGCCAGCTGCTGGTGTATCACGATGTCGAAATCAGCTTCAGCTTTGCCGGGGAGAATCCGGTCAACCAGATCGACCGCGAGCTGCCCCGGGCGGCTGTCTTCGAGCAGATGCTCGCCGTCAATGTGCTGAACTACGAGGTGATGAATCCCGCCGACCGGCTCTATGATGAGAACCTGGGACTGGGTCCGGTGCTCTACATCTATAATTCCTCCGCCCAGAGCTACCTGGAGCCGCTGCTGGACTGGAAACGGGAAAAGGGACAGGTGGTCTACACCGCCACGCAGTCGCAGGTAACTCTTACCAGTTCCACCTCGATCAACAATTACATCAATAACGCCTATAACAACTGGGACAACCCGCCGGTATTCGTCACGCTGGTGGGCGATCCTTCCAGCTGCTCTTTCGGCACGGTCGCCGCCTCCAACAGTACCGGCGATCACGTCTATGCCCAGCAGGAAGGGGGAGACATCCTGGGTGACGTCATCGTCGGCCGCATGTCGGTGAATAATGTCGGCCAGCTGGACGTCGTGGTCGGCAAACAGCTGAGTTATGAGAAGGCGCCCTATATGACACAATCCAGCTGGCTTAGCAGCGCGCACCTGATCGGCGATGACTCCATCTCCGGTATGTCGATGGTGTACACCAGTGAGAACATCCGTCACAAACTGATGCAGGACGGTGTGGGCAATGTCAGCACCTGCTACTACTATCAAGGCTGTAGTAATGTGCCGAATTCTATCATCAATGCCTTCAACGACGGTATTCTCTATTTCAACTACCGTGGCTGGTGGGGCATGAGCGACTGGGAATACCATTCCGCCAGCGAACTTTCCAACGATGAAATGCTGCCCTTTGTCGTCACCATCACCTGTGATACCGGCACTTTCGTCGGCGGCACCTCCATCTCAGAAGACTTCTACATCGCAGGCAGTACCAGTCTGTACAAGGGCGGCGTCGCTTCCATCGGCACCGCCACCCTCGGTACTCATACCCGTTATAACAACGCGGTCGATCTCGGTGTTTTCGGCGGTATTTTCGACCACGGCATGTTCACGGCGGGCGAGTCGCTCTTCCAGGGCAAATTCGAGCTCTGGCAAGCCTATTGGACCGTCGCCTCCGGCAACGTCACTAACTTCTCCTATTGGAACAACCTGATCGGCGACGCCAGTCTGGAACTGCGCACGAAGAATCCCCGCTCGATGGTGATAACTCATGACGCTACGCTTACCGGCGGCGCCAGCAGCTTCCCGGTGCAGGTCTACAAGGATGGCGCGCCGCTGGCGGGAGCACTCGTCTGCCTGTATCAATCCGGCACCCAGGTCAAACTGCTGACCGACGCCAACGGCGACGCTGTGCTGCCGCTGGAAGGGCAGTACACCAGCGGTACGGCGGTGTTGACCGTGACCAAGCGGGACCTCTACCCCTACAGCACGAATGTCAGCATCACTTCGCAGTCGCTCTATGTGGATGTCGATGGCGGCACCCTGGATGACGACAACTCCGGCGGCAGTTCCGGCAACAATGACGGGCAGCTCAACCCGGACGAGACGATCGAATTGACGCTTGACCTGACCAACCTGGGCACCAGCAGCACCGCCACCAGTGTCAATGCCACCATCAGCTGCAGCGATCCGCGGGTCACCATAACCCAGGACTACTCGACCTTCCCGAACATTTCCCCCGGCGCTACCGTCGGTTCGAACTCCCTCTATAACTTCTCGGTAGCCGCTGTCGTTGATGTGGATCAGCCGCAGACGGTGCAACTCGATGTCGCCGTCTCAACCTCCGGCGGCGATTTCGACGGCACACTGCTGGTCGATCTGATTGAGCCGGTCCTCGCTGTGCAATTGCTCGAGACCGACCCCGCCGGCGATGATCACATCAGCCAGGGGGAGACCGGCGAACTCTTTTTCGAACTCAGGAACTGGGGTAACGTTGTCACCGGCAGCCTGACCGCCACTCTGACTTCCAGCGATCCGCAGGTGACTATCGTCGACGGCAGCGCTTCTTTCGGCAGCATTCCGATCGGCGGTACCGGTCAGAACAGTTCCGCCTTCCTGCTGCGTCCCGACGGCAACATCTTCAACGGTCACCCGGTCCCGGTCAGCCTTACGCTCACCAACGGCGACGGTGTTATCATGACCGTGGAGTCGGAATTCAACGTCGGTCCCCTGGGCCAGGACGATCCCATCGGTCCGGTGGATGGCTATTACTGCTTTGATTCCGGCGACATCAACTATACCAGACACCCGACCTATAGCTGGGTTGAAATCTCCAGCACCGGTACTGTCATCCCGCTTACCGACAATGGTAACGAAAACGATGATTCCTACGTCCTGTCTCTGCCGTTCAACTTCATGTATCACGGCATCAGCTACAACCAGGTGACCGTCTGTTCGAACGGCTGGCTGGCCTTCGGCAGTCAGGGATCACAGGTGAACTACCGTAACTTCCCGATTCCCACCTCCATCGGCCCCTCCGCCATGGTAGCGCCTTTCTGGGATGATCTGCGGGTGAATACCTCCGGTACCACCCGGCGGGTTTACTACTATAATGACTCGGTCAACCATCGCTACATCATAGAATGGTACCAGGTGCTGCAGGTGGGTCCGGGCAGTCCGCTCGAAACCTTCGAGGTGATCCTCTACGATCAGGATTACCTGCCGACCACCAACGGCGATATCCTGTTCCAGTACAATAATATCACGAACAACACCAACAGCAGCAGCACCGATAACAACTATGCCACCGTCGGTATCGAGAGTCCCGGCCAGACGACCGGAATCCAGTATTCCTATTGGAACACCTACCCCGATGGAGCCCTGCCGCTGCAGAACGGCCTGGCGATTCTCTTCACGGAGGATCCCGGCAGCTTCGGCTTCGATGACACCTATCCACCGGTCATTACCCACACCAACCAAGCGGTACAGGAGGGGAGCGGTCCCTACACGCTGGATGCGGATATCGTCGATGCCTCCGGGGTCGAAACCGCGTCGCTCTTCTGGAGTTTGAACGGCGTCGATTTCACCGAGGATGTCATGACGCAGGTCGTCGGCGACACCTGGGCGGGCGAGGTTCCCTCTCAACCGCTGGGCACCACCGTCTGGTACTACTTCTGGGCGCGTGATAATTCCGACAATCACAACGAGGCCACCAGTGCCACTTACACCTTCATCAACGGGAACTGGGAAGTTTACTTCACGCATGACGTCGAGAGTGGTGAAGAGGGCTGGACCCATTCCGCCGCGGGCGGCTGGAGCGATCAATGGCATATCAGCACGGAGGACAGCTACAGTCCCACCCACAGCTGGAAATGCGGCGACACCGGTGCCGGCACCTACATCGATCAACTGGACGCCCGTCTGGTGACTCCCACCATCACCATCAATCCCTCTTCGCAAATGAGTTTCCAGCACCGGATCCAGGCCGAAGTTTCCGGCGTCTATCCCGACTCGGCGTATGATGGCGGTATCGTGGAGATCTCCGACAACGGCGGCGGCAGCTGGGTGCAGCTGATCCCGACCACCGGCTACAACAAAGCCTTCCGCGGTTATTCCGGCGGCGTGCCCTGCACGCATCCCTTCGCGGGCAGCACTCCCTGTTACTCTGGTGAGTTCGGCTGGCAGGAGGCCCAGGTCGATCTCGACGCCTGGTCCGGTTCCGATGTGTTGATCCGTTTCCGCTTCGGCAGCGACCAGGCCACCGGCATGGAAGGCTGGTATGTCGATGACATCACCATCAGCGGACTCACCTTCGTAGAACCGGAACCACTGGTAATCCAGATCACCTACAATGAGCCTTATATCACGGTCTCCTGGGACGCCGTGCCACAGGCGGTCACCTACCGCGTCTACCAGAGCAGCGATCCCTACGGCGGTTTCACGCTGGCTCAGGAAAGCGCCATGACCACCTACACTGCTATCGCTGGATCCACACCACTGTTTTACAAGGTTACATGGATTAACTAATCCATGTAACCCGTCGCTCTGGGTGAATTGACCCACTGCTTACCTGATCAGAATAAAATGAGGGGTGATTCCGCCGCGTCGGAGTCACCCCTTTTCTGTCAGGTCCGGCTCGAAGTGAACCGTTCACTGATCTTCACGGTTTTTACGGTTCAGCGTCCCGGGACTGGATTTAGCTTCTCTCCTTTCCGATAACAAATTCAAGGACCGCGGTCAGGAATGGACCAGAGACGGAAACTTATCTCCGGGTGCCCTTTGTTGAAGTTAAATCCCGCCCTGGCAGAGAGGACTAACCTGATGCGAAACGTTTTCTTTTGGCTGGTGTCGTTCGTCCTGATCAACAGCGCCGCCGCCGGACAGCTGACAGTGGGTGACTGGGATTTCGTCGGAATCGAGAGTTTTCCCGACTATACCGCGGACTGGGAGTTCAAAGTTGATCCGGGCCCCGGCGTGGTCGTCGATTACATCGCGGTCAGGGACCTGGGCGGGATGATGCAGTACAAAATCCACTACAACGGCAGCGGCTCCCTCACCTGCACCCTGACCAACTGCGACAAGGGCGGCAACCTGGGAGCTGACTTCAGCTGCCTGGTGCCGGATGAGGTCTTCAACCACTACCTGGTGGAGGTACTGACCGAACCGGTCGGCACCTTTCGCAATTACTGCGGCCGCTATCCCGGCGGGAATCCAACCGGATGGGAGTTCAGAGACTGCTATCCCAATCCTTTCAATCCGGTGACGACCATCGATTACTGTGTGGCCGAACCCTGTCAGGTCAGGATCAATGTCTACAACATGTCCGGTCAGTACGTCACGAACCTGGTCAACCGCCGGCAGGGCAGTGGCGAGCACACCATCACGCTGGACGGCGCCGACCTCGCCTCAGGAATCTATACCGTGCAGCTGGAAGCGGGAGACTATTCCGCTTCTCAAAGAGTGACCCTCCTTAAATGAGCCCAGCCATATATTATGGTGTGAACCCGCCAGCCCACAGAGGTGGCGGGTTTTTTGTATCACGTCGTGTGCCGGGCACAAAAAAGCCCGGAAGCAGCACTGCGGCTGTTCCGGGCGGATGACCCCAGGGAGAATCGAACTCCCGTTGCAGGGATGAAAACCCTGAGTCCTGACCTCTAGACGATGGGGCCCTGTTGAAAAAGGGTGAATGATGGGACTTGAACCCACGACCACTTGGGCCACAACCAAGCGCTCTACCAACTGAGCTACATTCACCAGTAAGTGTGACGACCGGCATCCTTTCACTGGCTGCGTGTGAAGCCAGGACCCGGGCATCAAACAAGTGCCGTTTTCACAGACGGCTTTTGTATACAGTTGTGAAAACGGCCCAATACGCCTGGAAGGACTCGAACCTTCAGCCTACGGCTTAGAAGGCCGTTGCTCTTTCCAGTTGAGCTACAGGCGCGTTTTGCCGTGCTCAAACGTCCCCACAATCGGGGCGAGAGGATTTGAACCTCCGACCTCCTGCTCCCAAGGCAGGCGCGCTAACCGGGCTGCGCTACGCCCCGGCTCAAAGAACCAATGAAGCACTTAGTTTATTTACGACAGTGGTGCAAGTCAAGATAAAAGGAAATGAAGCGAAGATCAACCTCTCGCAGAGAGAGCCAGGGCCCTGAGGGACCCAAGAAAGGATCTAAGGTGAAGGGTTGTGAGCATCCAGATACTGGATTCGATTCCGATCAATCAGATCCACAGCATTAAATCTCTTCTTTGCGTTTCTTTGCGATCCTGGCGAGAGGTTCCATCTTCACGCAAAAAAAAAGGGAGCTTGACGCTCCCTGATTTGTCAAATCGCTGTCGGACTAGATGAAATCCTTGAATTCCTTACCAGGACGGAATTTGACAGTCCGACTGGCCTTGATGCGGATCTTCTCGCCGGTGGCAGGATTGAAGCCGTTGCGTGCTTTACGCTTCTGAACGGCGAAGCTGCCGAAGCCAACCAGACGAATGCCGGCTTTCTTCGTAGATTTCTTGATTCCCTCCAGAACTGTGTCGACGGACGTCTTGGCGTCCTTCTTGGTCAGGCCGACCTTCTTGACAAGCAGATCCACCAGATCGCTCTTGTTCGCGGGAACCTTCGGTTTCGCGGTTGCCATTACTTCCTCCAGGCTTGTGTTTAGAACGGTTTACGAATACCACAATTCGTAAGGACGACTAAATATTAGCAGTGACGCAATACCTGTCAAGAGGAAAAATAAAAAAGCGCTGAAGCCCATTCACAGCTGTGGCTGTGACAACAGGCTCACAGTTGCCTGAGACAACAGGGGTGAACGCTCAGGCAGATTCAGAAGCGACGGAGCGGCGGTCGTCCGCCTGGCGCCTGTCCAGAGGCCCCTGGCGGCGATCGGAGCCGCTGCGCATACGATAGAGTGCGGATTTATCGACCAGGTCCCATTTGCCGTCTTTCAGGATACCGATGCGGTCAACGAAATAACCGTTACCGAGAACAACTTCATCTTTCTTGAGTTTGAAGCGCTTATCCACCGATTCGACGTCTCTGATGACCTTGTAATTGTACATTGCAGCGCCTCCCAAGTTGTTGCGGTTTACTCGTTAATGTCCAGGATTATGATGACCCTTAATGCGAATATAGAGAAGTGAATCGTCTTTTTCAAGATCATTCCTCCGCAGTGGAATTGTGACGGTTATCGCGCCCTGGAGTTTCCCCGCACTATCGCGACAGGAAAGCTTTTGAAAAATTGCGAGTGATATGTATTGTAAACTTCCCGAACCACTGGGAGAACAGGGTAAAGGAAGCTATGTCCTCCGTCAAACTTGTAAACATATCCAAGCAGTTCGATGACAGCGGTTTTGCCGTTCGCAGTGTCAACATCAAGATAGAGCAGGGTGAGCTGGCGATTCTGGTCGGACCTTCCGGTTGCGGCAAGTCAACCATTCTCCGGATGATCGCCGGGTTGGAGGAACAATCCAGCGGCGATGTTTTTATCGGTGAGCGCAGTGTCAACGATCTGCCGCCGCGTCAGCGGGACATCGCCATGGTTTTCCAGGACTATGCGCTCTATCCGCACATGAATGTTTACCAGAACCTCGCCTTCGGTCTCAAACTGCGCCAGTTCGGCAAAGCCGAGATCGAGGAACGAGTGCGTGAGGCGGCCGGTATCCTCGGTATCGATGAACTGCTGCAACGCAAGCCGAGTGCACTTTCCGGCGGTCAACGCCAGCGGGTCGCCCTCGGTCGCGCCATCGTGCGCCAGCCGGAAGTGTTTCTGTTCGACGAACCGCTTTCCAACCTCGACGCCAAGTTGCGCACCCAGATGCGAACTGAGATCAGCCGTCTGCACCAGAAGTTGGAAGCCACCATGATCTATGTTACCCACGATCAGGTGGAGGCGATGACGATGGGCGACCGCATCATCGTCATCAACCAGGGCAGCGTGCAGCAGGTGGACACACCGCTTGCCGTTTACCGCCGGCCGGCCAACCTGTTCACCGCCGGTTTTATCGGCAGCCCCGCCATGAACTTCCTGCCGGGCCGGATGGAAGCCGGCACGTATTTTTCGGAGTCGTTGGAGATTCCCTTCGACCAGCTGAAAGGTGAAACCCGTGCGACCGTCACGTTGGGGGTGCGACCGGAGCATCTGCGGTTGGAAGCGGCGGCGAACGCTATCGTCCTGCCGGTAGTACTGGAGGTAGTGGAGCAGCTCGGAAACGAATCGCTGCTCTACTTCCAGCTGGAGGGGCGGCAGTGGATCGCCCGGGTGTCATCCAACGATGACTTCCAACCGGCGTCGACCCTGGAGCTGCACCTCCACCCGGAAGATCTCCATCTCTTTGCCGATGCAGAGCGCGACTTTCGCAGCATAATTGTTGAGCCGGCCTGACGCCTGCCCACCGTTGACAACCACCATGACCGTGTTGGGAGAGTTGACCCTCTCTTATATCGCACGATAGCTTACCAGTTCACTAACTGTAACCATGTACGCTTATGAAACATTCTATCCGTGTTAAAAGAACCGCACTTGCGCTGCTGCTGTCCGCGTTGACCTGGTCGGCTGCGGCGGGAGGAATCACCGGCAAGATCACCGGCCGGGTCGTCGACAGCGAAACCGGCGAACCGCTGGTGGGCGTCAACGTTACCCTCCCCGGTTACTGGCTGGGTGCCGCCACCGATATCGACGGCTGGTATCAGGTGCTGAACGTCCCACCCGGCATCTACAGCGTCAAGTTCTCCAGTATCGGTTACATCCCGCTCGAGCTGACCGAAGTGAAAGTTAATCTCGATCTGACCGCCGTCGTTGACGCCAGCCTCGAGCCGACCATTCTGGAAGCGGCCGAGACCGTCGTGATCAAGGCGGAACGCAAACAGATCCAGGTCGACCAGACCTACTCGGCCAGTTATGTCGATGCGGAGCGGATCCGCTCGCTGCCGGTCAAGGAGATCTCCCAGGTGGTCGAGATCCAGGCGGGCGTGGTTGACGGCCATTTCCGCGGCGGGCGCTCCGGTGAGGTCGCCTACCTGGTGGACGGCATTCCGATGAACGACGTCTACGACGGCAGCAAGGGCGCCACCGTCGATGTCTACTCCGTGCAGGAGCTGCAGGTGATCTCCGGCACCTTCAATGCGGAGTACGGCCAGGCGATGTCCGGCGTTGTCAATACCGTCACCCGCGATGGCGGCGAGAAGTATCATGGCCGGCTGGCCGGCTACTGCGGCGACTACATGACCGGTCACGACGAAATCTATCTCCACCTGGATTCAGACAATCCGCTCGCTTTCCACCCGCACAAGATCCTGAACGGCGAGGTGAGCCTGTCCGGCCCGGTGCCGCTTTTGCCGCAGGTGACCTTCTACGGCAACCTGCGCGGTTTCCGCAACCTGGGGTGGCTGGAGGGACAGCGCCGCTACAACACGGATGAGTACCACATCGTCTTCACATCCACCGATCTCGGTTTCCTGGAGGGAGAAGAGCTGCCACCGCACGATGAGATCGCCGGCAACCATATTTTCTACTTCGAACAGCTTACCGATACTACGTTCGGTCTGGCGGAAAAGGCCTCCGGCGACGGCGACTACGTTCATATGAACTGGGAGGAACGCTATTCCGGTCAGTTCAAGCTGACGCTGCCGATCACGCCCAAGGCCAAACTGCGCTTCAACAACTTTTTCAACTTCCGTGACTACCAGGATTACGACCACGGCTGGGTCTATTCACCGGATGGTTTATTGAACCGCTTCAGCCGCAGCTTTACGCAATCGCTCAAACTGGATCAGACCTTGTCCGAACGTACCTTCTTCGTGCTGTCGCTGACCCGTACTCACAACGAGTACTATCATTACCTTTACGAGGATATCCTCGATTCCAATATGGTCAATCCCGGTATCGAGGATCAGCACGGCACACTCTTCTACCGGATCGGCGGCACTCAGAACCAGCATTTCCGCCGTTTCACCGACACCTGGCTGGGACGCTTTGACCTGGACAGCCAGGTGACACGGGTACACGGCATCAAGACCGGTATCGAGGTCCGTTCCCACCACCTGTTGTTTGAAGACATCACACCGGTTACTGAAACACCGCTCATTCCCTGGGAGTTTGACACCTATCATCCGGTGTTCTACATTCCCAGCAGCACTACGCTCAACAACACCTGCTACGACCGTTTCCCGGTCGATGCCGCCTTCTACATCCAGGACAAGATGGAGTACCAGGACTTCATCGTTAACGCCGGTATCCGGCTCGATTACTTCGATCCGCGCGTGCAGGTGCCGGCCGATCCCACCGATCCCAACATCAACGATCCGCAACGGGCGGAACACGCGGCCGATCCGCTGGAGGAGCGGCATACCTACTGGTGGAGCGACGTCGATCCCAAGTTCCAGATCAGCCCCCGCTTCGCGCTGGCTTACCCCATCTCCGACAGCGGCGTGATACACTCTTCCTATGGCCACTTTTTCCAGCGGCCTTCCTTCGAAGTGCTCTACACCAATCCCTACTACAAGTGGGATGTCAATAATAAGTACCCCCTCATCGGCAACGCCGATCTGCTGGCTGAGAAGACCGTGAGTTTCGAGATCGGCCTCCAGCAGGCGGTTTCCGATCAACTGACGCTGGATGTGTCGCTCTACAACCGCGACATCCGGCAGCTGGTCTCCACCGACCGGGTGGTGAAGATGACCAACACCAGCCAGTATGTGCAGTATGTCAATCGCGATTTCGGTTATGTGCGGGGCGGGGTGGTGACGCTGGACCGGCGTTTCGCCGATAACTTCAGCTTCTCGGTCGCCTACACGCTGCAGTTTGCGCAGGGCAACGCTTCCGACCGCCAGGAAGCACTGCGCGCGATCGAGGGCAACCGGGAACCGGAGAAGATGCTGGTACCGCTCAATTGGGACCGCCGTCATACCCTGAACGGGACCTTCACTTTTGATTATAACGGCCGCGGCGGCGTAACCCTGCTGGGTACCTATGGCTCCGGCCTGCCGTACACGCCGCAGGTGCAGTCGGACGATGTCCGGGTGGGGCTGAACGAAAACACCGGACGCAAGCCTCCCTACCTGAATCTCGATCTCAACAGCTACCTGACGTTACTGAGCGGTGACCACCGCGTGCTGTTGACGCTGCAGGTGCTCAACGTCTTCGACCGTGCCAACGAGAACAATGTCTTCGGCAGTACCGGTCGCGCCGGTTTCGACCTGAATCCCCACAGCAATGATGACTTCTGGCCCGATCCCAGTAACTGGTCACGCCCCCGCGAGGTCACCGTCGGTCTCGAGTATACGTTTTAAGTGAGTACGAGGAATCGATCCGCTTTAGCAAAAGGAAGATGTGATACATGCTCAATCAGAGGAACCGCGGTCGACTTTGGCTGACCCTGCTGCTGCTCGGTTGCGTTTGGACAACACTGGCAAACGACATCACCGATCTGGAAGGTGATCCCAACTGCCGGCGGGAGAACATCCATTCCGGCAACAAGGTGCGAACCATCTTCTATAACTACGGCCTGGTCGCGAATGTCAACGAGCCTTCCTTCGAATGGCCGATCGGCACCGGCAACGAGTATGTCGGTGATATCTCCATCCTGGTCGGGGTCGAATACTACGACGAAATCGCCGATACCACCGTCATCAGTGTGGTGCACAGCGACAATCCGGGTCACCATCCGCTGGACAGCGATCCGGAGAATCCGGCCATTTTCTGGGGATTTGAACCGCTTTGCGGCTTCGCCGCGCCGGACACCTCCGTGGCGATGTCGCACCAGCCCTGGACCTGGCCCTCAGTCTGGCCGGACAAGGGCTGGCCCGGCAGCTGGAACGGCTTCTTCGGTCGGGACGTAATGAACGCCGACCAGGAGAGCTACTTCATCATGGACGACGCCCGCGATATGGAGTTCATCGACTGGATCATACCCTTTCCGGACGACACGATGCGGGGTGGACTCGGCATCCAGGTCAAGTGCCGCGGTTTCCAGTGGTCGCACGTACTGGCGGAGGACGCCATCATCTGGCTGTATGAAATCACCAATGTCGGAGAGATCAACTACGACAAGGTCGCCTTCGGCATGATCTGCGGCACGCTGGTGGGGGGGCGCAACGACTCGCAGGACGATATGTCGCGCTTTGATATCGACAACGACTTCACCTATTCGTGGGATGCAGACTCCAGTGGACAATACGGCTGGGTCGGTGATGTCGGTTATGTTGGTTACGCCTTCCTGGAATCGCCCGGCAATCCCTACGACGGCATCGACAACGACAACGATTCGGACGATCCCGCCAGCCCGCAGTTTACCGAGAGCATCATCACGAACATGCTCTCCGCACACGAACTTATGGAGGGTGAAGAGGTAATCGTCATCGATTATGATAACGGCGCTTTCGAGCGGTCCCTGGACACCTTGGGGACCGACACGCTGGAAATCGTATACCGCGATACGGTCTTTCAATACTTCTCCGGGATGACGCTCTACGAGGATACCCTGGATCTGATTGACAATAATCTCAACGGGCTGATCGACGAGCGCTTTAGCTTCATCGATCCCGAGACCGGCGAGGGAATGCGCTATATCGATTACTTCGACCGGCTCCACGGCGGGCATGTGGATCCACTTATCGACGAACGGCGCGACGACGGCATCGATAACGACGGTGACTGGAACTCCCAGACTGACGACGTCGGTGCCGACGGTATGGCCTATTCCGGCGACTTCGGGGAGGGGGACGGCATCCCGACCGCCGGCGAACCGCACTTCGATCAGACCGACATCACCGAGTCGGACCAGATCGGTCTGACCTCCTTCGATTACTTCCTGACCAATGAACTGGCACTGCGGCACGATCTCCTCTGCTGGAGCATGCTGGAGCCGGGGCATTTCGACGAGATCGAAGATCCGGAAGGTGACGGCGAGGACGGCGACTTCATCTACGGTTCCGGTTTCTTCCCGCTTCGCGCCGGCGAGTCGCGCTTCTTCTCACTGGCGGTACTGTTCGGTGAGAACTACGACGATCTGCTCAACAACAAGATCACCGTGCAGCAGATCTACGATGAGAATTACAACTTCTCCAAGCCGCCGGATAAGCCTCGGCTCTCAGCCGCGCCGGGGGACGGCAGAGTGATTCTCTACTGGGACAATCGGGCGGAGAGCAGCTATGACGTGGTGAGCGGCTTCGACTTCGAGGGTTACAAAATCTACCGCGCCACCGATCCCGGTTTCAACGAGGTCTACAACATCACCGACGGCTACGGCAACGCGCAGTTCTCCGAACCGTTGCGAACCTACGATCTGATCGACGGTATCCACGGTTTCTTCCCGCTGGCAATCAACGGCGTGCAGTTTCACCTCGGCGATGAGACCGGTCTGCAGCATGTCTGGATCGACTCTACCATTAATAACGGCCAGCGTTACTTCTACGCCGTCACCGCTTACGACCATGGCGATGCCGAACGGTTCATCTATCCCGCTGAGACCAGCAAGTACGCCCTGATCGACGCCGCCGGCAACATCACCACCGATGTCAACACGGTGGTGGTCACGCCGAGCGAGCCGGCCGCCGGTTACCAGCCGCCGACGATCTACCCGGAGGCGACCCACATCGCGGGTGTCGGCACCGGCAGCATCGAACTGGAACTTATCGATCCCACCGCCGTCCGTGACGGCGTCACCTATCTGGCATTGTTGGGCGACACCCTGGTGGCGGAGCCGGACACCGCCAGCAATGACTCCATCTGGAATGAAGCCGGTTACATGAGTGTACGGGATCAGCTGCAGGAGCCGATCGAGGAACTGCTGATCTATGTCTACCCGGTGCCGGAACCGCCGGGAGATACCCTCTACCTGTATAACCTCGTTTACGACGGCATCTGGCCGGACAGCTTTTCCCTGTTTGCCCCGGACGGCGGCGAGTTGACGCCGGGTGAGGACTACGAGCTGGACTACGCGGGGGGGGTTATCTTCTTCCTGCGCGGCAACAGCCTGGCGGACGGCGCCCAGCTGACCGCCGTCTACAACTACGATTATCCCTTCCGGCACATTTACGATCGGGAGAACAACCTGACACCTGTCGTGGACGGCGTCCGGCTGATCGTGCACAACGATTGGCTCACCCGCCTGCGTCACGATGAGTCCGGCTGGAGCGACACCACCAGCAACCTGCCGGACTGGGTGTTCGAGTTGTGCAATATACGCCAGGGATTCGTCTATCTGACCGGACAACGCAATCCAGCCGATTACCAGGTAGTTTTCGCGGATGACTCCATCTCCCAATCGATCCTGTTTGACTGGAGTTCGTTCCACTACGATCCACACCCGCTCAACTTCGAGGTAACCAACCTCTCCACAGATGAACCGATCGATGTGATCTTCTCACCGGCCGTGGATCGGGTTCCCGGTCCGCAGCTGCAGCCGGGGGACATCGTCATCTTCGCCGAGCAGGACACCATCACCTGGGATTTCTGGCTGAGCGGCGCCGACACCCTGGCGCGCTTGCCCGGGGCTGGGGATGAGCTGCTTTTCATCCTGGAGAAGTCGTTCGGCAAGGATGACATCTTCGAGTACACCAATTACGCCGCCACCGTCGATCGCAACCAGGCCGCCCGGGAACTGGATCGCGTCAAGGTGGTACCCAATCCTTACCTGGCGGCGGCCACCTGGGAGAGCCGCCCGCTGGTGTCAGGCGGCCGGGGTGAACGCAAGATTCAGTTCATCCACCTGCCGGCGGAGTGTACGATTCGTATCTACACGGTACGGGGGGAGCTGGTGAAGCGGCTGGAACACAACGGCGGCGTCGCGGACGGCTCGCTGGACTGGAACCTGAAGAGCCGCGACGGACTCGATATCGCCTACGGGATTTACGTATATCACCTCGAGGCTGATGTCGGCGAGAAGATTGGCAAGTTTGCGATCATCAAGTGATGGGATAAATCATTAAACCGCGAATGGACGCGAATGCTTAAGATTCGGAATCGGAGTTCGGAATCGGAATCGCTACTTGAATTCGATTCCCGAGACCGATACCGAGGCCCGTAAGAAACTGAGTTACCTATGAGCATGAAGATCAAAACCAGTATCAACTTTAACCGCCGCCTGCTGCACTGGCTGCTGGCTATCGTCCTGGTGAGCTGTCCGGCCGGTACCGCCTGGGCGCTCTCCAAGGTAGGAACCACGGCCGCGCCGTTTCTGACCATCTGCGTCGGTTCCCGCGCCCAGGGCATGGGAGGCGCTTTTGTCGGCCTGGCGGATGACGCCACTGCCCTCTACTGGAATCCGGCCGGCATTTCACGCCTGGACCGGTCGCAGATTCTGCTGGTGCGGGAACAGATGTTCGCCGGTATGACCTTCGACTACGCCGGGTTCCTCTTCCCCCTGACCCGCCATCAGTCGGTCGGCGCGGCGATGACGCTGCTGGATGTCGGCGAGATGGAGGTGACCACGATCGACGAACCGGAGGGAACCGGCGAGCTGTTCCTTTCCCATCAGCTGGCGCTCGCCTTCAGCTACGGCGTCAATTTCACGGATCGCTTTTCGCTGGGCGGCTCCCTCAAGTACATCGAGGAGAAGATCTGGCACGAACGGGCCACTTCCGTCGCCTTCGATGTCGGTACGCTGTTCCGCAGCCCCTTCAATGACATGCGCATCGGCGTTACCGTGAGCAACGTGGGTCAGGACATGCGAATGCGGGGGCAGGATCTCTTCGTCGGGGTTGATCTGGATCCGGACCAGGACGGCAATAACTCCGCTTCCGTGACGGAGTTGCATACCGACACCTGGCCGCTGCCGCTCATCTTCCGCGCGGGCGTAGCGCAGCCGCTCCGCATGGGCCGCCACCACAGGCTGACCTGGGCGATCGACGCCGAGCATCCGATCGATAACGATGAATCGGTCAACCTGGGAACCGAATACGCTTTCCGGGAACGGTTCTTTATTCGCTGTGGTTTTCAACATCTCTTCTTACCTTATCGCGAAGGCGGCTTGACCGCTGGCGCGGGCCTGCATATCCCCCTCAGCCGGGCACTCGACTTCGGTGTCGACTTCGCCTGGCAGGACCGCGGACGGCTCGGCAACACCCAGCGTTTTTCGATACTACTTATCTGGTAATATTGATTCATTTCACTGTATAAATGGCGCTTGTTCGAGGTGCTTGTAACCGACCTGAACAGGTTCAGACAGGAAAGTTTTGGAGGATGATATGCTTAAAAAGAGATTTTTGGTTCCACTGGCACTGCTGCTCGGTCTGAGTTCGACCGCCTTCGCCGACGTTACCGTCACCTTCCAGGTGGATATGACGGTCCAGATTGCGCTGGGCAACTTCGATCCCGTCAACGATATCGTCGTAGTACGAGGCGACTTCAACGGCTGGAGCGGCACCGATCCGACCTGTATCGATAACGGCGAGGGCGTCTACCAGGGCGACTGGGTATTCGGGGACGGTGACATCGGTTTGACCCAGGAGTTCAAGTATGTCATGGTGACGACCGAAGGGGACGTCTGGGAATCGATCAGCAACCGTAACTTCGTGGTCCCGGAAACTGACACCATGCTTGATGTCGTTTTCTTTGATGACAACGACTCCGCCGGTGATCCCTGCGACGTCGAGGTGCTCTTCCAGGTGGATATGACCGTGTTGATCGCGCTCGGCACCTTCGATCCGGAAACCGATCTGATCACCATCCGCGGTGCTCATGCCAACCTCGGCGGTTGGGGTCCCGGACCGGTCATGAACCAGGTTACCGGCATGGAAGGCCATTACGATCTGCTGGTTCAGTTCGACCAGGTGGAGTCCGGCACGCCGAGCGAGTTCAAGTATGTCTGGCTGCCGGACGGTAACCAGGATGACCCGCAGTGGGAGCAGAACGACAACCGCTCCTTCACGCCGGAACTCGATCTACCGGATGAAAATGAGAACGGCTACGGCGAGATCGAGCTGGAGGAAGTCTTCTTCAGCAACATGGGCTGGGATGACATCATCTCCCAGGATGTCGATGTCGTCTTCCAGGTGAATATCCAGCCGGCGCTCTGGAATCTCCTGGACGGCCAGACGATCGAAGCCTGTGGTGAAACCGTTGTCGATCCGGAGGATATTCTCTACGTCGCCTGCGCCGGTTTCTTCAACGAATGGCCCTGGTGCGACTTCGGCGAGGAATACCAGGCAACTACCGAGAATGGTATCCTCTACACCTGCACGGTACCGTTCTACACCGGCGATCCGCGGGAGCTTATCTACAAGTACGGCATCAACGGCGGTGACAACGAGGCCGGCTTCGCGGAAAACCATGAAATCGAGATCGACGACGCCGAGAGCACCTTCGTCATCGATCCGCCGGACATGTTCGGCAGCCAGAGCGATTGGTACGCGGTCGGCGATATTCAGGGTGTCCCCGCAGCTTTTCAACTTCACGCCAACTATCCCAATCCCTTCAATCCCACCACCACGATCAGCTACAATCTGGCCGTTCCCGGCCCGGTCCAGCTGGCCGTCTACAATCTGATGGGTGAGCGGGTGGCGTGCCTCGTAGATGAAGCGCAGACTCCTTCCGAGTACCGGGTGGAGTTCAATGCCGCCGGCCTGGCCAGCGGAGTGTACTTCTACCGTTTGACAGCTGGCGATTACTCTGTCACCAAGAAGATGATGCTGCTGAAGTAGCTGTCAAACGCGCTCGAAGGTCTGGGTAGATGCAAAAAGCTGACAAGCGAATCCGGCTGGAAACGGCTGGACAGAGCGCTGTGCGCAAGAGGGTGCTGGTCAAGTGATCTGAAACGGATCGCAACGTTGAAAACAATGGGCGGTCCGGCGAGAGTCGGGCCGCTTTTACGTTAGATCGAGAAACCACGAATGAACAAGAATAGTAAAATCGGGCATAAACTGATTCGCATTTTGATTTGTACATGGAAGCGCAAGAATGGACGCTAATTGTCGGAATTCGGGATCGGTATCGGGAGTCGGAGAAAGAGTCGATACCGATTCCGATACCGAGGCCGAAAAGCCCACAACTCAACATTCGCGTCCATTAGCGTTTCGAAGAGTAGCCTGCCAGAACCTGCAATCCTGACACACGGGTCTGCCACTACGCTGCCATGATGGCAGCATCTCCAGTCTGCAATAGCCTGCTACATCATGTGTATTGTTGTATTATCAACGTGTTACAGAATTGGCACACCGCTTGCAATTGTCAAGACAGATAAATGAACTCGGTGCAGGGATTACCCGCCCGTTTCATAATCACGAACCACAATGGATCAGATAGAAAGGCTTGACAATGGCTAAAATAATCGGAATCGATCTCGGCACCACCAACAGCGTGGTATCGGTCATGGAAGGCGGCGAACCGGTCGTCATTCCCAACGCCGAAGGCAATCGCACCACTCCCTCCGTCGTCGCCTTCACCAAGAGCGGCGAGCGGCTGGTCGGCGCCCCCGCGCGGCGCCAGGCGGTCTCCAATCCCCAGAACACCGTCCTCTCCATCAAGCGCTTCATGGGGCGCAACTACAACGAGGTAGGGCAGGAAATCAAGGAGGTTCCCTTCAAGGTCAGCTCCGGCAGCGGTGGCGATGTGCGCGTTGAGATCATGGACAAGCAGTATTCTCCCCCCGAGATATCCGCGATGATCCTGCAGAAGATGAAGCAGGCCGCCGAGGAGTATCTGGGCGAGAAGGTGACGAACGCCGTCATCACCACTCCGGCTTACTTCAACGATTCCCAGCGTCAGGCCACCAAGGATGCCGGCAAGATCGCCGGGCTGGAAGTGGAGCGTATCGTGAATGAGCCGACCGCGGCCGCGTTGGCTTACGGTCTCGACAAGAAGAAGGAAGAGATCGTCGCGGTTTTCGATCTCGGCGGCGGTACCTTCGATATCTCCATCCTGGAGATCGGCGAAGGCGTTTTTACCGTCAAGTCGACCAACGGTGACACTCACCTTGGCGGTGATGATTTCGACCAACGCCTGATCGACTTCCTCGTGGATGAGTTCAAGAAGGAGCAGGGCATCGATCTCAAAACCGATCCGATGGCGCTGCAGCGGCTCAAGGAGGCCGCCGAGAAAGCCAAGATCGAGCTCTCCAGCACCCAGCAGACGCAGATCAATCTCCCCTTTATCACGGCCACCCAGGAGGGACCCAAGCACTTCGACATGACCATCAGCCGCGCCAAGTTCGAGCAGTTGATCGACGATCTGGTCGATCGCAGCATCGACCCGTGCAGGATCGCTCTCAAAGACGCCGGTATCAACATCGGTGAAATTGACGAGGTTATCCTGGTCGGCGGCTCCACCCGGGTGCCGGTCGTCCAGGAGCGGGTCAAGGACTTCTTCCAGAAGGAACCGCACAAAGGGGTCAATCCGGATGAAGTGGTGGCGCTGGGCGCTGCCATCCAGGGCGGCGTGCTCTCCGACGATGTCAAGGATGTGGTGCTGCTCGACGTCACCCCGCTGTCGCTCGGCATCGAGACCCTCGGCGGCGTGATGACCTCTCTGATCGAAGCCAACAGCACCATCCCCACCGCCAAGACGGAGACCTTCTCCACGGCGGCCGACAGCCAGACCCAGGTCGACATTCATGTCCTCCAGGGTGAGCGCCCGATGGCGATCGACAACAAGACCATCGGCCGTTTCCAGCTGGACGGCATACCGCCGGCACCGCGCGGCATTCCGCAGATCGATGTCAAATTCGATATCGACGCCAACGGCATTCTGCATGTCTCTGCCAAGGACAAGGCGACCAGCAAGGAGCAGTCGATCAAGATCCAGGCGGCCGGCGGACTTTCCGACTCCGAGGTGGATAAGATGCGCAACGATGCCAAGAAATACGCCGAAGAGGACCGCCAGCGCAAGGAGCAGGTGGAGATCCGCAACACCGCCGATCAGAAGGTCTTCCAGACCGAGAAGCAGATGGAAGAGCTTAAGGACAAGCTGGACGAGGAGAGCCGTACGAAGCTGCAGGAGGCGGTCGAGAAGCTGCGGGAAGCGCTCAAGGGCGAGGACCTGAACGCGATCAAGACCGCTTCCGAGGAACTGGACAACGCCTGGCGCACCATCAGTGAAGCGATGTACGCCCAGGCCCAGCAGCAACAGGATGCGGCGGGTCAGCAGACCGGTCAGGAGGCTGGACCCAGCGGCGGCACCAAGGATGACGGCGAAGTGGAGAACGCTGACTTCGAGGTCGTCGACGAGGATTGAAAACCAGCCTGATTGCTATCAAAAGCCCCCTCCGCAGAAGGGGGCTTTCTCATGGACGGCTCACACCGGCAAAAGTCTTGCAACTGAGCAGGTCACGGTATATAGTATTGCTACAATTGAATGACCGATACGCAGTTCATTTCTCAGCAATACCCTGAAGCGTTGCCGCAAGCGGCAACGAAGCTAACCGATGCTTGACTTGATGTTTTCAAACGGACATTTTCATCGAGCATCGACATGGATCTGAGTCGAAAATGAGATGCTATCCGGCCGCGGTCTGACAGGAGCGCCGCGGCGGGTACTGCAGCGGTTCAAGCCGGTCAATGCAGCAGGCTTATTACCCGCAAGCACAGGATTTCAAAGCACCAAATAATAAGGAGCAACTATGAAGCGTCTGACGATCTTTTTGACTTTACTGATGCTGATCGCCTGTGGCAAGAAGGTGGCGGAAGGCGACCTTTACCGGCAGGCGGAGGAGATGTACCAGGCTCAGAAGTTTGAAGAAGCCGTTTTCACCTTCGACCAGATGCTGACCAATTATCCTGAAGGTGAGCTGGCTCCCAAAGCCGCCTTCATGATGGGCTACATTTACGCCAACGAACTGGACCAGTTGGATAAGGCGCGCGAATACTACAACCACTTCCTCGAGCGTTACAGTGAGTCAGCCGACACCAACCTGATCAACTCCGCCAACTGGGAGCTGGCCAACCTCGGCAAAAGCGTGGAGGAAATCGAGATGCTGATTCCTCCCACGACGACCTCTACAGAGTAAACGACGACGAACATGTCCAGATCAAACCGGAATGCTGTCCCGACGGCATTTCGGTTTTCTTTTTCGGGAACATTGCGCTTCGTCGGGCGTCATAAGCATATCTATTGGATGCCGTCGGCAGTTCACCGCGGCGCTATGGAACTGTGACCATTTCCGCCCGGTCGGGCGAAGGGTCGCGCGGCTGTTGATTGAGATCATAGTATGAGATAGTAAACGTGATTCGCTGCGGCAGAAGCCGCCAGTGACAAAAAGGAGATATCGATGCAGAGTGATGCCGTTGAGATGACCCGCCGCATTGAGCTGGAAAGCGGCTGGCTGGACAGTGTCTACGCGGAAATCGGCAAGGTGATAGTCGGACAGCGCTACATGATCGACCGGCTGCTGATCGGCTTGCTGGCCGACGGTCACATCCTGCTGGAGGGAGTTCCCGGATTGGCCAAAACCATGGCGGTCAAGTCGCTCGCCGGTATCATCGACACCAGTTTCAGCCGCATTCAATTCACACCCGACCTGTTACCCGCCGACCTGATTGGTACGATGGTCTATAATCAGAAGGAAGGCAGCTTCACCACCCAGCGGGGTCCCGTATTCACCAACCTGCTGCTGGCTGATGAGATTAACCGTTCGCCGGCCAAAGTGCAGTCGGCGCTGCTGGAAGCGATGCAGGAGCGGCAGGTAACGATCGCCGGCAACAGTTATCCCCTGCCGGAGCCGTTTCTGGTTCTCGCGACGCAGAACCCGCTCGAGCAGGAGGGCACCTATCCGCTGCCGGAAGCGCAGGTGGACCGCTTCATGCTGAAGCTGGACATCAGCTATCCGCAAAGGGAGGAGGAAAGGGAGATTATCCGCCGCATGACCGCCCGCGAACTCCCCGCGGTGAGCAGCGTCGTCGAACCGGAACAGGTACTACAGGCCCGGCAGCTGCTGAACGATATCATTGTCGAGCGGAAGATCGAAGACTACGTGCTGGACCTGGTCTTCGCCACCCGGGAACCGGGCGGACAGCGGCTGGAGGAACTCTCCGCTCTGATCGCCTGGGGCGCTTCCCCGCGCGCCGGCATCTACCTGGTGCAGGCGGCCCGGGCACATGCCTTCCTCCAGAAGCGCGGTTATGTAGTGCCGGACGACATCAAGATTCTGGCACCCGACATCCTGCGTCACCGTATCGGTGTGACCTTCGAGGCGGAAGCGGAAGAGGTGAC
>CAZFEC010000006.1:33626-59326 GCA_964517435.1 uncultured Bacteroidia bacterium | reverse complement strand
CGCAAAGTGCGCCGGGTGGAGATATCCACCCGCGCCATCGTTCGCGATCTCTTCAGCGGCGAGTACCACTCCGTCTTTAAAGGACGGGGGATGGACTTCGCCGAGGTGCGCGAATACATCCAGGGAGACGACATCCGGCAGATCGACTGGAACGTCACCGCCCGCATGGGACATCCGTACGTCAAGGTCTTCCAGGAGGAGCGGGAGTTGACGGTAATTCTGGCGGTCGATATCTCCGCTTCGGAGAATTTCGGCGCCGCCGGTCCGCTCAAACGGGAGCTGATCACGGAGATCTGCGCCGTACTGGCTTTCTCCGCGATCCGCAACAACGACAAGGTCGGACTGCTCCTGTTCAGCGATCGTATCGAGAAATTCATACCACCCGACAAGGGCAATTCCCACATCCTGACTATCATCCGCCATCTGTTGTACTGGCGGCCGCAGGGGCGGGGCACCGATATCGGCGGCAGTCTGCAGCACCTCAACCGTCTGCTTAAGAAACGCGGCATCGTCTTTCTCGTCTCCGATTTTCTCGCCGCCGATTTCGAAAAGCCGCTCCGCATCCTGCGCAAACGTCACGATGTGATCGCACTCGCGGTCAGTGATCCCTGGGAGGAGACGCTGCCTGGCCACGGTTTCCTGCGGCTGGAGGACCTGGAGGCGGGCAAGCACGCCTGGCTGCACGCCGGGTCGCGCCGATTACGCCGCGGTTTCAAGCGGGAGCGCGAGGAGTGGCACCTGCAGTTCCAACTGGCCTGCCAGCGCTCCCGTGTGGATGTCATCGAAGTCAGCACCGCGGCTTCGTATATCAAGCCTATCATCCGTTTCTTCAAGCAGCGGGCGGGACGCCGATGAAGAGCTTGCTCCGCCGTCTGTTGTGGTTTGCCTGCGCCGGTCTGCTGCTGCTTCCCGGCACTGCCCCGGCCGCAGCCGGTTGCACGGTCGAGGTGGAGTTGGACCGCGATACGTGCACGATCGGCGACTGGCTCCGCCTGCGGATCACCACCACCGCCACCGAAGAATACCAACCGCTCTGGCCGGACTGGTCCGGTCGCAAACTGGGCTCCTTCCAGGTGCTGGCCGACAGCCAGACCGCCGCGGACAGGCAGGAGCTGACGCTGGCGGTATACGAGCTGGGGCGCCAGGTGGTACCCGCCTTCCCGTTTCCTTTTCTCGATCGCCGCGACTCCACGGTTTTCACCCTCCAGACCGATTCACTGGCGGTACTGGTGAACACCGTACGAGACTCCGTCGCGCAGACCGCCGCGCCCCGTGACAGCGCGGTGGCGGAGCTGCTCGATATCTATCCGCCGCAGGAGCGTCCCCTTTCCTGGCGCGATCTGACCCGCTACGCACTCTGGGCCGCGGGCGTCATCCTCCTGGTCTGGCTGGGCGTGCTTCTGCTGCGAAAACTGCTGCGGCGCGGACAACCGGCACTGCCGTTGCTCCCGGTAGAGACGCGCCCACCCTGGGAACGCGCGCTGGAACAGCTCTACGCGGTGCGGGAAGCCAAGCTCTGGCAGCGGGGCGAGGTTATCGAGCATTACTTCCGAATCAGTCTCGTCGTGCGACGTTATCTCGAATGGATGACCGGCGTCGCGGTCGCGGAGATGACCACCGGCGAAATCGAACGTCTGCTGGTGGAGCATTTGCCCGCGGAGCAACTTCATTCGCGCCTGTTGACGCAACTCCGGCGCGCCGACCTGGTCAAATTCGCCGGGCAACTGCCGCCGGAGCAGCAACATGACGCTTACTGGGAGGAGGCCACGACTCTACTGGGTGATTGGCGGGATTGGTTCGCGCAGAACCAGAACGCGGCAGCGGAGAAGGTGGAGGAAATGGCATGACCCTGGCGCATCCCCATCTGCTCTGGCTGGCCCTGCTGTTGCCGTTGCTGGTCTGGTGGCGCTGGCACTGGCGCCGAACCCGCGGCCTGCGTTTCAACTGGTCGATAGCCGGCCAGGCGGTAACGCTGCAGGGCAGGGGACGTCGCTGGCTGCCGGAAATCCCCTTCTGGCTGCGCCTGCTGGCTTTTATGCTGATACTGCTGGCGCTGGCGCGTCCGCAGAGCGTATCCCAGCAGCAGGAACTGCACACCGAAGGGGTGGACATCGTACTGGTACTGGATATCTCCGGCTCGATGCGCGCGATGGATTTCGAGCCGAACCGGCTGGAGGCGGCCAAGCGGGTGGCGATGGATTTCATCGATCAGCGTCACTCCGACCGCATCGGGCTGGTGGTCTTCTCGTCGCAGAGCTTCACCCAGTGTCCGATGACCACCGACTACGCTATCCTGAAGGCGCTGTTGGAGCAGGTGGAGATGGGGGTGATCGAGGAGGGTACCGCGATCGGCTACTCGATCGGTACCGCGATCAACCGGCTGCAGGACAGCCCAGCCGCCAGTCAGGTCATCATCCTGCTCACCGACGGCGATAACAATCGTGGTGTCGATCCATTGACGGTCGCCGCGATCGCCGCCGACCGCAACTACCGGATTTACACGGTCGGCGTCGGCACCAAGGGACTGGCACCGTATCCCGCCACCGATATGTTCGGGCGTCAGGTTACCCGCCAGTTCCAGGTCACAATCAATGAAGAGCTGCTGCAGGAGATCGCCCGCCAGACCGGCGGTCGTTACTATCGCGCCACCGACAACACCAGCCTGGCGGGAATCTACGCTGAGATCAACCAGATGGAAAAGGCCAGGATCGCGGTTGAATACTACAAGCTGCGCGAGGAACTCTTCAAGTGGCTGCTCGCGGCGGCGTTGTCGCTGCTGGCACTGGATCTGCTCCTGTCGTTGACCTGGTTGCGGAGGTTGCCGTGATCAGATTCGAACAACCGCAACTGCTGCACCTGCTCTGGTTGCTGCTGCCGCTGACGATCTGGCTGCTGCTGGACTTCCGGCGCCGTCATCGCTGGTTGACCCGGCTGCACAATCGCGAGTGGCTGGTGCCGGGTTACAGCCGCTCCCGTCGTCTCTGGCAGATCCTGCTGCGCCTGGCCGGGCTGGCGGCGCTGTTGATCGCGCTGGCGCAACCGCAGGTCGGCACCCGCCTGGAAGAGGTCACCCGGGAGGGCGTCGACATTCTGATCGCCATCGACGTCTCACAGAGCATGGCGGCGCAGGACATCACTCCCTCCCGCCTGGCCAAGGCCAGACACGCCACCCGTGGTTTCATCAACCGGTTGCGCGGCGACCGGGTCGGACTGATTCCGTTTGCCGGCAGGCCATATTCCCTGTTCCCCCTGACGCTGGACTACGGGGCGGCAGCCATGTTTGTCGACATTCTGGATGTCGGATTCATCCCGCTGCCGGGCACCGAACTGGCGCCGGTGATCGAGCGCGCCGTGGAAATGTTCGACGCTGCCTCAGAAGCTTCGCGGGTCCTGGTCGTTCTGACCGACGGCGAGGACTTCGGTGAGAACCTGGATGGAGCGCTGGAGCAGGCGCGCCGGGCGGGAATCACCATCTACACCGTCGGTATCGGCACGGTGCATGGTGCGCCGATACCGGTATACGACGAGGAGGGCAACCGCACCGGGTATCGTGAGGACCGCCAGGGTGAACCTATCCTGACCCGGTTGAACGAGGCGGTACTCTCCCGCCTAGCGCAGGATACCGACGGCAGGTACTACCTGGTCTCGCCGGGTGAAGCGGAACTGACCGAAATCTACCGCGAGATTTATCAGCTGGAACAGAGCGAACTCACTTCACAGATTTACACCCAGTACGAGGAAAGATTTCAGTGGTTCCTCATCCTGGGTCTCTCTATTCTCTGGCTGGAATTGATATTACCGGAAGGGCGCCGGAGGCGGAAGTGATGAAGGAAAGGAGCATGACCATCGCCGGAATGCTGCCCCGATTGCTGATCGCATCAGGTCTGCTGGCACTGCAGCTGCTGTGGCTGGCCCCGTCCACCTGCGCGGGCGACCGTACCGAGATCGCCAGGGGCAACCGCCACTACGCGCAGGGCGAGTGGGACGATGCAATGGCCGCGTACAAACAGGCTCTGGAGCAGGGGACCGACCCGGTGTTGCCCCAGTTCAACCTGGGCGACACTCACTACCGCCTGCAGAATTACGAGGCGGCGCAATCCGCCTGGCGGCACGCGCTGCGTGATGAAGATCCGCGCCTGCGCGCGCAGGCCGCCTGTAACATCGGCAACGCCCTCTACGCCGCCGGTGATCTGGAGGGAGCGCTGGCAGCCTATGTAAACGCCCTGCAGCAGAATCCCACCGATCTGCGTTCCAAATACAACCTGGAACAGACCCTGGAACGGATGCAGATGCAAGAGCAGCAGCAACAGCAGGATCAGCAACAGGAGCAATCCGAGGACGAGCAGTCGGAGCAGGAATCCTCCTCCGATCAGGACCAGCAACCGCAGGGCGAACCTGAAGAGCAGGAGCCGGAAACGCAACAGCAGGAGCAGGCGGAGGAAGAGGAGGAGCGGGAGGAACAGCCGCAGCCGACCGAATCGGAACTGCAGCAGGAAGAAATCACCCATCGCCAGCAGGAACAGCTGCTGCAGTCACTCCAGCAGGAGGAGAAGGACATCCTGCGTGAACTGATGCGTAAAGAGATGCCGGCCAACCGTAAAGTGGAGAAGGATTGGTGATGCGAACCACTCTCCTGCTCTTGCTGCTGTTGACCGCCCGAATCGACGCCTGGGCGGAGGTCTCCTTTACGGCCCAGGGCGCCGGTCAGGCCCGTGTCGGCGATTACTACGAGGTGGCTTTCACTCTCGTCGCCGACAAAAGGGTGAAGGGAGAGCCGGTCTTCCCCGACTTCGACGGCTTCGAAGTGATCAGCGGCCCCAACCAGAGCACCTCCACCAGCATCGTCAATCTCGATGTATCACATTCCCTCAGCTGGAGTTTCAGGCTGTCCCCGCGACGTGAGGGGAATTTAACGATAGGTGCGGCCGCAATGCAGGTGGGCGGTCAGGTTTACCGCACCCGCCCGTTGGCGGTAAAGGTCGGCGGCGGTGAAGCGGCGAGCGGTGATGAACCGCCGGAGCTGTTCATGCGGGCGGTGGTCAGCAGCACCAGTCCCTACCAGGGCGAACAGATCATCTACCAGCTCAAGGTCTATTTCCGCGTCAATGTTCAGAACTACCAACCGGAGGATTTTCAGCGCTCCGCCGGTTTCATCGTTGAGGAATTCCCGCTCCCCCGCCGCCCGGAAATCCGGCAGGAACTGGTGGACGGCGTACAGTACAACGTGGCGGTGATACGCAAACTAGCGCTCTTTCCCACCGTCACCGGACCGCTGGAGATTCCCTCTTCCGCTACCTCCTTCGATATCGTCAAGCAGCGGCGCAGCCGCCGCTCCGGTGATATTTTCGATCAGTTCTTCTCCGGCGGCATGCTGGAGAATTACACCGAACAGCGGCGGCTCCGCTCCAAGACTATCGTTCTGCAGGTGAAGCCGCTGCCCGATCCAGCGCCTGCCGACTTCAACGGTATGGTCGGCAGTTTCTCATTGCAGACCGAAATCGACCGCACCGCACTGCAGACCAACGAACCGCTTACCTTCACAGCAACCGTAAAGGGGCGGGGCAACATCAAGTTGATCCCGGAATTCAGCCTGCAGCTGCCGCATGACATCGAGGCTTATCCGCCGGAGGTGGAATCGAACATCTCCCGCCGGAATATGATCAGCGGTTTCAAACGCTTCAAGTACCTGCTGGTGCCGCGTCATCCAGGCCAGCAGCTGTTGAAACCGCTCCGTTTCTCCTACTTCGATCCCGAGGCGGAAACCTATGTCACGCTGGAATCAAAGGATATTGCCCTGCAGGTGGAGCGCAGCGCCGACTACTTCCCGGGCGGTTCCATCCTGCGTTCCGGCGAACCGATCCAGACCTATGGTGTCGATATCGAATACATCCGCACCGCGACTCCCCGCTTTCTTCCGGCGGGGAAGCGGTTCGTAGGCAGCTGGCTCTTTCTGCTGGTGACGCTGATCCCCCTCCTGTTGCCGCTGACCGCCTGGGGCTGGCGGCTCTACCATGATTCCCTGCAGCGCAACATCGATATGCGCCGGTTCCGGCAGGCGCGACCGCTGGCCAGGCGGGCTCTCAAACGCGCTCAACATGCCTTGCGCAAGGCGCAGCCGGCGGAAAGCATCGCGCTTATCTCGCAGGCGCTGGTCGGCTACCTGGCCGACAAGTTCGGAGTGCCGGCAGCCGGGCTGGTCTGGAATGCCGAACTGGCGAAACTCCGGGAGCGGGATATTGCGGAGGAGCTCATCGAAGAGCTGGCTGAAATCGGGCGGTATTGCGATTTCGCCCGTTTCGCCGCCCCCACCGAAACTCCCGGCGGCAGGGACACAACACCCGGACTCCCGCCGCTGGAACAGTTGCTGCAAAGGAGTGAGGGGATTATCAACCGATTGGAGCGTGTACTGTGATCCGGATCCTGCTCTGCCTGGCCGCCTTGCTGCTGCTCGCCGGCAATCCGCTGCTGGCGACACCCGAGTCTGATTTTCAGGCCGGCGTGGAAGCCTACAGTAGCGGCGAATGGCGGGAAGCGCAGATCGCCTTTGAAGCCATCCTCGCGCAGGACCTGGTTGCCGGTGAACTTTACTACAACCTGGGTAATTGCGCCTTTCGGCAGGAGGAGATCGCCGCAGCCATCCTCTATTGGGAACGCGCGCGGCGCCTGCTGCCCGGTGACGCCGATCTGGAGCGCAACCTGGATCTGGCGGGGGGATTGCTGGCGGATCCGACGCCACCGGACGTTCAGCTCTCCTTCTGGCGCAGTCTGGACCGGCTGCTCGATGCGTTGACCGAAGCCAGCTGGGCACTGATCTGGCTGGTTGGAATATGGTTGCTCGCTCTGTCCCTTTTCTGGCGGATACGGAGCACTTCCTATTGGCCGCGCCGCCTGCTGCCCTACCTGATCGGCTTGCTGCTCCTGGTCACATCGCTGCTGGGCACCCGTCTGTATCGCGACAGCCAGGATCATCGCGGCGTGGTGATGGTGCAGAAAGTCACCGTACGTTCGGCGCCGGACAGCCTGGCCGCGGAACTCTTCGATCTCCACAGCGGCAGCCGGGTGCAGTTGCTGGATGCGACCCGCAGCTGGCGGCGCATTCGTCTACCCAACGGACAGGGCGGCTGGTTGCCGGCGCCCACCGTCACCCCTATTTAATCCGACTACGGAAGGAGCGCCGCATGCGTTCGGAACTAAGGCTGACCCTCACCCTCCTGCTGCCAATCATGTTTCTCCACGCCTGCGTTACTCCCGCCGTGCGCCGGGCGGAACCTGAACCGGAGACCGAAATCTGGCGGGCGGAAACGCTCGCTTACGAGGAGCTATTCGACCCGCTGGAGCTGGAGGAACCGGCCTGGTCGATCGACACTCCGGAGTTGCTGTTGAATGCACAGGTGGATCCGGAGGAGCTGGTCCAACCGCGGGATTCGGTCATCCTCGGTTACCGGGTGCAGATCGCGGCTACTCCCGATCTGACGGAGGCGCAATCGATCCAGGAGCGCGCGCTGCTGCTGCTGGGCGAAGCCGGCGTCTACTACGAATACGATCCTCCCCTCTATCGCATCCGTGTCGGCAACTGTCCCGACCGCAAATCCGCGCGCCGGCTTCAGCAGCGTGCCCGCGCCGTCGGCTTCACCAAAGCCTGGATTGTGCAGAGCCGCATCACGCTCAAAACACCCGACTGAACCGGTTATCGCCTCGATCCTGCCGCTGTACAAAATGTATCACATTTTCACTCTTTTTCGCCGGAATCGCCACCACCTATTGACAGGAAAGGCATCGGCGTATATATTAATTCAGAGCGCCCAACCACCGTGGCGTTCCAGCTGCTGATTTACCGGTACTTAGGCACTACTCGAGGTTCTGCTCCGGAGCATAAGTATCACAGTTTGAGCAGTCAGCACTGTAGTTCTTACGCTGAAGCGACCGCACCTTCACAAAGGGCTGTCTTCAAGCATCGCTAAGCTTTGGTAATGGGGTACCGCAGGAGGAAGCATGGACAGGCGATCTGGCTACGAGCGACGTTTGATTATCCGGATTGATCCCGACCGCAGGAACGGGGAAGACCGGCGCCAAAATAAAAAGGTTATATTTCAGAACGATCGCCGCGGCCGTAAGGAGATCACCAGTTTCCGATTCTGAATTTCGCTTCCAGTTTCAGCCTAATACGTATTTCCAGGTTTATATATCAACCCAGTTGAGCCATGACCGGGCTGGCCGAGAGAGGCACAGGGTACTTCTGCCTCAGTGTCTGCTTTCTCATGAGCATTTGTGTGCAGGCGTTAGTTGTTTTGCTTGACATTCGTCAGACCTGGATGTAGAATATTCGCTATGGAAAAATTGAGGGAAGAGAGCAGCTGGCGATCTGACCTGTCGATTCTGAACTACGCGCTGTTTCTACTCGGGGTAGCGCTCCTGATCGTCGGTTTCTTTCTGCTGCGGATACCGCCTCACGACGGCTTCGCTTCCCTGACGGCGGGACCCTTGTTGCTCTTCTTTGATTTCGTCATAGTTTTTCCGCTTGCTATCATCTGGCGTAAGGGGAGGGGCGATTAGCTCAGTTTGGTTAGAGCACCTGCCTTACAAGCAGGGGGTCAGAGGTTCGAGTCCCCTATCGCCCATTGTTGGTGAGTTGATATTCTGGTCCGGTAGTTCAATTTGGTTAGAGCGCCAGCCTGTCACGCTGGAAGTTGCGAGTTCGAGTCTCGTCCGGACCGTTCCATAGTATTGCCAGAAAACGATCGAATAAGTTCTACAGACCTGTGGCAATACTATTAACCGATGCCTTAAATGAGTATTCAAAAGACATTACTTGCCAGCATCGGTCAAAGCCCGCCTTAGGCGGGTTTTTTTATTGGAGGAGTGAAATAATGGTGATCTTGAGGTTCCTCTATCGGGTGGTCTCATCGCTCGGTTTCGGCGTCGTGATGCTGTTGCTGATGGGGCTGATCCTGGCCCTGGCTACCGGCTATGAGGCCAGCGCCGGGGCGGAAGCGGTTCACTTCTATTTCTACCACTCCTGGTGGTTCGACCTGCTGCTGGGGCTCTTCCTGTTGAGCCTGACCCTGGCCACCTGGCGCCTGCGGCCCTACCGGTGGCGTCATACCGGCGTCATCATCACCCACTTCTCCATTCTCCTGATTGCGCTTGGCGCTCTCGTCACCCGCCACGCCGGTTACGAGGGGAGGTTGCGCCTGCCGGAGGGCGGCGGTACGGACCGCCTTCCGACGAAGGAGTATGCGCTGAACCTCTGGCAGGGGGACGAGTTGATTACCAGCTGGCGGCTGCCGCTCCGGACCGATTGGCAGAAGCGGGAGTTGGACGACGCTTACGAACTGCCGCACGGCTCGGTTCGGCTGAACCGCTACCTGGCCTCCGCGGCGCTGCGTGATACGGTGCGCGCCGCCGCCACCGGTGTACCCGCCTACCGGCTGCGTCTCAGCGGTTCCGGTTTCGACCTGCGGGAGACGCTGCTGACCGGCCACCCGGAGCTTTCCCGGCTGCAGATCGGCAACCATCTGCAAATCGAAACACTACCCCCGGTCACGGCAACCGGCTGGCAAGACGCCCTGACTCGCTGGCGCGCGACGCTGGGGGCGCGTGCCCTGACCCTCTCTTTTCCCGCCCTGGATCTCGAGTGCAGCTTCAATTTCTCCCCGCAGGATACGCTGTTCGATATCGCCGGTACTCCCTGGCAACTGGCCATCCTGCGTGAATTCGCCAACTTCAGCCTCGACGCCGACAATCGTCCGCAGGACCTGCCGGGCGAAGCGCGCAATCCCGCCCTCCGGTTCGAGATCAGAGGTAAGGGGAGCGTTGACCGCTACACCTATTTCCCCCGGTTGCCCGCTTTTGATCCCCTGCATGGCCGGGAACCGCAACTGGCCCGGGCCACCGTCAGCTGGGACCCGGCGGGCAACCACGCCGACACCCGGATTCTGCTGGCGGGCGACACTTCGATCGCTGATTACCATTTCGCCGTGGCGACAGGAACGGATATGGACCGGCAACAGCGCGGTACCGAGTTGACACTCGAATCGCCTCCGTTGACTATCACTGTCGAACAGACGCTGCCGGCGGCTGAAGCGTTTCAGACCGTAACTGAGCAGGAGCCGGGGCACGGACTACCCGCACTGAACTTCACCTACAGCAGCCCTTCCGGCAGCGGCGCCCCCGCCTGGCTGCTGTTCGGCAAATCGATACCGCTGAGTTCCACCGTGGTCGATTCCGCCTCGTCGCCTGCTCCGCGCCTCTATTTCGAACGCTGGTCGCGACCGCTGGGCTTCACGCTGCGGCTCCTCGATTTCACCGAAGGCAAGTACCCCGGTTCTCATCAGGCGTCCAGCTATTCCAGTCTGGTGGAGATCAGCAATCCCGCCACCGGCGAGCAATTCACGCAGTTGATCTTCATGAACCAGCCGCTTAAATACGCCGGCCACAAGGTCTTCCAGTCCTCGTTCGAGCCGGGACGGGAGCTGGAAGTGTCGATTCTGAGCGTGAACCACGATCCCGGTACACCCCTGGTCTACGTCGGCTGCATCCTGCTGACGGTCGGTTTGCTAGTGACCTACTACCTGCGCAAACGTCTGCTGAAGCTGGAGCAACGGGATCAGCCCGCCACCCAGGCGACCGGCTGATCGGAGGAAACCGGCCGGAAGGATAAATTGCTTGCCTTTCGTCACCGGGTTAATTTAACTATTTAGTTATGATGCAAGGAGCACTTAAGAAGTTGCCGAAATTGGCCCAATTGGACCATCACCTATAGAACTGCGAAAAATGCACCCGCTTTGGGTGCGTTTTTACATCTGGAGGAACACGTGCGGGAAGATTTCGAACTGTTACTCAAACTACAGCTGATTGATGAGCGCCTGAAAGAGATTGATGCCTCCAAAGGCACTTTGCCATTCGAAATCAAGCGTCTACAGCAGGGTATAGAAGAGAAACAGGAACGCCGCACCACGATTCACACCGAGGATGCGAGTGGCAAAGAAGAGGTTGAGCAGCTTGAATCCCAGAATGAGGAATACTCCTCCCGCATCAAGGAACTGCAGAATGATCTCTTCAATTTCGTCAGCAGCAACAAGGAATACGAGACCGTCACGCAGAACATCGACAGCGTTAAGGAGAAGACCAGTGAGAATGAAACCCGCATCCTGGAACTGTTGAGCAGGCGTGAAGCGAATGCAACCGAACTCGCTGAAATCAGCGATACCATTAATGAATTCGAGACGGATCTCAACCACAAAACCAGCCTGCTTGACCGCCAGTTAAACAGCTCGCAGGGCAAGATGGAAAACCTGCACGGGCTGCGGGAAAACACGGTCGCCCAGCTCAAAAAGCCGCTGTACGACCACTACGAACGCATCCGCAACATGCGCGACGGCAGAGGAGTGGTTCTGCTCACGCGCGGTGCCTGCGGTGGTTGCTTCCAGACCGTCCCCCCGCAGCAACAGGCGGAAATCCGTTCGATGCAGGATTTGGTGATTTGTGAAATTTGCGGTCGCATCATCGTAAGCGACCGACTTGAACTTGAATTAAAACTGGATGAGTAGACCAGATGATCGCATGCGCCATCAGGCGCATGAGGAAAGTCCGGACTCCACAGGGTGGGAATCTCCCGGCAGGGAGGCACCGTAAGGTGACGGAAAGTGCCACAGAAAAAACACCGCCCCGTTACGGCGGGGTAAGGGTGAAAAGGTGCGGACCGGGATTAACCGGTCTTAATGTAAGAGCGCACCGCGTTGCCGGTGACGGTGACGGCAGGGTAAACCCATTCCGGAGCAATGCCAAATAGGTTTCGCACTTCGCCTTGGCTTCGCTAAGGTTGATTGAGAGTGACCCGCTCGAGCGAAACGGGTAGGCAGCTGAGTTAAATGATCATCATCCCGATACTTCGGGACACAGAATCCGGCTTACAGGTCTGCTCATCCTGTTTTCTGCTGCTCGATCTCCTAACCGGGCCAGCCGTGGCTGGCGGGAGTACAACCTGATTATGTTCGAAAAAAAATATCTGGAGCAACGATGGACACGGTATGGGAACTCCCACCCCCCGTGGAGTCACAATCCGTCCGGCAACGCTTCGCGGCCGGACTACAGGTGCCGGAGGTAATCGCAGGCATATTGCTGCGGAAAGGAATATCGACACCCGCAGAAGCTGAAGCCTTTTTCAATCCCAGCCCTGAGTGCTTAAACGATCCTTTCACGCTGCGTGACATGGACAAGGCCACCGATCGCATCATCAACGCGATCATGCAGCGTCAGCGTATCCTCATTTTCGGTGATTATGATGTCGACGGGGTAACCTCCGTCGCGTTGATTTACAGTTTCCTGCGCGATATGGGCGGCGAAGTCACCTACCATATCCCGGATCGCAGCAACGAGGGCTACGGGCTGACCTGCGAGAGCATCGACGCGGCGCTGGCGGACGACATCAAACTGTTGATAACCGTCGACACCGGCATTACGGCCATCGAGGCGATCGCCTACTCCCAATCCCACGACCTGGATGTAATCATCTGCGACCACCATGAACCGGCGGCCGAACTGCCGGACGCCTGTGCCATTCTCGATCCCAAGTGTAAAGAAGACACTTACCCCTTCCGCGAACTGGCGGCGGTCGGCGTCACCTACAAGCTGGCGCAGGGGATCAGCCGCAAGCTGAACCTGGAAGAGGAGCGCCTCGACCAGTACATCGATCTGGTCGCCATCGGTTCTTCGGCCGACATCGTTCCGCTGGTCGATGAAAACCGCATCATCGTCAAGATGGGTCTGGATAAGATCAACTATGACTGCTCGATCGGCGTGGAGGCGCTGATCCGGGTTGCGGGCATCCGCAAGAACTGGCTGGATGTCAACCAGATCGTCTTCGGCATGGCGCCCCGCATCAACGCGGTGGGACGCCTGGGCAACGCGGAACGCGCGGTCGAGATGTTGATTACCCGTAATCGCAACCGGGCGGTGGAGATGGCCCGCATTCTGGAGGCGGAGAATAACCGCCGCAAGAGCATCGACAGCCAGACGCTGCGGGAAGCGCTGCAGCTTCTGAAACAGCGCTTCGATCCCAACCGCGACCGCGCCATTATCCTTTACCAGGAAGGCTGGCATCCCGGCGTGATCGGCATCGTCGCTTCCCGCCTGATCGAACGTTATCACCGTCCGACCATCATGATGACGATCGAAGACGAACTCGCGAAAGGCTCGGCGCGTTCCATCCACAGCTTCGATATCTTCCAGGCGTTGAAGGAGTGCGAAGACCTGCTGGAGCAATACGGCGGTCACAAGTACGCCGCCGGTCTCAGCATCCGGCAGAAAAACCTGCCGGAGTTCGAACGACGGTTCATGGAGGTGGCGTCACGTGATCTGGCGAGTACCGACATCGCACCACGGCTTGATATCGACGCCAAGTTGCACCTGGATCAGATTGATACGGAGCTGCTGAACATCATCCGGCGTTTCGCCCCCTTCGGTCCCCGCAACAAACCGATCGTGTTCGCGAGCTTCGGGGTGGAACTGCTGAAAGGCCCGCGCCATGTCGGTTCCAACCACCTGCTGGTTCAAGTGGGGCAGAACGGCGCGGTGTTTAACGGAATCGGCTACAATCTGGGACCGCTGGTCGAGAAGATTCCCCCCGGCACAAATTTTGTCGATATCGCCTACACCATTGAAGAGAATGAATGGCAGGGACAGGTCAGCGTTCAGCTCTACCTCAAGGATCTGCGCGAGATCAGCGAGCCACCCACAAATCTGGTCTGAACCAACCCCAGTTGTCCGTGCAAAAACCTCACTCCTCCCCTGGCGGGGAGAGATCTCTCCCTATTCCATCAGCCTGCTATCGATAACGGAGTAAATTTGAGCTGAATTCCGTCAGTCTCTCAACCGGAGACGCTCGGGAAGTGGATGTGAACCTGTGTACCGGCGCCGGGCCAGGACTCCAGCCAGATGCGCGCTTGATGGGAATCGACTATCGTTTTGACGACCATCATCCCCAGTCCCGAACCCCGCTCACGGCTCTTGGTCGTGAACCAGGGGTCCCAGATCCGCTTCTGCAGGCGGGGATCGATGCCGCTGCCGGTGTCGGCGATGGTTATCTGCGCACCATCACTAACCGGATAAACCGTGATGCTGATCGCTCCGGCCGTCTTCTCCTCGACCGCATGCATCGCGTTGATCAGCAGATTGGTCAGCATCTGTTGGAGCAGATCCTGATCGCCGTTGATAATCGGCGTGGCTGGCGAGTAATCGGTGGTCAGGAAGAAGTCGGAATCCTCACCGGGAACCCGGGTGAAACTGGAGATTGCGCCGTCCGTCTCCGTCAGTAATTCCAGGGTGGCTTCCATCAGCTCGCTGAGCCGGAGTGGTTTCGTCTCGATGCGTTGCGGCCTTGAGAGGTCGGACAGGTGAGCCGCGATGCGGCTGATCTTACCCAGCTGCCGGTGGATGAGATCGATCTGGCGGCGCGACTGTACAGAGGTTTCGAGCGGATAGCGGTTCAGGCTGCTCGCCAGCAACTGCAAACGCCCCACAGTCGGGGTCAGCGCGTTCTTGATCTCGTGAGCGATACCGCCGGCCAGCCGCGAGACCAGCTCCTGGTCCTGCTGGCTGAGTCCACGGCCCCGTTGCGCCATAGTTCGCTGAGTCAGTTCATGGATAATCACACCGCGGTTGGTCTGACCGGTGGGAAAAGTACTGAGCCGATAGTGACGAGCGGCGAATTCCACCTCCGTCGGCAGGTAGTCATCCGCAACGCTTGCGGCATTCGTTGTCGTGACACTTGTTGCTGCAGTCCGGCTGGCGAGCTCGCGGCAGAGAGCCTGCCAGGCTTCGGTATATTGCGGATTGGAGAAAACGGAATGTTCCTGGTAGGCGCGATTGCAGAGTACCGGCTCCCCTTTGGCATCGATTATCAGCAGAGGCGATGGCACCGAGTCGATGAAGGATTGCAGCTGCTCCGGCTGCTGCTCTTCGACAACGGGTGTCGTCCCGGTCGACAGGGCAACCTGCGACTTGACGACCCCGGCCAGTTGCGCCAGTGTGCTCAGCAGTTCCAGATGCCGCCGGTCGAAGCGCTGCGCGGTGCGGTCGCAGTCGATGTAGATCAGGCCGCGGGTCTGGTCATCAAGTTGCAGCGGCACGCCGACCGCGGAACGCACCGGGGCCGGTTGCCCGTCCGCATCTGTCGTCTGTCCGCCTTCGTCGATGAATCCGTCCAGGCCGGGAGTGCCTTTCGCGATGATGCGCTCAACCAGTTTCGGGAAGGGCAGGGTATCGACGCGATGAAAGACCACTCCATCCCGGCGCAATGCATACTCCACCGTCCAGCTGCCGTCGTCGTCGATTCGCAGCAGGAAACCGCGCTCGCCGACCAACATCCGCAGAGCGGTCTGGAGAAGCTCACTGAAAAAGGAAGTATGCTCGCTGGCGGTGATCCGGTTCAACGCCGCTGATAGTTCGAGAAAGTCAGCCCGTGATATCAGTGTCCGATCAGAAGCGGCAGTCCGTCGCCCCTGCCCACCAGTACCGGTGTCAGACAGATGACTATTGGATATTTCCATTTAGGTTGGTCTACTCCGCATCGATTTGGTACTCATTACCGGCTTGCCGAACCAGCAAGAGCTGGTTTCAGCTTCTGAGTGCAAATATTATCGGAAGTTGAGGCGTGGATCTTAAGTCGGACAGGTCATTTCTCCCTGAACTCATCCGATAACCGGCGGAGGGGCGAGAAGGGATTGCGCCACTTACAGGAAAAACCGCTTTAACTCGGTCAGGATTCCTCGCTGTCGGTCTTTTGCGGAGTCTGCCAGTTGTTGACATGCTCACATAGAAACTGCCGGAGCTTCTCTTCCATGCCCTGCGACAGCGGTTGGTAAAAACGTTCCTCGACTCCACCCGGCAGGTACTGTTGCGGAGTGAAGTGACCCGGGAAGGTGTGCGGATAGAGATAGCCGTCGCCATGCCCTTGGTCAGCCACCAGCTGGTTGGCCGGATTGCGCAGGTGCAGCGGTACCGGCGCATCCGGGTGATTATCGACATATTTTCGCGCAGCGAGTATCGCCGCGGCGGCACTGTTGCTCTTGGGCGAAGCGGCCAGGTAGACGACGGTTTGCGCCAGTGGATACATAGCCTCAGGCAAGCCGATCTGCTGGCAGGCCTGGAAACAGGCGGCAGCCAGCACCAGTCCGTTGGGTGCGGCGTTGCCGATGTCCTCGCTGGCCAGGATGACAAGTCGCCGGGCAATGAACAGCGGGTTCTCGCCGGAGGCCAGCATCCGGGCCAGGTAGTAGAGACCGGCGTCTGGATCGCTGCCGCGGATGGACTTGATGAAGGCGGAGATGTTGTCGTAGTGATAGTCACCGCCCTTGTCGTACGGCAGCGCCTCGTCGGCCAGCATCCGCCTGACCAGCTCCGAGCCGCAGACCCGGGGAGCGTCCTCCGCCGTCTCCGTCTCCAGAGCTGTCTGACACAGTTCCACCAGTTTGTAGAGCCGGCGGGCATCACCACCCGCCTGTTCAGTCAGCAGGCGCACCGCGTCCGAAGTGAATTCCAGTTTCGCTTCGCGCAGTTGGACATCGGTGGTGAGCGCCCGTTGCAACAGCTCCGCCAGCGCCTCCGGCGACAGCTCCTGCAACCGCAGGACATGGCAGCGGGACAGCAGCGGCGCGATCACTTCAAAACCGGGATTCTCCGTCGTGGCGCCGACCATGATGATCTGCCCCTCCTCCACCGCCGCCAGCATCGCCGCCTGCTGCCCCTTGTTGAAACGGTGGATTTCATCGATAAACAGCAGCACCGGGGGCTTCAGCGCCGCGGCCTGGATTACCTGGCGCAGGTCGGCGACGCCGGAAGAGATGGCGCTGAGCGAATGGAACGGCAGATCGCTTTCCGAGGACAGCAGCCGCGCGATGGTGGTTTTGCCGCTGCCAGGCGGACCCCAGAGAATCAGGGATGCCAGTCGCCGGCGCGCGACCATAAGCCGCAGGATACCGTCCGGCTTCAACAGCTGTTCCTGGCCGACAACCTCCTGCAGGCGCGTGGGGCGCATGCGGGCGGCCAGCGGTTTCACCGCTTCCAATTCGTCGCTGTTGGCCTGGTGGTTGAAGAGGTCCATGGCTGATAAGTTATGGCAGCCCGTCGCAAAGTGATAGTGATTCATCCCGCGCGGCGACGATACCACGCGACCCGCCCCGGGATTTCTTAGAACAGTTTCGAAAACCGGTCACGATGCTTATGTTGTATTTTCAAACCGCGAGCGCACAGTCTTCGCGAAGAAGGCAATCCATTTCACCGGGAGGAATCATGTCCCATCTGGCCGGACAGACGGTACTGGTCACCGGCGCCAGCGCCGGCATCGGCGCCGCCTGCGCTACGGTTTTCGCGGAGGCGGGCGCGCGGGTCATCCTCGCCGCGCGGCGGCTGGAGCAGCTTGAGCAGCTCGCATCGGGACTGCCAGGTGAAACACTGGTTCTGCAAATGGATGTAGCCGATCGCCCCCAGGTGGAAGAGCGGCTCGGTTCGCTGCCCCCGGCCTGGCGCGAAGTTGATATCCTGATCAACAATGCCGGCCTGGCGCGCGGCTTGACCAAGCTGCAGGAGCTGGAACCGGACGACTGGGAAGAGATGCTGGCCACCAACGTCAACGGTCTCCTGCAGGTAACCCGCGCCCTGCTGCCCGGCATGCTGGAGCGGGGCAGGGGGCATGTCATCAACATCGGTTCCATCGCCGGTCACCAGGTCTACCCCGGCGGCAATGTTTATTGCGCCACCAAACACGCCGTCAAAGCCCTCACCGACGGCTTGCGCATGGACCTGCTGGGAACCGGGGTGCGGGTCAGCAGCGTCGATCCTGGACTGGTGGAAACCGAGTTCTCCCTGGTCCGTTTCCGCGGTGATCGTGAGCGCGCCGCCGCCGTCTATGCCGGCCTGGAGGCGCTCACCGGCACCGACATCGCCGAGGCGGTGCTGTTCTGCGCGACGCGCCCGCCCCGGGTCAACATCGCGGAGATGATCGTCTTTCCCAGCGCTCAAGCTTCTGCCATGCTCACACACCGGGAGGAATAGAATGCGTCGTATCAACCTGACCGGCTGGATCATCATCGGGCTGCTGGCCGGCGTCGTCGTCGGCTGGCTCGCCGGTGAAGCGATCCTGCCCTGGACCAATCCGCTGGCCGACATCTTCCTGCGCCTACTGAAGATGATCATCATACCGCTGATTCTGACTTCGATCGTCACCGGCGTCACCGGCGTCGGCAGCAGCGCCGGCTTCGGCCGGATGGGCATCAAAACGCTGGTCTATTATCTCACCACCTCCTTTCTGGCGATTCTCACCGGCCTGGTGCTGGTCAACCTGCTGCGTCCCGGCATCGGCGCCGACTTCGGCTTCCAGGAAGTACCGCAACTCGGCGAACAGTCACTGCAATCGCTCAGCGACATCTTCTACCGCCTGATTCCCACCAATCCGATCGCGGCGATGGCCAACGGAGAAACCCTGGCGGTGATCTTCTTCGCCCTCCTGCTCGGTTTCTTCATCACCCGACTGCCGCAGAATCAGCGCGATTTCCTGGGCGGGCTCTTCGAAGCCGGCTTCGGCTTGATGATGAAGATGACCCAGTTCATCATCAACCTGGCGCCGATCGGCGTATTCGCGCTTCTGGTCCGGGTGGTGGCGACTACCGGTTTCGACGCTTTCGGCAACCTGGGTATCTACGCTCTCGCCGTCGCGCTGGGGCTGGTGATCCACGCCACCATCACGCTGCCGCTGCTGCTGCGGCTGATCGGCGGCGTATCACCCTGGCTCTACCTGCGGGCGATGTCCAGCGCGCTGCTGACCGCCTTCTCCACCAGCTCCTCGTCCGCCACGCTGCCATTGACGCTCGAATGCGCCGAGGATCGCGCCGGCATCTCCAACCGCACCGGCTCTTTCGTGCTGCCGCTGGGTGCGACCGTCAACATGGACGGTACCGCGCTCTACGAGTGTGTGGCGGCGATCTTCATCGCGCAGGCTTACGGCATCGAACTCACCTTTCTACAGCAGATGGTAGTGGTGATTACCGCGCTGCTGGCCTCGATCGGCGCCGCCGGTATTCCGATGGCGGGACTGGTGATGATCACGATTATCCTGCGCGCGGTAGGTCTGCCGCTGGAAGGGATCGGACTCATTCTGGCGGTTGACCGGGTGCTGGATATGATGCGCACCACCGTCAACGTCTGGTCTGACTCGATCGGTACCGCCATCATTGCACGCAGCGAGGGGGAGACTTTTCTCAACACGCGGCAATCCTGACTCCTAAAAGGGCAGATTTTCCGCCACTTCTGTAAACTGAGGCCCTGGTCGAGACGATATATAGAGCAGGAGGGTTGAGAGCTTTTTACGGCAGCGTTATGATATCGCCGCAGCCATCGCCGCGGCGTAACTTGAAGGTGTTATGAATTCCAAACGGATCTTGGTAGTCGACGACGAAGTGGAAATCTGCAGGGTTCTGAGCGAATACCTGAAGGAGCTGCACTTCGATGTCCAGGAAGCGCAGGACGGGGAACAGGCCGTAGCCATGGTCGATGAGTACGATCCCGATCTGGTTTTTCTCGATATCAAGATGCCGCAGGTTTCCGGTCTTGAAGCGCTGCGCCGCATCCGGAAGCAGCATCCCCGTCTCAAAGTGGTAATGATCACCGGCGTGGATGATAAGAAACTCGCCCGCGAAGCCTTGTTGCTGGGCGCCAGTGATTTCATCCCCAAACCCTTCAGCTTCTCATATTTGCAGCGTGTGCTTGATTCTCTCTTCTGAAAGCGTCTCAATCAATACCGTTTCCAAGCCCTAACTCGAGGGGTGCATGATACCTCTACAGCGCGATCCGGACCATGTCGACGATTTCAGGATCAACGCTTCGCTTTTCGAAGAGCCCAAGGTAAGCGATACCTGGCGGGTCTTTCGCATCCTATCGGAGTTCGTTGATGGTTTTGAGACGCTCAACTCGGTCAAGCGGGGTGTGACTATCTTCGGTTCCGCCCGCACAATTGAGGGCGATCCCCATTACGATGCGGCCTACGAGATCGGGCGCCTGCTGGGCGATGCCGGTTTCGCGGTGATCACCGGCGGCGGTCCCGGCATCATGGAGGCCGCCAATCGCGGCGCCAGTGAATCACCCTCCCCCTCGGTCGGCGTAAATATCGAACTGCCCCACGAACAGACCGCCAACAAATACCAGGATATCGCAGTCGATTTTCGCTATTTCTTCGTACGGAAAGTGATGTTCGTCAAATATGCGCTCGGCTTCGTATTGATGCCGGGAGGCTTCGGTACGCTGGACGAACTGTTCGAGATGCTGACCCTGACCCAGACCCGCAAGATCCGGCCAGTCCCGGTGTTACTCTACGGCCGCCCCTTCTGGGAAGGCCTGCTCCGCTGGATGCAGACCACGCTGGGACCACGCGGACTCATCGACCCGGACGACCTGAACATCTGCCAGGTCGTCGATACTCCGGAGGATGTGCGCGAAGTTTTCAACAACTGGTATCCGGCCGGTCCACCCCTTCGCTGATCCGGCGACTTGCTTTTTCCCCTCGCGCTGACTTAACTTTTCGACCATGAAAAAGCAGAAAGCGGTCAATCCGGATATCCGGATTGTGGCGCGGAATAAAAAAGCTCGTCACGACTACCATATCCTCGACCGTTTCGAGGCGGGGCTCGTGCTCCAGGGTACCGAGGTGAAATCGGTCCGGCTGGGTCAGGTGAATCTGAAAGACGCCTACGCCCGCATCCAGGACGGCGAGATCTGGCTGGTCGGGATGCACATCAGTCCTTACCAGCAAGGCAACATCTGGAACCATGAGTATCTGCGCGATCGCAAGCTGCTTTTGCACCGTCGCGAAATCCGCCGGTTGCGGGTCAAGGTCGAACAGCGCGGTCTCACTCTGGTACCGCTGGATATCTACTTTCGGAAACACCTGGTGAAGGTCACCCTGGCGCTGGTACAGGGCAAGCGGGAGTTCGACAAGCGCAGCACCATTCAGCAGAAGGACCAGCAACGGGAGATCGCCAGGATGCTGAAAGCCAAGCAAAGGAGTGGAAAGTGAATTTCCCACCCGTCAAGGAACAGATCGACCTCTTGTCGGCCGGCGCCGAGGAGATCATTCCGCTGGAGGAACTGGAGCAGAAACTGGTCAGGGCGGAGCAGAGCGGCGAGCCGCTCCGGGTCAAGTTCGGGGCCGACCCCAGCGCGCCGGACATGCATATCGGGCACGCCGTGCCGTTGCGCAAACTGCGCCAGTTCCAGGACCTGGGACACCAGGTGGATTTCCTGATCGGCGATTTCACCGGGATGGTTGGTGATCCCAGCGGCAAGAATAAAACCCGCCAGGCATTGACGAGGGAGGAAGTTCTCGCCAACGCCGAGACCTACAAAAAGCAGGTCTTCAAGATTCTGGACCCGGCGCGAACCTCTATTCGCTTCAACAGCGAGTGGTTCGAGGCGATGGATATCTACGCCTTCCTGGCGTTAACCTCCCGCTATACCGTGGCCCGCATGCTGGAGCGGGATGACTTCGAGAAGCGCTTCAAGGGGGAAGTACCGATCGCCATCATCGAATTCCTCTATCCGTTGATCCAGGGCTATGACTCGGTCGCGCTGCGCAGTGATGTCGAGATAGGGGGGACCGATCAGAAATTCAATCTGCTGATGGGGCGTCTACTCCAGCGGGAGTACGGCCAGGAGCCGCAGGTGATCATGATGGTACCGATCCTGGAGGGAACCGACGGTGTTGAGAAGATGAGCAAGTCGCTGGATAACTACATCGGCATCAACGATCCCGCGCGAGAGATATTCGGACGGGCGATGTCGATTCCGGACGAATTGATCTACCGCTACTTCCTCCTGGCGACGAACCGGTCTCCCGCGGAACTGTCCAATATTAAAGCAGAACTTGAAGCCGGATCCGTCAATCCTATGATATTCAAGCGACAACTAGCTCGCGATCTGGTGGATATTTATGTGGAGGAAGGAGCCGGAGCGGTCGCGGAGGCGGAATTCGACACGATTTTCAGGGAAAAGGATATCCCGGACGAGATCCCCGAGTTTCAGTTGGAGGGCGAAAAGCGTCTGATCGAACTGATGGCGGAGCAGGGACTGGCCCCATCGCTGGGGCAGGCTCGCAAACTGATCCGGCAGAATGCCGTATCCCTCGACGGGGAGAAGGTTAATGATGAGGGATTGTTCCTGAATATCAACAGTGAGACGATCCTGAAGGTGGGTAAACGGCGGTTTCTCAAGTTGCTGCCGTGATCAGGAGATAGAAGATAGAATACAGAATGTAGAAAAGGAATTCCAATTCACACCAAAGGGGGAACGCAGTCACGAGTCATGAACTGAGCCTTCTATCTTCTGTCTTCTATCTTCCTTCTCCTTGTATTCTCACTCATCCAGCTTCTTTTCAATCCCCTGGGCGATCGCTTCCAGCTCCTCACCGGTCTGGCGCCGCAATTCCTGCATTTCAGCGCCAATCTTAGTGACAAATTCCTGATCGCTCAAACCGCCCAGGTTGATCGCCACGTTGAGCGCCGCGCCGCGCAGACAGGTGAGCGCCGCCAGCGTGCCGACACCGACGTCGGAGAGAGAATTCTGGTTGCCGTGCGTCGCCATCAGGTCCAGGATCGGTACCAGCTGCGTGATGGTGCGCATCATCTCCAGCGGCTTAAGGGTCGCCTCCTGGTTCGCCTCTTCGATACGCTGCCGGCGCACCTCCTGCTCTTCCTCACTCTTTTTCGGCAGGGTGAAGGCGGCCATGACCTTGTTGAAAGCCTGGGTGTCCTGGTCGATCAGGCGCAGCAGCTTCTCCTTGATACGTTGCGCCTGGCAACCCTGCTCATCCATCTGGGGACGGAATTCGAGGTATTCCTTTTTCGGATAGGTGAGATTGCCGACCATCGCGGCCAGCGAAGCGGCCAGGGCGCCTGCCAGGGCGGCGGTCGAACCTCCGCCCGGCGCCGGGCTGTTGGATGCCAGCTCGTCGGCGAAACCGGTCACGGTCATGTCCACCAGTTGTCCCCCCTGGTCAGCGACGCGGTACTCGATCACCTTCTCCTTGATATCGAAGGGATAGAGATCGTTCAGCCCCAGGCTGCGGATCGCCGTCTCCAGCAGGCGGGTTTCGTCTACCCCGCGGCTCATTTTCTGCTGCCGCAGGTAATACTCACCCGCAGCCAGCAGCGCCTCCTTCGGAATCAGGCCGACCAGCTCACTGCCGGTAACGACGAGACCGCGCTCCATCGCCTCCTTGCGTATCTCGTCAATGACCAGATGCATCGGGGTTTCTTTATAGTTCGTCAGGTTCATTGAGATCTGCGCGGTGCCGTATTCCTCGATAAACCAGCCGACCCCCTTGAGATGCTTGAACTTGCCCGGAATTTGTTCCGGATTGCCGTTCTCGTCAAACCAGCGCTTTCCGTCCGGTTTGACCCGGTAGCGTCCCTGTTCGCGTATCTGCAGGGCGATAGAATGGGCTCGCCGCTTGTTGGTGGTATTCAGGTTGACATTCCAGGCGATCAGGAATTCCCGGGCGCTGACCTGTGTGGCACCGGTGCGCGCAACCTGTTCGTTGAACTCCGCCGGGCCGCTGTCGGGCTTCCACTTCGGGTCGACCAGCTTCTTGGGCAACGCCTCGTACTCACCCCGCCGCACCACGGCCAGGTTACTGCGTTCTTCACTGGTGGCGGCGTTTTCGTAGAAGTAGATCGGTATCCCCAGCTCTTCGCCGATGCGGCGTCCGGTAGCCCGCGCCAGCTCCACCACCTCTTCCATGCTGATGCCGCTGACCGGTACAAACGGCACTACGTCGGTGGCTCCCTGGCGGGCGTGCTCACCCTTGTGGTGGCGCATGTCGATCAGTTCCGACGCTTTGCGCACTACGCGGAACGCCGCCTCGCTGACGGCTGCCGGTGTGCCGATGAAAGTCACCACCGTGCGGTTGGTGGCCTGACCAGGATCGACATCCAGCAATACGACATCCTCGATCTGATCCAGCTCCGCCGTGATCTGATCGATGATGGCTCGGTCGCGACCTTCACTGAAGTTGGGAACGCATTCAACAATGGGGAACATCTATCCTCCCGCTTCTTTGTACAGTTTGATGGGGATACGGCAGCCAGGACCTGCGTGCCGGGCGATGGCTGGCACGCATCGGGTCACTGCTCGAAATGAAAGTATACAAAGGGAAGGAATAGGTCACAACCGGAAAGTGAAGCGGTGGCTACCATAAAAAGAAAGGCTGTCTTTGCGACAGCCTCTCCGTTGTGCCCTAATACTTGCTTAGCAGTAACTTAGAAGGAGTTATGGGGGAAAAGTTGTTAGAATTTAGCGTGCCTCTCATCACGCTCTCCAAAGATAACAGTTACAGTGTCAATAGCAACCGTTATCGCGTCTGTCCAATATTAATACTATCGGATAAACTACGCAAGAGAAAAATACACTTTTTATGCAGCTCGGGAGATTTCTAACTCCCTGCCAATTCTTATTTCCCGCTGAAAGCGGGCTTATAAGTGGTGTTGATGAGGTTCGAGTCGGATACTGAACAGCTGTGAACAGCCGCGCAAGTGCTGATTTAATAATATTTGTAGATCGCGTGAGCATTTTGCGCAGAGGCTAAAAACTCTTTGCGTGATCAACTGATTAGCGACCCAGCCGTTCCGCGGAACGCACGATTCGCGGAAGCCGGGCTTACCCGTTCGGATCCGGCTCATTACCCGTGCGACCGTCACCCACGAGGAGTTCCGCGACCAGTACGGCCAGATCGACCTGGCTGATCCGCTCGGCGTTACCGGTATCCTTGAAGCCGTCGTTGAACATGGAAGCGCAGAAAGGACAGACGGTGCAAACCCGCTCGGCGCCGGTGGCGGCAGCTTCCTGGGCGCGGAGTTCGTTGACACGGGGTTGTGCCTCCTCCCGCCACATGTTGCCGCCTCCCGCACCGCAGCAGAGCGCGTCATCCCGGTTATGCGGCATCTCCACGAGCCTGGTACCAGGCAGCTGCCGCAGAACCTCCCGGAAGTCGTCGTAACTGCCGTGATGTCTCCCCAGATAGCAGGAGTCGTGGCAGGTCAGCGTGCCGGAAAGGGCGCCATTCAGACGGAGACGTCCCTCCGCCAGCAGACGTTGGATGTAGGCACCGTGAGGAACCACCTGGTAGTTTCCCTCCAGGTCGGGGTATTCGAATTGCAGTGTTTGGTAGCAGTGGGGGCAGATCGTCAGGATCTCCTTGAATTTGTAACCGGCGAGGGTCTCGATGTTGCCCATAGCCATCATCTGGTAGAGATACTCATTACCCAGACGGCGGGCGGAGTCGCCGGTGCAGTTCTCCTCCTCACCCAGGATGGCGTAGTCGACGCCGGCATGATTCAATATCTCGATCATGGCCCGGGCGGTCTTCTGCGAATCGTCGTCGTAGGCGCCGGCGCAACCGACCCAGAAGAGCAGTTCCACCTCCTGCTTGTCGCGCATCTTCGGCACCGCGAGTTCCGCACACCAGTCTTCCCGCTTGCTCTGACCGATGCCCCAGGGATTGCCGTTATTCTCCAGGTTCTTGAAGAGCAGGGCTGTTGGCTTGTCGATGCGGCTCTCCTCCAGCACCAGGTAGCGCCGCATCCCGACGATGCGCTCGATGTACTCTATCCCCAGCGGACAGACCTCTTCGCAGGCGCGACAGGTGACGCAGGACCACA
>CAZFEC010000006.1:0-33526 GCA_964517435.1 uncultured Bacteroidia bacterium | reverse complement strand
AGGGGCGCACCTTCCTCGCCTGCCGTACCCCCATAACCGTAGCTAGTCTTGAGCAGGTTGCGCATGGCGATGGTCAGTTCCTTGGGCGAGAGCGGTTTCTCGGTCTGCCAGGCGGGACAGACCTCCTGGCAGCGACCACACTCGGTACAGCTGTAGAGGTCGAGCAGGTTCTTCCAGTGAAGGTGTTCCAGGCGGGAGGTGCCGAAATGCTCCGCCTCTTCATCTTCCAGATTGAGGGTCTGCAACCGGCTCGGTTCCAGGTTGCGGAAATAAACATTGAAGGTGGAGGTCACGACATGGAAGTGCTTGCTGACCGGCAACAGGTTCAGGAAAGTGAGCAGAACGAAGACATGCAGCCAGAAGGCAGCATGATGTACCAGGAGCAGGGAACCGGCCGGCAGCCAATCGGCGAACAGGGAACTGAAAGGCAGATACCAGAGGAATTCCCGCCCCGCCGTCTGCAGTTCGGCGCCGGCATAAAACCAATCCACGACCATCAGGAGCCCGATCATCATCAGCACCAGCACCGCTTCAGCGGAGAGGGTCAAGCGCTCCGGACGCGCCGCTACCCGCCGGATGAAGGCAGCCGCCACTGCGATCAGCACCAGCAGCTGGAACAGCTCCTTGGCTAGCATATAGAGCCGGCCGAGGCCGTTATGTTCGTTGAAAAGCGGTAGTTCGAAGCCGGGTTGAATCCCTTGACCCAGGAAAGTGACGGTGTTGAGCAGCACGGCGATGAAACCGAAGAAGATGACGGCGTGCATGATGCCGCTGAGGCGGAAGCGGGCTTTAAACAGCTTCCGCTGGCCGAGCAGATATACCAGCAGGCCTTTCACCCGCGCGCCTGGTTGACCGAAGCGGTTGACCGGCTGCACCTGCCGCAGCGGTAACCAGCGTCGATAGAGCTGCCAGGCGAAGAGCAGCAGGGCGGCAATCAGGATGACGAGATAGGCGGTATAGGCGTATATGTTGCAAGTCGCGTTCATGGCGGCTCCTGGTTGGTTTTGTCAAAGGGAAACGGCGCCGGGTACTCCGGCTTGGGCTCAAGATAAGCCTGGGCCGTAAGGCTGTCAACGATACCGTTATCTTTATATACGATTTCGGAACCCACCGACGATTTCGGCACCCGGCCGGTACGCGGGTGATTCGCAGTAACTATCGACAAATGCGGGAGCAGAGTTTATGCGCCGCTGCCGGCAAGTAATGTCAGCAGCCGCTGCCGTACCAGTTGCAGCCATTCGCGCACCGGTGCCACGCGGTAGTCGGCGTAGGTCCAGGGCAATATCTGAAAAGCGCCTTGCTGGTAGATAAGGGTCAGGTCGGCGTAGACTCCCTCCGCGAGGTAGACCCGATGCGGGGAGTTCTTGCCGGTCGCCAGGAGGAAGTTCTCGCGCGTAATCAGACCGGGATCGAGATTCACGCTGCGGTGGCCGGCTTCGCTCCACGCCTCTTCCAGCCGGTTGGTCCGCAACTTGACCGCGGCCAGCTGTTCCCGCGCTAGCGGTGCTTCGAAGGACAGAATCGCGCGCCAGAGCGGGGTACCCAGCTCCGCCGCGTAGTAGTCGGTGAAGTCGAACCGGAACGGGGCGAGCTCCGCTGCTACCGGGCCGAACTCGGATGTCAGGCGTGACCGAATCGACTCCAGCCGCTCCGGCTCGCGGTACAGCAGGCTGATCGTCAGCAGGCCCGGTGCGGGCGGTTGCGGTTGGGACATCACACTTCTCCCTCGGCGGAGTCTGTATAGGCGGAACCCTGGCGCACACCTTCCGCCTCCAGTTTCTTATGGATGAGATCGATAACCGTCGCCTTCGGCAGTTCCCAGCGCGGTGCGATCAGACGGTCGTCGCGCGCTTCGGCGAAGAGCCTGAAGATGACCGCGCGCGGCGGCAACCAGGGAACCAGCTCGCAGAGCAGCCGCAGGTATTCCTCCAGTTCGAAGACGGTCACGGCACCCTCGGCATACATTGCCGCGAGACGCGTGTCACGGTGCACCTGCAGGTGGTGCAGCTTGATTCCCGCGATCCCCGCGTCCGCCAGGCCCCGTAACGACTGCTTCATCATCGCCGCCGTCTCCCCCGGCAGACCGAGAATCATGTGCGCCACCACCGGTAAAGCAGTCATGTGCAGACGGGCGCAGGCTTCCAGCGCGCAACGTGCATCATGCCCGCGGTTGATACGGAGGAGGGTGTCATCGTGCAGGGATTGAATACCCAGCTCGACCCAGAGCGGCAACCGCCGGCCGTACTCCGCCAGCAACTCCAGAACCGCCTCCTGCAGCCAGTCGGGCCGGGTGGCGAGAAAGATCATCTTGATGTCCGTGTGCGCGGCCGCGGTCTCCAGCATTTCCCGCAGCCGTTCCAGCGGCAGGGCGGTGTTGGTGTTGCTCTGAAAGTAGGCCGCGAAAGCCTCCGCCTGATAGCGCCGCCCCATGACGGCGATTCCCTGCTCCAGCTGCTCGCGCAACGGCAGGGGCCCCCGGGAGACAGGCGTGTAGGCGCCGGGATCGCAGAAGCTGCAACCGCCCTCCGGACCCTTGCGATGGGGACAGGGTGCGCCGGCGTCGAGTACGACCTTGACCAGACGTCGGCCGTAGTGTTCCCGGCAGTAACGATTGAAAGTATACAACGTCGGATACATGAGCAGGTTTCCGTCAGCGGGAGTGGAGTCGGCACTGCTGGAGCGGCATCGTGCCGTCGAGGAAGTACTCGTCGACGATACGGGGACAGAGCGGTGAAGCCGGTTCGCCGCTCTCTTCGCACACTTCCGCGATGATGATCTCGGTCGGTACCGGGAATTCGGCTGGTTCGTACCAGCCCTCTCTGTAAACCTGTTTAATAAACTGCGCGAAAACCGGCAGTGCCACCTTGCCGCCGTATTGCCCGCGTCCCAGTTTGAAAGCGGGATCGTCCATGCCGATCCAGACCGCCACCACCAGATCCGGCGTGTAGCCGATGAACCAGGCGTCGGTGAAACTGTTGGTAGTGCCGGTTTTGCCGGCCAGGGGCAGATAACAGCCGTGTCGCCATCGCACGGCTCCCGCGGTGCCGCCGTCCACAACACCCTGCAGCAGCGTCGTGATCAGAAACGCGGAGGAGTTGGCCAGCACCACCTCGCCCGGATTGCGAAAGCGGTGTAACAAATTACCGTGGCGGTCCTGGATTCTACGGATCGCCTGCGGCGTGTGGTAGATGCCCCGGGCGGCAAATACGGAATATGCCGCCGCGATCTCCAGAGGCACCACCCCGCTGGAGCCGAGCGCCAGCGTGTAATCCTCCGCCAGCGGCGTTGAGATACCCAGGCTGTGGGCGCGTTCCACCACCCGATAGGGCGGTACCGCCTCCATCATCAGGCGTACGCTGATCAGGTTCAGCGACTTCTCCAGCCCCTGCCGCAGGGTCATCACACCTCCGCGGGAACCGTCCCAGTTACGCGGTGTCCACCGTTTGCCGTCGGCTTCCTCCACGACGATGTCCTGGTTTGGTAGACGGAAGGTCGCCGGGTAACCCGCCTCCAATGCCTCCAGGTAGAGCACCGGTTTGAACAGCGAACCGGGCTGGCGCACCGCCTGTACCGCCCGGTTGAATTTGTAGGTCGCGAAATCGCGCCCCCCGATCATGGCCAGGATGTCGCCGGTGTGCGGGGAGAGTGCCAGGAAGGCGCCCTGCGGCAGCAGATGAGTCTGCAGAAGGGAGTCCAGCAGCAGCGTATCGGCCAGCAGCGAATCGAGCCGCTCCGGTGTTGCCCCCGGGTGGCGTAACTGGAAGTACTCCCGGGCGCCCCGGCCGCGGAAATAATCGCAGGCGATAGTATCCTGCACCAGCAGCTGTTTCGTCAACAGCGTTTCCGCCAGTGCCTGGAAGCGGGAGTTGAGTGTCGTGTGAATGTTGAGCCCGTTGTCGTAGATATCCTCCCGCAGCATCGGCAGGTTGGAGTCGGGATCGGGATGTCGGGAAAGCCCCCGCATGATCTCCAGCTGTTGCCGCACATGTTCGACGAAATATGGCGCCAGCGTGCGGCTGCCGGTCTGCCGCTCCCGGACGTCCAGCGGCATAGCACGCGTAGTATCGGCCTGGGCGGGAGTGAGCAGCTGCTGCTGCTCCATCAGGTTCAGCACCAGGTTGCGCCGTTTGATCGCCCGGCCCGGGTGATTCCAGGGGGAATAGAGCGCCGGCGCGCGCAACAGTGCTACCAGAAGCGCCGATTCCTGCAGTTCCAGTTCATGCGGCATCTTGTCGAAATAGAGCCCGGCGGCGGCGTGCACACCATAGGCGCCATGGCCGAAGTAACTCAGCGTGAGATACATCTCCAGTATCTCCGCCTTGGAGTAGGTGCGCTCTAGTTGAATGGCGGTGAGGATTTCCCGTAACTTGCGGGTGATCGATTTTTCCTGGGTGAGGAACAGGTTCTTGGCCAGCTGCTGCGTCAGGGTCGATCCTCCCTGCCGGAAGGAGAGGTGTCTGATGTCGATCAGAATCGCCTGGACGATCCGCAGCAGGTCGACGCCCCAGTGTGCGTAAAAGCGGTGATCCTCCAGGGCGATGGTCGCTTCCGGCAGGCTGGCGGCGATTTCACCGAGCGGCACATACACCCGCCGCTCGTTGAAGTACTCCCCCAGCAGGACGCTGTCAGCCGAGTAGATGCGGGTAGCGAAGGGGGGATTGAAGGTCTCCAGCTCGTCGAAAGCGGGTACGCCGCTCACCAGCCAGGTCAACCAGCCGACCGCCAGCACCAGGAGCAACAGCGGCAGCCAACGCCTCCAGCGGCGCTTTTTCTGCTCAGAGGTTGTCATCAGGAGAGAATTCCTTCAACTGCAGAGCGTTGCCGTCAAAACACGCATAGGAGAACTGATTGATCCAGTCGCCCAGAATGACCCATTGACCCTGGTCGGCGCCGCCGCGGGTGGGATAATGGATATGGCCCATCACGACGAAATCGATACCTTCCTGCAGCTGCCGGCCCGCGTAGCGCTCCATATGCTGCAGTTGGATGGAAGGGGGGGGAGTCTGGCGTCGCGAACTGCGGCTGGAGACGAAATCGGCGATCGCCATGCCGAGGGCGGGAGGCAGCAGGCGATAGAGCGCGATGTTCAGCGGATTACGCAGCACCCGCTTCAGGCGAAGGTAGCTGTGATCGTCCAGATTGAGGCCGTCGCCGTGCCGGACCAGCCAGCGTTTGCCGCCCCATTCGAAACGATGTGGTTCAGGGTGGGTCTGAACGCCGACTTCGCTCCGCAACACCGGTCCAAAGTGAAAATCATGGTTGCCGGGCAGCAGGTGCACCTCCACGCCAGCCTCCACCAGGCGGCGCAGTTCCACCAGGGTCTGGAAATGACGCTGCGGTATCGCCTCCGGCCATTCGAACCAGAAGTCGAACAGGTCGCCCAGAATGTAGAGCGTGTTGCCGGGACGGCCAATCGAACGCCAGAAGGCATAGAGCCGCTCGCGGGACGGCGTAGCCTGCCGGTGATGGCGGTTGCCCAGGTGGGCATCGGCGATGAAGTAGAGCGCATTCGCGCTGACAGGGGAGTTGTCGGTTGCGGTCATTGTCCTCACTGGCTTGGTGTACTGCATCAATTTAGCGTGTTATTCCGATGCTCGCAAATAATGTCCTGCGATGGTACATCAGTCAATGCTTCGGTTTGAAGCGACCAGTACAAGACAGCGCCGGAGGACAGGGTTCGAGCTTCCGAAACTCAAGTTCAGATTGCGGTAGTGGTCCGGACGTAAAAAACGGATAAATGGAATGCTTAAAGTCAGGGCAAAAGAGGAAATCACGCATTCCATTTATCCAGTGCCCAACCATTGAAGGAGATAAAAAATAGAAGGACCCTGACTTCGCTAAGTATATATACAATAACCGTGCCAGCGCACTTTCGCCCCCTAAGTGCTGAAAACTCAAGTCAGATTTCGCTTTCAAGACTTACGAAAAGACAAACGGCGTCCCTCGCCCGGACAAATACTGTCCCAGGCTGGGTGAAATGTGTGTCGTAGCAATGGATTACCGATTGACCAGCTCGGTGACCAGCCTGCGCAGGAAGCGCCAGAATTGAGCGACGCTGTCGATTTCCACCAGCTCGTCCAGTGTGTGGGGATTGCGGATAGTGGGTCCGATCGCGATCATCTCGAGATGGGGCAGGAGGGAGCCGATCAAGCCGCACTCCAGCCCGGCGTGGATCGAAACGATCTCCGGTTGCTCACCGGTCAGATCGCGGTAGATGCGGCTCGCCTGTTTGAGCAGGCCGGAGGCGGGATTCGGGCGCCAGGCGGGATAGCCGTTTCCCTGCTCGATGGTCGCGTTGAAAGCGCGGGCGATCTCCCGCACCCGAGCGGTGGTCGCCTGCAGCGCCGCGGCCGAGGAGGAGCGGTGTGACAGGAGGATCTCCCCACGGTCGGGCGCAATGTCGACGATCGCCAGGTTGCTCGAGGTTTCCACCAGGTTGGGAATCTCGGCACTCATCGCCGCGACACCGTGAGGCAGGCAGGTCAACAGACCGATCAGATGCCGGGACTGCTCCTCGCTCAACCTGGATGCATCGCCGGCCGGTTGGGAGAGCCGCAAAACCAGTCCTTCCTCCCGTGCCTGGAAGATATCACGCTGCCGGGCGAAAGCGGTTTCGATGACACCGACCGCTTTTTTGACATCAGCGGGTGCCAGGAGCGCCGTTGCCTGCCGGGGGATGGCGTTGTGCTTACTGCCGCCGTTTAGCTCCAGCAGCTGCCATGGCATCTCTTCGCCCAGCCCGCTTAACAGGGCGGCCAGGATTTTGACGGCGTTGCCGCGCCCGGTGTGGATGTCGACGCCGGAGTGTCCGCCCGCCAGCCCGTCGATCTCGACCTTCAGCAGGGGTGTGGCGTCGCTATTTGAAAACTCGCAGTGTGGTTGCAGGATGCTGTCCATTCCGCCGGCACATCCGATGCAGATTACCCAGCTCTCCTCCGAATCCAGGTTGATCAGGTAGTCCCCGTTGATGAAGTCCGGCGTGAGTCCCAGGGCGCCGGTCATACCGGTCTCCTCATCAACCGTAAAGAGTGCCTGCAGTGGACCCGCTTTGAGATCCGGAGCGGCCAGCAGCGCCAGCGCCGCCGCCACACCGATGCCGTTGTCGGCGCCGAGGGTCGTCTCGCGCGCGGTGAGCAGGTTGCCGTTGATCTGCAGCTGGATCGGATCCCGGTCAAAATCGTGCCCTGAAGAGCTGCTTTTTTCGCAGACCATATCCAGGTGCGCCTGCAGTATGACGCCCGGCGCCTCTTCCAGACCCGGCGTGGCGGGACGGCTGATCGCGATATTGCCGGTCGCGTCCTCACGGCAATCCAGTCCCAGTGCGGCCGCCTTTTCCAGCACCCAGGCACGGACCCGCTCCTCCCGCTTCGAACAGCGGGGAAGGCGGCTGATGGCGTCGAAATACTCCCAGAGCGGTTGCGGTTCCAGGTTCGTCAGATCGGCGGTCAGGTCAGACATGGTTCCTCTGGTTTTATTTGCGCACCTGCGTCGTGGCCAGCAGTCCCAGCGCCAGGAACCCCAGATGAGGCAACCAGGCGGCATAGAGCGGGGAGAGGGCGCTGTGGTAGCCCATATTGCGAAACAGAATGATCGAACCGTAGTAGAGAAAGCTGACCAGCAGGCTCACGCCGAAACCGATGGCGACGACTCCCTTGCGACGGGAAGCGGCGAAGGGAAGCGCGAACAGTACCATGATGGCGCAGACGAAGGGATTGGCCAGCTTCGACTGCAGGTCGACTTCCCATTTGCCGGTGGTGGCGCCGGTAAGCCGCAGGCGTGTGATGAACTCCCGCAGCTGCTGGAGATTCATCTCGGTCGGGTCGAGCTGGGTGCTGGCGAGATCCTGCGGTGTAATTCTCAAATCGACGGTATCCAGGCGTACGAATTCGTGGCTGACAATCGTGTCACCCGCGAAGTGGCGCACGATGCCGTCGTGGAACACCCAGGCGGTCGAATCATCATAACCGGCGGGATCGAAGCGCAGTTGCGCGGCGTCGATCCGGAAAAGCACGAAGCGCTGGTCGGGTTGTGTTGGTGCCGCGCCCCTCTCGACGGGACCGATCGCCTCGTAATTGATATCCCGCCCCTGCGACAGGGGGATGTCGTAGTGCCCCATGTGCAGGACGCCCGCTTCACCATTCTGAATGTAGACCTGCCCCAGGTGCGTCTTGAACTTGCGTTTCGCCTTCAGAACATACTCGCGGTAGATATCGAGCCGTTCTCGGTTGGCGTCGGCGGCCAGCGATTCACCCAGGTACAGCATTAACAGCGACAACACCAGTCCGTGCAGGAAAAAGAGGCGCAGCAGCCGCCAGAGGGAAACGCCGGCGCTCTTGATCGCGTCCAGCTCCCGGTGCCGGGCCATGCTTCCCAGAACGATCACCAGACTGAGCAGAATGGCGATCGGCATCACCAGGTAGACAATCTGGGGAATGAAGAGCTGATAATAGATGATCAGCTGCCTGGTGGGGATCTCGCTGTCGAGAAAGTGGTTCAGGTTCTCCATCAGATCGACCGTCAGGAAAATGATGACGACGGCCAGCAGCATGAACAACAGCGTGAAGTAGAACTTGCGCAGCAGGTAGCGGGAGAGGAGCGGCATGCCTATTCCTCCACCGGAGGTTGCGGCCGGCGCTTCCGTCTGAGCAGGCCGGGCAGCCGCAACGGACTCCCTTCCCGCCTGGCATTATAGACCAGGTAGACGCCGAAAGCACCCAGGAGTACATTCGGCAGCCACATCGCGATGCCGGGCGGTATGAATCCGCGATCAGCCAGGTCCTCGCCTCCCATCAGGAAGATCCAGTAGATAAGAAAGAAGGCGAGCGAAAGACCGCTCGAAACGGCCAGGTTGCCCATGCCGGCCCGCATCCCCAGGACGGCGCCGATCAACACGAAGACGAGACAGGCGAACGGGATCGAGAACTTCTTGTGGATCTCCACCTGGTAGGAGCGGATGCGGCGGGCGTTGCGCTGCGGGTGTTCCTGCCAGTGGGCGATGCGCTCCAGCATCTGGGGAATGGCGAGTTCACGGCTGCCTCGATAACGTGATACATTTGACTGCAACAGCATATCGGGCGCTTCGATGTGAAAGAGAGCGCTGTCATAGGCGATGGTGGCGTAGTTGTCCTCCTGGCGCCGGTCGATGCGGTGGATCTCCCCCCGGGACAGGCGCAGGGTGAACTCCGCCGTCTCCTCATCGAAGTGCAGTTTGCCCGCTTCCGCCAGGATGGTGGACCGCCGCTGTTTCTCCGACTCATCGAAAATGGTCAGCCTTTTTAATTCGCCGGAGAGGTGGTCGATTTCCTTCGCCAGGAACACATAGCCGGGGATATCGAACTGAAAAACCGATTCCTCCATTTTCATCGTGGGTTGCTTCTGGTAGATACTCTTGCGCAGCATCTTGGCGCGGTGGTTGAAGGCGGGCAGCACACTGTTGTTGAAGCCGATGAGCAGTCCGGCCAGCAGCACCGCCAGCAGGAAGATCGGCCGCATCAGCGTCACCAGGTTGATGCCGGAGGATTTGAGCGCTGTGATCTCGTTGTCGCCCGCCAGCCGGCCGAAAGCCATCAGAGTGGCGATCAGCACCGCCATCGGCACCGCCAGCGCCAGGATCCAGGCCATGTTGAGCAGGAAGTACTCCAGGATGACGACGCTGGAAAGACCCTTGCCCATGATCTTGCCGAGCACCTGGAAGGCGAAGTTGAGGGTGAAGATGAAGACGATCAGCAGCAGGGAGCCGAAAAAGGAAGCGGTATGTTCCCGGATGATATAACGGGTGATCAGTCGCATCAGTCGGCTACCCGGTTGGCGTGCAGTTCTGTCAGCGTTCTAAATATAACCTGTCAGTCGCCACTTGCCACCGATTTGTCCGTCACCGCGCCGGCACGGCCGGTTTCGCCGCAGCGGTCGAAAGCGTACTGCAGCAGCACCGGACCGATGATCTGGTTGATCACGATCGCCGCCACGATGATCTGTTTTAGAAAACCGCCAGCTTCCGGGAATTGCTCCTCCAGTAACATAACGAAACCGAGCGACACACCGGCCTGGCCGATGAATCCCAGCCAGCCGTAGCGCTTGACGGTCGGCTCCAATCTCCCCGGCATCGCACCCCAGCGGGTCGTCAGCAGCTTGGCGCCCATCCGCAGCAGCACCAGTGCCAGTGCCAGCGGCCAGGTCCCCGCCAGGCGGCCGAAATCCAGCCCGGCGCCGGCCAGCGCGAAGAAAACCAGGAAGATCGGCAGGGACGCTTTCTCGATGTTCGTCTGGAAACGCTCACCGTATTCCGAGAAGTTGGCGATGAGGAAGCCGCCGGTAATCGCCACCAGCAGCGGATCGAGGTGAAAATCGTGGGAGAGGTCCACGATCAGCAGGCCCAATCCCAGCATGACGAGGGTTTGGTGCTGCTTGATGAAGTGTAGAATGAGGATGCCGATCACGCCGGTCAGCCCGCCCGCCAGCAGGGAAAAGGCGATCTCGAGGAACAGCTGCAGCAGGTTGGGCGCGGTCAGATCGGTGGCCAGCAGTGGACCGACCAGGGAGACGAGCAGGGTGAAGAGCAGGATCACCATGACATCCATCACCATGGTCACCCCGAGGACCGTGTCCTTGACCGGCCCTTGGGCGCGGGACTCGACGATCACCGCCACGGTGGTCGAAGGGGAAACCGCCACCGAAATGAGACCCAGCAGCAGGGTCAACGCCACGAGTTGTGCAAAGGAGTAGCCGGCCAGTGAGGGCAGGTAGCTGAAGATCGGCAGGAAGGCGGCGCTGATCAGCAGCATGCCCGGCACCGCCTGCATGGCGGCGATCCAGACGATACCGCGCAATCGCTCCCTCAGCATGCTTACTTTGAGTTCCGCACCCGCCAGCAGCGCGATGAAGGTGAGGGCGGTGGAGTTGATGAAATTCAGGTTCTGCAGGACATCCGCCCGCACCAGGTGCAGCAGGTCGGGACCGCAGATGACACCGGCCAGCAGATAACCGGTGATACCGGGCAGGCGCAAACGGCGGGTCAATCCTCCCGCCACTGTCCCGGCCAGGATCAGGAAGCCGAACGCCACCATGGAGCGGGCCAGGATATTGCTTGGATCAACAAACCCGGCGCCCTGCAGAAGCAGCATCAATCCGAATAGAACCGCCAGTACCAGAAATCTCATCGCCTGCCTCCGATTAACAGGGGCGACAGGTAACTGAAGAAGAGGGCGCCCAGCAGTTGCACCTGGAAGACCGCGCTCGCGGTGGTATCGGCGTAGATCTGCAGCTGGTTGATAGCCAGCGCCAGGGTCAGAGCGCCCTGGGGCAGCATGAAACGGATCGAACTGCGGTTGTGTGCCGGCAGCAGGCTGCCCGCGAGTTGATTGCCGCTGAGTTTACCCAGCAGTCGCAGCAACAGGTAGAGCAGGAGTAGCGGCACCAGACCCGGGATCGGCGTATCGAGCAGGCTGCCGGCCAGGATCAACAGCAGCATGAAGACCGGCTGATCGTAGCGGGACAGTATCTCGAACATTTTCACCGCCTGCCGGGAGCGGTTCGCGATCACCAGGCCCATCAGCAGGGTGAGCAGCAGCGGGGAGAGGTGCAGGTAGTAGGCCAGTCCGGCCGCGAAGATGATCATGCCGGTCAGGGCCGCCAGGTAACCGGCTTCGTCGCCGATTTTGTCGGCAGAATGCTGTGTGAAGAAAACGCTGAGCAGACCGAGGATCAGACCGAGACAGAGGGTCAAGCCGATCCAGAGCAGCGGCGTCTGCGGCAACAGACCCAGCGACGGCCGGTAGATGGCGTAGAGCAGGCCGACCGCACCGATCGCCGTAATCCTGCCGAAATTAGCATAGAGCAGCGCGGTGCGGAAGCTGTGAGAGCGGCTGATCAGCGCCAGCCCGGAAACCTGGATCACCTCCGGTGCGGTGGAGAGTCCTATCACCGCCAGCAGCCAGAAGAGGCGGGAGTGCTCCAGTCCGGGTGCCAGACCCGGCCATAATCGATGGCAGAGCAGCAGGCCGGCGGCGATGAAGATCAGCGCCACCAGCGCCTGCAGCTGACTGCCGAGTGCAATCCGCCAGGGAGTGCGGCGGAGATGGCGCCAGCGCAGCTGGAGACCGAGCACCAGTCCCACCCAACCCATCAGCAAAACCGTCACCGGTTTCAAATCCGCCAGGACGGTGCGGCTGACCAGGTTGATGCCGTACGGACCGATCATGATACCGATCAGGAGGAAAAGGGTGCTGGTGGTGAAAAACATGCGCCAGGAGGGGAGGGAGCGCAGTCGTTCGAACAGGCGCGAGGAAGCAACCAGGGAAATGACGCCGATCAGAATGAGGAGATAGGTCAGTTTCATGCCGTAGCCGTCCGCCCGTTTCTCTTTCGAAAATAGGGGCGGAACGGTCAACTCCAAGAAAAAGCTTGGCCAGACGCCGCCGCCGAAGGGGGTAAAGGCTTGGCGCGGAAACGGTACCTTCCTATATTGGCGTAGTTCGTCGAGCCTGGGAGGTAAAGATGTTGAAACGCCAATTGCTGACTTCTGCTTCGCTGTTACTGATGATCCTCTGTTGGTTGCCGGCGACAGCACAGCCGGTCCAGGGGGACACCCTGACGCTGCAGGGCCGCCAGGTCATTATCCTGTGGGGCGACCATACCGAGCGTGGCTACGCGCTCGGATATCTGCTTAACGAACCGATCCGGGATGTGTTTGAGGACTACTTTCTTGACTACTACCTGGGGGGATCTGCCACTGCCTACAATTACCTGCGCGCTTACTTCGAGGAGCATTTTCTCGTCGAGGAACGCTACAACGCCGAAGCTGCCGGCATTATAGAGGGTATGGCCGCCGCCGGTGACGATCTCTATTGCGATCTCCTGGAGCGCCAGATCGATCCGGTTGATATACTGGTGGTCAACGCCATCGTCGATTACGCCGCCCTCTCCCGTGTTGACGGGCTGCCGCTGTTACCCCCGCTTGGTTGCTCCAGTCTCTCCAGCTGGGGAGACGCCACCGTCGCCGATCCCCTGCTGCAGGGCGATCTGGCGTACACGCGTCTGCTCGACTGGTCGCCGCACACTGTCCTCCACACCAACCATCTACTCGTGATACATCTGCCTTCCGAAGCGGATGAACAACCGTGGGTTTCCTTCGCGTTTCCCGGCCTGATCGGCGCGCTCTCGGCGATCAACAACGCCGGGGTCGGGGCGTTTCTCAACATGGGCAATCGGCATGACGGCGAGCCGGACCAGCCGCTGCACCCGGCGCTGCTGAGCGTGCGCAACGGTATCGAAGCGGCCGATTACAACGGCGCCGGCGGCAGCACGGTCCAGGATGTGGCGGAGGCGCTGTCTGACCAGCATCAGCGCAGCGGGGTGATCATTCACGCACTGCAGACGATGCCGGATGCACCCTGTATTATTGAGTGCAACTATGCCAACGGCACCCTCCAGCGCTGGCAGCCGGACAACACCCAGTTGCCCGGCGTCAACCTGGCCGCTACAAATCACTTCCGCCAGCTCTATCCACCTGTCTACTGTTACCGGTACGATAATATCGTCGATTCGCTGACGGCTGACGGGGCGGTGTCCGCCGCCAGGCAGTGGCAGCTGCTGGGCGGTGCCGCCGGTACCGGTTCCAACCTGCAGGTCATCCAATACCTGCCGGCCAGCGGACAGATCAGCTGGGCGGTCTCTTCACCAGGCGAACCGGCCTACCTGGCCGAACCGGCTGTCTACAATCTCCAGGAGCTGTTCGATCTGCTGGAAGAGGTATCGCCGGCTGCGTTGCCGCCGCCACGGTTTGACCTGCTGCTCTATCCCAATCCCGGCAACGCGGACTTCCAACTCAGTTTCAACCTGCCGCGGTCGCTGCCGGTAAGGTTGACCGTTCACGATCTGCTGGGACACGAACTTGCCCGGCTGGCAGACCGGGTATTGCCCGCCGGCCGGCACCGGTTCGACTGGCATGCGGGCGGACATCCCGCCGGCCTTTATTTCGTTAATCTGACCGCCGGGTCCGCTACGTGCGGCGGCAAGCTGCTGCTTTTGAAATAAATCATCTCCAGACGGGAGGAACTGTGATACATCAACGACATCGACTGACACGTGTCAGTCGTCCGGCCGTCCTGTTGCTGACGCTTCTTCTGACTACTTCACTCAGGGCTGACACCGACAAGCCGCTCTGGTTGCGCTACCCGGCGTTGTCACCGGACGGCGCCACCATTCTGTTCTGCTACGGCGGCGACATTTACCGCGTCTCCAGCCAGGGCGGAACGGCGACGCCTCTGACTATCAGCGAAGCCTACGATTTCCAGCCGGTCTGGTCGCCGGACGGCAACCGGATCGCCTTCGCTTCCGACCGTTACGGCAATTTCGACCTCTTCGTCATGCCCGCAGCGGGCGGTGCGGCTCAACGTCTGACCTACCACTCCGCCGGCGACTTCCCCAGCGACTTCACGCCGGACGGCAGCGCGGTTATTTTCTCCTCCTCCCGGCTGGATGCTCAGAGCAGCATCGCCTTCCCCTCCGGTGCCATGTCTGAACTCTACAGCGTGTCCATCACCGGCGACCGGCCGCGGATGTTATTGACGACGCCGGCGCTGGATGCCCGCTGGGACGGGCAGGGTGAACGGCTGTTGTATCACGACCGTAAAGGCTACGAGGATGAGTGGCGCAAACACCATCTCTCTTCCATCGCCCGCGACATCTGGCTCTACACCCCGTCCGAAGGGCAACACCGGCGACTGACCACTTTCGCCGGTGAGGACCGCAACCCGGTCTGGACGCCGGCGGAGGACGGGTTTTTCTACCTGAGCGAGCAGGGCGGAGCGACCGCCGACTGGGGCGGCAACAGCAACCTCTGGCGCTTCAATCTGGACGACGGATCCACCCGGCAACTGACGTATCACGCAGATCACCCGGTCCGCTTCCTGAGCTGCTCCCGGAACGGCGATCTCTGTTACAGCCAGGACGGCGGCATCTATCTGCTTCCAGACGGCGGCACCGAGCCGGAACGGGTCCCGATCGTCATCACTAACGACATCCGTCACGCCGACCAGGAGTACATCCAGCTGCAGAAGGGCATTACCGAAATGGCGCTCTCACCCAACGGGCGGGAGGTGGCCTGCGTGATACGGGGTGAGATCTTCGTCACCGCCACCGATCATGCCGCCACGCGCCGTATCACCGACACGCCGCAACAGGAGCGCTCGGTCAGCTTCAGCCCCGACGGCCGCGAGCTTATCTATGCGGCGGAGCGGGAGGACAGCTGGAATCTCTACCGCTCCCGTCTGGTCGACCTGGGAGAGCGCTACTTCCACTGCGGTTCCAGCTGGCGGGAGGAACCGGTGCTGGAGACGCCGGCAGACGTCTTCCAGCCGGCCTATTCGCCGGACGGCACCGAGGTGGCCTTCCTGGAGGAGCGCACGACACTGCGTGTGCTCAACCTCGACTCCGGGAAGATCCGCACCGTTCTGCCGGGGAACTACAATTACTCCTACGCCGACGGCGACCAGTGGTTCGAATGGTCTCCCGCCGGCGACTGGTTCCTGGTGGAGTATCTCGACCAGAACCGCTGGTCAAATGAGATTGGACTGATCCCTTCCCGGGGCGGCGTTGATCCGGTTAACCTCACCCGCAGCGGTTACGAGGACTTCCATCCCCGCTGGACGGGAGACGGTGAGTTGATGCTCTGGCTTTCCGACCGGCACGGTATGCGTACCCACGGCGGCTGGGGTTCGCAGGTGGATGTCTATGCCCTCTTTTTCACTCAGGCGGCCTGGGACGAGTTCCACCTCGCACCGGCCGAATACGAGCTGGTGCGCGAAGACCGGGGAGAAGATGAGGATGACGAGGATGATGAGGAGGATAAAGAGAAAGACAAAAAGAAGAAGAAGCGGGACCGCAAGCCGCAGCGATTTGAACCGCGCGCGCTGCCGGATCCCCTGACGCCTGAATTGAAGGGTATCCAGGAACGGCGGATTCGTTTTACCGTGCATTCTTCCCGCCTGGCGGACGCCATTCTGGATCCGAAAGGGGAGAAACTCTACTACCTGGCGCGCTTCGAGGAAGGCTATGATCTCTGGGAATATGAGCACCGGGAAGGGGAGATCCGCCTCCTGGCCAAGTTGAAAGCCAGGCGCGCCGGGGCGCTGCAGTGGGACCGCGAGCAGAAGCGGCTCTTCCTGCTGGCCGACGATACTATCTACCGGATCGATCCGGACAGCGGCGAGCGGGAAGCGGTTAAACTGGAGGCCGAAATGCGCCTGCGCGCCGGCGTGGAACGGGAGTACATCTTCGATCACACCTGGCGCCAGATGCTGAAGAAGTTCTACCGGGAAGACATGCACGAGGTGGACTGGGCATTCTACCGCGATGCCTACCGGCGCTTCCTGCCGCACATCAATAATAACTACGATTTCGCCGAACTGCTGAGCGAGATGCTGGGCGAGCTCAATGCCTCCCACACCGGTTCCGGTTTCCGCATGCGGGATCCTGGCGGCTCGGTCACGGCTTCCCTGGGCGTCTTCTGGGATTCCGGCTGGGATCGCGACGGTTTGCGGATAGCGGAAGTCCTGGAGCAGGGCCCTCTGCAGAAGGCGGACAGCCGCATCGTCGTCGGCACGGTGGTGGAGGCGATCGAGGGGACACCGATACGCACCGGGGAAAACTGGTATCCACTACTGGACCGGCGGGCTGGCGAACCCACCGACTTGTCCCTTCTCGATCCGGCCAGTGGTGAACGCTGGCGGGAGATCGTCAAGCCGATTTCGCGGGGACGGGAGCGGGAACTGCTCTACCAGCGCTGGATTGAAACCCGGCGTCTGCGCACGGAGGAACTCTCCGGCGGGCGGATCGGCTATGTGCATGTGCGCAATATGTCGGATTACAGTTTTCGCGAATCGTTCGAGGAGATCCTGGGCCGCCAGAGCGGAGCGGAAGCACTGGTGGTCGACACCCGCTTCAACGGCGGTGGCAATCTGACTGACGACCTGGCGACCTTCCTCAGCGGCAAGCTTTACGCCCGTAATTACCCGCGCGGTCAGCACATCGGCTCCGAACCGTGGACCAAGTGGTACCGCCCCTCCATCGTCATCATGTGCGAAGGCAACTATTCCGACGCCCACTACTTCCCCTGGGCCTACCGCGAACTGGGGGTTGGCGAGCTGGTGGGGATGCCGGTGCCCGGTACCGCTACTTCCGTCTGGTGGGAGACACAACAGGACCGCAGTCTCTACTTCGGGATTCCGGAGGTGGGCATCCTGGACAACCGGGATAACTACCTGGAGAACCAGCAGCTGGAGCCGGACTACCATGTAAATAACGATCCGGTTGCGCTGGCTACAGGACGGGATCGGCAGCTCGAGAAAGCGGTGGAAGTGCTGCTGGAGCAGCTGGAACGAACCGGAACGAACTGAGGCCCTGACGAAATACTTCTACGTGGTCCGCGAACGGCTGATCACTAAAAAAGGCGACAGTGGAAACTGCCGCCTTTTTGTTTCTAATCCGGCGATGGTTTACTCCGCCAGGTCCGCCTCCCCCAGCGCCAGCTGCCAATCGAGCCAGGCGTCGCGGTATTCCCAGGCGGCGGAGTATCTGCCCAGTTGCGCCTGGTCGTAGAAGAGCCGCACGTCCTTCAGTTCCAGCTGGGAGACCAGTCCGGTAGCGGCGCCCTCCTCCGCGATCTGGAAAGCCTTGGCGGCGGCGGTCAGGGTGGTGGCCGCGGCGTTGCAGCGCGCCCGGGCCTGCTTCAACCGGAGTTGTATATTTTCCAGCTCGGTGTGGATTTCCCGTCGCTGCCGTTCGAGCCGCAGCTGATTCTTGTTCAGCTCCAGCTGTGCCCGCTGCACGCGGGCGGAGGTGTAACCCCCGGTGAAGATCGGGATGTTCAGAGTCACCCCCGCGATCCAGCTGTTGTTGCGGTTTTCGTCGAACACCCAGTCATCCGCCTGGGCGGAATACCTGTAGACGAAACTGCCGCTCAGCGACGGGAAGTAACCGGAACGCTCCACCTTGAGGCCTGTTTGGCGCAACTTCTCCTCCCAGAGCAGGGCGTTGTAGTCGGGCCGGCTGATCAACACCTCCTCCAGATCCGGCAGTGGGGGCAGCGGCGGCAGGTTCTCCAGGTCCCCCGCGAGTTGCAGTTCGCGATCCAGCGGCCAGCCGGCCATCTGGCGCAGGTTGTTCAGCGCCAGTTCCAGGTTGCGCTTGGCGGCGGCTACTTCCGGCAGGAGGCTCTGCCAGCGGACTTCCGCCTGCAGTCGCTGGAATTCGGAAGCCAGCCCTTCATTGAAGCGCCGCTCCTGGTTGCGGAAGTTCTCCTGGGCATTGACCGCGGCCGCTTCCGTGATTTCCAGCACCTTCTCCAGCAGCAGCGTGCTGTAGAAGGCCTTGCGCGCCCAGGTCAGGATGCCCTGACGCGAAGCCCGGTAGATCTGACTGGATAGCGTCTCATACTGGCCGGCGGCTTTGAGCGCGTATCCGACATTGAAGCTGAACAGAGTCTGGTTCATAACCAGATTAAAACTGTAATCGTTATTCCTGTTGATAGGGAAGCTCATCGGTACTTCCACCAGGTTCCCCAGGCTGTCCTCCGCCGGCATATCGACGTAGAGGTAGTTCCGCTTCAGGTTGCGGCTGTAGTTCCCCTGGGCGGCGATCATCGGTAAGGCCAGCGAACGGGCCTCCCGCTTCTGAACGGAGGCGAGTTCCAGATCCCGTTGCGCCAGCTGCAGGTCGGGATTGCTGTGAGCAACTGCCTGCAGGAACTCCGGCAGTGTACACTCGACAGCTGTGGCCGCGGCCGGGAGGCAAAGCGCCATAGTCACCAGGGTGAAGGTGGTTGCAATCAGCTTTCTCATCTGGCACCTCCTTCCGGCTCGTTCGCTGCCGGTGGCTGTTGCGGCTCCTGGCGGCTGAAGAGATTGAAGACGACCGGTATCAGCAGCAGTCCCAGCAGCGTGGAGCTGATCAGGCCGCCGATACTGACGATACCCATCGGTTGCCGGATCTCGCGCCCGGCGGCGCCCAGACCCAGCGCCAGCGGCATCATGCCCAGCACGATCGCCACGGTTGCCATGATGATCGCCTTGAGTTTTGTCGGGCAGGCCTCGATTAAAGCCTCCCGCAGCTTCATCCCCCGCCGGCGCAGGATGTTGGTGTAGTCCAGCAGCAGGATACCGTTGTTGACCACCAGACCGACCAGCATGATGATCGCCATCATCGAGATAGTGTTGAAGGTCTTGCCGGTGAGGAACATCGCCGCCAGTACTCCGATCAGCGCCAGCGGCACCGTACCGAGGATCAGCAGCGGCTGCAGAAAGCTTTCAAGGATGGCGGCCAGCAGCATGTAGGTCAGCACGATGGCGATGATCAGGGTCTGCGACATGTCGCGCGTTGTCTCCTGCATCATCTCGGCCGCGCCGCCCCAGTCGGCCCGGTAGCCCTCCGGCAGGTCAATCGCGGCTACCTTACGGTCGACGGCGGCGACCTGGTCGCCCAGCACATAGCCGGGCGCGATATCCGACTTGAACTCGATCGAGCGGTATTTGTCCTCGCGGGTGATCTTGCTGAAGCCCTGGCCGAAACTGATGTCGCACAGCTGCGCCAGGCGGTAGTTGCCATTGAAGGAGGTGATAGTGAGATTGCCGATTTCCTCCGGCGAGTCACAGGCGGCATCGGCCAGCATCACCCGGATGTCGTATTCGCGTCCCGCTTCACGGTACTGCGTGGCGACAACTCCCTCCACTGCCGCCCGCAGGGTCATCGCCAGATCGAAGACGGTGAGTCCCGCCTGCGCCAGCCGGGTTGGATTAGGAACCAGTTCCAATTCCGGTTTGCCTGCTCGGGAGCCGGTTCGCAGGTTGGTCAGACCCTCCACCTGCTCCAGCTCATTCATCAACCTGGCGGCGTACTCCTCCAGCACTTCCAGTTCCTGTCCCTGCAGGGAGAAGGTGATGGCGGCGTCCTCCGGGCCGCCTGCGGAAGCACCCCCCGATACGCGGATCACCGCGTTGGGCACCGTCGCCAGATCCTCCATCAGTACACCGGCAAATTCAACCGGCGACAACTCCCGCTCCTCGACGTCCACCAGCTTGACCCGCATGCGCGCCAGGTTGGTGCCGACATCGAGTGAACCGATGTTACCTATCCGGGTAAGCACCTGGGTGATTTCGGGATGGTGCACGATACGGGACTCGATTTCCTGCAGCAGGTCGGCTGTTTCCTCCAGGTTGTGGCCTTCCGGCAGCTCCACCTCGATGGTCACATTGCCGTCATCCATGGAGGGCATGAACTCAAAGCCGACCTTCCCCCCCAGTGGCATCGAAAAAACAAAGATCAGGAAGGTCATTAGAACCAGCAGCAAGCCGTAAAGCTTGCGGGAGAGCAACCAGCGCAGGGTGCTGCCGTAGATCCGCTCCCAGCTCTTGAACCACCGTTCCAGCAGCGAACCGACAGGATGTTTCTTTGTATCCCGTTCCGGCAGGATGAGGGAAGCCAGCATCGGCGTCAGCGTGAAGGAGACCAGGATGGAAAAGATGGTGGCATAAGAAACGGTGAGTGCGAATTCCTTGAAGAAGCGTCCGACCAGACCGGCCATCGCCGCAATCGGCAGGAACACCACCAGGTTGGTGGAGGCGGAAGCGATCACCGCCAGGGCGATCTCACTGGTGCCCTGGCTGGCGGCAAGACGGCGGTTATGCCCCAGCTCCTTGTGCCGGAAGATGTTCTCCAGCACCACCACCGAATTGGCGACCAGAATGCCGACCGAAGTGGAAAGCCCCATCAGCGTCATGATGTTGAGCGTGAAACCGGAGATCCGCACCAGCAGCAGGGTGGAGATGAGCGACAGCGGCATGGCCAGTCCCACGATCAGCGTGGAGCGGAGATCGTGCAGGAAGAAGAGCAGCACCAGGCCGGTGAAGAGCACGCCCAGCCAGACGTTGCTCATCGTATCGTTGACGGTACTGACTACGAAGATGGAGTTGTCTTCGACAATGTCCAGCTTGCACCCGGCGGGCATTTCCGCGTTGACCCGCGGCAACAGCTCCCGGACGCCGTTGGCCAGGTTGACCGTATTGCCGTCCGCACTCTTGATGATAGAGAGGAGAATGGCGCCTTCCGTCCGCTGCTGCAGCCGGTTGTCGAAGAAAGTGGTCCGCTCCCGCACCTCGGCGTGACTGTCGTTGATCGCGGCGATCTGTCCCAGTCGTTTGGGACCAGTGGCGGTGGGCACCTCGAGGTTGCGCAACGCGTCCAGATCGCCTAATTCGCCCTGCAGGCGCACCGCCAGCTCCTGGGCGCCGGTCTGGAACTGCCCGCCCGGCATATTCATATTGTGCGCCGCGATGATCTGAGCCAGCCGCGAGAGCGAAATCGAATTGCTGAACAGCACCCGGTTCTCCAGCGCCACCTGGATCTCGCGTACCTGGCCGCCGAGGACATCCACCCGGGCGGCCCCCTCGATCTGCGAGAGGCGGTCCACCAGCAGGTTGTCGGCCAGGTAACGCAATTCCGTCTGCGGGATGTCGCCGGTCAGCAGCAGGTCCACCACCGGGAAGGCGTTGATGTCGAACTTGGCCACCACCGGCAACTGCGCGTCTTGCGGCAGCTCGCCCAGCACCTGGTTGGTCTTGTCCTTAACCTCCTGGTTGGCCAGGTCGACACTCTTACCCAACTCGAATTCGATGATCACGTAAGAGACCGCTTCCAGCGAATAGGAGGTGATCTTCTTCACCCGGCTGATGGTGGCGATCGCATCCTCCAGCGGCTTGGTCACCTGCGTCTCGATCTCCTGCGGACCGGCGCCGGGATAGACCGTCATCACCGACACATAGGGGATCTCCACCTCCGGCATCGTGTTCAGGTTCAGCGTAAACCAGGAGAGGCCGCCGAAGATCAGGAACACCACCAGCAGCATGGAAACCATGATCGGGCGCCGGATGGAAAGGTCGGAAAGGAACATCTATTCCTCCCCCCGCTGGACGCGGATGCGCATGCCGTCTTCCAGCATGTGCTGCCCGGTGGTGATCAACTGCTCTCCGGCCGCGAGTCCGTCAGTGATCTCCACCAGCATCCCCTGGCGTCTCCCGGTAGTGACCCGGCGTTGACGCGCCCGGTCCCCCTCTGCCAGAAACAGCACCATGCCGGCAATCGGGTCCTCCACCAGGTAGGGAAAGTCGACCGTCAGCGCCGTCGGATTGTGGTAGGTCCGCACCTGGATTTCAGCCGTGACGCCCGGTTTGAGCAGGTCGTCCCGGTTGGCGAACCGCAGGGTGGCGCCGAAACCGCCATGGTCGCGGTCCAGCGACTGGTCAATCTGTATCACGCTGCCGTTGAATGATTCACCCTGCCAGATCAGCGTGGCGGGCGCTCCCGGTTCCACGGCCAGGAATTCCTCCTCGCTTAACCAGATGCGCGCCCGCATGCTGTCGGTACGTGCCACGGTGAAGAGCAGATCGTCCGGCGCGACATTGTCGGTGGGCCGTACCGCCAAGGCGGTGATACGGCCGCTGATCGGCGCCTGGATTTCGACCGCACGACGGGCGTTGTCCCAGTTGGCCGCGGCCAGGTCGTATTGCAGGCGCACATTATCCAGCTCCTGCTGCGAGACACCGCCGCTGCCGAAAAGACCTTCCAGGCGCTCCAGCGCCGCCGTCGCGTTTTCGTAGCCGACCCGCGCCTGATCGTAATGCACCATCGGATGGTCGATAGGGAAGGTGATTATGACTTGATCCTGCTCGACGTAGTCACCGACCGCCGCCCGCACCTCCACTATCCGGGCGCCCAGACCGGCGGAAGTGTTGGTCTGCTCGACGCCGCGCAGCGTGGCGTTGAACAGCAGCCAGGTAGAGAAGGGTGCCGGTGTGATGACGGCCGTTTCCACCGGCAGACCATCTTCAAGATGAATCTGTTCCAGTCCGCGGCTCTGTTTCTGTTCTTTGACGCAACCGCCGAGGCCGATCAACAGCGGCAGCAAGATGAGTGTCGACAACTTGATGAACTGCATGTGACTCTCCTGTATGGTCATTAATCTGATTCCGGTAAGAGGATACTCCGCAACACCAGCTCCACCAGCGCCGGCGCGTCGTCAGCCAGCTTGAACAGGGGCCGCGGGGAAGTGCGCAGCCAGAAACCGGCGATACCGTCGTACCAGGCGATCAGCCCGATCGCCGCTTGACGCACCGTCACCTCTGGGCGCAAGACACCTGTCTGCGCGCATTCCTGCAGCAGTTGTTCCAGATGTTCGATCATCATGCGGATATGCTCGCGGCGCCGTTTGCGCAGTTCGGTCAGGCGCTCCTCCTCCAGCCCGATACTCAACGCCAGCTGTATGCCGCTGCGGTAGTCGGCGTCAGTCTCCAGATTGAGCAGCGATTCCAGCAGGAGCTGCCGCAGCTTTGTCACCGGCGGCAGATCGGATAGATAGATCGCCGCCAGCTGTTCGCTGATCCGGGCCATGCGCAATTGCATGAGGCTGCGGAAGAGGTCGTGCTTATCCTTGAAATGCCAGTAGATGGCACCGCGGGTGACCCCGGCCGCCCGGGCGATATCCTCCAGGCGGGCGGCGGCAAAGCCGATTTTGCCGAATATTCCGGCGGCGGCTTCCAGCAGCCTGAGTCGAGTGGCTTCCGCTTCTGCGGGTGTGCGTTTCATAGATCCTCGCTATATCATACATACATACATGTGTGTATGTATAATTATACAAGGGTACATTCTGCACGGGGATTGTCAAAGGGAAAGTGGATCTGATGTGAGGTTAATATAGAATTAATAAAACACGGTTTAATCGTGCCGTCACCCATTGGCGTCGAATACAGTTTCTATAGCGGTTTCCAGATGCATGTCTCTGAACTCTGGTTCACCGGGAATGCCTATTGTGTAGCGGTGCGACAGATGCGGAATCCTATGCTGGTGCTATGCCAGTAACCAGGGTACATAGGATATCTGTAGGCATTTTCTCGGTGTGTCCCGCCCCGATACCCGCTTCCGCGCATCACACGATCATTGCCGACATCAGGTCCAAGCGGGTTTACCTGCGGTTCGGATGTGTAGATACCATACTTATCACCCACCCACACCTTTACATTGCCCACCATGTCGTAGAGGCCAAGTTGGCTGATACCCGCGGGATAGGTACCTATACGTGTTGTCCAATCAACGCAGCTACTGAAGTTACCATGGTAGCATGCCGACGGTTGATCATCTCCCCACGGGTAGATTCTGTTGTCATTATACCTGGCTGCATATTCCCATTCCGCTTCCGTCGGTAGCCGGTAGCTGCCAGTGTTGTAGGGATTATGCGTATCTGTGTGATCCCAGTTGCCCTGGTAGAATGGAATGCGGCCCTCAATTTCGCTTAACCAGTCGCAGTAGCATGCTGCGCCGAACCAAGAAACCCATTTAACGGGATGATTTGCCACATCATATCCAGAAGGGTAGGCGTAACCAGGTCCGGAATGGCCGTAGCCATTCCAAGTCCCCTCATGCAGATTGAACTGCTGCGTATCCTCATCGAAAAGAATCTCGAAATAATCAATGTTCCAGCATAACCTAAGCAAATCCTCACCGTAAGCACGCAGGTCACACCCTTCAACCGTAACGCGTCCTTGATCATATGCCCATTGCAGTGCTTCCAGGTACTCTTGATTTGTAATCGGATATCTCCCGATGAGGAAGTTGTGCGACAAAGTGACTTCGTGAATTGGGTAAGCAACACCTGTTTGCCCCATCATGAAAGTACCTGCAGGGATCTCAACCATCTCCCCTGGCATTATTCCTGAAGATATTGCGAAAACATGACATGTCTCGGAATCAATTAATCCGAGTTCATCACGTACTTGCAGTTTGATCAGAAACCTCCCGGACGAGGTATACCGATGAGTTGCTGTTTTGGTTTTCGTCCAGGGAGTATCAGCGACACCATCATTCTCCCAGTCCCAGCGAACTTCCAGCTGATCGGCTGGTGTCTCGATATCCCAGGATTCACCGGCGTCGAGAGTGAAAACCGAATCGGCATAGCCTTCGATTGGATTCACTGTGAACGCGGCTGTAGGAGACCATTCGGTCAGGACATCGACATAGACGGAATCCCTAACACTATCAAAGCCATCGCTGGCACTGACCAGGACGCTGTGTGTACCTGATAGATCTGGCGCTCGCCATACTACAGATTCACCTCCGCTGCCCCGTGGAAAACTACCTGCGGTTGAATGCCAGCAGAAAGCCAGGTTGTCAAAGTCCTCATCGATGGCAAGACAATGCAGTTCAACCTCGCCACCTTTACCGACTACGGATGGTGTCGCGATAATACTCAGGATTTCAGGGGGAATGTTATCCCTGTCATCAACGCATCCCGATACGAAGAGTAGCGCAATGATGATAGCACAGATTGTTCTATCCAATTTCGGAAGTTCCCATGCTGGTCGCGGTGTTCCGGCGCATTCATCTACAAGAAGTAATCGCTTTGCCTCACTTCAGCAACATCACCTTGACCGTCTGGAAACGGTCTCCCTGCTGCAAGCGAATGAAAGCTCGCCAGATTCAAAGCTTATAGATACGAATCATTTCACCAGCATTATTTTTCTGGTGGCAGTGTATTCACCAGCTGTCAAACGGCAGAAGTAGACACCGGCGGCCAGTCCGTCCGGTTGCCAGGTGACGCTGCCGTTGCCCGCCGGCTGTGTTCCCGCCAGCAGAGAAGCCACCCGCTCACCCAGTATGTTGTAGACCAGCAGTTGAGTTTCCCCGGCTTGCGGCAGCCGGTAGGCTATCGTCAGACTTGGGTTGAAGGGATTGGGATAGGCGGCGGTGATCGCCAGTGTGGCTGGTGTTGTCTCCGGCTCGCTGATGCTCTCCTGCCCGGTCGCCCAGCTCCAGGTGCGCTCGGTCAGTTCCAGCAGCGAAAGACCGATACCGATCGGCGCCACACCTTCCCAGCCGAAACCGAAGGTAGCCACCGCGCCGCCGCCGGCATCATAACGTATCACGGCGGCGCTGCCCGGCTCCGGATCGTCCCAGTAGTACATCAGACCGACCGCCTCATCCCCGGTCGGTGCCAGGTTGTCCATGTCGGTCTGGTTGCCGGCGCCGCCTCCCGCGAAGAAGAGGCAGTTCCCCTCAAGGTATTCGCCGTCATCACCCCAGACGGAGGGAGCGACAAAGCCGCTGCCCTCGAAGGTCACTCCGCAGAAATTCTCCAGCCAGCCGGACGTCTGCCCCTCTGCGAAGTTCTGGCCGGTGAAAACCAGGTGTCCTCCCGATTCGACATACCCGCTCAGGGTAGGTTGCAGTACGATTTCCAGCTGGTCGTCCGCATCTCCCTGCAGCCAGATGATCAACTGATAGTCACCCAGCGGTGTATAGGTTATCGCGTCGGGTAGTAGCGTCTCGAAAAATGCCCATTCCGACAACGCTTCTTCCAGCCATAGCTCATAGTCGTCGCCGCCGTCGGCATCAACCAGCAGCACATTGGGCGTCCCCAGGTAGATCTCGTAGGCAAAGGCAAAGGTCCACCCGTCCGCTTCAATCATCAACGTGAACTCCGCCAGCTCCGTCTCAACGGTGCCGACCAGACCGGCAAAGGTGAGTGTGTCGCTCGACTCGGCGAAGTTAAGCGGTCCCACTTCCTGCGCCTCCGTCGTGATCTCCACCCCCTCGGCTTCACATACCAGGGATACGCTTACCGCTTCGGCGTCCGGCCCCATATTGCAGACAACCGTCCGGAAATTGAATTCGCTTTCACCCGGCAGGTTCAGCAGTGTGTCGCCGTTCTCGTCTAGGAAGCCGGCGTAGGGAGCGATGAAACCGGGCGGCAGGCTTTCCACCTGCGTCGCCGTCCGCAACACCCAGCGGTCCGGGTCCAGCAGCACCTGGGTCGGTGGTTCCTCAAGCTGGAATTCATAGCGCTGCGCCGGCTGATCGCTCCAGATGACCAAAGTCGTATCGTCGGAGAAAGGGAGGTGGAACTGCAGATCGAGCGGCATGGTGAAGGTCTGCCGACCCGGCACCTGCTCCTGCATCAGGTTGACGACCACATTATATTCCCGGCCCAGCTCCTCCATTTCCCAGCTGTAGACATACTCGGGGTAGTACTCGCCCATGATCCACTGGTCGAAGAAATACTCCAGATCCATTCCGGAAGCGGTTTCCATGAAACCGCGGAACTCGGCCGTGGTCACGGTCCGGTGGTATTCCGCTTCATTCGGTCCCAGATAATCGTGTACGCCAAGCCAGAAGGCCTCCTCGCCGACTACGTGACGCAGCATATGCACTACCCAGGAAGCCTTGGCGTAGCTGAGGTTGCCGTCGAAGATGTTCTCCGTCTCGGGGTTTTCAATCCAGATGGTGCCCCCGCCCCAGTACTGTTCGCCCGTCATATGTTCGTGCAGTGCCTCCTCACCCAGCCAGTATTCGAAGAAGAGCGCCTCACAGTAGACGGCCCACCCCTCATTGAGCCAGATGTGATGAAATGTATCACAGGTCAGCTTGTCGCCGAACCACTGGTGCGCCGCTTCGTGCGGTATCACCACTTCGTTGTAGAATCCCATCGAACTGCAGGTCTGATGCTCCATGGCGCCGCCCCAGGCGTACTGGGCATGTCCGTACTTCTCATCGTGATAGGGGTAGAGACACAGCAGGTCCGAGAAGGCGGTCAGACTCATCAGGCCCAGGTCGATCCACTGCTGCTGCAGATCTGTCTGGAAAGACCAGGACCAGTCGTGCATGGTGAGAACGGTTTCCTCCCACTCCCACTCCTCGCTCAGATGATTGTAGGGCGCTACGCAGACTGAAAGGAGGTAGGATACCATCGGCCAGTTCTCCTGCCAGGTGAAGGTGCGGGTACCGTCGCCGTTGTCGACATCACTCAACAGCGTGCCGTTGGAGACGACGTAGTTGTAGTCGTCAGTGGTAACGTTAATCTGCGTGATATCCGCCTTGTCGCGGGTGTCATCCTTGCCGGGCCACCAGTGCCGCGCGTCGAAAGGTTCCGACTGGGTGGAGCGGACCTCGATCTGCTCACCGGTCTGCACGTTGTACTCGGTGGTGTACATCATGCCCTGGCTGCCCCAGTTGTTCGCCTGGTAGTCGATCAGCAGGGTGGTCGCCTCCCCTTCGCTGAGGGAATTCTGCAGAATGGCATAGACCAGATCTCCCTCCCGCTCGTAGTCAATCGTCACGGCGTCCTGCTGGAGGCCGAAGAGGATCAGGTTCTGGCCGGCGTGGAACAGCAGCGTATCCAACTGGCTGACAAGGCTTGTCAGCTGCATCTGAACGAGACCGGAGATGAAATCGTCCTCCATGAAGATGTTCAATTCCAGATTGTAGCTGGTCACGTCGTAGTAGGTCATCTCCTCCGGCTCCCGCGTCTGTCGTTCCCGTTGCAGCACAGCGGTGCGGCTTTCAGCCTCCAGGCGATGCGACTCCCAGGCAACGCTTGCGTCCGGCACCTCAAGGGGACGGAGCGGAGGCGTTTTCGCGCGTGGGGCGGCCAGGGCAGTCGTCAGGATTGTGGTAAGCATTACGGTTGTGAAAGCGGCAGTGAAAATCGATCGACACATGATTACCTCGCTGTTCGGTGGTGAGAGGAACCGGTTTCGCTTTGGTGTTTGAACTGTCTGAGCGCTGTATGAAGATAGTTCCAAGAAGGAAATATGTAAACAGGAGACAGGTTTTGAATACCGATTCCGAGCATATTATATCTTCTTGTCATTGAAAATCAGTCTTCAATTGAATAGTTTAGTGCAAGCAAGTCCTTACTCGACACCATTCATTTGATCACCGAGGAGCTGAATTGCGATTTACCGAGTTCGAACTGGATGAGCGCCTGCAGCGAGCCGTGGCGGACCTGGAGTGGGAAGAAACCACGCCGGTACAGGCCGAAGCGATCCCCGCCATCCTCGCCGGCCGCGACCTGATGGGTCTGGCGCAGACCGGCACTGGCAAAACCGGCGCTTTCGCGCTGCCTATTCTGCAGCGACTGCTCACCGGCAAGCAGCAACAGTTGCGCGCGTTGATCGTCGCGCCCACCCGTGAACTGGCGCAGCAGCTGGACGGTGACTTCAAACTGCTGGCCAGGCATGTTCCGATTGAAAGTCAGACGGTTTATGGCGGGATCAGTTTCCGTCAGCAGGCTGAAGCGTTAAGGAAAGGGATCGGCATCGCGGTGGCCACTCCCGGTCGACTGCTGGATCACCTGCAACGCAAGACGGCGGACCTGCGGCACATCGAAGTGCTAGTCATCGACGAAGCGGATCGACTGTTCGATATGGGCTTTCTGCCTGATCTAAGGAAAATCCTGCGGCAGCTGCCGGCAAAGCGGCAGAACCTGCTGTTCAGCGCCACCATGCCGAATGATGTCCGCTCCCTGGCCAACGACCTGCTCAACGATCCGGTGCTGGTCCAGATCGACTACGCCAAGCCGGCCGTAACTGTTTCCCATGCGCTCTACGAAGCGGAGAACTACCTGAAAACCGCCCTCCTGCGGGAGCTGCTGAAGTCGACCGCAGCCGAATCGGTGCTGATCTTCACCCGCACCAAGCATCGCGCAACGGATGTGGCCCAGCAGCTGAAGAAGCTGGGCTATCGCGCCTCCTGCCTGCAGGGTGATCTGACGCAGGCCAAACGGCAGCGGGCACTGGAAGGATTCCGGGAAGGGCGCTTCCAGATCATGGTCGCCACCGACATCGCCGCGCGCGGTCTGGACATTACCCGTGTGACCCATGTGATCAACTACGACATGCCCGCCACCGCCGACGATTATACCCATCGCATCGGCCGCACCGGACGCGCCGCCCGCAGCGGCGATGCTTTCACCTTCGTCACCCGTGAGGATGAGAAGATGGTGCGGGTGATCGAACAGATCCTGGGGGAGAAACTGGAACGGCGTAAGCTGCCGGAGATCGACTACACCCCACCGGGACCGATTCACCGTAAGCCGCTGGCTGTTGAGAGAAAGGCCGATCAGAAGTCACGCTTCAAGCGACGTTCCGGCCGCAGCTTCGGCCGACGGGGGGATAGGTAGTAGGGGCAGGTCTCTACCTGCCCGCGTTCGAAACAGAAAATCTCTCGCCAAACTCACAGAGAAGACAGCAGATCGACCCAGGCCATTACAGGTAAATAGCTTCCAACCTTCAGCGGTTGAAAACCACGCAACATCCAAACTTGCGAAGTGTTGTCCCCGATTAATAAAGCTCGATGTCCTTCAGGGAAGTGAGTCATCTGTCCTCTACATTCTATCTTCTCTGCGCTTTGCGTGATACAAAAAAGCCCCGCTTCGGCAGGGCTTTCAGGTATAGCGCGTATGTCCCAGACAGCCGAACCTTCCGCTGGAGTGTATATCTTGAAAAAACAAAGCGAACTAAGGACAGGCCGCTGATTACTACCGGTGTCGCAGGTTCACAGGCTCGTTATCGAAGGAGTTCTAACAGGTCAACCAGTCGACGAGGAGATCGATAAGAGCAGGGTTACTTCAGGAGCATCATCTTTCTGACCAGGCTGATTCCGTCACCTTCCAGTCGATAGATATAGATGCCGCTGGACAGAGGACCGGTCCCAGCATTTGTGTCAAACGTCACCCTGTGCAAACCCGCCGTATGCATCCCTTCTGCCAACACCGCCACCTGTTGCCCCAGAATATTATATACCCCCAGTTGAACATCGGCTGGATGTGGCACATTGAAATTGATACTGGTCACCGGGTTGAAGGGGTTTGGGTAAGCTGCACCAAGCTGCCAGCCGACGGGGGCGTTTCTCATGACGATGCTTTCTGATGCCCAGTCATTGATCCGCATGGCATAAACATCATCTTCAACAGTATCCCCGCGTCGACCGCGAAAATCATTCCAGCAGGTCAGCACACCACCTTCACCATCAGGAACAGCGCTGAGGTGTTCCTGTTGGTAAAGCGCTGTTACCAGTGGGATACCTTCCTGACCATAATCCGGATGCGCGAAAGCGCCATCGGCAGTGAGGTGCAGATAACGAAAATCTTTGTCCACATATACTTCACTGGTATTCCAGATTGCATAAACACCACCGATCAGGTCCGCCACATATCGCGGTTCCCGGATGTATCCGCCAATGTTTCCGAAAACAACCGGTTCGTCCAGAACTGCCGTATAATCGTCAGTTCGGTATAATTGCATTTCGACACTTTCGTGTGAGGAAACTCCGAACCAGAAATTCCCATTAGTGCTGTGAATCACTGCGACCTGATAGCTAAAACCTTCTATTTCCAGTTCCACTCCTGATGGTGTCCAGAGCAGGGTCCCGTCCAAATCCATGCATTGCAGTCTGCTTTCTGAGAAAGGATAAGCACACATGAGAAAAACCAGTCGATTATCAACTATGGTTATTGATCTGGAATAAACATAGCATGGTTCATCGAGATCTATCAGCAGAACCGACTCATCCCAGAACGGTTCCCCATTACCATTAACCAGCATGGCAACTACTTGCCAGACTTCATATTCCTGTTGTATCTGGCCAATCAGCATATAGCGATTGTCCGGTAATTCAACTGCTTCAACCAGCCAGTAATCGTCTTGCACCGGCAGAAAGGATATCTCTCCCCATTCACCCCAAAGAGGAGTACCATCTGCCTGGTAGAGTTGTTTCCTCACTTCACACTGACCCGCGGGATTGTCAACCTGATAAAACAGCAATGCACCACCATCACCTGTCGTCATCAGATGACCTTTTTCGATAGCGGAGTAACCGGCCGTTGTATCACTGATAAAGGGGAGACCCTGGGGCCCCCAGAGAGCAGCACCTGTTGGCGATAAACGCTGCAAAAGGTGATAAGTACCGCTGTCGGTTGAATCAGTTCTAACCCGGAAATCGAAAAGCGCAATTGCGCCACCCGTTCCATCAGGATGAAGAGTGAGATTATCGGTTGTATAACGATTGCTCTGCTCCGTACCAGTGATCCAACCGGGCAGTATGCTGATGCCATGATCCTGCCATTGCACCTGTCCTGTTGTCATGTCGATTCTTTGCATATATGGCAATGAACTATTCAGGGGTCTCGTATCACGCCAGCCAACATAGGCGGATGATGCTGAATGGATAATAACCGGATTGCGTGTATCACCTTCGATACCCTCGACGACCGGACTGCCAAGGCCAGGGGTGAGATCATTACCATTTGTGATGTCATATTGCTCCAGGTAGATTCCACCAATGTCCGGTAAGGAAAGCTTGCTTGGAATCTTGAGCCGATCCCCCTGGACAAAAGGTGCAACGCCATCATACAAACTGGCGTTGGGATCCAGCGGCACAGCGTCGCTCCACAGTTGATTCCCATCCTGATCGAATCTCTGATATGTGACTGTCGAAAAGTCCTCTTCATTCATGCGCATATGGCAGCCGATGAGGGTACCTCCGCTGTTGTCAGCCAGAATAGTACAATTCCAGAGCAGGTAGATATCACTTTCCACTGTGATTCCATCACCCCAGGGGAAAAGCGGGTTTGTGGCGGCTGATAACACTCGCTGTGCCTTAATCCTGTCGGAATGGTAAGTGTCACCGAGTTCTTTCCAGGCAAAAGCGACCTCACCGGCAGCCGATGCTGTCAGATCAAAACCAATGCAACATAGGTAATGGTCAGTTGTGGCCAGTAAGGCGCCACCCTCCTGCCAGATGAGCTCACCGGTATGGCTGATATGCTGTCCCCATAATTCGAGTTCTTCATTGTCGTAATGCCAGATGACAATAGCACCTCCATCACCATCACTTACCAGTTTGGATTCTCTGTAACAGCAGCCATCCTGGGTGAGACAGATACCCGCATTGCCCATCCCAAAAACCATTTCACCCTCTGAATCCAACCGGTTTATGTAAAGACAACAATCCGGTTGGTTACTCGTGCTGTCATAAGTAAGGATGAAAGCGCCACCACTATCATCTGAAATGCAGTTAATGAAGTTGATTTCAGTATTGTACAGTATTGACTCCACCCAGAGGGATACGCCATTCTCATTCACGCCCTGCGCAATCAACTGTCGGCCGTAATTGGAAGCGAAAAGCACTACCACATCATCATCAATCCCCGGCAACAGATAGATAGCATCAGCGTAGTGATCAGGAGCGGTAACCGCTACACCACCCTCTTCCCAGATCGGCAGGCCTTCAGCAGTCAAGCGCTGCAGGTATAGTTCAGCCAGTTCCTCGTTGTCAGTATCATTACGGAAGTCACGCCAGGCGATAATCCAGTCACCGCCAGGTTGTGCCATAACCAGCGGATCATGTTGAGCTGCACGATGATCGGTGACCTGGATGCCACCTTCAGGCCAGAGCGGATTGTCATCAGAGTCGTAAAGACGTGCGTACACATTTTGTGAGCCGTTACGCGAATCAGACCAGACCACGCAGTAGTTACTTTCACTGTCTACAGCCACACTCCTCTCTGCGGACCAATAGATATGGTCACCCTGGCGGATTGTCACACCATCTTCCGGTTCCCAGACATCAAAGCGTGCATGTGAAAGGGGGGGGAAAGAGGTGGTCCCGAAAAAATGGACACTCGCTTAAGTGTTTTTCTGTAGATTAA
>CAZFEC010000005.1:74114-98657 GCA_964517435.1 uncultured Bacteroidia bacterium | reverse complement strand
AGCAGGCTTAACAGGGTTGAATAAAGTAACTTAGTCCTCATTTCGAACTCCTCTCATCTAATTGCATAAACAGAATCATATCGCAGAGGCGATTACGTATAGAGTTCTTTTTTGAGGGCTTCCGCTATAAAGGTAGGTTTTGCTGAGCTTCGCATCCGGCAGTGAACCGCTGCCTGCTATGTGCGAAACTTATCTGAGGCACAATCAGGGTATTATAGATTTATCCAATTATTCGTTTTTCATAGCGCAAAAATGGTGCCATCGTTGATGTCGTTTCGTATTATCATGCATATTGTATTATAATACATATATTATAACACATATTAATATGTTAACCTCCCAATATGTGATTAACCAAAGAGCACTTTTTATGCTTATTTTTTCGTAATTACCGATGTATTGATCTTGTATAAACACTACTTCACTTATTGATATTTATTTCTCATGCACGATTTCTGAACAGGTTGAACAGCGTAAGAATGCTAAGTCTGGGTTTTCCGGGCGCGCCGGAGGCAGGCGAGAAGTACGAAAAATGTCTTCAACTCACCATCTCGCCTGAGGCCTGAGTCATCTTATTTTTTGTTTCAGACAGGATTCGGAGTGGATATTTTCGACTGTCATCTGAGTTTTTTTCTACTTACAATCAGGCATTGGAATACGGAAAAGGAGGTGATTATGAAGTTCGCGAAACTCGTTCTCAGCGGTGTTCTGCTGCTTTTCGGTACCGCGACAGCCGCTGCGGCCGCGCGGGTACTGGTCAACGGGGTGCACGGCAATCCTGAAATCTACCCCTTCATCGGTGAGCTGAATCTGGAGCAGTTTATTGAAGATTTTCCAGAGATCGATTTCCACACCGTCACAGCCGACGACCTGCCGGTCTGCCGGGTGCTGATGGAAGGCATATACGCGCCCGGCAACCACTCCTTCACGGTACCGGAGGCGGAAAGCGATCTGCTCACCTGCCTCTACGTGAAATTCGACACCGGTGCGGAAGAGATGCAGTGCCCTTACGATCTTCTGACTGATCCCGCCCAGACACAATATCTGCCTTTCGAAAACAGCATTATCGTCGAGAATCCGCTGCCGGGACAATGGTCTCTCTACCTGGAAGCCTTTCCCGATCCCGGCGACCGGTGGTTGCAGATCGGCCTCGGGCCCTCCCTCTTCGACATCCTGCCGCTGGACGCCTTCGACCTCCACTTGCTGCTTCCCAACTTCGCGCTTTCACTTTTCCGGGGATTGCCGCCGCAGTTCAACGACGGAGAGACCGCCGCCCTGAACGACTATTTCACGCTGGGGGGCGGGCTGGTCATCGCCCGGCAATCGGGCTCGATAGTTGAGAAGCCGGTGGTGCAGATCTACGATCTGACGGCGGATTGGCGCTGGCAGGTCGATTTCCCCGGCCGTCTCCTTTGGGGAGAAACGCTGCAGACGGTGCCGAACGGCAGCCGGCGCTCGCTCTTCCAATTGAATCTGACGCAGGCAGCGCAAGCGACGATCCTCTACGAAGGACTGCTGGGTGAACCGATGCGGCCCTTGACCTGCAGCCGTCAGGGCGATGATTTTGTCATCACCAACCACGGCGCCGGTCTGCTCCATCCCTGCCTGCTCATTAAAAGGCAACCGGACGATCGGGTGCGGGTGCTCGCATTTCCGCTACTCACGCCGGGGGGAACCGCGGCCGCTCCGGAGCGGGACCTCCTGCTTGCGCGTTGTGAATGGCGCGACTATATGCGCTCGACCATGATCGCGGCGGAGACCCGGTACGGAATGACGCCGGCGGAAGCCGCCTCCTTCGAAGCGAACTGGCATTGGACCGAGCGGCTGGACCAGGCGCTCAGCGGTGAGTGGCAGGGACTCTACCTGTATCACACCGAGTCCTACGATCAGCTGATCCCGCTGGCCGGGCGGGCGGGTGCGGAGACGATACGGCTGCTCTGGCACTTCGATTCGCCGCTGACGACGGGCAAGCCGGCCGCCCTGCCCTACCCGGAACCGGATCCCCAACCCGGCATCCCCTGCTCGGTGTATCACGAATACGGCTTCATCTGGGAGCATGATTTCCCGGAGCAGCTGGATCAGCAGTATTTCGCGATCAACTTCGCCGACGTGCCGCTATACGACCCCACCGACTACTGGCTTGACGAAATGATGATCGAGTTCCACACCTTCAACAGCGGTTCGCCGCTGGCCGCGCAGCTGCTGGAGGGGATCAGCCTGCTTCACGGCGAATGCGCCACCGGTATCTACGGCGAGGGGCTGGAATTTCCTGTCACCGGCGACGAGGACACCCAGGACGGGGGTGAATTCTTCCCGCCCGGCAGCTACCCGCCGGTAGTGGCACTGGAGTATCACGAAGAGGGCGTGGTGCTGGGGATCTCCGACCAGGGATTCCTGGACGACCGGGCGGACAACCACCAGTTCATGCTCAACCTCTTCGAGGCTCTGGATAAACCGGAACTGGGCGAGGAGAACTGGTTGCGCTTCGATCCGCCGGTGCAGGAGGTCTTCATCGGTACCGTCGGGCGCGGCGATATCGAGTTCATGGCGGTCAACCTGGGCCGTGATACCGCCGTGATCGTGCAGGAGGCACCCTCAGTGCTGTGGCTGGAGACGGCCGGCGTGACGCCCTCGGTACTGGCACCGGGCGACAGCGCCCTGGTCGAATATAATGTACTCTGGGATTCCCCCTGGCTGGAGGACGGCGAGTACGATATCGAGCTGCCGCTCGGCCCGGGGAGCGGCGCCGCCCTGGTCTACGCCATCGTCAGCCTGCAGGAGGTGAAACAGCTGCCGCAACAGCTGGAGCTGGTGCGGGCGCGACCCAATCCCTTCAACAACGTCACGACGCTGGAGCTGCAGCTGAACCGGGCCAGCTGTTTCGACCTGTCGGTCTACAACCAGCTGGGTCAGTACCTGGGACCGCTTTCAGCGCAGCACCGCCTGCCGGGGGGCAACAGCAGCCTCCAACTCGATTTTTCCGGCTACGCCAGCGGTGTCTATTTCTACCGCTTGCGTTTTACCGGCGGTGATGTATACAATGGTTCCATTACGCTGCTGCGCTAGCGGCCAGCGCGAAAACCGCCGGGAGCGCAGTCGCAGGTAACACCAGACCGATAACCACGGGAACCGCATGCCGGAACTGCCGGAAGTTGAAACTATTGCCGCGGGACTGCGCGAGCAGCTTGCGGGACAGCGCTGTACCGGCCTGACCGCAAAGTGGAAACCGATATTCCAACCATCCTTCAACGCCGTCAGGCGCGCTGTGGTCGGCCGGAGGCTGGCGGCGATCACGCGGCACGGCAAGTTCCTTTTTCTCCATTTCGACTCCGGCGACACCTCCTCCGGCAAAATCCTGCTGTCGCTGCACCTGCGGATGACGGGACAGATCTTCACCCGGCCCGAATACCAGCCGGATAAGCATGTGCACGCCGTTTTCAGCTTCGGAGAGCGGCGGATCTGGTGGCGCGACATCCGCAAATTCGGCCGCATCGCGCTGGTCCCGGCCGGCGCCCCGCCACTGCCGGCGCACATCGGTCCCGACATGCTGACTATCGACTTCGAAAGCTGGTGGCAACGCCTGGCCGGCAGGCGGGCTCCACTCAAGAATCTGTTACTGGATCAGAGCATCGCCAGCGGCATCGGCAACATCTACGCCGACGAGGCGCTGTTCAGGGCCGGTCTCCACCCCCGTGCGACACCGGTATCGCTGGCCGAGCCGCAACTGCGGCGGCTCTACCGAGGCCTCCGGGGCGTGTTGAAGCTGGCGATCCGGCATCACGGCACCACTTTTTCTGACTTCGTCGATTTCAGCGGCCGGCCGGGCAACTTCCGCCGCAAGCTGCAGATCTATGGGCGCCGGGGGGAGCCGTGTCGACGTTGCGGAACTCCGATCGAGCGGATCAAACTGGCGGGGCGTTCCGCCCATTTCTGTCCGCAGTGCCAGGCGGCGCCGGCAGGTGCCGGTCAGCCTTCCACAATCGGGGCCGGCAAATCACCACCTGGTTGACTCCAGCGGGACCACCATTGAATGCAAAGCGGAAACGGCACATATCATTTCTAAATACCCATATGCGACAGATATGCAGACAGTGAGTAATCCCGAAACCGGAGGCCCCTTTATCGCCTTGTTTTTTTAGTTCTTACGACAGGCCGCCATTTTGGCACAACCGTTGCATACAGAAGGGATTGAATGACCAGTCCGGCCTGTCATCCGACATGATCAAGCGGTACTGGCCCCAGAAGGAGAAAGAATGACACACAAAGCAACAGATATTCGCAGTAAAAAACCCTCCCGCCGACCACGCCGGCGGACGAACCTTCCCCTGCTTCCCCAAATTTACACGGAACACGGTTTTATCATTTCGGGATTGCTGACGCTCCTGTTGGTGATCGCGCTCTTCTCCGCCTTTTTCGTACTCATCTTCAATGGCAAAAGCCACGGCCGTATGATCGAGGGCAACGGCGTCATGGCGGAACAGGTGATCGAATGCACTGAATTCACGCAGCTGCGGCTGGGTGGTACCGTCGACGCGGTGCTGCACCAGTGTCCCGCCACCAGCATCGTAGTGCACGGCGACGAAAACCTGCTGCCGCTGATTGAATTCGACTGGGAGGGCGAAACGCTGGTGATTCGCAACACCCGCGGATTCAAGCCGAAACTGGAGCTGCAGATCGAGATCTGCGCTCCCCGGCTGGAGAGTATCACTCTGAGCGGCGCCGCCGATCTCACGGCGCACGACTTTACCAGCGAGTATCTGGAGCTGAAACTCAGCGGTGTCGGGGATCTGGTCTTCAGCGGTGAGGTCGACGATCTGGAAGCGCACCTGTCAGGCGTCGGCGACCTGCGCCTGGAAGGCCGGGCGGCCCTGCTCACCGCAACCGTCAGCGGTGTGGGCGACCTGGACGCGGGGCAGCTCCCGACCGACCGGGTCGAGATCAAGGTCAGCGGCGTCGGTGACGCGGTGGTGTATCCCATCCAGGCTCTGAATGCCAGAGTCAGCGGCGTGGGCGACATCATCTTTCACGGCGATCCGGAAGAACTGAGGGTTTCCTCCTCCGGTGCCGGCGATATCATCAGAAAGAAACATGGGTCCCGGTCGGAGCAGTAGCCGGAAAGACAGCCCGCGGGACCGGTATTGAATAGGGTAAAGAAACTGAATCAACACACTGTGCAGTGATAACAGAAGGGAACTCACTATGAAGAAAACTATCGCAATTCTCGTCCTGGGCTTGCTGGTACTGGCGCTGTTGCCGGAGAAAGACACCTCCGCGGCGGAGAACGAAGTTGCCGGTGAAGTGAAGAAGGCAATGGAGGAGGTTTCGCGTGAGGTGGAAGCCGCGATGCAGGAAGTGGAACAGGAGCTGCAGGCGGTCGAAGCCGAACTGACCGGAGATGAAATCCAGATCTTCACGGGATTGAAGAGCATGGACTCCCGTACCCCCAAGATGGGCGTCTACCTCTCCGACCTCACCTTCAAGCGTGCCTGGCAGATGCACTACCCCTACTGTCATGGTGTGCTCATTACCGGTACGACCAGCGACGGCGCGGCCAACAAGGCGGGATTGATGGAGGACGACATCGTCATGGAATTCGATAACGTCCCGGTGCGCCACGAGGACCACCTGGTCTCCCTGATCCGGAGCCACACAGTAGGTGACCTGGTACAGGTCAAGTACTTCCGTTATGGCGAGGAGGGCGTCGCTGGCCTGGTGTTGCAGTCAGCCTCAGGTGATATCGTCCCCCTGGCCGAGGTCAAAGAGGGCGAGGAGCCTGATGAGGTGATCATTGAGAAGAAAAAGCACACTCCGGGTGATGGCGGTATCGGCTGGTATCCGATCTGGTATACCCCGTATGATCTGGTAAACAAGGATGATCCGGATATGCTCAGCTCCATGAATCACATCCTCACCGCGCTGGAGTTCCAGGAGATGCCGGATGAACGGATTCTGATGAACGGGCTCGGTCTCAAGGGCAACGTGGGCAAAGGTTGGATGATCGGCGGCCAGTTCGGTTACTACGGCGACCGGCGCTCCGGTAACACCGAGATCGATCCCACCACCGATGTGACCCGGCGCCTGCATCATTCCTTCATGTACGGCGGAATCACTTTCGAAAAGCGACTCCCCATCTTCAGCCATGTCATTCCCTCCCTGGGCTGCATGGTCGGCTGGGGAAACAGCACTGTTACCGTCGATCAGCTGCAGTCGAGCGATTATGACTGGAACAACATCCCCAATACCGTAAACAACACCTATAACAGTCATCTCGAACTCTACAAGAACTACCTGCTCGTCCAACCGACCGCTTCCATCCTGGTGCGTTTCACCGACTGGCTCGGCATCATGGTTGAAGGCGGCTACCTGCTCAGTTATTCAAAGCCGGGTTGGCGGAACCGGGTGATCGAGGAAGACTTTGAGATGGAGAATTCGCCCAACACTACGATGGAAGGTTACACCATCATGGTTGGACCCTGGTTCGGATTCTAAGAATCGAACAATCGGGTGGTGGCGGTCGCGGGGCCGTCACCACCTTTCTTTTGCTTCCCGGACAGACGCATTCTATTTTGACAGCAGCAACCTACTGAGCTAAAGGCAGCAGATGTTTGAAGCGTTCGCGCAGACAATGGCATCCTGGGTGATTGCGGTTGGATCGATCCTCATACCCCCTGAAGCCAATACTGATGTCGGTTTCAGCAACCCCCTGCTGGCTCTGGAGGGAAACAACATCGTGCTTTCGGTCGACATCATCGACTGGCACACCGAGGAGTTGGATCGTATTCTGGAAGCGGGCCAGACGGTAACGATCGAATTCGATCTGGAGGTGTTCAGACCGGATTCGGCGGCACCGCATCGCAGCTACAGCTTCAACCATGCGGTAACCCTCGACCTGATCGACCGGATGTATCACGTCAACTGCAGCGAACAGAATCTGGAGCACGAGACGACGGTGGAAAACGAAATGCGGCGCCATGTCGGCGCCATCCGCTCACTGCCGGTGGTTGGGCTGGAGGAACTCAACGGCGATACCACCCTCTACTTCCAGCTGCGAGCCTACCTGCAGGACATCAATCTTCCCGGGTTGATGCGCGATCTCGACCTGGCCCGGCTCTGGCCCAAGGGGGGTCTCTCACTCACTTCAAACGCATTCAGACGGTCGGACTTCATTCTATGAGCTGGCGCCTCCCCTCGCTGCGCGCCCAGATCCTGCTGCTGATGCTGGTGCTGCTCACCGTCGCCCTGCTTTTCATCCGCAGTTTCTTCATCTACAGTTTCCAGACCTTCCAGACGGAACTTCACACCGATCAGCTGAACGAATCGATCACGGCGCTGTATCACGACACCTCCGACCAGCTGCCGGAGGAACAACGGAACGCTTTTCGTGATTCCGTACGCGGCCTGATGGGGCAGGTGGAGCAGATCAACCTGACCGGCGCTTTTTTCGTCGACGACATGACGCTCTACTCCTCCTTCATCTTCGTTTTTCTGATGCTGGTGATGCTGTTGATCTTCGTTTTTTCCAGCACGCTGATTATGCGGCCGCTGCGGCGGCTGCAGGAAGCCACCCAGGAACTCGCGCGCGACAACTTCGAGGTGCATGTTCAGGAGACGCGTGTATCACAAATCAACGACCTGGTGGTCTCCTTCAACCGGATGACCCGCGATCTGGCCGACAGCCGGCGGCGGCTGGTACAGGTGGAGCGGGATCTGCTCTGGCGGGAAATGGCCCGCATCATGGCGCACGAGATCAAGAACCCGCTCACCCCGATCCGGCTGGCGGCGGAAAGGCTGGATCTGCAGTACGAGGATCTCGATACTCCCTTCGACAAGATCTTCCGCGATTCGATCGGCGTGATACAGGAAGAGGTGGACAGCCTGCAGCTGCTGGTCAACCGTTTCCGCGATTTCGCCCACATGCCGTTGCCGCAGATCGCCCGCTTCGACCTGCGGGAGCTGCTGGAAGAGATTATTAAGTCCTACACCGACCGGGCTGAGATCACCTTCGACTTTCCCTCCGACTGCCAGCACTTCACCGGTGACCGTATGCAGTGGCGGGAGGTTTTCGTGAACCTGATCGAGAACGCCATCCAGGCGGTGGAAGCAGACCCGTGTATCACGATCAACTGCGAGCGCGACCCCACCTCCCTCCGGATCAGCGTCAAGGATAACGGGGCGGGTATCGCGCCGGAGGATCTGGACAAGATCTTCGATCCCTACTTCACGAAGCGCCGCCAGGGTACCGGCCTGGGATTGGCGGTCGTGCGCCGGATCGTCCAGATGCACGGGGGGGACATCTCGGCCGCGAATAATCAACCGGCGGGTGCGACCTTCAATATCGTGTTGAAGCTGGCCCAGGCGTGAGTGACCCGGAGAATAATCATGCGAATTCTGGTAATCGACGACGAAAAGAACATCCGCCAGACCCTGCGGGGCATCCTGGAGGACGAGGGGCATGAGGCGATCACCGCCGAGAGCGGCGAGGAGGGCTTAAGCCTGATGCAGCAGGAGCCCTTCGACCTGCTCTTCCTGGATGTGAAGCTGCCCGGCCTGGGCGGTCTGGAAGTACTGCAGCGGGTGCGGCAGCAGTTTGCCGCCACCGAAGTGGTGATGATCTCCGGGCACGGCGACATTCGCACGGCGGTGCAGGCGGTGAAGAGCGGCGCCAGCGATTTCCTGGAGAAGCCGCTGACCATCTCCCGGATCACAATCTCGACCGGCAACGTCGCCGAACGGCTGCGGCTGCGCCGGCGCAACCGCCAGCAGGAGGAGGACCAGCAGGCGCGTTACCAGATGATCGGCGAGTCGGTTGCCTTCCAGGAGCTGCAGACCACCATCGAACGGGTCAGCCGCACCGACACCAAGGTGCTGATCCGGGGGGAGAGCGGCACCGGCAAGGAGCTGGTCGCCTTTGCCATCCACCAGCGCAGCACGCGATCGGAGCATCCCTTCATTCGTTTCAATTCCGCCGCCATCCCCAACGAGCTGGTGGAGAGCGAGCTGTTCGGTTACGAAAAGGGTGCCTTCACCGGTGCCGGCGCGCGCAAGACCGGTAAGATCGAGGCCGCGCAGGGAGGGACGCTCTTTCTCGATGAAATCGGCGACATGAATCTGACCGCGCAGGCCAAGGTGCTGCGCGTACTACAGGAGGGCGTCTTCGAACGGGTCGGCGGCAACAAGCCGGTCCAGGTGGATGTCCGCATCCTGGCGGCGACCAACAAGAACCTGGAACAGATGATCAGCAATGGAGAGTTCCGGGAGGATCTCTTCTACCGTCTCAATGTCTTCCCGCTGAATGTGCCGCCCCTGCGGGAACGGCCGGAGGATGTCGACGCCCTGATCCGCTGGTACAACGGTTTCTTCGCCCGGGAGATGCAGATGCCGCCGCTCGAGTTTGCGCCGGAAGCCGAGGAGATCATGCATCGGCATCGGTTCCCTGGCAACGTCCGCGAACTCCGTAACCTGGTGGAAAGGCTCTACATCCTGGCCGCCGATGGCAAGGTGTCGACCTCTCTGCTCACCACCCAGCTGGGTGGTGGTGCGGCTGAAGCACCACCCGAGTCGCTGCAGGCCACCATGCCCTACACAGAAGCCCGCCGCCGGTTCGAGGTGTTCTACCTGACGCTGCAGCTGGAGAAGTTCGACGGCAACATCAGCCGCGTCGCCCGCGAACTGGGGCTGCAGCAGCCCAATCTGTCCCGCAAGTTGAAAGAGCTGGGTATCCGCAGCAGCTGAGCCTGTTACGTCGCATTCATTGATCCCCTCTGAAACGGCAGGTAAAGCCGGTTCCGCCGCAGGGGTCCCGCTTGGTGTTCCACAATTCCTTGGGTTTGATCCGTTGTGAAGTTATCATTCCTGGTAGAAGCAGCCCTGACTGCCCGGCTGCAGGCGTGAGCCGCCGATGCGGATACCGCTCTCAGCGTGATACAATTCAACCAGCGATCTGCGGGGAGTCTATGCCGACCACACAACCGTCCACCTCTACCGCTTTCAGAGAGACGTTCGTCAACCAGGTGTATCACGGCGATTGCCGCGACATCCTGCCCCAGCTGCCCGACGACTGCATCGACCTGGTTCTCACCGACCCGCCCTACAAGGACTACCAGTCGAACCGCCCCATCGCACGGCCGAAAGTGAAAAAGGTCTCCGCGATTACTTTCGACATGGATGACTTCATTGCGCAGTCCCGGCGGGTGCTCAAACCGGGCGGCCATTTCTACTGCTGGTGCGACCACCGGACTTTCCCCGCCCTGGTTGAGACGCTTTCCCGCCTCAACCACGATCTGGCGGTACCGGAGCAGCTCCGCTACAAAAACTGTCTGGTCTGGGTCAAGAGCAATCACGGCAGCGGCGACCTCAAGGGAGATTGGGCGCCGCAGCACGAGTTCATCCTCTTCGCCGTCAAGGGCAAGGGGCAACCCCTGCGCGGCAAACGGCAGCCTAATGTGTTCTACCAGCGAGATGAGGCGGGCAACATCCAATTCTACCAGCGCACCTTCAACTACCGCCACCAGCACGGCACCGTCAAACCGCTGGAGATCCTGAAGCGTCTGATCGAGGCTTCGTCCCAGGCGGGCGACCTGGTGCTCGATCCCTTTGCCGGCGCTCTCTCCACGGCTGTCGCAGCGCAGGAGCTGGAACGCAACTACCTGATGATAGAACTGGACGCGGAGCACATCTCCAACAACCGGCAGCGGCTGGAACCGGCGCCGGTAAAGTGAAACACACAAACGCAGTTGTGAAACAAGCGGGTAAGACCTACCTGCAACGAAAAGTGGAGGAGTAATGTTCAGAAGCATCGCCGTAACATCTACGCTGGCCTTGCTGGCCGCCCTCCTAGCCACGACCGCCGCCCTGGCTGACAGTCCGGAAGAGATCCGGAACGCCCTCCATCCCCCGGCGCCGGACCACCTGCAGATCATCGTCACCGACGACAGTTCCCGCACCTTCGGTCGGATTGTATCACACGATGAGCAGACGGTATTCTTCGCGACGGATCTGGGTGAACTCACCATCCCGCTGGAACGGATCCGATCCATCCGCGAGATACCAGCCAGCGCGCTGCGCAACGGCCGCTACTGGTTCCCTAACTCGAATGTATCACGTCTCTACTTCGCCCCCACCGGCAGGATGCTCCCCAAGGGAAGCGGTTACTTCGCCGATTACTATCTCTTCTTCCCGACCGTCGTCTACGGTCTGACCGATTCCTTCACACTGGGAGGCGGTTTCTCGCTCATGCCCGATGCCGGCCTGGACAAGCAACTGTGGTACCTGACACCCAAACTGAGTGTCGTCAGGGGTGAGGAGTTCAACGCCGCGATCGGGACGCTGCTGATCAGCGTTCCGAATTGGGATGAGGACGAGGCTTTCAGCCACGTGGTCGGCGTTGTCTACGGCGTGGGGACGTACGGCAGGCCGGACGCCAGTTTAACCTTCGGTCTCGGTTACGGCTTCGTCGACGATGATCTGTTGGACCGCCCGATGATTATTCTGGGGGGGGAGTGGCGTCGCTGGCGACGCGTCGCCTTCGTTACCGAGAACTGGTGGATACCGGAAATGGACCACCCCCTCATCTCCTACGGATGCCGTTTTATGGGTGAACGGATGAGCGTCGATTTAGCCCTGATCAATTCATTTGAGAATCTGATCTTCCCTGGTCTCCCCTATATCGATTTCACCTTCAACTTCTAGTCAGCCTCTTCCAACGACTGTTGGAGAAAAGGGACTAGCCGTCCTGGAGCGTAGCAGGTCCGGGGATATAGTTTTCGACATTCCAGTGATTCAACGGAGCCGGTTCAGACAACCGCGGGAGACGTCATGCGCTTGCAGCTGATTTCCACACTGATGCTGTTGCTCGGTCTGGCGGCAACCGCCACCGCGCAGTCCTACCTGGGTATCGGTCACGCCTGGTCGGAGGAACCGCCCGGCATCGAGCTGACCCGTATTGTGCCCCGCTCGCCCGCCGCGATCTGCGGCCTGCAGCGGGGGGATATCCTGATCGCAATCGATCGTGATACACTGCGCGCGGCTGCCGATCTGGGGCGGCTGCTGGAGCAGCGACAGCCGGGCGATCGCGTCACCCTCACCCTGCAGCGGGGCAATCGCACCGAGCGTCTGCCGCTGATTCTGGGCAATCGCGCCGAATATACCGGCGTCATGCGCCGGGGGGACCGCACCTCCTTTCCGGACAGTACAGCGCTGCCGTTGAATACTCTACCCTCGACCCGGGTTGACGCCCTGATAGTGGAGACCATATCGGAATGTGGTCTGGAAGAGTCGTATGAGCAACTCCGCCGCGCATTTCAAAGTGAACTGGCGGAATACCGGGGGCATTATACGCTGGATGCCGTCGCGACGGTGCTGCTGGAGCCGCGCCTGGTGGGATCCGCCGGCGAGTGGCTGCTCACCACCAGCGGCAGCCGCGGTAGTAATGGGACGACGGAACAGGTGGCGGGCATGTTCAGCTGCCTGGATGTCGCGGCACCTCCCGTGTCGACAATGCCACTACACGACCTGCCCGACCTGCTGGAGCTGCTGCGCGAGGTCAACCGCCGGATCGATGCCGCCTTTGCCGGGTTGACCGCGGCGGAGACCGCCGCGCTGGCCGACTGGTGCGCGCCGCTGCTGGAGAGCTTCATCACTGCTTTCTACGTCCACTGGGAGGAGGATCTGGAGCTGGTCGAAAACTGCGAAGCGCTGATCACTTCCACCCGGTATATCGATTACGGTGCGTTGGCGGAGGCGGGTGCACTGCTGGCGCAATTGGATGATCCGGAGGCGCTGGCGGTGCTGGAGCGCAACCTGCGAACGCGGTACGACGGCCAGCCTGCCGGCGGCGGGCTTCTACTCGATACGCTGGTGGCGCTGCAACCGGGCGCCACCGCGGCCGACTCAACCCAGGCCCGGGTGGTGATCGCCGGCGGGGAGGCTGATGTGCATACCGAGACCATCGCTCTGCTGCTGGAGCTGGGCGGCGACGATCTCTACCTGAACAACGCCGGCGGCACGCCCTTCACCATCGCCGACGGGGACCGGCATCACTACCGGCAGGGACGTGTCGGCATCTGTATCGACTTCGGAGGCGATGACAGTTATCTCGGTAACGGCGAAGCGGCCAGCGGTAGCGGGCTCGCGGGCACCGGTCTGTTGCTGGACCTGGCGGGGGATGATGTCTATTCCGGAGCGAGGCTGGCGCAGGGCAGCGCTTTCGCCGGCTGCGGCCTGCTGCATGACTACGCGGGCGACGATCTCTACCTCGGTCAGGAAGCGGTGCAGGCCGCCGCCTGGTTCGGTTGCGGCCTGTTGCGGGACGACGCCGGTGACGACAGCTACAACGCCGCGCTCTACGCGCAAGGGTGCGGCGGCGCCAAGGGGTGCGGCCAGTTGCTCGATCTCGCCGGCGCTGATCGTTATCTGGCAACACATAAGCATCCGAACGGTTATGGCAACGAAGCGACCTGGTCCGGTTGGTCGCAGGGAGTGGGCGTCGGCTTCCGCCAGCTGGCAACAGGTGGCGTCGGCATCCTCTCCGACCGGCAGGGAGACGACGAATACATCGCGGGTAACTTTTCGCAGGGTTGCGGTTACTTCTTCGGTTTCGGTCTCCTCAGCGACGGTGGGGGGAACGACCGCGTCACCGGCAACCGCTACTGTCAGGCGGCCTTGGCACACCAGGCGGCGGCCTGCTTCTTCGACGCGGGTGGCGACGATCACTACTTCGGACAGGAAGCCACCAACCAGGGGGGCACCTGGGACGTCGGTGCGGCGCTCTTCCTCGACTGCGCGGGAAACGACAGCTACCAGGGCGGCTCCCTCTCGCAGGGAGGATGCGCCCAGAACGCCATGGCGGTTTTCTGCGATCTGGCTGGGCGTGACAGTTACAGTGCCGGCGGCTCCTCACAGGGCGCCGGCGGCGGCAACAGTTACGACGAGGGGCGTGGCGCGCTGAGCCTGGGTTTGTTTTTCGACCTGGGAGGCGGGCAGGACACCTATAGCGACTCGCTGCGCGGCAATGGCCGCCGGCTGCTCACCGACACCGACGATGATCCCGCCAGCGGTGAAGGGGTGTTTGTTGATCGATGAGTCGAACCTTGTGTCCTACGTCTCTGGTTGAGTTTCCAAATACAGGTGTGATATCTCAACATGTGTCACCAAGGGCCAGGTGTGCCTCCCCTGCGGGATTAACTGGGACAAGAAGCCCCGAAGGGGCGTTTTGTTCCTAGCCTGGGGTGAAGGCGATTGCCCAGCAATCGACAGCCCCAGGAGACCGGATGCAAAAACAACCAGCCCCGCCGTTTCTATGTCGGTACGATGCCGAAGTAATCCTTCTGGAAAGGCGGGTCGATCTATTGTTGCCCGGGGTGTGAACCCCGGGGAATCTGTGAATCAGGCCATTGGATTAAAGGAATCTCATTCCAAACGTACCCGGGGTTGACACCCCGGGATACTGCAAGCCGGCCCTTCGGGACTGGTTCTCACTGCCGCATCTACCTGGGGCTGACGCCCCAGGCTAGAGTGAAGCCGCCCCTTAAAGCGTTGCCTTCGGCAACGTTTACGGGGCTTAAATTCGAATTGCATTCGGGAGTTCAAACGATTCCATAAAATAAAAAGCCCCCAACCGCTCAGGCGATCGGGGGCTTTCATTTACCTCAGTAATTTGCTCGATCTATTTGACGAGCAGCATCTTACGTGCCGGCGAATACTGCGCCTGTCCGGCGCTCAGCGCCTGGACGCTGTAGAAGTAAACACCGCTGGTCAGCCGGCTGCCGTCGAAGAGGATTTCGAGCTCCCCGGCCGGCTGCAGCCCGAGCCGCTGCAGCGCCACCTGGCGTCCCAGCATGTCGTACACCTGCAGCGTGATCTCGGCCGGCTGCGGCAACTGACAGCTGATGCTGGTGGCGGGATTGAAGGGATTCGGATAGTTCTGCGCCACCGTGAAGGCGGTGGGAAGCGTTGGCTCCGTCACGGCCTGGAAACCGTGGCCGTCGTATGCGATGATGTCATCCAGGTACCAGCCCTCCGCTTCCGTTTCGCCGTCAGACTGGAAGGCGAAACGGACAACCACATCGATCACTTCCGTCAGATTGAGCGGCACGTCATAATGATGCCAGCTGCCCTCGACGGTGATCTCGGCCAGTTCGATCCAGCCGCCGCTGTTTTGATGCACCATCTTCAGCGTCACGGCATCGCCGTCGGCCAGCTGCAGCCAGCTGTTGAAAGAGACAACATAATCGGGATTCGCATCATCCAGTACCAGCGTCAACCAGCTGGACTGCCACGGTTCGTACAACCTGGTCTCCTCGTCGCCGAGATAGAAACTGTTGACCGTGGTGGTGCTGCGATAGGTGGTCCGGTGCCATCTGGTCATGACATCCTCGAACATCATGTTCTCCATGACACCTTCACACTCGTTGAGAATCTTGACGTCCGCCACCGGAATGATCAGCTGGAAGGTGCGATCGGGATAGCTTTCGCAGTGCAGGGTGACATCGACCACCGGGAAGGAATTGACCGGCAGATCGGCGGCGGTGGTTACGCTGAGCGTCGTGCTGGAAGTTGTCTCCAGTCCCGCCGGCACCAGGGCGAAATCAACCTCGCCGCCGGAGTTGCAGACCAGCTGATCGGGATCGACCGGCACGAACGACATTACCACATCGCTGTAATCCACCGCGAAGATGTTGCTGATGGTAAATTCCAGCTCCACCGTTTCACCCGGATCGATGTAACCGTTGGAGTTTTCGTCGCTGACCAGATGGCGGGAGTAGAATTCCAGATCCAGCCCGTGTACCGTCAGTGTGAAACTGTCTTCGAACACACGCCCGCCATTCGACTCCAGGTGCAGCGTGAACTCAATATCATGGTTGATGGGGCAATCGGGCGCGACATTCAGCAGAATGGGAGTGCCGCTCTGCCGCGATTCGTTTTCGGGAATGTCGGAACAGGTGAACTCAACCTGCTGCAAGGTAACATTGGGATCATCCGACTCCAGCCAGCCGCTGACATCCAGCGCCTCGTCGCCACCCTGGTTGAAGATCGACAGCCAGAGATCGACCTCCTCGCCGGGATTGAGGTAGGAATCGCCGTTGCCGACGCTGCTGAGCAGATCATCGATAATCGCATCGTGCCAGGCCAGTACCGGCGCCCCGACCATGCGGGTAAAGGTCAACACCACCGGATCGTTGTCTTCCGGCTGGATGGTCACTGTAAAATGCAGAATCTCACCGTCATCGACATCGGGATCGATGCTGAAGACGAACGGCTCCGCCAGCAGGTTGTCCCCCTCGTTCAGAATGGGAGTCGAAATCTGGCCGTCCAGGATAGTAACGGGGCCATCCAGCTCCAGCTGGGCGGTGCCGGCGGGCAGCTGACCGATGCGGTTGAAGACGCGCAGCCGCAACTCGATTGTCTCGTTCGGGTTTATCACCTCGTCGCCGTCGCCGTCGCTGGCACCGTTGGCGTCATCGTCGATCATCACCAGGTTCAGACTGATCTCGGCGGGCGGAAAGTACTGCGGAGCCAGGGTGTAGCTGCCGAAGCCGCAGTTGGATTCATAGGCGATGCGGAAATAACCTTCTTCGCCCCAGCTGCCGCCCCAGCTGTTTTTGACGATCCAGCACTGGTTGGCGTTGTCGAAACCGACCAGCTCCACCAGGTGCCCACCTTGCAGGCTGCCCCAGGTGTGCTGGTAGATACCGCCGGTGTAGGAGGAGAAATCGCCGTACACCCAGAATACGGTGCAGACCGGTCCGTAATTGACGAGCGCTTCGTTGATGGCGTCGACATCGACCCAATCGGCGGTGATTTCGTGGAAGTCACCCAGGAAGATCAGCTGTTCCTCGACTTCGGAACAGGCGCCGGAACAGGGAATGCCGTGGCTGGCTTCGTAGGGGAAGCAGCTCTCCAGCGGCACGCCGTAATCACGGACGAAATTGAAGACATCGTAGCCCCAACCGCCGTTACAGGAGGAGTTGTATCCGACATCGTCGCAGCAGGAGAGTACCCACTGTTCCGAAAGGTCGAGATCGATATTGGGCCAGTTCAAGGCCAGCAGTACGACTGATTCGAAAGCGCCCATACTGCCGAAGTCCCAGCAGGAACCGCATTGACCCTGGTCCCGCACGCCGGTCACCCAGTCATTGCCGTCGTAATCGTTCCAATTGAGGTTGAAGCGGTGGGGACTGGGGGTGTAGTCGGATCGCTCCTCATCCCAGCGATCGACCGGAATGTCGGCACCCAGCATCCCCCGCTGGACCTCAAGTGGCAGATCGAAAATCGGATTGTGTCCCGCCGTCCATTGCAATCCCTCCGCAGCGATTGACGCCTGAATGGCGGCGAGGTCCGCGTCGCGGGATGCGGCGTAGGCTGTCGACATAAGGACGGCAAACGCAACCAGATATAGGCTGGCTTTTCTCATGGTATCTCCTAGTAGTATGGCGGCTACCTGCTCGCAGCAACCAGGGGCGCGAGGGGACAGGTTGGTAGCAATCCGTTTAAATCCGCTTGATGGTAGATTATCTCGAGAGTACTGCTCCTTCAAAGCATTAATAAGCTTATAAAAAACATTGAAAACATGCAACCTTCAACAGAGATGGGAATAATTCCTGAGAAGGTCGCGCCCGTTCTCATTTTTATCAATATCGTCACCCAGGGAACACCATCTTGCTGATCCGGTGTGTAGAGAGAGATCAGACGGCGATTACTCTGAGTTGCGTTTTTCCAGCACCTCCCGTATGGCTGCCTTCAGTTCCGTCAGATCGAACGACTTGATCACATACGCGTCAGCCAGCCAGCTGGAGAAATCGCTCTTGTAATGGGAGTAGGCGCTGTTGATGATGATCGGGGTGGTGTTGAATTCGCCCACGATGCGGGACATGGCATCCAGCCCGTTCATGCCAGGCATGCGAATGTCCATCACCACCGCGTCCGGTTTTAATTCCCGCACCTTGTCGATCGCCTCCTGACCGCTCGCGGCGAGATGTACCTCATATCCCTCGTCACGGAATTCCTCTTCGTAGAGCAGGCGGATGTGTTCCTCATCGTCCACAAACAGGATCTTCTTCATTCAGCACCTCCACTCCTTTGCGGCAAGTGCATGCTGACGCAGGTCCCGCCTTGATCGCGGTTGACCAGCTGTATCTTGCCGCCGTGGTTGTCAACTATCTCCCGTGTGATCGTCAAACCGAGGCCGGTTCCGGTGGCCTTGGTCGAGAAGAAAGACTCGAAGGGCATATCGAAGTCATCCATACTCAGGCCGGAACCATTGTCCTCCATTTTAAAGTAGTAATTATCCTGGTCCGCCTCCACCGATAAACCGATCCTGCCCCCCTCCCCGATCGCCTCGATCGCGTTGCGCAGCAGGTTGATGAACACCTGCTCCAGCTGGCTGTAGTCGGCGACGATCTCACCAACCTCCGGCGCGAGCTTGATCTCCAGTTCGATACCGGCTCTCTCCAGCTCGTCGGCGAACAGCTCGGCGCAGTGATTCAGCAGGTCGGCGATGGCGAACGGTTGTTTTTCCGTCTGACGCAGATTGGAGAAGTAGAGCACGCTGTAGAGGGTGTTCTCAAGCCGGCGCACTTCGTCGGTGATGATGGTGGCATACCGGTTCAGCCGGTCGTCCGGCGCCATCGCTTTTTTCAGCTTCTGCGCGAAGCCGCCGATTGAGACCAGCGGATTCTTGATCTCATGGGCGATACGGGTGGCCACCTTGCCCATGGCGGCCAGTTTTTCAGCGAAGAGCAGCTTCTGACTGCTCTCGCGGTACTTCTGATAGAGTTCCTCAAGGTGCTGGATCTTGATCTTCAGCTCGTTGATCAGGTCGAAGCGCTCCATGGTCAGGGCCAGGTTGTGCGCGCAGATTCCGAGCGCTTCGATGTCCTCCAGCGAGGGGACGCGCCCGGTGATGATGTTATCGACAACCAGTGCCCCCCGCCACTGCGGCTGCTCACCGGCAAAGGAGATGATCGGCGCGATCCAGCAGGTGTCGGCACCGAGGTAATCCAGCAACTGGTGATCTTCCGGGCTCTCCACCTCCTCCCGCTCCAGCGCGCGGTGCTGGTTGTGATTGAACGCGTTCTGGATCCGGGAGGATCCCTCCTCGAGCTGAATCGAGATTTGCCGCACCAGGTTGTTGATCGTGACATCCCGCCGGGAGGAGATCTCCTGGTAGGAATGCAGGATCGACTGCAGGTTCATGTCCTGGCGGTTGAGGTCGTCCCAGATATGGTCCGCCTCTTCGCGGTTGGCGGGACCGACCGCCGTTTCACCGGTGAGTCGGCGGGAATCCTCGTCGTAGAAGAGCAGAAAAGCGCGGTTGAAGCCGAGACCCTGGCCAAAGGTTACGCCGGTGAGAATAATGTGATACACATGGTTCAGATCGCGGCTCTCCAGCAGCACGCTGCTGATCTCATGCAGAATCGACAGCTCGCGGACCCGCCGGCGCAGCTTGTCCTCCATCAGACGACGCTCCGCCACCCCCTGCAGATACAGCTGCAGCACCGATCCCTCCCTCAGCTCCAGCAAACGGGCCTGTACCTTGACCGGAAGTTCCTGTTCCGGGGTAACGCGGAGGATCGATTCGGTCTGCAGGCCTTCCTCGAGCAGCAAGCCCAGCTCAAAGCTCTCTTCAAGCTGGTGGAGCAGCTCGCCGGGCAGGAACTCCTGCAGATGCCGGTTCAGGAGGGAAGCGTGGTCCCGCCCCAGCATGTCGCGGGCGGCCTGGTTGGTATCGTTCAATATCCAGTCCGATCCGTCGCGCAGAAACAGCAGGATCGCCTCGCCGGCGTGGTCGAAAATCTCCGCGTAGCGATGCGCCTGGTTGTAGATCTCCAGGCGCTGATCCTGCACCAGTCGCTTCAGGTCTTCCAGCTGCTCCAGCGGCAGCTCGCCATCCTCCACCCCCAGCAAATCGAATTCCAGCAGGAAGAGCGGCTGCGGCCCGGTCACCAGCCGCATGATACGGATCCGGCGATCGTCAAGACAGCGCGTGACGAACCTGTCGGCCTTTGGCGGCTCCCGCAGGGATGACGCGATGAACTGGCTCAACAGGTGAAGATTGACCTTGTTGTTGCAGGTACGCTCGACGGCGGAGATAAGCGGTATCTCTTCCAGGACGTCGAGGTCGCAGAGGGTAAGGAACTGGGGATTGGCGTACCGGAGGATTGTACCGTCGTCGATGATAGCCACCGGATGCTCTACCCGGTCGAAGTAGATGCTGCAATCAACCTGGCTGGACATCGCGGTTTCCTCCCGTGGCGACGGTGCGGTCGGTTCTTATTCTCCCCTGATTCCAATTAATGCAAAAAGCGGGGCAGAGTCCACTCTGCCGTGACGCTTGGGCAGACGCCGGAAAACTGCCGGTTCGCTGCTGGAGGTGTGAACTGAGCTAACGCCATCAAGTGAAGCAGGATTCCCGCAGCCGGAGTGTCCACCAGCAGCAGGAAGGAGGGTGTCGGAAGAGGAACCTAACTGGTTGAAGGCCATGGCTCTCAAGGTTTTTCCTTGCCGAACTGCAGCACTTTGGCTAATATTTTTAGCAGTAGCATGTACCGATTCCTTAGAGTACATTTGTTTTTGTACGTGTGCAATCGGGAGGTGATGACCGGCTGAGACATACAGTACACTTTACTGTATAGAGCACCTCTCGAATCCCCTTTGGGACCGACAATTATGATCGATAAATATCTACCCACGCACACTCTATTGATTCAACAATCTTAACCGGCAGGAGGATGTCGAGCGACATCACCCCGCGCTAAACTAATTAGAGATTATCAGGACGATACACGCAGCTTTCCGGAGGACCTCCATGAACACAAGTAGCCGACTTTTCATTGCTGTCGTATTGCTGATGGCCGGGCTGGTCTCTCCAGCGCTGGCGGAGTTTCATTTCGCGGATAGTCTCTATTTCTACGGCAGTGGAGGGCGAACAGATAATTCGATCCAATCAGGTGAGACGATCAGCGTCGTTATGCATGTGACCTCCGGGACGCCTACCGGCGTTGACGGGTTTTCATTTGGTACTTTCACCGATTCACCCCCTGCTACCGGAGACGCCAACAACTCTTACGACCGTACCAGCACGGTCAGTAATTTCAACTACAGCAGCGGTGACTCCATAGTCACCTTCCTGGTGATCGCTCCTACCTCCTGGGGAGCAAATGATTCCACACTTACTATTTACTGCCAGTTAGAACCCTCCTCCGGTTTCAGCCGCTATCGGGACTACGAAACCTACACCGACGCCTTTGGCGCTTATGATAGCTTTACTCAACCGCAGAGCAGCGGACTAGGCTTTGTCTGGGGTCTCTGCGAGGCGGATACCGTTCCACCGGTCCTGGTGGCAGGTGCCGGCAATACGGAAGCGACCAGTCTGACGACAGTCAACCTGGAGTTCAATGAAACGGTGCAGGAGGTCGGCGGTGATTGCGCCGCCAACTTCAAGGCGACCGGGGATGGTATCGGCACGCAAATCTGGGGCTCCTCGTTGACCGGCAGCGGCACCGTCTGGACGTTGACTCTCGACGGCGCCCTGCCTGACCGTTCCTGGACCGGAAACATCGTCTACGACCAGGGCGGAAGCGCCGTCGGCGATCTTGAGGATCTCTCCGGCAACGAGATGGCGGATGAGGCCACTCTGGCCCTTACCACTGAGGCGATCGATCCCGCCACGCCGACCATGAACACCCCGATCGCCACCTCAAAGTTCCTCGGGGGAGTAGTCACCTGGACCGCCACCGCTGATAACAGCACCACCGATCCCTCCATAGCGGGGGTCAGATTGCAGGGTTCCACCAACAATATCGACTGGAACGATGTCGGCACCGAGGATACCAATATGGATGGTTCCTACGCCGGCACCTATACCCTTGGCACCGAATACGGCTATTACCGCATCAAGGCTCGTGACGATCAGGGCAACACCGATTTCAGCGGATCCCGCGGTAATTACCAGGATGCCCACCACCTCTCTTTCACCACGCCGGAAGTCGATGAACCGGTCAACACCTACGAGGATCAGATAGGCGTATCGGTGCACGACGCGTACGGACACCCGGAGAGTGGGGAGGACCGTACCATCAATCTCTCCCAGACCAGCGGCACCGGTGACGGCACTTTCCGGGAAACGCCGCCGGGTGATAATGTCACCTATGTCTCGATGACGACGGCGGATACTTCGGTCACCTTTTACTACGCCTGTACCCAGACCGGCAGCAAGACGATTCTGGTTTACGCCAATCTGCTGAGTTCCGCGACTCAAAACGCTACTATCAACGCCGAGTCAGCATCGCAACTGCTGACCAAGCTGCCGGGGCAGACCTTCGTCAACGGTTCCGGCATGACCGGCACCCCCACGCAGCAGACCGCCGGCACTTCATTCAATATCGTGCTGTATGTCGTCGACGATAATAAGTACGTGGTCGTGGACGAGGACGACAGCCGCGATATCGACTTCGCCAGCACTGCCGGCAACGCGCCGGACGGCACGCCGCCCACGATCGACGGCGTCACCAGCGGCAGCTGGGCGAACCGCAGCGTCAGTTTCACCGACGGTGTCAGCGCTAATGTTGCGGTGGTGTTTTACGACGCCGACGCCGCCACCATAACTTCTTCCGATAACTCCGGCTCCCCCACCCTGACCGGCGTGACCTCCAGCAGCGTCACGACCGGTCACGCCGCGGCCGACCACTATGTGTTCTCGCTGGCGTCCGGCTCATCGGAAAGCGGTGCCGCCTGGACCGGCACCAACACCGTAAAGATCGAGGATCGTTACCTCAACACCGCCACCAGCTTTGACGCTTCCAGTAACAACGTCACGGTCAACTCTACCAACGGCACCATCACCGGTCTCGGTTCCGGTAATGACGACACGCTGGATCAGGCCGGCGATTTCTCCAGCGGCATCTGCGACCTGACCGCGCAGGGCATCGCCCTGACGGCGGATGCCGGAACGCACACCATCTCCGCCAGCTTCCAATTCTCGCTGCCGGAGAATACCGCGAGTACCAACGCTTCCAAGACGATCACCGTCAACGCGCCGACGCTCTCCAATCCCAACCACGCCAACGACGAGCATATCCGGTTGACCGGCACGCAGGATATGACTCTGCAGTGCGATGTCAGCTCGGGTGAAAACGGCGAGACCTTCATGCTGCACTGGGCGTGGGATGATAACGGCTCCCTCTACAGTGGCTATGGTGAACAGGATTCATCCGAGGTAACCGTCAGCGGTGATCAAATCACCAAGTATCTGAATTCCACTGCCCTGTCACCGGGTCAGGACAACCTGTATATGTTCTGGTGGGTCTCCGGCGAGGATTCGCAGAGCAATCCGGTGGAAGGTACGCCGATCGCCGCCACGCGAGCCCGCATGCTGGTCAACCCGACCCTGACCGTATCCGCCACCGACGTCGGGCATGTCATGAACCCCGGCACCACACACAACACGCTGGTCTCGGTGACGATGTCGGCTGAAATGGACGGCGCCACCATCACGCTCAACTCCATCGATTTCACCAAGACTTCCAGCTCCAGCGCCACTTCCAGCGACATCTCCAAGTTCCAGCTGTGGCACGATGTCAACAACAACGGCCTCTGGGACAGCGGCACCGATGTACAGCTCGGTCTGGACCAGGTCGGCACGGTCAATCCTTCCTTCAGCATCGGCGGCGGTTTCGGCACGACTTACGGTACCAGCGAGATGCTGCTGCTGACGGTGGACATCTCGACCGGCGCTGAAACTTCGCACACACTCGGTATGGAGATATCACAGTCTTCCGACTTCCATTTGGCGTCGGCGGCCGACGATGTCAGCGGCACCTTCCCGATGCCGGCCGACGCGGAGGACCACAACCTGCCGGTCAGCTTCTCCAGCTTCTCGGCGGTACCGGGCAACGGCGTCAATCAGCTGTTCTGGACGACGGAGACCGAGCAGAACTGCGCCGGTTTCGCGGTCTGGCGGGCAGTTGGCACCGATCCCGATCTGATGCCCGCCCTGAACGAATTCGAGCAGGTGGCGCACTTCGATCAGTATACCGAATTGATCGGCGCGGGCAACTCCGCGCAACCCAACGACTACAGCTACAGCGATGCGGAAATCGAACCGGGTGCGATCTACTTCTACCTGCTCGAAGCGATTGACCTCGATGGCAGCAGCGAGTTCTACAACCAGTGGGTAGCGGTTGAATCGCTCAGCATCCCCGAAGCCTGGGAGCTCAGCCAGAACTACCCCAACCCCTTCAATCCCTCTACGACGATCGAGTTTGCGCTGCCGGAGCCGGCTACCGTCACGCTGCGGATCTACAACCTGCGCGGTGAACTGGTGCAGACCCTGCTCGACCGGGAAAGCTTCAACTGGGGGCGTTACCAGACGATCTGGGATGGACGCAATCACTATGGATCACAGGTTGCCAGCGGTATCTACTTCTACCGGCTGCAAAGCGGTGACTTCATCCGCACCTGCAAGATGACGCTGGTCCGGTAGGCGCCGGAGATAATCCGGTAGGCGCCGGAGATAATCCGGTAGGCGCCGGAGATAATCCGGTAGGC
>CAZFEC010000005.1:0-74014 GCA_964517435.1 uncultured Bacteroidia bacterium | reverse complement strand
TAATCCGGTAGGCGCCGGAGATAATCCGGTAGGCGCCGGAGATAATCCGGTAGGCGCCGGAGATAATCCGGTAGGCTGCCAGGACAACGTGATACAAAATGAAAACCGCCTGTTATCCTTCCGGACAGCAGGCGGTTTCAGTTTCAGGCCGGTCATTGCGGACGCGCGCTTTGAAAGCGGCCGCTACACCTGGTTGAAGATCCGCTCCAGACGGAAGACGTCCGGTATCACCAGCCGGTTGCCTTCGCGCTGAACCAGCCCCTCCTCCTGGAAACGGGTGATGATGCGGGAGACGGTCTCGCGTGAGGTACCGGCGATGTTGGCCAAGTCCCGCTGTAGGGGCAGGTCTTCGATCACATATTCACGCTCTTTCCGCTCCAGACCGATCTCGAGAGCCAGCTGAAACAGGGTGTTGGCCACCCGTTCGCGGGCATCCATCAGGGAGAGGCTCTTGATCTGCGCATCGCTCTTGCGGAACCGCGATGCCATCTCACGCAGCAGTGCCAGCGCCAGCTGCGGATACTCACTCAGGAAATACTGAAAACGTTCGCGGCTGATGCTTAACAGCTCCACATCGTCGAGCGAAGTGACGGTGGCACTGCGCGGACCGCCGTCGATAATGGAAACTTCGCCGAAGAACTGTCCCGGTCCCAGGATGGCTAGGATAACTTCCTCTCCCTGTTGACTGATGCGGGAGATCTTCACCTGGCCGCTGCGTATCACAAAAAACTGGAGACCGGCGTCATCCTCGAAGATGATCAGGTTGTTTTTGCCGTAGTGACGGGTTTTGAAATAATCCGCCAGCTCTGTCAATGCGTCTTCGTCGAGCCTGCGAAAGATCCTCACCGATTTCAGGAACTTCACCAGCATACTACCTCCCCGGGATTACTCCCTTGCTTGCCGTCAGTCGTCGGTTTCCGGTTTGTCACCGTCCGTTACCGGGGTGACATTCCGCCGTTCCAGCTCTCGCTGCAGTTGAATAACCCGCTCCTCCAGCGTGAGACGGCGGTTGATAATAATCTGCTGCCGCTCTTCCACGCGGCAACTGCCGCTCCTGAAGTTCCCCTGCTCGAGACGTACCTGGATACCATGCTGAGCGGCTTGCGCCTTCAGTTGTTCCAGCTGTTTCCGGAGCTGCTTTTCCCGTTCAGTCCGCTCCGACGCTGCTTTGCCTTTCATACCACTTCTTTCCGAATTAGTCTAGAGATATTCGTCTTTCTCCTCTTCGCGGAGCTGGTTCACAATCTGGCTTACATCCTGGACTGTATCACGCCGCGCCACCAGCAGTGCGTCGCCGGTGTCGATCACCACCAGGTCTTTAACGCCGACCAGCGCAATCAGACGTTGCGCTTCCGTCCGCACGTAGTTGCCACTTGCATCCACGGCGATTACCTCACCCTGTATCACGTTCTGGTCCTGATCCTTGGGACTGCGCAGGTAGGCTTCCTGCCAGGACCCGACATCACTCCAGGGAAACTTGGCGCGGATCACCGCGACGTTGCGCGATTGCTCCAGGATACCGTAATCGACGGAAACCGACGGCGACAGCGGAAACACCCGCTGCAGCTGCGCTTCGAACTCCGGAGTGTCGACCACAGGCTTGAGTTCGGTCATGACGTCGTACACATCCTCCAGGTGCTGCTGCAGAGCCTGCAGGAAGACGGAGCTGCGCCAGACGAAGATTCCGGAATTCCAGAGGAAATCGCCGCTGCTGATGAAACGCTGGGCGGTAGCCAGGTTCGGCTTCTCCGCGAAAGTCCGCACCTGATGACAACCAGGCTGTATCTCACCGGCCAGCTGGATATAACCGTAACCGGTTTCGGGGCGGGTCGGTTCAACACCGATCGTCATCAGTACATCCCTGCTGCCCGCTATGGCGGCGGCTTCCCGAATGCGGCCGGTGAAGGCGCGTTCGTTGCCGATCAGGTGATCGGACGGAAATATCGCCATTACACTGCCGGGATGCCGCTGTTCGATCACGGTCGCCGCCAGGCCGATACAGGGCGCGGTATTGCGTTGCACCGGCTCGAAGAAGATGTTGTCGCGCGGAATCCCGGGTAAGAGCGCCGTCAAGCGTTCACTGTATCTATGATTGCTGATGATATAGATGTCTTCCGGTTTGGAGAGGCGCTGCAGACGCCTGGCCGTCTCCTCGATCAGACTCAGATCGCCGGTCAGCGACAGGAACTGCTTGGGATTTTGCCGCCGCGACAGCGGCCAGAAGCGAGCGCCGATACCACCGGCCATGATCACCGATTTGATCTCACTCATCCAGGAGCTCCTTTCCGTCCAAAAGCAAACCGCCCACTTGCCAGCGCGGCGCCACCTGAAATGTATCACGCAGAACGACATAGGGTTCGGCGTAGATGAAGGGATCGGCGCTGCCGCCGCTGAAGGCGCCGTCACCGTCGAGGTCGCACCATAACCGGATCGCGTATTCGCCGGCGGGGATATCCGTGAAGCTGAAGTCCGGTCCGGCGGGGCAAACGGCAACCTGGTCGCCCAGCCAGGTACGCAGCTGCACCCAGATGTCAGCGTCGGCGCCGACGCCGGTTACCAGCCCATCCAGGCCACCGAGCGACTCACGCTCGAGCGCCGCGAACCGCCGGGTCAGGGTGCTGTCGGGTACGGTGTTGCCGGCGACATCACTCAGGCAACCCGCCTCCAGCCGGACTTCACAGGTATCGCTCCAGTTCCAGCCGGGAGCGATCTCGATCACTCCTCCCTCGGGCAGCGGCAGGACCCGCTCAACCGCCACTGTATCGACGCTGTTGAGCAGGACAGTAATCCGGGCCGGATCCGCGAGCAGAAGCGGTTCCCCGGCGGTAACCGTGATCCGGTTGCCGGGAAGGACGTCCGCACCGCGTGGATCGATGCCGGTGATCGCCGTCTTGAAGGTATCGCTGAAGGCGGAGGTGGCGAAACGTAACTGAATACTGGGGTAGCGACCGGTCAGACTCAGACGGGCGCTGTCGGCCGTGATCGCCGCCGGAATCGCCAGCAGCGCCTGGAAGCGATCGGCGAACAGCACCGGAGCGGTATACAGCTCAGTGCCGGGCCAGTTGCACAGCTGGCAGCCGCTTCCCCGCAGGGAATCGGGGAAAAAGCCGCTGAGCCGCAACAGGCGGCTGTGCAACGGTCGCGCCGCGTTGAGTATCACCGTGTCGGGATAGGCGTAGTCCAGGTGAAAGAGGTGCAGATTAGTCGTATCGGGCACCGTCACCGGCTGGCGCGGAAAGCCGATGCGCTCACTGAAGGGATGCCAGCTCCGGTCGTGGTCGATATCCTGTACCGCAACCAGCTGGCGCCGCCCTTCCGGCAGGTAGAGGAAATCGTAGGCCCGCCCGTCCGCCTTTACCGGCAACACATGCAGCGGTTGCATGCCCGCCTGGATGCTGTCAACCAGCCACAGCTCGGCGGTTTCCCGCGGGGGCAGTCCGGTGATCCCGGCGCGTAACACTCCCCGCTCCAGCAGCTCTGACGTGCTGAAGGCCAGCGCGAACGGTTCCCGCATTTCATTGCCGCTGTAATCGGTCATCCCCGCTCCCAGGGTCATGACCGTAGTCCGTTGAGCCGCGAACGGTTCGGTGTGCGTGATACGTACGGTACGTCCGCGCCAGCGCCATATCACTTCACCGGAGAGGGGTGGTGAGAAGAAAGCCGCCTGGCTCACTGAAGCGCGATCCATATACTTGCTGAATTTCAGAACGATCGGCGCGCCGGGATCGACGGAGACGGCTTCCACTTCAGGCAGGGAGTAGATTATGCGCGGGGGGGTTGTATCACGTTCCCCGCCGTCCGGCGGGCCCATCCGGGCGCAACCGGCCGCCAGCAAAGCCAGGAGCAGGAAACTGAAGACTCTCAAGATGCGGGTAGATGCTCTTTGAACCAGGCGATGGTGCGCTGCAATCCCTCCCGGAGCGGGATGCTCGGCTGCCAACCCAGATTGTCGACCGCCTTGCTGATATCGGGACAGCGTACGCGCGGATCGTCGACCGGCAGTTCGCCGTAGACGATCTCGCTGCCGCTGCCGGTCAGCTCCAGTACCAGGTCGGCCAGCTGCCGCATGGTGAACTCGCCCGGATTACCCATGTTGATGGGCCCGATGTGTTCGTCGTTCTCCATCATCGTGATCAGACCACGGACCATGTCCTCCACGTAGCAGAAAGAGCGGGTCTGTTCACCATCGCCAAACAGGGTGAGTTCTTGTCCCTGCAGCGCCTGGACGATGAAGTTGGAGACAACCCGGCCGTCGTGGGCCGCCATCCGGGGGCCGTAGGTATTGAAGATCCGTACCACCCGGATATCCACTCCGTTCTGACGGTGATAATCGAACATCAGCGTCTCGGCGGCGCGCTTACCCTCGTCGTAACAGCTGCGCGGTCCGATCGGGTTGACATTACCCCAGTACTCTTCCACCTGCGGGTGCACTTCCGGATCGCCGTAGACCTCGGAGGTGGACGCCAGCAGTATGCGGGCCTTCACCCGCTTGGCCTGGCCCAGCATATTGACGGTGCCCATAACGGATGTCTTCAGGGTCTTAACCGGATTGATCTGATAATTGATCGGGGAAGCGGGACAGGCCAGATGATAGATGCGGTCGATCTCCAGGTGGAGTGGATTGATGATATCGTGCCGGATCAGCTCAAAAGCGGGATTGGCCAGATTGTGTGATACATTCGATTTGCTGCCGGTGAAAAAGTTGTCTACGCAGATGACTTCATGACCGTCGGCGAGCAGCTGATCGACCAAATGACTGCCGATAAAACCAGCGCCTCCGGTAACCAGATAACGCATCCTGTTCCTCCTGTATCACATCGTCGCAACCGGCGGGTTCAGCACCGGCGGTCAGGGACGTCCGATCGAGAAGTACTCGATTCCTTCCTGCTTCATCTGAACCGGGTTGTAAAGGTTGCGGCCGTCGAAAATCACCGGCTGCTTGAGGAGCCGCTTGATCCTTTCGAAATCGGGCTCCCGGAAATCGGACCATTCAGTCAGGATCATCAGGGCATCGGCGTCCTGCAGGGCATCGTACTGAGTGTGAGTCAACTGTACCCGGTCGCCGAAGATGTGGCGGGCGTTGCTCATCGCCTCCGGATCCCAGGCCTGCACGCGGGCGCCCTGCTCCAGCAGTGCGTTGATCATGTAGATAGCGGGTGCTTCCCGCATGTCGTCGGTGCGAGCTTTGAACGCCAGGCCCCAGACAGCGAAGGTCTTGCCGCTGAGGTCCCCCTGGTAGTACTGATCGGCCTTGCGATACAGCACCAGTTTCTGGGCATCGTTCACCTCCTGCACCGCCTCCAGAATCCGCATGGGCGAGTCGTTCTGTTCGCCGGTCTGCATGATGGCGCGGACATCCTTGGGGAAACAGGAACCGCCGAAGCCGACACCGGGGAAGAGAAACTGCGGTCCGATGCGGGTATCGGTGCCGATGCCGCTGCGCACCATCTCCACGTTGGCGCCGACCTGCTCGCAGAGATTGGCAATCTCGTTCATGAACGTGATACGTGTCGCCAACATGGCGTTGGCGGCGTACTTCGTCATCTCGGCGCTGGGGACGTCCATGGTGACGATGGGATGATTGGTCCGCACGAAAGGCTTGTAGAGCTGAACCATTGTATCACGCGCCTTGTCGTTGGGAGCGCCGATCACCACCCGGTCCGGCTTGAGGAAATCCTGGACGGCGGCGCCCTCCTTGAGGAACTCCGGGTTGGAAACGACATCGAATTCGGCGTCGGTGGCCTCGCTTACCGCCTGGTGCACTTTAACGGCGGTTCCGACCGGTACGGTGGATTTGTCGACGATGACGGTATAGCCCTGCATATGTTCGCCGATCATCCGGGCCGCGGCCAGTACATGCTGGAGGTCGGCGGAACCGTCCTCATCCGGCGGCGTTCCGACCGCGATGAAAACCACATCCGCATCCGGAATCGCCCGCTCGTAGTTGCCGGTGAAGAAAAGGCGCTCGTTGCGCACCGCCTTTTCGAGAATCTCCTGCAGGCCGGGTTCATAGATCGGGAGTTCGCCGCGATTGAGCATCGCCACTTTCCCCTCGTCGGTGTCGATACAGGTAACCGTATTGCCGACTTCGGCGAAACAGGTGCCCGCCACGAGGCCGACATAGCCGGTTCCAACAACTGCCAGTTTCATCTATCCTCTCCACTAGTTTGTTCCTGCAAGTGCTGGTTGGCCAGCGCCAGTGATTCGAAAGTACCGGCATCGGTCCACCAGCCGGGTAGAAGTGCGGAGAACAGTTCTCCGTTGCGCAGGTAATGATTGTTCACATCGGTAATTTCAAGTTCGCCGCGGCCGGAGGGCTCCAGCTGGCGGATATAGTCGAAGACCTTGTCATCGTACATATAGATGCCGGTGACGGCGAGGTTGCTCTCCGGCTGCTCCGGCTTCTCCACGATCCGCTGTACGACGCCGTCCGCTACCGTGGCCACGCCGTAGCGTCCCGGGTCCGGGACCTCCTTCAGCAGCACCATCGCCCCAGTGTCGCGCTTGGCGAATTCCCGCACGAACGGCGTGATATCGCCGGAGAAGATATTGTCCCCCAGCAGCACTACCATGGGCGAGCTGCCCGTGAAGTTCTCCGCCAGTGCCAGGGCGTGGGCGATACCGCCGGCTTCATCCTGCACCTTGTAGGTAAAGCGGCAGTTGAACTCCCGGCCGCTGCCCAGCAGGTTGACGACATCGCCCATATTTTCAACACCGGTGACGATCAGGATTTCATCGATGCCCGCCTGCGTCAGTTTCTGAATGGGGAAGTAGATCATCGGCACGCGGCCGACCGGCAATAGATGCTTGTTGGTCACCTTGGTTAACGGAAACAGCCGTGAGCCGGTGCCGCCTGCTAGCACGATTCCCTTCACATATCCTCCCGGGTTGGGCAGACCACCGGTGGTCTCCGGCGGCAGCGATTATCGGTACAGATTTGAAAATTTATGAGGAATTTCAGCGAATACCAAGCAGGAAAGCTGGCGGCGGCAGGGGGGCCGGCGAGGGTGTGGTTCAGCGACCGATGACCAGCTTACCGATGGCGGAGAGGCGGCTCGCGCCGGAACCGCTGCTTTCCAGCTGGCCCAGTTCGTTCAGAAGGTTGTAGCTGAAAGGAGGCAGTTCCACCGCTATCTGGTAGAAGTAAACGCCGTTGGCGAGCTGCTCGCCGCGGTTGTTGCGGCCGTTCCAGGCGGGGGTCACCACGAAACCTCCTTCCGGAAGGAGGCTATAGTATTCACCGCGGAAAACGTTACGCCCGGCGAGCGTGAAGACGCGCACCACGACATCGACCGGCGTATCTTCGATCAGGCCCTCCACGAGGAAAGTGAACCGTGTTTCAGCGCTGAAGGGATTGGGATAGTTGACGAGCTGGCTCAACTGTTGTTGCGCACTGTCGATCACCCGGACGCGTTGATGCCCGAGGGTGACGTTGTTGAGATTGTCCCAGACGCGGGCGGTGAAGGTATGGGTACCTGGCTCCAGGAAATTGACGAGATATTCGACCCGGCCACGCTGCCAGGAATCGAGATCGTAGATGAAGTCCTCTGTGACATCCAGCGGCGGGTAGTCGTCGATGGTCAATTCGATTTTATGTCCGATCTCGCCGGTGAGGTTGATACCGCTTTCGTCTTCGGCCAGCAGGATGATCACGAAGGAACGCCCCACCGCGTCACCGGGGTGCCAGGCGGTGGAGTTGAAGAGGATCTCAACGGCGGGACCGCTCTGATCGTCGCTCGGGATATCGGTGGTGGCCAGGTGAAAACCGCTGCGGTAGCCGTTGCCGTAGATCGTGTCGCCGGCGCTGTAGAAAAACCGCATCGAAGCCGGTTCGCTGCTCTGGGAAATGTCGCGGGGGATGATGAAACCGCAGTCAAGTTGTCCGTCGCTGATGGTGTAACGCCCCCGGAACAGGATGTTTCCGTCCTCATGTATCACAACCGAGTCCGGATTGTTCACCCAGGCCAGATGTAGCACGGTTTCGCGGTTGGCGTCGTTGACCTGCAGGTGAGCAACCCCGTTGAAGCTCTGCGGTATGGTCTGGGGTGGATCCACGCCGTTATCGATTTCGGCGACGGTCTGCGCCTGAGCGTGATACACGCCCAGGGTCAAGAGTGTATCACAGGCTTCACCAGCGGCGTCTTGAATCTCGTTCACCTGAGTACCGAAGTCGGGATAATCCCAGGCGTGAGTCGGATCACCCTGTGAAATGTAGAGTTGCCGGTTGCCCTCATAGATATCAAGGTTCTTGGTCTCACGCAGGCAGAGAGCGGGTGAACTGAAACTGGCCTCCCGGCGGTGCTGCATCAGGCAGGTATAGAAGTCCTCGATGAAGTCGGGATTGTCCGTCCCGGAAGTGAGGTTGGTGGCGGCGATAATGCCGACCGCACCGCCGTCCGATTTGTTCATCAGACTGGCGGAGAAAGCCTCCCCGTGCGTCAGATCGATTTCGGCCCAGTTACAGGTAGCGGCGACGAAGACCGGCAGGCGATATTCGTTGTGCAGCAGATCGCCGTGTTCCGGAGTGAAAATACGCTCGTCGGTCCAGACCTGATTGTTGCCGTGTCCCCCGAAATTGACGATCCAGGCGCCGGTGTTGATGCTGTTCACCAGCGCCAGCTCGCAGGCGGGCTTCTCGTAGAGCCCGTTGGCGGAGTTGAACTCACCCGGGAAAGCGGCGCTGAAGATCCGGGAGATCTCGAATTCGGGGGGGAAGTGATCGGTGATGAGATTCTCGGCGTTGTGGGTGTGCCGGTGCTCCCCGTCCCTGACTTCGCCCCGCACCCGTCGCTCGTCGTCCGCCACGATGATGGCCCGGTTGCGCCAGCGGTCTTCCTCAGGCATCGTTTCCAGGTGTATCACCTTGTCCACCTGCACCTGGACATCCGTCTCGGTATAACACTGCCAGCGTGATACAGTGAGATCGATCAGGTCGGAATAGGTCACGAAGAAGTCGTCGCGGGGATAAGGCTGCCCGTGCATCTCCGCCAGTCTGTAATACATCGGCATTGTTACCGGGTAGGTGCTGCCGCTGATGTTGCGCCAGTCGTAGTGCCCGTTGCCAACCAGCAGGACGTATTTCAACAGTTGGTCGTGGCGCAGAAACTGGTCGTAGAGAAAGTCACGGATCGCGACCGGATCCGTCCGGCCCCCGCTGCAGGTATTCATCACCTCATCCACGGTGACCAGCTGGGTGGCGAAACCCCACGCGTTCCTGTGCTCGACGAACCCGGTCAGCAGGTCCCGGTACTCCGTCGGCGCGATGATGATGAAATCCGCTGGGGGCAGCGTTTCACGCAGATCCTGTACGGGGAAAGTCTGGAGGCCGGTCACCGGCCTGACCGCGGTTTCCAGCACACCCAAGAGGAACCGGGGCGCGTTCTGATGGTCTACCTGGAAACTGTCGTCGCGGGTATAACTGGGGGACAGCGGATCGGTAACGTCCAGGATATACTTGTCCACGGTGGGAACAAAGCTGTAGCTCTGCATGGCGGGCTGAGCCGGCAGCACGAAGCCGATCCGGTCGTCGTAGAACGACAAGGCGGCCGGGTAGTAGAGTTCAAAGTAATCGAGGATGACGGTCGAGGTCGAGGAAATCAAGCCGAGGTCTATCTGGCCGAGGGGGAGCGATCCGGTCCAATCAAAACTGTAGGTCAGAGTATCGCGGAAATACTGGCCCTGTTCCCAGTAGCGCAGGTTCAGGGTATCTCCCGCCACTCTGACGGCCAGCCAGGGATCGACATCACCGGTGCGGGCAAAGCGCAGGCGCATCGAAAGAGTGTTGTTCGTGAGAGCTGGAGCGGTAACGGGATAGCTCCGCTCGGAGTCGGCGGTCAATTCATCTCCGTAAACCCAGTAGGGAGTGGGACGCAGGAACTGCACCGCCTCTTCCAGGAAGAAACGGAATTCGCCCTGGGTCAAAGGAGTGCCGGCGGCGGGAGCCAGCTCCGCCATCTGCGGCGCCGGACCGCTGCCACCCAGCACCAGCCAGTAGTAGTTGACATCGGTGTAGAGATTGGTGTAGTGGGCCGGAACATCTCCTTCCCGTTCCCAGCCGCTGGTTCCCTGCGCGTAGAAGCTGATCGTCTCACCCGGTTCGAGCAAATCGTCGCCGTCGTCAGCGTAGATCAGCGGCAGATCAAAGAGGATGTCGTTGGCTATCTGTGATACATCCTCCGGCAGCCGCCGGCCTTCATTACCGTAAACATGGATGTTTCGGATGTCCAGCTGGTCGAGGGGCATGAGTTCGGCGACCGCCTCCGCCGTCAGTCGGTAGAGTCCCGCTTCGCTGACCGGGAACCGGTATAATTGCTCACCGTCGATGAAGGTGGCGGACCGGGACGGAAATTTCTGTGTGATCCAGCTGCCGGCCTGCCGGGGATTGAGGACATGCCTGCGCAACCAATCCACATTGCATTTGGTGATCCCGCCCCGGATTGCAGCCGGGGGAAAGTCGACGCGGATCGTTATGCTCTTGAGCAGCTCGTTTCCACCGCCCTGCCGGCGCGCGGGATAGATTCCCTGCACCAGGAGGCTGTGTTCGCCCGCTCTGACCAGCCGGGGCGGCGCCAACCAGTCCCGGTTGGAAGGCGGGAGGAAGGTTTGGTCGCCCGCGGTACTGTTCCGGTCGAGAATCGTGATACGCGGCATCGCGTGAGCCGGCAGCAGAATCCGGATGAGGCGCAGAAAGTCGTCACTGGCGGTGTCACGGATCGCATGACGCGGAAACAGCCGGCCGCCTGCCGCCGTTTGTATCACGGACACCTGGGGATACCAGGTGAAGATCAGGGATTGTCCGTCGTCGGCAAGGATCTCCACGTCATCATGCCAGACGTTATCCCCGGCGGCAAGCGGGGATAACCAGCCGGCAAGTCCGAAGCAGATCGCAAGACGGAGGAAAGCTTTCATGATTGTAAAGTCTATTCGTTAGCTGCGTCCGCCGGCGGGCTCTCCCAACCGAGAGACACCAGCAGTGGATTGTGATCACTGGCGACGGTGGACAGGATTCTATAGTTCAGCGTGTGTAAAGTGTTGCTGGTGAGAACATAGTCGATATGGACCTGATACTCAACTTTGTAGGTGGGCTGCAGAAAGTCTTTCCAGCCGGCGGTATCGCGCAGACGCGAGCGTAGAATCCGCCAGGCCCGGGAGAACGGCAGCGTGTTCAGGTCGCCGGCCAGCAGGGTCAGGTCGCTGCACCAGCCGGAATCCAGGAAACGGACGATACTCGTCGCGGCGAAAGTCCGCAGGTTGTCCTGGAAGTACTCCTGGCGCAGCATCTGCAATCTGCCGCCTGTCAGCCAGAAATCCCGGTTGGAGAAATGCGTGTTGATAACCGTCACCTCGTCACCGTTCAGGTCGAGTACGATCGCCTGCGCGAAGCGCGTCTCCTGTTCGACGCCGATGCCGAAGACCGTATCACGTACAAACGGGAAGCGGCTGAGAACGGCGATTCCCACCCTCTTGCCGGCGATATACTGCTCATGCGGTTTGCAGTAGGGATAGCCGCTTTCAATCGCGAACTCTTCCAGACTGCGGCCATGCTTCAGCAATACCGCCTCCTGCAGGCAGACCACATCCGGCTGGTGGGTCTTCAGTAGTAACTTCACCAGGCCGTGGCTGCCGTTTTGCAGTTCGGAACGGAAGGTGTTGATGTTGAAGGTCATCACCGTCAGTTCGCGGTCGCAAGGCGGCACGCGGGCGGGCATCAGCTGCCAGGCAACCACCAGAACCAGTATCAAAGCTATCAACCACAGCAGTCGTTTCATCGATTATACCACCATCGCTTCTGTGACGGGATGTTCAATCACCACGCCGTCAGTGATCACCGCTCCGCGCACCGGTCCGCTCTTGATGCGCACCCGGTCCCAGATTACGGTCTCTTTAACTTCCACCCCGGGATCGATCTCGACATCCTCTCCGCAGAAGCAGCCTTCCTGCAGGCGCGGCGGCGCCGGCAGCAGCCCATTCACCAGTTCTCGATAACGGGTGTCGTGCAGATAGCGCCGGTGCATTTCCAGGTAGCCGTCGGCGCGACCCGTGTCCAGCCAGAGTCCCGGTTTCAGCACCAATCCCTTCACCCGGCATCCGCTAGCGATGCGTTCACTCAGAAAATCGATGATGCTGAACTCCGCACCGGCGGCCAGGTCCGTCTGTGCCTCGGTCGAGAGAATCATGATACCGGTGTAAGCCTGCGTACCGCCCGCTCCGAATTTCGTGATACGTTCACCATCCAGGTGCACCTGCAGAAAACCGGGGTGGTGGTGCAGCAGTAATGCGGCGTAAGCCGGATCCTCAGTGTAGGCCGCCGTCGCCGCTTCCAGGTCGAGATCGGAGATCACATCGACGTTGTGCACTAACAGCGGTGCAGCGGGAGCGTGCAATCTGACAGCGTTGGCGATGCCCCCGCCCGTACCGAGAATCCGTTCCTCCCTGATTGGCAGGACCGCTGTTCCCGCTGCAGTGGCTTCCTCCACGCGATCCGCCTGGTGATGCAGGTTGACCAGGATCTCACCTACGACGTGATCGCGCAGGCGGTTCAACACCAGTTCCAGCTGTGGAAAGGTGAAACAGGGCAGCAACGCCTTGGGGCGCACGTGAGACAACGGTTGCAAACGGGTACCGAAACCGGCTGCCAGGATCATTCCTCGCATCAGCGCACCTTGAGAAAGATCAGACTCAAGAACGCCAGTAGAAATGAGACAATCCAGAAGCGTACCGTTACCTTGGTCTCACTGACTCCCCGGTATTCGAAAGTGTGATGAATCGGCGCCCGGAAAAAGATCCGGCGCCCCAGTTTGAAACCGATTTTCTGTTGAATAAAAACGCTCGCTCCCTCAATCACGAAAATCCCGCCGGCGATGAGGAAGAGAAACTCCTGTTTGAGCAGGATGACGATGGTGGCCAGCATGCCGCCCAGCGCCTGCGAGCCGACATCACCCATGAAGACCTGCGCCGGATAGGCGTTGTACCAGAGGAAGCCCAGACCGGCTCCCATCACGGCGGTAGCGATAACCACGATTTCGCCGGCGCCCGGTATGTAATCGAAATTCAGATACGCGGAGTAGACCACATTGCCGACGACATAAGCGAACACGGCATAGACGAGATAGACCGTACTGACCGGTACGATCGCCAAACCGTCCATACCGTCGGCGAAGTTGACCGAGTTGGCGATCGCCAGGATTACGAAAAGAATGAAGAGTACGTACCAGGCGTGCAGATCGGCCACCGGATACTTCATGAAGGGAAGAAACAGCTGGCTTCGGAGGGCGTCGGGCAACGGCGACCAGTTGCTGTAAAGCAGGAACAGGGCGAAGCCGAGCGCGAACAGAGATTGCAGCAACAGCTTGGTTCCGGGCGACAACCCGTACTTGCCGCTGCCGCGCTTGATCTTGCGGAGGTCGTCGATCAGGCCGATCAGACCGAACCAGACGAACGCAGCCATGGCGAGCCAGAGGAACGGGGAATCGAGCCGGCCCCAGAGCAGCACGCTGATCAGAATCGACAACAGCAGGATCACGCCGCCCATCGTCGGTGTGCCACGTTTATCATGGACGGAAACCACGCCCAGATCGTGTGATACATCACGCCACTGGCGCCGGTACATGTAGATGATGAGACGATGTCCCAGCCAGATGGTGAGGATGAAGGCGGTCAGTGCGATCATACCGCCGCGGAAAGTGAGATAATTAACCAGCCGCAGCCAGGAAAGATGCTCCGACACCGTGATCAGGTAATTGCCCAGCAGATGAAACATCAGCGCTGCTCCTGCTCGTTGGGAGTGTTGTCCGGCGGAACCGCCGCATTCAGCTCGTTCAGCAGTTCTTTCAATTCACGCTTGAGTGGGAAGATCGGGAAGAAGTGTGTGGAAGTGCTCAGGAGGAATCGCAGCTGGTCCAGCACTCGCGTCTGATCCGTGATGAGACCGCGCCGCCGCAAGACGAGCAGCGTGCGCACCAGTTCCTCGCGTACCTTGGGGTTCGGATGCAGGTAGAGTTTCTCCAAAAGCCAGAGGTCCTGATCCGAACGTGCCCACTCGCCGAAAGACCTGACCGCCTGCTGGACGATTTCGAAGTTGCGGTGCTCGAGCAGCTCGACCACGCGGGGGAAGAATCGCTCCGGTGCGATCGACTTGGCGTAACAAGCGCACGCGTTCAGTGATTGCGACACCACTTCCCAGTAGGGATCAAAAAGCCCCTCGAAGATGAGTTCATCCATCTCGCTCTGGTAGCGGTTGAACTGCACCAGGGTTTGTATCACATTGCGGCGGATGAAGCCGCGCTGCCGATAGTCGCCGCCGCAGAGTTGCTGCAGGTGCGATACCGGTTGACGGTCGCGGAAGATCGCCGCCAGCAGCGGCAGGTGGTGCTCGGCCGACAGGAGTCCGGTCAGCTTGACGCCGAAGTTGCGCGACCACCAGTTCTCACTCGCCAGCAGCACGCCGGCCCGATAGGCGAGGTATTCCCGCTGTCCCGGGTCCGGGTTGAATTTGAGGTCCCGGAACCTGTTTTCGAGATCATAGTAGAGATCAGCGGCGGACAGGCCCGCCAACCGGAGCAGTTGGGAGGAAGGCAGGGCCGGCGGTGCGGCGGGCCGTTTGTCTTCCAGAACCAGATCCACCAGCGTCTCCAGGGGTGAGGTGGGCACCAGTTGTTCCAGCTGCCGGCGCATCGTCGCCTGCCGCTCCGGATCGGCTTTAAGCGTCAGAATCAACTCCAACAGCCGGTCGCCGGAGAGACGGCATTCCAGCTGCCGCGTCTCCCGGTCGGAAGTAGCAACCGTATCGTCCTCTTCCAATTGGGGTTCCTCGAGCAGCACGGCGCAGGCGGAACGCTCCTGCAGGGAGAGGGCGTTCAGCGTCTGGTGATCTCCGGGCAGCCCCGCCTTCGGCAGGAGAATCGCCGGGCTGCGGGTGGCGGCTACTTCAAACACGGCGCCCGCTCCGGCCCGGCAGGCCAGCAGGTCAACCGCCTGAAAGTAGTCGGCGATGTTGAAGAGATAGGGATGCCGCCGGTAATGGCTGTCCCAGGGCAGCTGCGGGTGCTCGCCACGCATCTGCTCATACCGTCGCTCCGCTTCCGCTACGGCGTCATACTCCTCGCTGCGGTGAGTCCCGGTTACATGTATCACGACGATGTCGGCGGCTAGCAGCCGCGGCAGGATGTCGGCGAGTGCAGCATTGATATTGCGGGCCCCCTGCGAACCGCCGAAGACGAGCAGCACGAAGCTTTCCGGATCCAGCTCGAGTTGCCGGCGCAGTTCGACGCGGTCGGATTGGACGAAGAACTCGTCCCGTACCGGATAACCGGTGTGAACGCAATCCGCTCCCGGCAGGGCGGCGGCGCTTTCCGGATAGGTAATCGCCGCGACGGTGCTGTAGCGCGCTATGATGCGGTTCAGGAGTCCGGGTTGCACATTCTGCTCGTGCACGATAATGCGACCGTGATACAAAAACAGGAACCGGAGACCGATCGCCGCCAGCATGAGGGGAGCCGCCGCGTAGCCGCCGGTACCCAGGATCGCCTGCGGGTGGAAGCGCAGAATCGCCCAGGTCCCCTGCAGCACGCCGGTGGTCAGTATCAGCAGGAAGCGCAGCAGCGCCAGCGGGTTGCGCCCGCGCGGGAAAGGAACGGCCACTACCCGGTAGTAGGGAATGGTACAACCGTGCGTCTCGTTGTGGCGATCGACAATTTCCCGCTCGCGGCTGCGGCCGCGACCGACGAAACCGACCCGGTGACCGCGTCGCCGGATCGGCTCCAGAACCGCGAGAGCCGGATAGATGTGTCCGCCGGTGCCGCCGCCGGTGAAGAGAACATTCATGAAACCACCTGCTCAGTGAGCTGATCCGCCACCGACTTGAGGACGGGATAAGCGGTGAAGAGGGGATGCCGCAGCCGCCGCTGCAATGCGTGGACCGCGGCCGGTATGTAACGGATGAAACCGGGCTTACCCTTGACCCGGCTGAGGTAACCGTACGCTCCGAGCGCCTGCAGGTTGCGGTGCAGGGCAACCAGTTCGTAGTTCTCCCGGAACCGGTCCCCTTCCCCCCGCAATTCACGGTAGTACTCGACCAGCTCCTCCTGCAGGTCCGGAGCCAGATCGACATAGGGATCGATCAGAAGGGAAGCCGGATCGTAGGTGGCGGGTCCCAGCCGCCCGCCCTGAAAGTCGATATAGCGCCAACGTCCGGCGTGACGCATGATGTTCTTGGACTGGAAGTCGCGGTAGAGAAACACCCGGTCGCTGCTCACGGCCGCCCGCTGCGCCAGCTGATCCAGTTCGCGATCCAGGGCGGCGGTTTCATATTCGACCTGAGGATACAACGGCAGCAGGCGCTGCTGGAAATATCCGCTCTCCCACTCGCGCATGAAGCCGGCATCGTAGTCGGGATTGTGGATCTTGCCGGCATCGAGTTTCCGTGTGATACGTTCCACCATCTGTGCCAGATCTCCCAGTACTTCGCGATAGGCTTCCGCCAGCTCCGGATCAGCCGCGGAACGGCGTACGATGTGATACAATTGTTCGTCGCCCAGGTCCTCCAGGAGAAAAACGCCCTGAGCGAGGTCCTGCTGATAGATAGCCGGGGCAAAACCGCCGACTGCTGCCAGCAGCTTGCCGATAACCGCAAAGGAATCGTTGTCGTTGAGACCGTTCACACCCGGCAACGGCTGTGGATTCCAGAGCAGAACCCGGCTGCGGTCGCTGTACAAGAGCCGGTAGTAGATCCGGTCTGATCCGTCACCCGCGAGTGGCATCAGCTCGAAATCGAGCGGCTCCTTCCAGTCTCGCAGTATTTCCGTGGCTTGCGCGGGAGATAATTCGTTATGCTTCCAGCGTTCAGCAGTCATGCGCTTAGCATTGTTCCGGCAGGATGTGATTGTTCATAAACAGGTTATTGAAATTAGTCAGGCGCGATACCAATCGCAAAGCAAAACCGCCACTGGAGCCACCGGCGGGATTTCGTACTGAATACTGTTTGCTCTCTTCCGGTCAATGTTCATATTAACAGCTAATAATTTCCAGCAGCCGGGGTTGCGGTGACAGTGAACCGCGGCCGCAGAGAATTCACGGAGGTAAAATGAAACAGATGATGCTGCTCGGGGACGACGCCGTCGCTCAGGGCGCTATAGATGCGGGGATCAGCGGAGGGTACGCTTATCCCGGTACTCCATCCACTGAGATCCTGGAGTACATCCAACGTTACGATGCCAAGTCACAGCAATTGCATACCGCCTGGTCGGCGAACGAGAAAGTCGCTTACGAAGAAGCGCTCGGGATGTCCTTCGCCGGCAAACGCGCTCTGGTCTGCATGAAGCATGTCGGGCTAAATGTCGCCGCCGATCCTTTCATGAACTCGGCGATCACCGGCGTCAAGGGCGGACTGTTGCTGGCGGTGGCTGATGACCCGGGTATGCACTCCAGCCAGAACGAACAGGACAGCCGCTACTACTCGGACATGTCCGGCATTCCCTGCCTGGAGCCGGCGAACCAGCAGGAGGCTTATGACTGGACCCGCCGCGCTTTCGATCTTTCCGAAGAGCTGGAGTTGCCGCTCATGATGCGCCTGGTCACGCGGCTGTCGCATTCTCGGACCAATATCACCCCCGACGCTGCGCGTGAGCAGAATCCGCTTAATCCTTCCTCAGATCACTGCCAATGGGTCCTGATGCCCAACAACGCCCGCGTTCAGTATGACAAACTACTACGGAAAAGCGATGCATTGCAGCGGATCAGCGAGGAAGGCGGGTTTAACTGCGTGACACATAACCCGGGCGCCAGGATCGGCATCATCACTAACGGTGTCGCTTACAACTACCTGATGGAGTACCTCGGTGATCGCGCGGGGGACTACGCTATCTTCAAAATCGGTTTCTATCCCCTGCCGCTGAAATCGCTGAACGATTTTATCTCCCGCTACTCCGAGATCTACGTCGTTGAAGAAGGCAACCCCGTGATCGAGCGGAAACTCGGTGAATTCAGCGGACTGTCCAAGCCGATCCGGGGCAAACTGACCGGTGACCTTCCGCTTTCCGGCGAGATGAATCAAGACCATGTCCGTCGTCTTTTCGAACCCGATTTCCAGCTGAATTCCGCGGTACCTGAACTGATGGCCAACCGCCCGCCACAGCTCTGCAAGGGATGCCCCCATCGTTACTCCTACGACGCCCTCAACCGGGTAATGGCGGACCATCCCCAGGGCAGGGTGTTTGCCGATATCGGCTGCTACACGCTCGGCGCCCTGCCGCCGTACGAAGCGATCGACACCTGTGTCGATATGGGTGCCAGTGTTTCGATGGCCAACGGCGCTTATCACGCGGGTGTCAGTCCCGCTTTTGCCGTGATCGGCGATTCCACCTTCGCGCACTCCGGAATCACGCCGCTGCTGGACGCCGTCAAGGGTGATTTCAACATCAAGCTGATCGTCCTCGATAACGAATCGGTGGCGATGACGGGCGCGCAGGAGTCCCTGATCACCCAGGACGACCTGGTGCAGCTGCTTAAAGGGATCGGGGTGCCGGAGGAGCACATCGTCATCCTGGAGGCGTTGCCAAAGAACGAAGAAGAGAATACAGCCGCTCTCCGCCGGGAAGTGGAATACGAGGGTGTCAGCGTAATCATCTTCCGCCGACCCTGTCTCTACGCATAAAGGAGCATACATGAAGTGCGATATCATTCTGGCCGGCGTCGGCGGACAGGGTATTTTGACGATAGCCTTCCTGCTGGATAACGCTGCTCTCGCCAGCGGTATGAATGTGAAACAATCGGAAGTACACGGCATGTCACAACGCGGGGGCGCGGTTTACACCCACATTCGGTTCTCGCCCGATCCGATCAACAGCGACCTGATCGGACATGGACAGGCTGATTTCATCGTCGGGGTCGAGCCGCTGGAAGCGTTGCGCTATGTCGATTACCTGAACGGGAACGGCCGGATCATCAGCAGTACCATACCTGAAGTCAACATTCCGAATTATCCCGATCTCGATGCCATTCTGCAGGAGTTCGGCAAGTATCCCCATTCGTTGTTCGACGCCAAGGAGCTGGCCAAACAGGCCGGCAGTACCAGATCGCAAAATATCGTGCTGGCGGGAGCACTGTCCTACTTCTTGCCGTTGGAGGAGCAGCATTACCGCTTCTACATCGAGGAACTCTTCAGCCGTAAAGGGGAAAAGGTGGTGGAGACAAATTATCGCGCCTTCGAGCTGGGCCGCCAGGCCGTGGCGGCGGAGTAACGATGCTGTCCCTACTGCAACAGGCGGCGTCTGAGGATCGCTGGGTTCTGCTGGAACACGAAGTCTATCAGTTTTTGCATGAAGCGGGGTTTCAAACACCCCGTTTTCATTTGATTGGCAGTGGTGATACAATCGCTGACGACCTGCTGCAGGGCTTTGCCGGAGAACAGGTGGTTCTGAAAATCATGGCACCCGGTATCCTCCACAAATCGGATGTGGAGGGTGTACGCTTTGTCGAGAAGCAGGCCGAGGCTGTAAACAGTGCGGTTGCCGACCTGCTCGCGGGCTCTCCCGGGCAGGTGCTTGCTGATTGCCGCCGCCAGCCGCAGCGCTATCCGGCCGCGTGGGGGGCGATGAACGACGATGAGCTCCTGGCTGCGGTAGCGGGTGACATCCGTGGTGTGCTGCTGGTCGAGTTTGTCACCGGCGACACCGGCTTCGGTGATGAACTGCTGCTGGGGCTCAAGCACAACCGGGAATTCGGTCCGGTGTTGACTTTCGGTGCCGGCGGTATCGACACTGAATTTTACCGTGCACACTTCCGCCGCTATCGTTCACACTCGATTCGCGCCGCAGCCCTGCTTGACGGCGATGCGGATCTGCTGCAGATGGTACAGCAGCCGGTTGTGTACCGCAAGCTGGCTGGCCAGACACGCGAGGGGATTGTGCGTGTGTCCGACACCGTGCTGCTGGATACCTTACGACGCTGGCGCGACCTCGCCCTCACCTTCACCGATGGCGCCGCGGCGGAATGGACGCTGGAAGAGCTGGAGATAAATCCGCTGCTGGTCCGCGACGGTAAGCTGGTGCCGCTGGATGGATTGCTGCGTTTTCGTCCAGCCCGCCCGGCGGCGGCGCCGCGTCCCCAGAGGGATATCGAGCGGTTACTGAACGCCAGTTCGGTAGGCATGATCGGCGTGTCCGAGAAGATGAACATCGGCCACATCATCCTGCGCAACCTGGTCAACTACGACTTCCCGCTGGAGCGCATTCATCTCGTCAAGCCCGATTGTGATACAATCGACGGCGCCGCCTGCGTGACGACCATCGCCGATCTACCGGAAAAAGTGGATATGTTCCTGGTCTGCGTGGACGCTACCCAGGTGCCGGCGGTGATGGAGGAGCTGATCCGGCACGACAAGGCGCACGGGGTGCTCCTGATTCCGGGCGGACTGGGTGAAAAGGAGGGTACCGGCGATATCCAATCGTCCATACAGGCGATGATCGCCGCGGCACGCGCCGACGGCATGGGGCCGGTTGTGAACGGGGGCAATTGCCTGGGACTCTACTCGCGCCCGGGTAACTTCAACACGCTGTTCATTCCGGAGTACAAGTTGCCGCGTCCCGTCGGAGGGGATAGCGCCCGTTTCGCCTACATCTCCCAGAGCGGCGCTTTCATGATCGCCCGCATGAGCAAGCTGCCCTTCATCGATCCGGTCTGGGCTGTTTCCACCGGTAATCAGATCGATCTGACCATGGCGGACTACCTGGAGTACATGGCGGATCAGGATGTCGATGTGGTGGCGGTCTATGTGGAAGGTTTCCAGGACCTCGATGGTGTGCGTTTTGCCCGCATCACGCGGGAGATGCGTGCAACGGGCAAGCGGGTGATCGTCTACAAGTCGGGACGCACCAGCGCCGGCCAGAGTGCGGCCAGTGGTCATACCGCCTCCATCGCGGGGGACTACGATGTCTGCGAGGAAGTACTGAAGAATGCCGGAGCCGAAGTGGCGGACACCTTCCTCGACTTCGAACACTACTTGATTATGCATGCTTTCCTGCGGGTCAAACCGATAGCGGGCAACCGCACTGCCGTGATCAGTAATGCCGGTTTTGAGGCGGTGGGGATGGCGGACAACCTGGAGGGTACGCATTTCTCACATGAATACGGCCTCACCGCACCACCCTTCTCCGCTCGGACGCGTGAGACAATCGAGACTGTGTTCAGGCAGGCACGCCTGGACGGGCTGGTGGATGTCCGCAATCCGCTGGACGTGACGCCGATGGCAACCGATGCCGTCTGGGAAGGCTGTGTGCGGGCGCTGCTGGAGGATGACGCTACCGATCTGGCGATCGTATCTATCGTGCCGTTGACGGCGGCGATGCAAACCCTCCCCGCCGGCGACGCTCACCGGGAGGATCTGACCGCCGCGACGGCGTTTCCCGCCATCGCCGCCAGACTGGCCCGGGAAACCCGGAAGCCGTTCGTGGTGTCCGTCGACAGCGGTTCGCTCTACGATGCCTATGCGGACGCGTTCTTCGCCGCCGGTATTCCGGTCTTTCGCAACGCCGACCAGGCGGCGCGCTTTCTGGGTAAGTTCGTCAGCCTGCAGCTTGAGGATAAATGAGAGAAGCCCGCCCCGGAACACCGGAGCGGGCTTTTTGTATCACATTGCCTTTAAGACTACGGCAACCGTTCGTTAGCCGCGCAGATTAAAGCAGACCACCTTCGGTTCTGTCATCTCCTGCAGCGCGAAGCGGATGCCTTCCCGCCCGAGACCGGTTTTCTTCACACCACCGAACGGCATCAGGTCCACACGGAAATCGGTCGATTCGTTCACCATCACACTGCCGACATCCAGCTCCCGGATCGCTTTGAAGGCGTTGTTGACATCGTTGGTGAAGATGGCACCGTTCAGGCCGAAGTCGGTGTCGTTGGCGATCGCGATCGCCGCGTCCAGGTCCTCGAAACGGTAGAGTGTCACGGTGGGTCCGAACACCTCATTCCTGTGCAGGATGGCGTCCTCCGGCATGTTCTCCAGCACGGTCGGCTGCACCAGGGTGCCTTCGCGCGTGCCGCCGGTCAGTACGATGGCGCCCTTGGCGGTGGCGTCTTCCACCCACTCGATCACCCGTGCGGCTTCCCGCTCCTCGATCATCGGCCCCATGTCGGTGTCTTCATCCAACTGGTAGCCGGTTTTGTACTGCTTGGTGCGCTCCACGAAGTCGTCGCGGAACCTGTCGTAGACCGCCGCGTGGACGAACAGGCGCTGCACGCCGATGCAGTTCTGGCCGACGGCCCAGAAGGCGCCGGAGACGCAGGATTCCACCGCTTCCGGCAGGTCGCAGTCGTCCATGACGATGACCGGGGCGTTGGAACCGAGTTCCATCCCGACCTTCTTCATACCCATCTTGGAGGCGATCTCCTCGCCCGCTTCCACACCGCCGGTAAAGGAGATCATCCGTACGCGCGGATCGGTGACCAGCGCGTCGCCGATCTCGCCGCCGTAGCCGGTGATCACGGAAAGCACCTCGCCCGGCAGACCGGCTTCCAGCAGGATTTCCGCCAGCTTCAGCGCCGACAGCGGTGTGACAGTGGCCGGCTTGAGCACGACGGCGTTGCCGCCGGCGATCGCCGGACCCAGCTTGTGCGCCACCAGGTTAAGCGGATCGTTGAACGGCGTGATACAACCGATGACGCCGATCGGAAAGCGGTAGTAGTAGCCGACCTTGTTCTCAGCGCCGGGGGCGCTGTCGAACGGAATCGTCTCACCGTCGAGACGTCGCGCTTCCTCCGCCGATATCGTGATGGTGTTGATGGCGCGCGTGGTCTCGCCGCGGGCTTCCTTGATGGTCTTGGAGCCCTCCTGCGCGATAGTGCGCGCCAGTTCCTCGTGCCGCTCCTTCATGATGGCGGCGGCTTTGTACAGAATGGCGATCCGCTGGTGCGACGGCATGCGGCGGCTGATCTCGTAGCCCTTGACCGCGATACCGATTGCTTCCTTCAAATCCTCAGCCGTGCCGCGCGGTACGGTGTCGACCAGGCTGCCGTCGTAGGGATTGAGTACATCGATCGTTTCCGGACGGTCGACAAATTTGCCTCCCATGATCATCTTCATTTCAATCCCCCCTTTTCGTGTATAGACAGAATGTCGGTCAGAATCGAGAAACCGGTTTCGATGCGGCCGGCGCCGGCACCCACCACGGTGACGTCTCCCATCAGATCGGTGGTGAAAGTGATCGCGTTGTTAGCCCCGGTGACACCGGCCAGCGGGTGGGAACTCTCGATCTGCATTGGTTTGACGGAGGCTTCGACGCCGCTCTCGGTACGGCGGATTTCGCCGATCAGTTTCCAGTGCTTGTCCGCCTGCCTGGCCGCTTCCATGTCCTCCACGGTCAATCCCGTGATACCTTCGCAGGGAATCTGGTCCGGCGTGAGGTTCTCGCCCATCACCACGTTGGCCAGGATCGTGACCTTGGCCAGGGCGTCGAAACCGCCTACATCCGCGGTGGGATCGGCTTCCGCGTAACCCAGCTCCTGCGCCTGCTTGAGAATGTCGTCGTAGCTGGCGCCCGCTTCCATGGCGGTCAGCATGTAATTGGTGGTGCCGTTGAGGATGCCGCGGATGGCGGTAATGCTGTTCCCGGCCAGCGGCCCGTCGGCCAGGTTGAGCACCGGCGTACCGGACATCACCGTACCTTCGATCAGGAATTCAACGCCGTGCTGCCGCGCCAGCTCATTCAGTTCGCGATAATTGAGCGCCGCCGGCCCCTTGTTGCTGGTCACCAGGTGTTTGCCGTTCTCGAAAGCCGCCCGGCAGTGACTGGTAGCCGGCTCAGCGGTTTTCAGATCGGTAAAGGCCAGTTCACAGACGGTGTCGGCATTTGTCTCACGAATGGTTTTCAAGGCGTCCCAGCCTTTTTCGCAGGCATTACCTTCACAGGTGCAGGCGCCCTCCTCAATCGAGCGTCCCGCTTTGGCCAGCTCCAGCAGCTTGGCAACCGGCAGGCCGTCCGGACAGTAGAGTGAACCCTTCTGCGGGTCGGAGATGGCCACTACCTTCCAGTCGAAGCCGTAGGTTTCCTTCAGGAAGTCCTGTTTATCGAGCAGGATCTCGCAGAGCCCCTGCCCGACGGTACCGAAACCGATCAATGCGATTTTATGTGTCATGTTATCCTCTATAGTTGATGGGTTGATGTCGTTCAGATGGCGACCATCGCTAGATGGCGTCCAGCGCTCGTTCCAGATCGGCGATGATGTCGACCGGGTCTTCCATGCCGACCGCGATGCGGCAGGTGCTCGGCTTGATGGAGGCCAGTTCGCGTCCCAGTTCCCCCTGCTGCTGGTGCGTGGAGATGGCGTTCAGGGTGGCGACGGTTTTGATGCGCCCCAGGTCGGTAGCCCGGTAGATCATCTCCAGCGCGTCGTAGAACTTGCGGGCGTTGGTGCTTTCCTCCGGGCTGCGCTCCGCGATGTCGATCGCCAGCATGTAGCCGTAGAGGTGCTCGTCGCTGTCGACCAGGGTCATGTACTTGCGGGCGAGATCGTGCGCGGCATAGCTGGTCAAGCCGGGGAAATGCGCCTGCTCGACCTTAGGGTGCTGCTCCAGCCAGCTGGACACCTCCATGGCGGTACGGCTCATCTGCGCCATGCGGGAACGCAGTGTGCGCATATCGTTCAGGGTCAGGATGGCGCCCATCGGATGCAGCGCTGGACCGTTGTCGCGGTAAGGCCACAGCTTGGCCCAGGTAGCGAAGTCTGCCTTCATCTCATCGCATCCGAGTTTGCTGACGATGTTCTTGCGGGCAGTCAACAGACCGGCGATGGTGGTGCCGTTGGTGCTGAAAACCTTGGAGGCGGATTGTATCACGATATCGGCGCCCCACTGCAGCGGCCGGGTCAGGACGGGCGAGGCGCAGGTGGAGTCAACGAGCAGCGGTATCTCGAAGGCATGCGCCAGTTTAGCCACCTCCTCGATGTCGAAGATCGCCACCGAGGGATTGGAGGGAAACTCACCGTAGACGAAGCGGGTGCCCTCGTCGATCTTGCTTTTCCATTCCGCGAGGTCGGTGTTGTCGCGCACCCAGCGGATCTCGACGCCCTGCTCTTCGCCCCGCCGCACCGAAAACTGCTGGAAGGTGCCGCCGTAGACTTTGGCTGAGGTGACGATGTTCATCGGCGGCAGCGCAGGGTCTGGAACGAGGAACGGATCGGTGGCGGTGCGGATGGCGCTCATGCCGCTGCCGGTCGCCACGCAGGTTGCCTCCAGTCCGGTACCATACGACTCCAGCAGTGCGGTCGTCTCCTCCAGGAAGTAGTTGGAGGGATTGGCGATGCGGGAATAGCACCAGTTGGGCATCAGGTACGCCAGTCCCGCTTCCATCTCGGCGCTGTTGTGATACACCTGGGCGGTGCTCAGGTAGGTCGGCTCCATGATTGAGCCGTTGTTCTTGGCCAGCGCTTCCTTCGCGTCATAGAGACCGTGAACCGCGATCGTATCGAACTTCCAGCGGTGCGCCCGTTCGATGCGCGCCTGGCGTTCGGCCAGCATGCGTTGGCCTTCCTCGATCCAGTAGTTAAGGTCTCCCTGGAAAGGATCAGTCGGGTTATTCATCATCTTCCTCATTGCTTATTGGCAATACGGTTTCACTTTTTGTCGTAGAGAGTACCACCATGGTTTTGAGATTCTGCACGAAGGGCAGATCGGTGAGGGTCTGCAGCACGAAATTCTCATAGGTGGGAAAGTTGCGTACGGCTATCTTGAGCAGAAAATCGGCGTCACCGGTGATGTGGTGGGTTTCGAGGATCTCCGGATGTTCCTGCACCGCCTCCAGGAAGGCGGTCACCGCGTCGCGGCCGTGACGGGTCAGGGTTACGGCGACGAAGGTGAAGGTCTCGATACCGACGGCGTGCGGCTCCACCAGGGCCACGTAGCGACGTATCACTCCGTTGCGTTCCAGTTTGCGCACCCGCTCCAGAGTCGGCGGCGGCGAGATACCGACACGGCGCGACAGCTCGCTGTTGGTGATGCGGCCGTCCTGCTGGAGTATCTCGAGGATTTGTCTGTCTATCTCATCCAATTTCATTATATTATTCCACTACCGCGCTTGATTCTATGCTATTATTCTGTCATATCGAGACTTTGCATTATAATATTCCGTTCCATGATAGTCAAGCTGAGAGTGATTCCGGGGAGAGATGATGGAGATACAGAAACGTGATACAGGAACGATCGGTGACTGGCGCGCGGTGCATTTCCGCTGCGGCGATGCCGCTTCACTCGCTACCGTCATGGCTCAAGTACCGCAACTGGCCTGCCTGGGCGTGAACCGGATCATCATGGAGGTGAACCACGGCTTCGCCTATCGCTCCCATCCCGAACTGGTTCAGGGAAATGACCCCATCACGGCCGCGGCGGCCGGGCAGATGGCGGCACAGTGCCGGCAGCACGGCATTGAATTGATTCCACAGTTTCAGTGTCTCGGTCATCAATCCTGGAAGGAACACACCGATCCCCTGCTCACCGTCTATCCGGAATTGGACATCGCTCCCGGCGCTTTTCCCGGTAATGAGGGTATCTACTGCCGGGAATGGGATCCGCTCAATCCGGCGGTGTACGAAATCGTCCTGCCGCTGCTGCGGGAGCTGATTGAGGCTTTTGCAGCGAAGTCATTCCACGTGGGGATGGATGAGGTCTTCCTGCTGGGGTGCGAGCAGTCGCCCACGACGCGCGGCGGGGATCCAGCGCAACTGTTCGCCGGGGTTGTGCGCAGGTTGCATGAGTTCTTGACGGGTGAGCAGCAGGTGGAGATGCTGATGTGGGGCGACCGTTTGATCGATGGCAACCGCTTTCCCTACGACGAGTGGGAGTCAGACTACACCGGCACTGCGGCCGCGCTGGAGCAGCTGCCGCGAGACATCATCATCTGCGACTGGCACTATGATCTGATGGAAGCTTACCCATCCGTACCGCTGTTCGCCGAAGCCGGTTTCCGGGTACTGCCGGTAAGCTGGGAGAAAGCCGAAGCTACCCTGGCCCTGATCGACTACAGCCGGCACCACGGCGGCGACGCCTGCCTGGGGCACCTCTTTACCAACTGGGGAACGTCGCTCGCGGAACTCGCGATTTTTCCGCCGCTTTTGGCGGGATTGGAGCGGCTGCGAAACGAATGATGTGATACAAAAAAAAGCGGCAATAGCGCCTCTCTAGGCAGTACGGTTCAAGTCGGACGACGTATCACATTCCGGTACCCGCGTATCCGAGTAGACCTCGCTAACCCGCCATTCCGCGTCCACCCAGAGTCCGATGACAGGCACTTCCGGCCAGAGTTCGCGGGCGAAGGCGATCGCCCGTTCCAGCTGCAGCAGCTGCTCTGCGCGCGGCAGCGGGTTGCGGGTGCAATCGTGATGCGCCACGACAGCCAGGCCGACGGAACCGTGCCTGGTCAACGAGATCTCCACCCGGCGTCGGACCGAGGCGAGCGTATCGCTGTCAGCGGCCTCCGCCAGCAACTTGACGGGACCCGGCTCGGTGATGTTGTCGACATACTGGACTTGAAAGCGCTCTTGCAGGAAATGTATCACGGGCAGCTGGACGCGTCCGTCCATACAGTTGATGACCGTACAGAAACTCAAAGGAAACTCCCGTGGCTGGGGTGGCGGTACCGCTAGATTTCGGTGGTCAGGTCGAGGAAGCGTTTGTAGCCGATCGCAGTCCAGCTCTCCGCCTGGGCGGCGCCGTTCTGCTGGCTGATCAGTGAAACCTTGGCCGCGACTTCCTCATCCGGCGCTTCGTAGATATCGAGAAAATCGTAGGGTCCCAGTAGGGCGTAGTGGGCGATGAACTTGACTTCCGGGCATTTCGCCTTCACCTGGTCCAGCCAGGCGCGGCCCAGCTTGGAGCGGTCCTTGACCTGCTGAGCGACTTCAGGGGCCAGTTTGGTCATCAGGATGTAGGTCTGCATCTCTCCTCCGGCGTTGATGAGTGGAAATCGACAGCGATAACGATAATATAGGCGGTGAGGCAGGGAGTTGCAAACGCTGCCTTGTACCGGGCGCGGTTCAGACTTCTTCGTACAGCAGCGACCGGCTGCGCTTGCCGGTGATCCGGATCAGTTCCAGCGCGCGCAGGCAGTAGACCAGCTGTTGCGCCTGGCGCCGCGGCGCCGGCAGCAGTTCGGCGATATCGGCCGTGGTGAATTCCGGCGGCAACCGTCGCGGCAACAGCGCCAGTAGATCGGCCGGCTCCTCGAACAGCCGACTCTCAATCACTTCCAGCAAACGCCGTTCGACCACGGCCCAGCCCTTGCGGCGCCAGTTCCGGTCCGGCCGGTGGATGCGCCGTTCCTCTTCTTTTATCAACAGCACTTCCAGCGAGAAGTTGGGTTCGGCGAGGAGGGTGGGCAGATAAATGAGCTGTTCGCAGAGGTTCAGCAGCCCTCTCCGTTTGGGCGACCGGCGGCGACCCAGTTCGGTGACGCCGTCGCCATCCAGGCGTACGATCTGCTTCTCGAGCGGAATCGGGTGGATCAACCGCACCGGATGCGTCTCCACCAGCCACCACAACTTGCGGCGGATGGCGCTGAAGTTGGCGGTCTGGATTTCCAGGCAGTGGCCGTCGCGGTAGATGTCGACGATGAAGTCGTCGACCGGCTCCTCCAGCCTGTCGCCGGGACGGGCGTACCATTCCTTGAGCTGGGCGTGCAGCGGCTTCTCGCCGAGGGTGGAGAAGCCGTTTTTCGCGGGCGGGGCGACGGTAGTCTGCGATCGCGCACGGACGGATTGCGTCACCGGTTAGGCCATCATTTTACCAACAACATCTTCCTGGTAGCTGTCTCTTCGGAGGTCTCCAGGCGATAGAAGTAAACGCCCGCCGAGAGTCCCGCCGCGTCGAACACCACCTCCTGCTCGCCCGCCGGCAACATCTCATTGACCAGGCAGCGCATCAACCGGCCCTGCAGGTCGAACACCTCCAGCCGGACCTGGTCGCTGCGGGGCAGGCAGAAGCGGATGCGGGTAGCGGGATTGAACGGATTGGGATAGTTCTGATCCAGCCGAAAAGCGGTCGGCAGCTGCGTCTCCACCGTCTCCAGTCCGACCTCGAAACTGATCGGTACGCAGGCCTCCGGATTGTCCGGATCGTTGGAGTGTATCACGAGAGAGCCGGTCAGCAACGTGTCGTAATAGGCGGTACCGTCCAGCTGCAGGAAAATCGTCGCATTCTCGTCGTGCAACAGACGGCCGGAGCCGGGCTGGTACGAGATCCAGTCCGGGGCGCTGCTGGTCACGGAGAGGTCGTCGATATACCAGCCTTCGAAGTTGAGTTCGGCGTCGCTCGCGAAGAGGAAACTGACCCGCAGGTTGTTGCCGGCCCAGGAAGCGAGATCGAAGACCGCTTCCTCCCAGTCGAAAAAGCCGGAGAAACAGGGGGTGCCGGGCAGGAAGGGAATGTCTCCATCTTCAGCGACGCAGTAAGTGTAGCCTCCCACCGGTTCTATCAGCTGCCAGTCGCCTCCGTTGACGGAGATCTCCACGCGGCCGGCGTCGTACGCATCGTAGCCGACCGCTTCCATCGCGCACCAGTGCCAGAACTTCAGCTCGGCGTCGTTGGGCGTCAGGAACGACGGCGTTATCAGACGACAGTAGCGGTCGTCGTCGTAGTGCCATTCATCCTCCAGGCCGACATACCAGGCGTGGTCTGGGGAGTGGCTGCGGTGGACCGACAGGTGCCAGGGATCCCAGGAACCGGTGTGCGTCCAGCCGTTTTCGCCGTTTTCCATGTCGTCGCTGAAATCGCGGGTCTGCTCGCCGAAGTGAAGCGTGAACTCGAGCGGTTCGTCACCGCCGTTGCCGATCACCAGCTGGGCGTCCGCCGTTTCACCATTGTCGACCGCCAGCTCGATAGCGGTGGGATCGAACTGTACTGTCGGCGGCAGGGCCTGTCCGCAGGGGGGAAAGATGATGACATCGAGCCAGGCGCAATCCTCGCCGCCCCAGCTGCTGTGGTTCTTCTCGAAGCTCCAGGTGAAGACATGCCAGCCGGCCGGGATATCGAACACCGCGGTCGTCCAATCGGTTTCGCCGGACCACTCGCCCAGCAGCTCCCCGTTCAACCGGAAACGCAGGTAGTCCGCCTCCTGCTGCGATGAAACCCGGAACTGGAAACTGATAACACCCGGCACCGGCACGAACTGCTCCAGTACCAGATGTGTGGACTGGTTGTTGGCGATAGCGCCGGAACGGGCGCAGTAGTCGCCCTCGGCGGGATTCTCCTCCACCACCGACCAGTAGGCGTCGCCGCTGCTGGTCCAGCCGTAAGCCGAGAAGTCGCCCGATTCAAATCCCTCCCGTCGCTCACCGACGACCAGGCCGAACGGCAGCTCCGCCGCCAGGCCGGGGAACGCGGTCAGCTGCAGCGTGAGCAGAGCGCCGGTGCCCGGTTCGATCCCGGCGTCCGCGGTCACCAGGAACGAAAGGATCTCCTCACTGCCGGGCGGGAGTGACTGCAGGCTGTCGGCGGCGACATCGATGGTGATGCCCGGGTCCTCGGTCACCAGCAGCGCGGCCAGGTCGTCCGCTTCCCCGCTGCCGAAGTTGGCCAGCGATATTTCGATCCAGGCGGTCTCACCGGGTGCCAGAACGCCGTCTTCGCCATCCGCCACGACCAGCGCTGTGATCTCCGGGACCGCGGCGTGCAGGGTGAGCGGTATGGTCGTGGTCCAGGCGCCGTCGTCACACCACATGGTCAGGCCGCATTCGGTCTCCGTCAGATCCGGCGCGTTGATCGCGATGCTGAGTTCGAACGGCAGATCGGCGGCCGCCTCTACTCCCGGTTCCAGGTCCGCCAGCGTAACCGCCGCCAGCGAGACTTCGATGTATTCCGATTCGCAGCTGAGCAGGGCGTTGACATTCGTGGCCGTTTCGCTGCCGACATTGGTCAGGGTGATGGTCAGCTCCAGCTCCTCGCCCGCTTCCGGCAGCTGGTTGCCGTTCCCGGTCGGATCGGCGATCTCGAATCCGGTCAGGGCGAGGAAGGGTCCGTCGGGCGGGGCTACCGTCAGCGGGAAGGAAGTCGGCAGGCAATTCCAGCCGGAGATCACCAGCTCGTAGTCGCCGTGTATCAGCAGCGGCGGATCGAACGTGATCAGCGCCGCGCCCTCCGCGTCGGTATAGGCCGCTCCGCAGTAAACACCGTCCTGAACGACGGCGGCCAGCAGACCGGCCACCGGCTGGGCGTCGGCCGTAACCTGAACCGGCAGCTCGGTGGTGCCCAGAGTGATGACGTCTTCATACACTGCGGCCAGCTCCTGCGGTTGCCGCGACCAGATATGGAGCGCCGGATCGCCGAAGAGGTTCAGCTCGTAGTAGACCCAGCGCATGTAACCGTTATTTATCGACTGTGCGACCAGGTCCTCCTTGCTGTCCCGCAGGGCGATGCCGATGCAGCCGATATCCTCCCCGAACATGGCGTCGAAAAACTCGCGGTCGAAGAGCTGCGAGGAGCCGCCGGTGCCGCTCGGTTGATACCAGCCGTAGCGGGAATTGGCGATGAAAGCGGCATAGCCGGTGGGAAGGTTGGTGACCAACTCGACGATGCAATCGTCGTATTCAAACGCACCGGGGATGCAACCCTGCGAATAGCCGATGTGAAAGGTGTGCGCCACACCGTCGGCGGTAAGATTGTCGGTGGTGACATCGGCATTGTGAAATTTCATCAGATAGTCATGCAGGCAATGCCCCAGGTGGTTGGTGACGTTGATCCCGTTACCCAGCTGGTTGAACAGCTGGGAGACGGGCCAGAAGTATGTGCGGTCATACAGAGTACCGGTGTTCAGGTCGAAGGGCAGTCCGGCGGTTTCGATACCGTGCGCGTTGGAACCGAAGAGGATCTGATCCTTGCAGGTTCCACCCCAGGTCGGATTGGCGTCGAGCTGCTCGCCGACCATCAGGTAGTCGGTGAGATCGGCGATGACCGGCGCCTGCTGATAACCGATCTGTTTGTTGATGAAATTCGCCGCCTCGGCCGTCGTGGATACGCTGGCGCGTCCAACCGCCAACTCCTGGAGCCAATCCTCCTCGCCCTGCTCGCCCCAGCGAAGATCGCCGTCGTTGTTCCAGGTGCCGTCCAGGCCGGCGAAGTAGAGATCGGACGTCAGGTCGTCGGATTGATAGCCGGTGTCGCAAAACAGCTCCCGGTAGGGAATATGTTCGATATCGCCACCCAGGAGCAGAAACCGGAAGCCGGCTTCCTGGTACTCAGCGGTCAGGAAGTTACGCAGTTTCTCCGCATCATCGACGCCGTCCCACTCCGGGAGGATCGTCTCGATCAGCCGGATCTGAGTCCGCATCCCGAGGCCGTTGCGCCAGTCCGCCAGCACCTGGAATTCCGTCTCCAGCTCCGCGGCGGTCACTATGAGGTAATCGTAGGGTTCAGTGCGGGTGTCGCGACTGGAGTAAGCGGCCAGGGTTTCCGGATTGTCGACCAGACCTGCGACGCGGGCGGCGGCATCGGGAGCGGGCGCATAGCGGCAGTCCCCGGGCCCGGTCTCCACCTGCAGGGTGAAATCAGGGTAGTAGCTGAGCTGACGCGTAACCGGGTTGTAGCGGATCGGGTGCACTTCCGCCAGCAGCACGGTAAAGCCGGCCAGGTACTGGGTGCTAACATGCGCCGGTTCCGCCGCCGGTATTTCGATCGATCGCGACCAGAAGCGCGGATCCCGTTCGGTGATAACGGCGCGATCCGACTGCGAAATGGGCCAGGAGCGTTGCACCGGCGGCAGGAGGTAACTGCCCAGTTCGACCCGCTCGCCGTACGTGATCGTCACGCGGTGGGCGGCGGTTCCTTCCGGCAGCAGCACCCGCACCGGATAGACCGGCACCGCGGGCGCCCCCGGCTCTCCGGCGGCGAACATCCCGGTGCTGTTGACCTCGCCTCCCGGTCCAATCCAGGGAGCGGCGACATCATAGTGGTATTCCAGCCCCAGGGCGTTGGTCGTCAACCAGATAACGGCGGTGAGAAGATACAGGCGCTTCATGGTTCGCTCTATGCTTTGACAGTACGGTGATTTGCTTGCCGGACCCCTCGTACGCGGAAGAGTAAGTTCTTTAAGTAAGCGACTTTGCGCCTATTCGACAACTAAAGAGTGGTTGCGGATAAGCTCGGTTCCGCGTCGGTCCAGTCCGGTCGAAATGGATGGATTGCCACTACTCAGCCATGCAGGCGGTCACCAGGTAGAAGAGGCGGTCACCGGCGCCGGTGCCTTCCGCGTGGAGGAAGCCGGTGTCGGGGATTGTGCCCAGCAGGATTCCGGTCGCCGGCGTGAATAAAGGTTCCGTATGGTAATAGACCGCGTACCAGTCGGGTGTCAGTGGCTGGCCTTCGACCGACTCGGTGACCGGGTTCCAGGTCAACAGCACCGAATCGTCACCCAGGATCTGCACCTGCAGACCGGTCACCGCCGCGGGAATCGGGGGGGTGAAGGCATAGGTGATGAATTCCGCCGGTTCCAGATCGAGGTCGCCGTCACCGACCGGGACCTGTTCGACCAGAAAGCCGCCGTCCGCTGTCTGCCAGGCTCCCAGTGCGAGTTCAACGGAGGCCGGCATCGAACCGATCTCGGCCGCGATGTCGATAACTCCCTCCAGCACCGTCCCACAGGCGGACTGGTTGTAGACGCCGCCGCCGGTGTCGAACCAACCGCACCAGCCGTTACTCTCCTCGTTGCCGATGAAGGCCAGCCAGGTCATGACCTGCCCCGCTTTGGCCCAGGGAGCGCCGGCCATGACACCTCCCTCCTCGGCGACGAAGATGAAGTGATCGGTACCGAAATCAGCCGCGGGAGAAGCCGCCAGGTAGAGCAGCTCGTCCGTGTCGGCCGCCCAGAGGGAACGCCCCTCGACGGTGGCCAGGAGCTGCGCTTCCGGATCGAGTTCGCCATCAATCTCAAAACCGGGTGAACTGCCGCCGGTGACGGTTACCCACCAGTCCTGTCCGTTGTTGTTGTCCCAGGTGCCGGCGCCGTCGTTGAAGACGAAGTTGACCGAAGTCGCCCACCCGGGGATGGCGTAGGTGTACTCCCACCAGCTGCTGTCCGGATTGTAGGTCATCACCGGATCGGGGGAGATGATATCCTGCCAGCCGCTGTGGCCGATGTGAATGTAAACCGGATTGGTTTCGTCCGGCAGCGCGCCGGCGATGACATCGTAACCGATGGTCAGGGTGCCGCCCGCTTCCGGCTCCGCCGGATACCAGGTGACGGCGTCGCCGGGGCCGGGACCGCCGCTGCCGTCGCCGATCCAGGTGTGGCGCAGCGGGGAGCGTTTGACCTGGCTGTGCCCGTCGGTCGCCTCGACATAGTAATCGATCAGGACATTTCCCTCCGCGACCAGCTCCGGTTCGTTCACATGGATCCAGTACTCATCCGCGATGTATTGCGGCAGCTCGAAGAAGTCGATAGCGGGATCGTTGTAGACATTACCGGTCGGGAAGGCGCGCGCCTGCATCGGCAGGGTGCGCCAGGTGGTGACACCGGGACCGTCGGCGTAGACCTCGTTCGTCTGGTCGCCGAGCGGATTCTGGCCGTCCAGATCGATACGGTAACGGAAATTCACTTCGGTAACGCCGGAGACGTCGTAAACGAAGGTCCAGACGTAGAAATCGCGGTCATGCTGCACCTGCTGATAGCCCCAGAGCGGTCCGAAGCCGGTGGCGCCGGGATTGTGTGGCAGCTGCTGCGGCAGCCAGATCGTGGGCGGCGTCTGGTCGGCGGAACCGTCGCCGATCACTTGATCGGCGTGATACACCGCATTGTTGCAGGCGATGGTCGCCTTGACCTCCATATCGAGCGAGGTGCCGTAGTACATGTAGCCGCTGGTCAGGGAGGGGAGGAAGAAGTGCCAGGCCAGTTCCGCGGCGGAGGCCCCCCCCGCCGTTGGATCGAGAATGTGGTTGATGTCCACGCCGCCGGCGATCTGTTCGGCGGTCTCCACCCGGTTCTCCGCGGCGGTGATCACCGCCCAGTTGCGCTCATCCTCCGCCCAGCCGTTCGGGATGTCGAAATCGCCGCCCGGCCCCACCAGCGGCCAGTTCCAGTTGATGAAGGCGGGATGGCCGAAGTCGCCGTCGGCGTTGACCCAGGCGCCGTCCTCAATATGTATCACATCGGAGAGTTCAACCGGGAAGTCGGCCAGGTACTCCGCCACCACGCTGGGGGAGTAACCCTGCGCCAGCGCCTGCGCGGTAAAGCTGGGCACGCTCTCCATGTAGTAGGAGTAGCCGCCGCCCCAGGCGTTGTCGCCGTCATGCGCCAGCGCGATCAGCATCGGGTGCACCGGATCGGAAGCCCAGGCGATCTGGTCGATGTCCTGGGTGCCGTACATCTGGTATCCGTCCTGCCAGCTCATCGCCTGAGCCACCGGGATCACGGTGATGTCGTAGGAAGTACCGGTGGCGGGATCGATGTGACGCGCCCGGTGGGGTGTGTAAGCGAAAGGCACGGCGTTGGTCGGCGTGCAGCCGCGGGAGATGTAAAGCGAAAACCAGTCCGCGGAGGAGGGATTAAGCTGATCGGCCCGGTTCGGGGGATCGCAGTTCTCACCGCCGGTGCCCATCACCAGCGGGAAATTCTCGCAGGCGCGCGAGATGTGGTTGTTCGGCACGAAGACCCAGTCGATCCCCTCCTCGACCAGCACCTTGATGATGCGGGGGCTGAAGGCCAGTTCCGACGGGAAGAAGCCGGTGGAAGGCGGAGGCCAGGCGCCCCAGGTGCTTCCGTAGGCGGCCTGATAGAGCTGGATCTCCTTGCGTAGCGCGTTCTCGTCGACCAGCGGCGCCAGACAGTGATGATAGGTGACGTTGACGATATCCATCCGCGGGCGCCCGCCGCTGGAGAGCCAGCCGCGCGCCTCCTGGTTGCTGGCGTTCCAGCCGGGGCTGTAGCCGTAGGAGGAGTGATCGCCGAGACTGCTGACATTCTCCACCAGGCAGCCCATGTAGCTGACCTGAGCGCCGGCGTCGTTGCCGCTCATGCCGGCAATGGCGTCCCGCAGGCGCCACTGGTACGCCGCCTGCCGGTCGGCGATCGTGAAGATCTGCTCCACATCGTTCTGCGGATGGGGATAGCCGAGGTCGCGATGCTGGATCGATTCCCAGGCTTTTTCGTAGGTCAGGCTGTTCAGTTCGCTGACCTCCGGCCAGTAGATCGGTTGCTGCAGGTGCCAGTGATAGGTGGTGTGAACCTGCGCGCTGCTGACGGCCGCCAGCAGCAGCAGAACGGCAATGATGGAGCTGGGACGCAAAGGGAACCTCCGGGGAAACTAAGGTGTATAGTATTTCCCAGCAAAACTGTCCGAGTTGTTCATATCATCTTGGGAAATACTATTAAGTTATGCTCCCTACGCTTGTTGAAAATGGACATTTTGAGTAGGCATAACTCTAACTGCCAAGTTTGAATAAGATAACTCCGGAGGTGGTATAGATGCAATGTGGGAGGCGGTCGGGAAGAAGTCTCCCGCGGGAGATTGTCTCTACTGCCAAGCCAATTCCGATCAGGGATTGGCCGTCCGGCAGATACGGAAGCCGAGATCGCCGCTCATGATACCGGGAAGAGTAGACACACGCTTTGCACAGGGCAGGAACTCGGTGCTGCTGCCCCAGTCGCCACCTCTTGATACTCGGTAATCGCCGGTTGCCGGGCCGAGGGGGTCGGTTACCGCAAGGCTGTCGTACGGGGCATAGCGGTCCCCCACCCACTCCCTGAGATTACCAGCCATATCCATCAAACCCAATTGACCGGCACCGGCGGGATAGTTGCCTGCAGGCGCCGTCCAGCCGACACAATAGCTTTCATACCGGTAATTGGCATAATCGCAGTCAGGAGCCGTCTCGCCCCAGGGGTAGGTGCGTTCGTCGTCATAGCTGGCAGCGTACTCCCACTCCGCCTCCGTCGGCAGGCGATAAGCCGCCGTGGCATATGGATCGTGCTGCTCTGATTGATCCCACTCACCCGTGTAGAAAGGATCCAGATCCTCCATCAAGCTGAGCCAGTCACAAAAACAGGCGGTACCGTACCAGGATACTTCCAGCACCGGGTGGAATCCGGGGATATAACCTTCCGGATAAGCCTGCTGGGCGAAATCGTTGGGAGCTGTACGCAGACTGAATACTTCTCCTTCAAAGATAAACTCGCTATTGGGGCTGTTGAGCGCGAGGAGCTCTTCACCGTAAGCCCAGACGGCATCGTCGTCAACCGTGACCAGACCGGTATCGTAAGCCCATTGCACTGCTTCCAGAAATTGCTGGTTGGTCACTTCATGTCTACCGAGCTGGAAGTTATGGTTCAGGGTAACTTCGTGCTCCGGAGTAGCCACTCCCTCCTGCCCCATGACGAAAACGCCGCCCGGTATCTCTATCAGTTCACCCGTACCGCCACCGATGACAATAACCACCCGGGTTGCATCATCGATTAGCGCGTGTTCATCCCGGACCTCCAGCCTGATTATTTTTGTGCCGGCGATGTCATATTGGTGTTGTGCCGTCTTGGTCGTGGTCCAATCGGTATCAAAGGTTCCGTCATCCTCCCAGTCCCAGCGCACTTCCAGATCGGCTGCCGGTGTCTCCGCGTCGTAGGAGCTTGTGGCATCAAATGAAAATATGGTTTCGAGGCTGCCTACGGTTGGTTGCACTACGAATATCGCCGTGGGTGGCCCGAGTACAGTTATCGTGACACCGTCACTGACGGAAGCGTCAGCGTCGGAGACGGTCACCGAGATGTGGAAATCTCCGGGGATAAGGGGCGCGGTCCACTCCACGTCGGTTCCGGTCGCTGAGACCGTATCGCCGGTGAAACTACCACCGCTCTCGGAGCAGTCCCATTCAAAGGCAAGCTCGTCTCCGTCCAGATCGGTCGCAACACAGTTGAGCAGGGAGGTTCCGCCCCGCTCTACCTGCTGCGGTTCCGCAGTAACACTTGAAATAACCGGAATGCGGTTTTCCGTCGGACCAAACAGGTCGCAACCGGTTACAATTAGAAACGGAATCGGCAAAAGGAATACCGCCTGTTTCACCCTCTCCTTACAAAGCATGCTGCACCTTTATAATATGGCCGATCCGGACGAACGCTTGTTGCATTATGATACTGTAATGCCAATCATTTAACAACATGTAACAACGAACGAGGAGCCTTCGCAAGGCCGGTAAGCTGCACCCTCTGGCCCGCGCCAGGTGTAGGCACTGATGGCGACAGGTGGTTGCCAGGTTAAGCCCTGGCGCCAGCCGGAATGTCGGTCAGATCGTCGGGATCGCCTCAGTTGACAACAACCACCTGTGTCATCTCCCCGGTCAGTCCATGTTCATCCCGGACCTGCAACCTGATCTCAGGCGTGCCGGGAGTGTCATACTGATGCTCAGCTGTTTTTGCAGTGGTCCAATTGGTGTCGTAAATGCCGTCATCCTCCCAGTCCCAGCGCACTTCCAGATCAACCGTCTCGGTCTCATGATCCCAGGAGCCGCCGGCGTCAAACGCGAACAACGTCTCGGTGTCGCCCATCACCGGATTTACCGTGAAAACGGCTATGGGAGGCGAGGTCACCGTTATCGATATGTGATTGCTGTTGGAGGCGTGGCCATCGGACACCGTCACCCGGATCATGTACGACTGAGAAGTCTCAGGCGCGGTCCACTCCACGACGCTTCCCGTCGCGTTGTTGGAGAATTCACCAGAATCGCCGTCGCATTCCCACTCGTAGGTCAGATCATCCTGGTTAGCGTCGGTCGCTGTACAGGTGAGAGTAGTGGTTTCTCCGGGTCCTATTTCCGGCGGATCCGCCGTAATGCTATGGATACGGGGTGAGAACTCCTTCTCCGTGTTGGTAGGTAACACGCAACCCGTGGATAGAAGAAGGACTCCCAGTATAAGTCCAAAAGCGCTGATTGCTGAGTATCGGTGCATGACTCCCTCCCCAAACCTGTGCTGCCACCCGCGAACGCTGATTGTATAACAATAATGCTTTGCGTGTGATATTATCAAGACATCGTGGATCAGTGTACCAGGTCGGACCAGTGGTTCACATTCAGGATCAGTAATCAACGGAGACGAAAATGCCCAAACGCCTTCACCCTCTGACCACGGCATTGCGTAAAGCGCTGGCGGACGCCGCCGATCCGAAGCGGGCGCCGCAAATGCAGGCGTACATGAAATCGGAGCTGCCCTATCGCGGCGTTCCGACTCCGGTCGCCCGCGGGATCCAACGCGATCTACTCAAACAGCACCCGATCGCCGACCGCGAGGAGCTGGAACGGGTGGTGCGGGAATTGTGGAAAGCAGACTACCGGGAGGAGCGCTACGCCGCCATCGGCCTGGCGCGGCGCCACACGAAGTATCACGACCTGACGCTGCTGCCGCTGTTTCGGATGATGATCGAGACCGGCGCCTGGTGGGATTATGTTGACGGAATCGCAGCCGACTTGATCGGCGGACTGCTGGCGGCGTATCCCCGCGAGATGAAAGCGGAGCTGAAGCGCTGGATCCGGGACGACCATCTCTGGATCCGCCGCAGCGCTATTCTGGCTCAGCTCAACTTCAAGGAACGAACGGACGAGAAACTGCTGTTCGATTTCTGCCGCCGCTGTCTGCCGGAGAAGTCGTTCTGGATCCGCAAGGCAATCGGCTGGGCGCTGCGCCAGTACGCCCGGGTCGCGCCGGACAGCGTGCGCGGTTTTATCGCGGAACATGGGGAGGAGATGTCGGGATTAACCAGGCGCGAGGCGGGAAAGCATTTATAAGAATCCCCACCTGCTTCCACGTCATCCCCGCTTTCTCTCACGTCATCCCCGCGCAGGCGGGGATCTAGAGTTACAACGTCCTACACAACGAGCTACTGCATCCCATGACTGAACTCGTCGCCAGGTTCTTTCTGAGGGTGTGACTGGATCCCCGCCTGCGCGGGGATGACGTTGTAGTTTTTGGAATGCGAGTTCCTACAGAACGGACAGAAGCAACGAGACCTGTTTTTACTATCAGTTCCTTCCGCTACTTAACCTGCGTAACCCGCAGCTGATCCCTCACGACGCCGTTCACACTCAGCTCTACCAGGTAGACGCCGGAGGCGGCCGGTGGTTGCCAGGTGAGGTTGGTGCCTCCCGCTGGCAGTGTACCCATCCCCAGGCGGTCCACCTGCCGTCCCAGCAGATCCCACATCCGCAGTTCGACCCGACCCGGTGCGGTGAGCTGCACCTGCAGCGTTACCTGCGCGTTGAATGGATTGGGATAAGCGGATAGCAGGGAGTAGCGCTCCGGCGCGGCCGGTTGCGGCGCCACATGCTCCAGCAGCGTGAAATCGAGTACCGCCAGGTCGTTGCCGTCGACGGCGTAGATCAGACCGCCTGAGTGCCAGGCCACATCTTTCGTGCGATCCGGCATCGGGTAGCTGCCGGCGATGAACGGATCGTCAGGATCGGAGAAATCGACGATCTGCACTCTGCCCGCCTGATCCGCCACGCAGGCGTAGTGGTCACGGACGACGAGACCGCTGGCGCAGTCGCCTCCCGGCGTGAGACACCAGCCGCGCGGAACCGGGTTCAGAGGATCCGCGAAATCGACCACGCAGACGCCGCCGCTGCCATCCTCAACCCAGATCAGGCAGGCCAGCGTGCCGTTGACATCGACATATCCAGGCAGTCCCGGCAGGTCGCCCGTGGAACCAAGCATCTCCATCTGCTCCGGATCGCTGATGTCGACGACACTGAAGCCTCCAAACGTCGTCACACAGGCCAGTTCCCCGCTTACCGCCACGTCGCAAGTGCCGGCAGCGATACCGAGTTCACCGCAGGTAAACGGATCAATGGGTTCGGAAATGTCGATCGCGCGCAAACCCAGTCCCTGCACTGTGGCAAAGGCATAGTCGCCGGCGAGTGTCAGGTTGTAAAGCGTATCTTCCGGATCACACCCGCCCGCCGCGAAGGGAGCGTCCGGATCGGAAATGTCGATCACCAGCAGGCCGCCGTTCTGGCAGGCGGCGAACGCGTACTGCTCCGTGATCGCCAGGCGCATCAGGTTGGCGTGCAGCTCAACCTCCCCCCGCTCCCAGGATTGGCCGGAGTCGGAGATGTCAACCAGCCGCAGGCGATCGGTGTAGGGATCGATGTAACCGATGAGCCCGATCGCGGCGAGGTTGGAGTTGACGGCGATCGTCTGCGCCTGCAGCGGTCGGGCGAAGCCGCCCAGTTCCACTACCTCAGCCGGATCGCTGACATCGAGGGTGCGCACGCCGCTGATATTACCGGTGGAGAGAACAGCGAAGTCATCCGCAAAGGCGATGTCGTGGGCGGGATAGTCGGTGAAACTGCCCGCCTCGACCGGTACGCCCGGATTGTAGATGCTGGCGATGAAGAGACCGCTGTTGCAGGTGACCCAGGCATAGCCCCCGTGCAGCTCCACATCGGTGGCGTAGCAGTCCGGCGCCCAGTAGCCACTGACGTGGGGATCATAGGGATCGGCGAGGTTGACGGCGTAAAGTTCATTTGAAGCGACATAAGCCCAGCCGGGCTGGGCGTCGACACCCCAGGTGGTGTTCGGAACATCGATAGTCCAGAGCAGAATCGGAGCGTCTGGGTCACCGGCATCCACCAGGCTCAATCCGTTGTAGCCATCAACCAGATAGGCCAGCGTATCACAAACGGCGAGATCAAAAGTATCACTCCCCGGGTTGTTGCAGCTGCCGATCTGCAGCGGATGAGCCGGATCGCTCAGGTCGAAGATGTAGAGCCCCTCCCAGCGCCCCGCCACCCAGGCGTAGCCCTCCGTCAGCACGATGTCGCTGAGCATGTACTCCAGGTCCTGCACATCGGTTTCCACCGGGTGGGCCGGATCGGAGACATCGTAGGTGCGGAAACCACCCCAGTAGGTGGTGACGTAGGCGTAGCCGTTCGCGACCCCGACACTGGTCGCCGAGCCCCAGGTGTCGCACCAGCCGATTTCAACCGGTTGCTCCGCATCGGAGACATCCAGGATACGCAGGCCGCTGTAGCCGGTGGCGAGGTAGGCGAGGCCGTCCTGCAGGCAGATGTCGCCGGTGGTACTCCAGCAGAGGTTCAGGCGGCCGATCAGGTTGACATTGAGGCTGTCGACCGCCAGCACAGCGACGGCCTGGGAAAGGATCAGGGTGATGATCATCGCAGGCTTCTTCATAAAGACCTCCTTGCATTGATAGTCTGGATTACCGGTCGAGGCGGTATTCCAGATGATATTTCGAACAGACGTTGTGCCAACCCTGATCAAATATCATCCATCACCCTATCTGAGCATTTTCATATCAGATAAATAGCGTTTCTGTCTGTTATTTTCAAGTCAACAACTGGCGGGAAAGATCTCTCACCTGTTTTTGGCATTGCTGTTCCAGCCCGAGTTGGTTATTTTGTGCAAGTGTCCTGACGATATCCTTGTTACCAGATCGATAACAGCTAGAAATACCGACTGCGTCTTCGTATGCCGCCGGCTTCTATCACCTGGAGTCCACATATGAAAAAGATTGCAAGCTTACTATCGCTGCTCTGTATCGCCACCCTGTTGCAGGCCGCTACTGTCGACGACGACTTGGCCGCCCGCACGGAAGCCTGGCTGGCCGAGCACCCGCACTCCCTGCCCCACTGGCTCACCCCGGAGGAGTTGACCCGTCTCGATGAGATCGGCCGCGACTTCTACCCGACCGAACCGCCGCTCGGCCCGGTGCACAACATCGCCGAGTTTGAGCGGATGCAGTCGGTGCTGGTGCGCTACCCGTTCGGTATCTCCTACTCGCTGATCGCGGAGATGTCGCAGGAGTGCGGCGTCACCACCATCGTCACCAACCAGAGCCAGGAGAACACCGTCCGCAGCTACTACACCAGTTACGGCGTCAACCTGGCCAACTGCGATTTCATCCACGCCCCTACCGATTCGTATTGGTCGCGGGACTACGGGCCCTGGTTCGTCATCGACGGCAACGGCGACTTCGGTGTGTGCAACTTCCCTTATAACCGGCCCCGCCCCAATGATAACGACATTCCGATCGAGGTCGCCAGCCATCTGGGGATCGACCTCTACGGCATGAATGTGATACATACCGGCGGCAACTACATGACCGACGGTCTCGGCATTTCCTCCTCCTCCACGCTGGTCTGGGATGAAAACCCGGGGTTGACCCACGCCCAGATCGATCAATACCTGCTCGACTACTGCGGCATCGGCACCTACCATGTGGTCGAGGATCCCAACAATACCTACATCGATCACATCGACTGCTGGGGCAAGTTCCTGGCGCCGGAGAAGGTGCTGATCCGGGAGGTGGCTCCTTCGCACGCGCAATACGACGAAATCGAGGCGACCGCCGCCTACTATGCCGCGCAGACCTGTTCCTGGGGCGTGCCATATGAAGTCTACCGAGTCTACACGCCGCAGAATCAGCCTTACACCAACTCGCTGATCCTGAACGACCGGGTGTTCGTGCCCATCACCGGCTCCTCCTGGGACGACGACGCGCTGGCGTCCTACGAGGCGGCGATGCCGGGCTACGAAGTGCTCGGCTTCACCGGCAGCTGGGAGTCGACCGACGCGCTCCACTGCCGCGCCAAGGGGATCGCCGACCTCGGCCTGCTGTTGATTACGCATCAGCCGCTGCTGGGCAATCAACCGGCCGGCGTGCCGTACGACATCACAGCGCAGATTACCGCCTACAGCGGTCAGCCGCTGCTTACCGACCAGCTGCGGCTCTACTACCGGGTCGACGGCAGCCCCTATAACGAGGTGCCGCTGACCCAGTCGGGTGACGACTGGATCGCGTCTATCCCGGCGCAGACGACCGGCGCTGAGATTGGTTACTACCTGCACGCCGCCGACGCTTCCGGACGCAGCGCGAACCATCCCTTCATCGGCGCGCCCGATCCGCATCTCTTCTACGTCGGCGGACCGATTCCGCCGGAGCTGGAAGTGACACCCACCACGATCGACATCACCCTGCCGCCGGACGCCACCACCCAGGAGTTCGTCTACGTCAGCAACATCGGCGGCGGCTCTCTCGACTGGACGCTGGAGCTGGTTGAAATCGTGCCGCCCCGCCGCGACATCAGCGGCTCCTTCGTTGATTGCATCCCGATCATCTACGCACCGGGGCAGACCGGGATCTGGACCCTGAGCGTTTATAACAACAGTCCCGACGATGAGTGGCTGACGGATGTCTGGGTCACCTTCCCAGTTGGTGTGACGATTACCGGCGCGTCCGGTTTCACGGGCGGCACCGGCGGCGACATGATCTGGGACGGCACCACCGGTCAGAACGTGACCGTCAACTGGCACGGCGAAGACGGTTCCGGCTGGGGCGTCGTGCGTGACGGTGAATATGCCTGGGCCGAGGTGACGCTGACCTTCGGCGATCCATTGCCGGAAACCATCGATTTCCCCTACGCCATTCAGGGCGACAACTACGGCGGCACGCCGCACTACATCGAGGGTTTCTTCACCCTCATGAACTACGGCGATCCAATGACCTGGATCTCCGCCGATCCCACCAGCGGCCAGGTTGGCGCGGGTGAGACCGATACCGTCACCCTCGATCTGAACAGCATCGATCTTGACTATGGCTGGTACATGTGCGAGGTCGTGGTTAATCAGTCGCAGGCCTGCCTGGTGACGCTCGAGGTGGCCAACCTGGATCCGGTGCCGCCCGACGACCTGCAGATCACTGTCTATGAGGACCAGCTGTACCTCTACTGGACCGAGGTGCCCGGCGCGACCAGTTACAAGGTTTACTCCTCTGGCGAGCCGTACAGCGGCTTCACGGAGGACCTGAGCGGCGTCCTGGCCGGCCCCACCTGGCAGGCGCCGCTGCCGGTGGGACCGCGGTTTTATCAGGTTACCACTGTGGTGGAGTAGGGAAGAAGAACCTCTCGCCAAGAGTGCAAAGGGCGCAAAGGAAGAATAGAGTTAAGAGATAGATTGCTAAGGGCGACCGGGAGGTCGCCCTTTTTGTATCTAGGGGATGATTGACCGAATCTCGATGAATCGCCCGGGATGGAAAAGCCCCGTAGGGGCGACTTCTTACTAGCCCGGGGCGGCGATTGCGAAGCAATCGTAAGCCCCGGGAATGGCGGCATACACACATCAGCCCCGCCGTTCCGATGCCATTATGAAGGAGAAGGTATCGTTTGAACAGGCGGGGCGGGTTGGTGTTGCCCGGGGTGGCGAACCGGTGATATTACGACCAGGAATGATTATTTAGCCGGAGATGTCCCATGATCGTATCGGTCGACTTCCGGCACAGCTTCGAGTAGCGGCTCTGGTGCTGTCTCCCATGTCACCCTGAAAAAACCTCTTTCATCATTACAGGGCATGGAATAATACGGTTGGACTACCGTAGCTACCCGCGTCCAAGATCCATAAGGATTCTCTGATTGATAAATATGGTAACAAACTGTCTCTGGAACAGGAGACCAGAATAGCTGAAGCTCGTTCAAGCTGGTATAGGCAATCTGGAGGTTGTCTATACCTGTGGGATCAAACTCAGAAGCACCGATATCCGGATTAGCTCCATGGTATTCCGTGGGAGGAATGTAGAGCAGAGTGTCATTCCCTGAAATAACCAGGTCTGTGCCGGCGTCTATGCACGGGGATCCTTCTAACAGCCTGAAGTTATTGTATGCAGGCGCTTGGAATAGCGGATGTTCGTCGATGTTGCCATCCATCCAGTGTAAGTCGCACTCCCAAAAACCTGATTCACCTCCATCAATGTTTGAGAAATGGACATGCACTATGATTTCATCTTGGAAAGAAGGATGTGCAATCTCCAAACCAGGATTGCGGAATATTGAGTTGATTATCCTAAACCTGGAATAATCAGTCCAGCATTCGATGCCATACTCCGCATTTTCCACCAAGCTTACATTGCACATCACTACATCAGAATCCCAAGATCTGATTGCTGATCTTGAACTACCTGTGATAACTAGGTTTTTGAGATAGATGTTATTGTTGTACGCGACAACCAACGCGCATTCGTTTTGATTAGCATCGAGAACTGCGGGGTTCCAGGTGAATCCTTCGAGTGTAACGAAGTCAGGTGGACAGATAGGAAAAGGTTCACCATTAGATTCGGGTGAATAAACACCCGGTAATAAAAAGATAGTACGAGGATTATCTTCATCCATTTGACAGATCGAGAACGCATGCTGTATGGTCTGTACCGGATCATCTTGAGTGAGACCGGTGTTGCTATTGTCACCCTCAGGAGAAACATAGATATCTGCAGAGACAAGCTGATGAGCACTATTTTGAATATCTATATCGAAGTTCTCAAGGGGCCAAATGTGATATCCAGTTGGATTTAGGACAGTGAAAGTGTCTAAAGCTACAGTTGGGAAATAGCTGGTATAAGTGAAGATCTCAGCTCCTGTACCGCGCGTAGGACATTGGTTTGAGTAGACGTTGCATAGGTCAGAAGTGTCAAAACTAGCTTCACTGGAAAAGAGTCGAATTCCTCCCCCAAAGACAGCCGAGTTGTTAGAAACCGTCAGTGCCCTAAGGATTGGATTCCCATAAATGCTGATTCCACCACCTTCATAGGCGCTATTCTGGTATATTCGACAACTCTGAATTGTGGAAGGTATGTCATCTGATCTAATGGCGATCCCACCTCCACGAAACGTAGCAGCGTTTCCATAGACCATCGTATTCGAGATCACAACGTCATCACTCTTTGTGTATATTCCACCTCCTTTCTGTGCGGTACATGAATGGACAACGATGCTATCCACCAAAACGTTAGAATCAACAATGCATAATCCGCCACCAGCCGATTCTAATGAGTGATGATCATCTGTAGCGTTTCCTCCAGTTAGTGTCATCTTGCGTATTACCACGTTATTGCATTCCCGAACCATCATCACGTTAGCAACACTATCTGCATCTAATACTACACCGGTTTGTGATGCGCCAAGCAATGAAACATAGCTAATTAAGTTAATTGGGAAATACTCACTGTTTGTAGAGGGACTGTATACTCCATCGGCGAGGTGTATGGCCCTAGGATTATCTGCGTTAGCGAAGATGATTGAAAGGGCATGCTGAATCGTTTGAAGAGGATCTTCTTCAGTTAAGCCAGTATTTGTATTGTCGCCTTGTGGGGAAACAAAGAGGTCTGCCGCAACTTGAGGGTGCATTGCGTGTTCGACATCAAAGTTGAAGAAATCAATTGGCTGCGCATGATAGTCGGTTGGTACTTGTACTGTGAATGTGTCCACAATGATAGAAGTAATAACACTTGGGGAAGCGAAATGAAGATCACTGCCGTTTCCCCGGTTAATCGTACTATTGTTGTAAATGCTATATCTGTCGTCTTCGGAAACGATTTCCAGATCCCAATAGCTGAAGATACCACCTCCAAGAGTCGCATCATTTCTGGCAATAGTACTATTAGGTAAAGCTATTGTTGATCCTACCAAGTTCATGATTCCACCACCATGATCTGCATGATTCTCAACAATTCGTGTATATGAAGCCAACAGCGATGCATCTTCCATATAAATACCGCCACCTCTACCTGGAGTTCTATTCCTATAGATCAGCGAATTTGAAATCTCAGCTGTTGAATTCTCCGCCAAGTAGATTCCACCACCTCGCCCTTCAATAGAGGTTTCGTTCGCAATAACTTGCGATTCTTCTAGCTGTAGCGATGTCCCCTCATCGAAAAACAGCCCGCCGCCATAGCCATTTGGACTGACATAGTTGTCTTGAACGCTCGTCAAGTTGATTGATACATTCGACTGAGAACAGGAGTAGACACCTCCACCATAGTTGGCATTGTTATCAGAAATAATTGAATTATCTATGGTTAGATTCGAGTCTTGAATATGCAGACCGCCACCCTCAATGCCGATATTGCTCGAAATGACACAACTAGATAACTGTGCGTTTGAATTCTGAATGAAAATCCCACCACCTGTATGGCCTGAGTTGCCTTGAAATCTACAATGTGAAATCACAGGAGCTGAATTGTTTATGCAATTGAGTCCTCCCGCAAACTCTTGGCTGAATCCGCTTTCAACCGAAAATCCACCGAAGAAAGTTGTCGTGTCCTGCCCTCCTTCGATTGTAACAACCGTTCCCAGACTGTCACCATCAATAACCGTCTGCGAGATGTAGCTTGTGTCGCCTGTCGTAATGAACAGCGACCCTAACACGATATTCATCTCATTGAAGTTGATGCTCTCATAATATGTTCCTGGGTGCACCAGCACAGTGTCCCCGTGCGCTGAGGAATCTATTCCAGCTTGGATTGTTGGCAAGTCGTTTGGGATGTTGATGATAGTGGCTGAAGCTGGCAAGACGAAGGCAGATAGCATTAGGGATACAATAAGTTTACGCATAGATCATCCCTGCATTGACATGCCTAGGCTAGACATCACTCCTCTGGATTCCCGCTTACTGAAGCGAAATCCCTGATGCGAAACCTGTCGGTTTCGAAGGTCGGTTTCGAATGCGGCTTCGAAACCGCGGGAATGACTTGCTTGGGTAACGTCACCCATCACTTCCCTTTCCCCAACGCCCCGAGCGCCGCCAACTCCGCCAGGGGCACCTCATTGTGCCTCCCGCAGCGGGGACAGTCGAGCGACGTCTCCTTCATCCCGGGCGGAATCTTCATCTTCAGACCACAGGCGCAGGCCAGGAAGGTGTAGTTGTTGATCTTCTCCACCAGGTTGTTGATATCCTGCGCCTGCTTCCGTTTCGCCTGTGCACTGGTGTCCTCTGCGGTGGCCGACCTCGCTGCCACCGTCTCCTCACCCTTCAACCCACTGCCGGGAATTACATCCTTCTCATCGCCGGTCACCTGCCGCCAGGCCTGGTTGTAGTCGGCCAGCGAAGCGCCACCCATGCTGCGCAGGATGCGGATTCGCTCCTCTAATGGAGGATGGGTGCTGGCTAGACTGCTCGCCTCCCGGCGCGCCTTCTGCAACGGGTTGATAATGTACATCGGTGCGGTAACGCTGTTGGCCACCTTCAGCGGACTCTTGTCGCGCGAGATCTTCTCCAGTGCCGAAGCCAGCCCCTCCGGATAGCGGGTGAACTGCGCTCCGCAGGCGTCCGCCAGGTATTCCCGCCGGCGGGAGAGAGCGAAGTAGAGCAGCCGGGCGAAGATGGGACCGAGGATGGCCAGCACCAGGGCGACGATCATCACGATCCCCTGCGCGCCCCCCTCCCGGCGGTCGGAGCGCCGTCCGCCACCGAAGATGAACGCGTACCGGAAGAAATCGGAAATGAGGACGATGGAGCCCACCAGAATGCCGGCCAGGGTGACATACATGACATCCCGGTTGGCGATGTGCGCCAGCTCGTGCGCGATCACCCCCTGCAGTTCGTCGCGGTTGAGCCGCTTCAGCAGCCCGGAGGTGACGGCGACCAGGGCGTGCTGCGGGTCGCGGCCGGCGGCGAAGGCGTTGGGCGCATCGGCGTCGATCAGGTAGACCTGCGGCATCGGCATACCGGATGCGATTGACATCTCCTCGACGATGTTGAACAGCTGGGGCGCGTCCTGCCGCTCGAGCTTACGGCCGCGACTGACCAGGCTGAGCAGGTTGGCGCCGCCGAAAAATGCCAGGAAGGCCAGAAAGAGCCAGAGCAGCAACGCCAGCAGCGCCCCCACCCCGCCGTAGCCGGGCGCGTAGACTTCCATCACGGCAAAGCCGATCCCCGCCAGCAGCAGCGCCATGCAGAAGAGCAGCAGGAAGCTGTTACGCTTATTGGTCCGAATCTGTTCCCACATCTAGTCGAACTTCACCTGCGGCGTCTCCCGCTCGGCCGCGTCTTCCACCTCGAAGAACGCCTCCTCGCGGAAACCGAACATGCCGGCGAGGATGTTGCTGGGAAACATCTGGATCTTGTTGTTCAAGCCCAGCACCTGGTCGTTATAGAACTGCCGCGCGAAGCCGATCTTGTTCTCGGTCGAGGTCAGCTCCTCCTGCAGGGCCAGGAAGTTCTGGTTCGCCTTGAGGTCGGGGTAGGCTTCCACCACCAGGAAGAAGCGGCTGAGTGCGCCCTCGAGCTGAGTTTCCGCCTGGGAAGCCTCCGCCGCTCCCTGCGCCCCGGCGGCGAGATTGCGTGCGTTGGTGACGCTGTCCAGCGTTTCCCGCTCGTGCTTGACATACCCCTTGGCGGTCTCCACCAGGTTGGGGATGAGGTCGTGACGGCGTTTCAGCTGCACGTCGATCTGCGACCAGGCGTTTTTGACCTGGTTGCGCAACCGGACCAGACCGTTGTAGATGGCGATCCCGGCGATGACGACCAGCGCCAGCAAGCCCAGGAATATGATTAGAGCGATACCCATGGCGTTCCTTCCTCTAGTTAGATGACCTCACAAGGAGGTTGATATCATTCAGTCTTGTCTTCCATCTGTTCCGGTCCACTGAAGAGATTCCCCAGGAACCGCTGGATTTCACTCCCCTCCCGGTCCGGCAGACCGAAGCGGATGATAGCTTCCAGCTCCCCCTGGTCCAGCCAGATCCCTTCTCCCTGCGGACAGGCGTCGTAGGTGACCGGCTCGGTGTCGCCGACCTCAAGCTTCAGCATTTTTTTACGGCAGAGGGGACATTTGCGCTTCCGTTCGCGCGTCTTCTCGAGCAGCCGGCCGCTGTCGACCACCCGCTGGTAGGCGGTCTCGTCGTCGAGCAGCAGCTCCAGCTCGTTTGCATCGAGCCAGATCCCCCCGCAATCGACGCAGTAGTCGATCTCGATCTGTTCGAGTTCCAGAATGATCAAAGGTTTCTTACATACCGGGCAGTTCATGTGCTAAACCTGTTTCGTCGTGGAATTGCGCTACCGTCAGTTTCTGAATCTATGTCATTCCCGCTTCCACTTCACGTCATTCCCGCGCAGGCGGGAATCCAGGAGCAGCGCAGGCGGGTCATCCAGGATGAAGATTTAATTCTGACTGAAGACGCGAGTGCTGTTTCAAACCACTGTCTCTAGATTCCCGCCTGCGCGGGAATGACTTGGACGGGCATGATCCTGTCCCTTTCGCAGCCCGGAAAACCGTGCTGCAAAAGGCGAATGAACGTGACGGTCAGTTCAATCGATTACTCTTTCGAATACCTGTCTCTTTCGCAGCCATACGGCTGCAAAAGGCGAACGAACATTGCTGCAGGTTCAAATTACTTCTCATTCGAATACCTGTCTCCTTACTTCACCAGCAACATCTTCCTTACAGCCCGGTCCCTCCCCGCCTCCAAACGATAGAAGTACACTCCCGCCGCCAGGCCACTCGCATCGAAGATGACATGCTGCTCACCCGCCGGGCGCACCGCGTCGATCAGCCGTGCTACCCGCTGCCCCCGCAGGTTGAAGATCTCCAACCGCACCGACAGCGCGCGGGGCAGGCAGAAACTGATTTGCGTTGCCGGGTTGAACGGATTGGGATAGTTCTGCTCCAGCCGGAAGGTCGGTGGCTGCACCGGATCCACTCCCGACAGATCCGGTCCGACCTGGAAACCGACCGGTACCATCAGTTCCGGCGATGTGAGATCGTTGTTCGTCACCAGCAGCGCCCCCGTCAGGAGGGTGTCTTCGTGCGTCCCGCCGCTGAACTGGAATTCGATCGTGGTTTCCTCACCTGCCGTGAGCGTGCCGGCGCCAGGGTGGTAGGCAATCCAGTCAGGCGACAAACCGGTCAGTTGCACATCGTCGATATACCACCCCTCCTGCGTAACGGTCGCGTTGGTGCCGAAGTTGAAGGCGATCCGGATCGTATCGCCCGCCCAGATGTTGAGTCCGCACCGCACCTCCGACCAGTCGAAACTGCCGGACCAGCAGTCGCTGCCGGCCGGGAAGGGGCTGCCGGCATCCATCGCCACACCGCAGGGATAGCCCCCCGCCGGTTCCACCAGCTGCCAGGGATCACCGTTGGCCATCAGCTCCAGCCGGCCGCAGTCGTAGGCGGCACTCCCGTCCGCTTCCATCTCGCCCCAGTGCCAGAAGCGCAGTTCACTGTCATTATCCACTACGATTTCCGGGCTGATCAGGCGGCAATACTGATCGTTATGATAAAGCCATTCCCCCTCCTCGCCGGAATACCAGGCGTGCGCGGGGGAATGGCTGCGATGCTGGGTCAGGTGCCAGAGGTCGCCCGGACCGACATGACCCCAGCCGTTAACACCGTTCTCCATGTCGTCGCTGAAGTCGCGCGTGGCGGTTCCAAAGGAAAGAGTGAACTCCAACGGCTCCAGCCCCTCGTTGCCGATCGTCAGCCAGGCGGTCGTGTCGCCACCGAATTCAACAGCTGCGTTCAGTTCCGGCGGTTCCAGCGTGATCACCGGTACATGTTCCGAGACGCCGACCTCGAAGTACACCGGCACTGCCAGTTCAGGCCAGATGGGATCGTTGCTGCGGATCAAGAGCGTGTCGAGCAGCAACGTGTTGATGTAATCGCTCCCGTCCAGCTGCAGGAAGACGGTCGTCTGTTCATCCTCCGCCAACACGCCGGAACTGGGTTGATAGGAGATCCAATCCGGCGACCAGCCGTTGACCTGCAGGTCGTCGATGTACCAGCCCTCATATTGGTAGATGGGATTGCTGGCGAAGAGAAAGCCGATCTTGATATTGTCGCCCGCCCAGGCCGCGAGATCGACAACCACCTCCTCCCAATCATGGCTGCCGGACCAACAGGGGGTGCCTTCATCCAGGGGACTGCCGATCGCTTCGGCAACCTCGTGTGTGTAGCCTTCCACCGGTTCCAGCGGTTGCCAGGGTGAACCGTTGACGGAAATCTGGATCAGCACGGCATCGTGCGCCTGGTCCTGTTCCGTCTGCAGTTCGCACCAGTGCCAGAACCGCAGCCACGCGTCGTTGGGCATGAAGATGGAGGGCGTGATCAGACGGCAGAGCTGCCAGTTCGGGTACTGCCATTCACCTTCCACACCGTGATACCAGGCATGATCGGCGGAATGGCTGCGATGCGTGGTGAGGTGCCAGGGATCGTTATCACCCTCCTGCGCCCATTCCGCCTCGCCGTCCTCCATATCATCGCTGAATTCGCGCGGTGCGAATGAGCTGCAGCTGACGACGAACTCCAGCGGCAGCTCGCCCTGGTTGCCGACCTGCAGCTGCGCGTCGGCGCTGCCGCCGTCGCTGACCACGATGTTCAGAGCCGGCGGATAGAACCAGATGGCGGGCGGCGACAACTCTCCCACCGGCGGCAGGGAAATCGCATCTAGCCAGCCGCAGTCTTGTCCCCCGTTGCCATAGTTGTTCTTTCTATAGGTCCAGGTAAAGGTATGCCAGCCGGTGCCGATCTCAAAGCCGGCTGTCTCCCACCCGGTCTCGCCCGACCATTGCTCCACTTCCTCGCCGTCGATGTAGAAGCGCATCGGATCGTAGCCTTGCTGCGAAGACATCCGGTAACTGAAAGCCAGCGTTCCAGGCAGCAGCACATATTGCGTCAGACTCAGCGTCGTCAACTCGTTGTGCGCGATATCCCCGCTGCGAGCGCAGAAACTCCCCTCCAGCGGGTCGTAATCGTCGATAATCCAGATAGCATCGCCGCTGGATTCCCAGGGATAGCTGCTGAAGTCGCCCGTTTCAAAACCCTCAACGCTGTAGCCGACCTCTACCAGGAACTCCAGCGTCGACGCCGCACCGAAAGCGGGGACCAGCTCCAGCTCAAACCCGGCCGGATCCCCCTGCGGAATTTCCGGCGCCGCCGTAACCTGGAAAACCATCACCCCCTCGGTCAGGGGCGGCAGCGCAGTCAGTGTATCGCTCCCCGCGTCGACGGTCACCTCCGGCAGCAGCGAGGTCAACATACCGGTCAGGTCGGTCAACCAGCCGCTGCCATGGTTGGCCAGCGTCAACTCCAGCAGGGCGCTCTCGCCGGGGTCCAGGTGGCCTTCCGCGCCGTCATTCACCGTGACCTCCGCGATTTCAACTTCGGCGGCGTGCAGCAGGAGTGGGAAGGTGGCGAACCAGGCCCCTTCGTTGCCCCAGATGCTGATAGTACACTCCGCCACAAGCGAATCGGGGACGGTTTCAGCGATCGCCAGTTCAAACGGTTGCACGGTGGTGCCGGTTGAATCCGGTGGTATGTCTGGCAAAGTGCTGCTCGCCTGCATAAAGGAGATATACTCGGAATCGCAGCTCAGATTGATGTTGAGACCGGTACCGGTCAGGACGCCGACGTTGCTCACCGTAACATCCAGCCGCACCTCTTCCCCCGCTTCTCCCAATCCATTTCCGTTACCCGCGGTGGTGTCATCCAGCGTATGCAGGTGGTAAGTCAGCATCGGCCCGCTAACCCCCGTCACCGTGAACGGCAGCACCGTCGGCAGGCAGTTCCAGCCGGAAACCGCCAGCTGGTAGGCCCCCGAGTCGGCCAGCGTGGAGTAAAACACGATCAATGCGTTGCCGCCGTCGTCGGTATAAGCATGACCCATGATATCATTCTCCAGCAGTACCGCCGCCAGCATGCCGGGGCGGGGCTGGCCATCGGCGGTAACCTGAACCGGCAGCGCCACCGTCCCAACCGGTACCGATTCCTCGTAGCTGACCATCACGGTGTGGGGCGTCTCAGTCCAGATGCGCAGCGCCGGATCGCCGAACAGATTCAGCTCGTAATAGGCCCAGCGCACTTTGGGATTGTTGGTGGCATGGAGGACCAGGTCCTCCTTGCTGTCCCGCAGCGCGTCGCCGATGGCGCTGATCCCCTCGCCGAAGATGGCGTCGAAGAACTCGCGGTCCAGCAGTTGCGAAGCGCCGCCGGTATCGTTGAATTCATACCAGCCGTAACGGGAGTTGGCGATGAAGGCGGCGAAGCCGGTGGGCAGGTTGACTACCTGTTCAGTGATACAATTGTCGTACTCGAAGGCACCCGCATTGCACCCCTGCGAGTAACCGATATGATAGTTCCTGGTCACACCGTCCGCGGTCAGATTTTCGGTGGTAATATCGGACGGCGTCAACCGCATCAGGCTGTTGGCACTGCAGTGTCCGAGGTGATTGCAGACATTGATCCCCTGCGAAAGTCGTTCTAATAACTCGTCGGGGATCCAGTCATAGTCGCGGTCATAGATAGCGGACACATAGATATTGACCGGAAAACCGGCGGTCTCGATACCGTGCAGGTCGGAGCCGTACCAGATTTCATCCTTCGCGTCGCCGCCATAAGTGGTTTGATTCAGCTGTTCTCCCACCAGCAGGTAATCCTCCAGATCGGCCGCCACTGGTGTCAACTGATAACCAAGCTGCTTGTTGATGAAACTGATCGCCTCGTACGACGTGGAAACGGGTGCCCGTCCCACCGCCAGCTCCTGCAGCCAGTCCTCCTCGCCGATTTCGCCCCAGCTGCCGTTGCCGTTGGCGTCCCAGCTGCCATCCAGCGCGGCGAAATAGAGGTCCGAGGGCAGATCGTCGGCATGCTCGTACGTCTGGGCGTAAAGCTCGCGGTAGGGAACCTGGTCGATATCGCCCGCCAGCAGCAGGTAGTTGAAGCCGGTCTCCAGGTAGGTATCCACCAGGCAGTTGCGCAGCTTCTCGGCGTCATCGACCCCGTCCCAGACCGGCAGTACCTCCTCCATCGTCAGCACTTCCGTCTGCATGCCGAGGCTCTGGCGCCAGGCGGCCAGGGGTTCGATGTAGGGAACCAGCTCCTCAGCAGTGACGACGAGGTAGTCGAGGGTCGCGGTACGGTCGTCACGCGTCGGGTAAGACGCCAGGTCTTCGGGATTGTCCACCAGGGCGGCGACCCGTTCGCGCGCGGTCACAGAGGGCGGGAAACGGCAGGTGCCGGGAGCGGTTCGTACGGTGAGGGTCAGCTCGGGGAAGCAACTGAGCCGTCGGGTCGAGGGTTCGTAACGCACCGGGTGTGCCTGCAGTAACAGGATACTATAGCCGGCGAGATACTGGGTGGTGACATGATCCAGATCCGCCCGGGGCAACTCCCCCGGCTGCGACCAGAGGGCGGGATCGCGTTCCGTCGGCACCGCCCGGTCGGACTGCGAGATGGGCCAGGCACGCTGACGGGGTGCCAGCAGATGCCGCCCCAGTTCGATCCGCTCGCCGTATTCCACCTCGACCTCCGCAGCGGCAGTGCCGGGTGGCAGCAGAATACTCAGCGGCAGGACCGGCACGGCTGGAGCACCGGGAACGCCGTCGACGATCAAACCGGGCGCCGACACCTCGCCGGCTGCGTTGACCTGCAGCGGAGGGATGGTATAATGGAATTCCAGCGCGGCGGCGGGCAGCGTGAAGAGCAGACCGCAGAACAGCGCCAGAGTCCTTAGAGTTTCCGGGAATTTGGGCATCGTCCAGAGTCGATCGTAATTGTTCCTGTCAGCCGTCCGCCCGCCGCTGCTGCGATGGGGGCAGCCTGGTGTGTAGTGGTAATGAAAGAAGTTTACGCCTTTTAAACAATGAAGAGAGGAAGGAAAGGCCGATTATCTGAAACTTCTCCCAGGGTCACCATCAACCGTTGATGTATACCGTAGCGTCATCCTGCAGGATGAAGATCAGGTTGTCGGTATACTTGGAGCGGGAGATGATGAATTTCGACTCGGAGTTGTAACCGTCTTCATCGGCATCCAGCCGGATGCCCTTGAACTTGATCGAATGGGAGCCGTCCGGGTCTTTCCACATGTTGCCGTTGAAACCGGTCGAGAAATGGAACTCGAACTCATGTTCACCGACCTGGGTGATGTCGGCGGTCACCTCGTCGCGGTAGACGATCCGGTAGCTGCCGACCCGCTCGATCCCCAGCTCGATCTTCTGTCCTTTTCTGTATTCACGACAAATTGCATCCGGGTATTGCAGCAGCACGACTTCCGGGGTGGCGACGTCGTCCCGCCAGTCGATGAGGAAGAAACGGCGGAAATCCACCTCGCCGGTCAACTGCTCCGATTGAAAGAACTCCCCCAGTATCCTCGCCTTGTAGGCCACCTGGTGATTGCTAAGGCGAATGGTCACGAAGTTGGCGTCATCGCGCCGGACTTCGACTGCGTTGTCCCGGTAACTCAGTTCGAAACTCTGCTCGCCGAATTTCAGATTTATCGCGTTGCGGGGGAGCAGCAGCAGACTTCTGACCCCGCTCGGTTTTTGCTCACTCAAATCCACTCCATCTCATGAAATCGCATCCAGGGAAAACCGCTACTCTCAAATGTTACATCTAAGATTCGAATTTCAAACAGGAATAGGAATTATTCCTCTTCGAGAACAAACACCGGATATTCCACGGCGTCCTGCTGGAGCTGGAATTCGCAGATGACATCCCGGTAACCTTCCAGGCGTACCACCAGCACCACCGAAGCTGACAGCGCACCCAGCCCATTGCCATCTCCATCGGTGTGCTCGCAACTCAGACCGAGCGGCAGCATTTCCAGCGGCAGGAAGAACTCCCCGTCGACATCGGTGGTCAGCAGCGGCGGGTACTGATCGACCTGCTCCGGTCGGGTCAGCAGGCAGAGGCTGGCGGTCAAGGTGTCGCTGCCGGCGATCAGGCGGCTGAAGTACCAGCCGAGCGGGAGCGTCAATCCCGACTCAAAGGAGACGAAGTGCTCCCCGGCGGGTTGCCAGTCGTTGAGCAGCAGCGCGGCCTGGCTGCCGAGCAGATCGATCAGCTCCAGTGAAACCTGTGCCGGTTCCGGCAGCGTGATGGGGATCAGGGTGGTTTCGGAGAAGGGATTGGGATAAGCGTCACCCAGCTCCACCGCCGGTTCCGGTTCGACTCCTTCGCAGAAACCGCAGAAGGTGGTGGGCATCTGCTGAACGATATCGTCCGTCAGGTAGTGATTGAAGATGTCGTTCGGCAGTTCGCAATCGAAGGTGGCACCCTCATCACCATCGCTGAAGCAGTTGTGCAGCGAACAGGTCACCATGCCGCCCCCGTCGTAGACAACATCGTACTGCATCATACCGCCGAGATCGGTGGCCTCGATACTGATGATAGTGACGCCTTCACCAGGTTCAACCTGGAAGGTCCAGCCCTGGGTAAAGTCGGGGAAACAGTCGAGGCCCAGGAAATCCCAGTCGCCGACGGTCAGCTGCCCGGCCCGACCGGCGGCGGTGCACAGCAGGAGCGTCGCCAGCAGCGCGACGAGACGGGACAACGGTAAAGGTGCGCACAGTGTTCCTGGTCGCGGAATGTTTTGTATCACGTCACTCCCCCTGCAGGTTACAAAGTGTGTCGGGAATCACTACTTCGACGCCGTCGACGGTCACGTTCTGCGCCGTGATCAGGTGCACTTCCGCTCCCGTCAGCGGCTCGCCGGCACCGTTCACCACACTGCCGTAAACACCGGGTGGGGGATTCTGCTCACCATTCTGGGATTCATCCTTGTGACAGCCGGCCAGGAGGGCGGGCAGCAGGAACAGGACCCCGAGCAGAGCTGGTTTCTTCATAATCATCAGATCCTCGCGGTTGGGTTTTCGATTCTGAGTTGGATGAGTGGAGGGCGCCGGTTTCGCTCGCCCGGCCACCCGCTATCAGCACCTACATTAAGGCTTCAGGATGATAGAGGCTATGACAATTTGCGATTGATGATTGACGAGTGACGATGCTCCTCGGTTGCAGTTCTCCTCGAAAATGCCTATCGTTGCGTATGGTGCGAAATTCCGGTTCCAGAGAGGGGGCAATATGAAGGATTACAGTTTTACGATCCGTTTAATCACCGGACTGCTGTTGCTGGGCATGCCGCTGAGCGGCCTGGCGTTGGATTGGTGGCTGATCGGTCCACCGGCCAACATCCTGAATTACTACACCGGCGGGGGCGACGTCACCGAAGTGCTCTGTTCCACGGACGGATTGATCCTGTTTGAAGACGGCATGTGGAACACCTATTCCTACGGCGGACTGCCGGTGCTGGACGTGGTCAACCTGGATGATCATCGCCTGCTGCTGGTGCAGGGTGACGGTACCGAATCCGACGGCATTTACACCTTCAACCTGGACACCCACCTGTTCGAGGTGGTCCACTGGTGCTATCTGCCGCGGTTCGTCGAACCTTACCCGTTGACAACGGGGTTCTGTGTCGGGCACGATGAGGGAATGCTCGCGTCGCCCGACGGGATCACCTGGACTCCGGTTCCCTACTTCAACGGTCTGACCTGCAGCGATATCGCGTTTTGGGGCAACTACGTGGTGGTCTGCGGCTTTGACGGCATCCACAGTTCGCCCGACGGTGGTTTGACCTGGAGTTCCTCCCCGCCCGCTTCGCCCTGGATCGAAGATATGGCCTTCGTGCCCTCCGGCAAACTCTACGGAATCTTCCCGGACGAGTCCTGGTCTTCGGGGTTATGGTCTTCGACCGATTACGGTCTCAACTGGTGGGTGGAGTTCTGGTCGATCGACATGAGCGATGTTTACAGCGTGGCGGGGGAGGTGTATGTCTCCTGGCTGGAGCCGTGGATCGAATACCGCGGCGTCGCCCACTGGGATCCGGACGTGCAGGTGCTGACCTTCCTGAATGAGGGTTTGCCGGAACCCGGCATCAATGAGTTGAGTGAGAACACCCTCATCGACTGTTACAACATCGTCTGCTGCACGCAGTTGGGTGCCTGGGGCACCTGCGACATCATGGAGCTGCAGATGGAGGTCGCCATCACCTGCGCGGAAGGTCATGTCTATCTGAGCTGGCCGCCCTACCCGGGCGCGCTCGAGTACCGGGTCTATTCCTCGCCTGAACCCTACGGCGGCTTCACGTTGGATGAGGGAGGCGTGTTTACGCCCGGTGGCTGGTTCGAGCCGGTAGCGGACGATCGGAAATTCTACTACGTGACGGCGGTGACGGAATAGCTGGTTGTCTGAATTGCAGATGACACAGATAAAGGGGATTTCGCAGATAGGCTGCGACGCTGTTTCAATGCCCCTGAACCTCAGAATTCTAAATAACCGCCCATCGTTGCATCTGCGCAATCAAGTTCATCCGCGGGCTGATACCGACAATTCAGGATTAGCCAATCTGCGATTCAGATCTCTATCGAACCAACACCATCTTTCGTGATACAAATGCGGTGCGCGTAGACAACCGGTAGATGTAAACCCCACTGGCAAAGGTGCTGCCGTTAAACCTCACCCGGTGAGTTCCCGCCGCCAGGGATTCATCACCCAGCAGTGTCACTGATTCACCCCGCAGATTGAAAACCTCCAGGCGCACCGGTTGCGGCGCGACCAACTCGAATTCAATTGTCGTGGCCGGATTGAAGGGATTGGGATAATTCCGGGCGAGGGTGATGCCGTGTGGCAAGGGTGAGCGACCGGTCGTACCGACATCGGGAACCGCCTCACCCGCACAGGTCTCGCCGGTAGCGCCCATCAGGCCGCAGGTCTCGGTGCGACAGGGGGAGTCGGTATCCAGGCGCAGGTCGGCCGTTTCCGGATCGCAGAACAGTGGATCGAGATCGATGTTGTCATCACCCCAGATCACTTCGCCGTTGCCGGAAATTTCGATCGCCTCCTCGCCACCGGTCAGATCGCTGCAGCTGACCTCGACCTGGTTGGAATCCTGCGACGCGAAGAAGCGAATCTCCTCCGGGCTGTTGTTCCAGAGAATGCAGTTCTCGATGAAGGCATGGCCGCCGTCCCGCAGGAGCAGTGCTCCGCCCGCGGCGGCAACGTTGAGGCTGATGGTCACCTGCTGCAGAGTCAGATAACTGTCGCGGCAGTAGATGGCGCCGCCGATGATCGCCGTGTTGCGCGCCAGCGTGCAGTGTCGCAGCACCGGGTGGCTGCCGGAGCGGCAATAGAGCGCGGCGCCGTCATCGGCATAGTTGCCTTCGAAGCGCACTCGCTCCAGCAGCGGACTGGAACCCTCACAGTAGATACCGCCGCCGTCGCAATCGGCGCTGTTATCCAGCAGGTACAGGTCGCGCAACCGGGGGTTGACCGAGATCATTAGTATCCCGCCGCCGACGGGATGGTCGCTTCAATCGCCCGTTTCCAGGCCGTTGATGATGCTGAAGCCCTGCAGCAGCGTCGTGGAGTCGAGTTGCGTTCCCACGATGAATTGTATCACGCTGGCCTGACCGTCGCCGTCCAGTATCGACTCGCCGGGACCGGCGCCGATCAGACTGACGCCGTTCACCGAGGGCCAGACCAGGTTCTCCTGGTAGGTGCCGGCCGCGACCAGAACGGAATCGCCGGTTGTGGCTACATCCAGCCCCGCCTGCACGGTGGGGAAATCCGCCGGCACATGTATCAAGTGCGCCGGTGTGACGGCGGCGCACAGGAGACAGGTCGACATCACCATCAGACCGCGGTTAAACTTCATGGCGAACTCCTACCAGCTAAAAGATGACAACCACAGCGCCAGGCTGAGGAGACCGGCTCCGCCCACCAGCATGAGCAGTATGCCACCCAGCCGGGCGGGCCTGCCTTCAATCTGAATGGCGCGGGAACCGGGCAGGGTGAAACTGCCGCGCCTCAAAATAATGATGCCGTTCAGCAGCAGCCAGAGGGCCGCGCACAGCAGGAAAAGCAGGAGAAAGAACTCCGGTTTGGTCGGCATCCGCCTGGCTCCGATCAGTTGTCTTTCCGGTCCGCAACAAGGTAGGCATCAACATCGCTACAAACAAGCGCGCTACCGGTTTTAGACCTGACGGCGGTACTATCTTCAGCTTGCTTTTGAGAGGCGGAGATACAAAATTGTCGTCTCGCAATCGTTCAATCGGAGACCTGCATGGTAAAGATAAAAGCCTTTCAGGGGCTGCGTCCCCGCGCCGATCTGGCCGCCGCGGTCGCCTCACCCCCCTACGACGTCCTCTCTTCGGAGGAGGCGCGCCAACTGGCCGCGTCGAACGAGCAGTCCTTTCTGCACATCAATAAGCCGGAAATCGACCTGGATCCCGCTACCGATCCCTATTCGACCACCGTTTACGAGCGGGGGCGGGACAACCTGCGGCGTTTCATCGACAGCGGCTGGCTGGTACGGGAAGAGCGGCCGGCCATCTACATCTACCGGCTTACCTGGCGCGATCACACGCAGACCGGCTTTTTCTGCCTTTCCGCGGTGGATGACTACGACCAGGGCCGTGTCAAGAAGCATGAACTAACCCGCGCCAAGAAGGAGCAGGATCGCACCGATCTGATCAATACCATGAACGCCCAGGTGGGGCCGGTCTTCCTGCTCTACCAGTCTGAAGCCACCCTGGACCGGCTGCTGGAGGAGCTGAGCCGCGGCGAGGCCGCCGTGGATTTCACCAGCGAGGATGAGGTGCGTCACGAACTGTGGGTGATCGACGATCCGCAGCAGATCAGCGCCGTGGAAACCGGTTTCACCGCCCTCGACGCCACCTATGTCGCCGACGGTCACCACCGTTCCGCGTCGGCCAGCAATGTCTGCCGCCAGCGGCGCGCCGCCCTGCCCGCCAGCAGCGGCGAGGAGCCGTTCAACTACTTCCTCTCGGTGATCTTCCCCGACAGGCAACTGCGCATCCTGCCCTATAACCGCGTCGTGCGGGACCTGAACGGCCTCGAATGTGATACATTCCTGGAGCGGATCGCAGAGCAATTCCAGGTAGCTTCCCTCAGCGGCGAGATCGAGGTCGATCAGCCGCACAGCTTCGGTATGTACCTGGCGGGGAACTGGTACCGACTCGAACCGCGGCCTGACAGCTGGAACGCCGCGGACGTGCTGGAGGACCTGGATGTGAACATCCTGATGCGCAACCTGCTGGAACCGCTGCTCGGAATCCAGGACCCCCGCACCGATCCCCGCATCGACTTTGTCGGCGGTATCCGGGGCAACCAGGAACTGGTGAAGCTGGTGGACAGCGGCGAATTCGCGGTTGCTTTCGCGATGTACCCCACCTCCGTGGAGACGCTGGTAGGTGTCGCCGACGCCGGCGAGATCATGCCGCCGAAATCCACCTGGTTCGAACCGAAACTGCGCAGCGGCATGGTCAGCCACTTGCTGTAGCGACGTGATACATATTTGACGACAAATGGAGTTAATAGAGAGGTTATCATGAAGATACTTATTTCCGACGCGTTCGATCCCTCACTGCCGGACAAGTTGCAGCGATTCGGCGAGGTGACCGACGATAAAGAACAGCTCGACAGCTGCGATGTCGTCCTGATCCGCAGCAAGACCAAATGCACCCGCGAGTACATCGACAACGCCCCCAACCTGAAGCTGATCATCCGCGGCGGGGTCGGGCTGGACAATGTCGACCGGGAGTATGCCCAGAGCAAGGGCATTGCGGTTTTCAACACCGCCGCCGCCTCCAGCGTCGCCGTGGCGGAACTGGCCTTCGCGCATCTGATCGCGCTGCCCAATCATATTGTCGCCGGCCATAACTCGCTGAACGAGGGCAGGTGGATCAAGAAGGAACTCAAGCGCACGGAGCTGATGGGTAAGACCCTGGGCATCATCGGCTGCGGCCGCATCGGCCAGGAGCTGGCCATGCGCGCCAAGGCTTTCGGCATGGAAGTCATCGGTTATGACATTATACCGATCGAATCGGAGTACATGACCGTATACAACGATATCGACCAGGTGCTGCCCCGTTGCGACTACCTGTCGCTCAACATCCCGTTGACCGAGCAGACCAAAGGCATGGTCAACAGTGAGCTGATCGCCAGGATGAAGGACGGCGTCTACATCTCCAACACCGGCCGCGGCAAGGCGGTAGTGGAAGCGGATGTCGTCGCGGCGCTGGAGTCGGGCAAGATCAAGGGTTACGCCACCGATGTCTGGTACTCCGATCCGCCGGAGAATTCGCCGCTGATCGGCGCGGCCAACACGCTGCTGGCGCCTCATCTCGGCGCGTCCACGGTGGAGAACCTGCTGCGGATCGGCGAGATCGTCGAGGAGCTGATCGGTCAATTCGAAGCGGGTACACTTTAAACCTCAACAGGAGTAACCAATGTCCAGAGTATACAATTTCAGTCCCGGCCCCTGCACGCTGCCGTTGCCGGCCCTCGAAAAGGCGCAGGGGGAGTTTCTCGACTTTCACGGCTCCGGGATGTCGATCATCGAATCATCACACCGCGGCGCGGAGTTCAAAGCGGTGCACGCGGACACCAAGACGCTGATGCGCGAGGTGATGGGAATCCCCGAGAATTATCACATCCTGTTCCTCGGCGGCGGCGCCAGCCTGCAGTTCACGATGGTGCCGCAGAATTTCATCCCCGCCGGGGGCAGTGCCGACTATATCAACACCGGCACCTGGGCCAAGAAAGCGATCAAGGAGGCCAACCTCGTCGCCAAAGCCAACGTGGCGGCCTCTTCGGAAGCGGATAATTTCACCTACATCCCCGCGCCGGACACCTTCCAGATCGATCCGGACGCGGCCTACTTCCACTTCACCTCCAACAACACCATCTTCGGCACCGAATGGCATGCGTACCCCCGGACCGACAGGCCGTTGATCTGTGATATGTCCTCCGACATCATGTCTCACACGCTCGATGTATCACAATTCGCGATGATCTACGCCGGGGCGCAGAAGAACCTGGGTCCGGCCGGTGTCACCGTCGTCATCATCCGGGACGACTTCGCCCAGACCGCCAACAGCGGCCTGCCGACGATGCTCTCCTACGCCACCCACATCGAAAAGGACTCGATGTTCAACACCCCGCCCGTCTTCGGCGTCTACCTGATCAAGCTGGTGCTGGAGTGGGTGCGGGATCAGGGCGGATTGTCCGGTATTGAGGCGGTCAACCGTCAGAAGGCTGAGTTGCTTTACGGCTCCATCGACGCCAGCGGAGGCTACTACCGCGGCACCGCCCACGAGGGCAGCCGCTCCTGGATGAACGCTACGATGCGGCTGGAGTCGGAAGAGCTGGAGAATAAGTTCATCGCTGAGGCGGCGACAATCGGTCTCAACGGTTTGAAGGGACACCGCTCCGTCGGCGGTATCCGCGTTTCGATGTACAACGCCATGCCGCTGGCCGGCATCGAGAAGTTGACCGACTTCATGGCGAAGTTCAAGGCGGATAACTAGCCGGTTTTGTGATACAATACCTTCCGGTTCTCAAGGGCGCTCGTCAGGGCGCCCTTTTTACGTCACCCCTCATCGGAGAGCTTGATCCATTTGGAAAGAGCGGCCCCCGTCGGTATTTTGTATCACGCCTGGAAAGGTCCACCAGAGTGAGGTAGAATGCAGACTCCGGAACGGGAAGAACGCCGCCGCACCTTCGACGCCACGGCCGCCGACTACGACACTGTACGCCCCGGCTACCCGGTCGGCATGTACGAGGACCTGATCAGCTATTCCCGGCTGTCCGCCTCGGCGCAGATCCTGGAGATCGGTTGCGGCAGCGGCCAGGCGACATTGCCGCTGGCCAAGCTGGCGTATCACATCACCGCCATCGACAGCAGCGACAACCTGGCAGCGCTCGCCCGGCGCAAACTGGCGCCCTACTCCCGCGTAACGATCGTGACGATACCCTTCGAGGAATTCGAGGGGGAAGCTGAGAGCTACGACCTCCTGCTGGCGGCCACTTCCCTGCACTGGATAGATCCCACGCTGCGTTATGCGAAGCCGGCCCGGTTGCTGAAACCGCGGGGGACCATCGCCGTCGCCCGCAACACGCATCCCCGGCCCTTTACGGGATTCTTCCTCGAGACCGGCGCTGTCTACCACCGTTTGGTGCCGGAGTGGAGCGAGCGGGGCAGCGAACCGGAGGACCCCGGCCGGACGGGCGTGGCCGAACTGAGACAATCGGAGTTGTTCGAGGATGTCGCCATCCACCGCTACCGCTGGTCGGTCACCTTTACGCGGCGGGAGTACCAGCGCCTGCTGCACACTTTTTCGGACCACCTGCGCCTGGGTGCGGAACGGCTGAATCGGCTGTGCGAAGTCATCGGCGAGCTGATCGACAGCCGCTACGGCGGTGCGATCGAACGGCCCTATGAGACGGAACTGCTGCTGGGAAGGAAGAGGAGGACCCCGTGAAAGCGATGGTACTACCCCGCTGCGTCGATCTGAGAGAAGTGACGGAACCGCTGCGGTTGGAGGAGCGCCCCCGACCGGAGCCGGGACCGGGGGAGATCCTGGTGAAGGTCTCGGTCTGCGGAGTGTGTCACACCGAGCTGGACGAAATCGAGGGGCGTACACCGCCGCCTTACTTTCCCGCCGTGCTCGGGCACCAGACGGTCGGCCGGGTGGCGGAACTGGGCGAGGGCGCGGAGCGTTTCCAGCCGGGCGACCGGGTCGGGATCGCCTGGATCCACTCCGCCTGCGGTGAATGCGAATACTGCCGTTCCGGCCGGGAGAACCTCTGCGACGCTTTCCGCGCCTCCGGTCGCGATGCCGACGGCGGCTACGCCGAGTATACCACGGTGCCGGAGGGGTTCGCGTATCACATTCCGGATGCCTTCAGCGATGCGGAGGCGGCACCGTTGCTCTGCGCCGGGGCCATCGGTTATCGTTCCCTGCGGCTGGCGGAACTGATGAACGGCCAGCGGCTGGGACTCACTGGCTTCGGCGCCTCCGGCCACCTGGTCTTGAAGATGATGCGGCTCCGCTATCCCGACTCGCCGGTCTACGTGTTCGCGCGCAGCGAGCAGGAACGGGCTTTCGCGCTGGAGTTGGGCGCGGCCTGGGCGGGGGATGCGGGCGACCGGCCGCCGGAGCTGCTCCACGCCATCATCGACACGACGCCGGTCTGGCAGCCGATCCTGGCGGCGCTGGGCAACCTGGCGCCGGGCGGACGGCTGGTCATCAACGCCATCCGCAAGGAGGAGCAGGACAAGGAATGTCTGCTGGAGCTGGATTACCCGCGCGATCTCTGGCTGGAAAAGGAGATCAAGAGTGTGGCGAATGTGACTCGTGCCGATGTCAGCGAGTTCCTGGAACTGGCGGCGGAGATACCGCTCAAGCCGGAGTACCAGCTGTATCCGCTGATCGAGGCCAATCGTGCTTTAATAGAATTGAAGCAGCGGCGCATTCGTGGTGCCAAGGTGTTGCAGATCCGCTAGGTCTTCAGGACCGTCGCCTGAGAAAGCCGCTTCCGTGGGGGCCAACTGGTGGCGGACAGACGATCCCTCTAGTCCGCATCCCGCCAGGCCACGTAGATATCCGCTTCCACCATGGTGCCGCCGCTGATGAAGTGGTGTACGAAGTAGATGTTGCCGTAACCGTCCAGTGTCGGTTCGGCGGCGAAGTTGGCGATGACCTCCTCGCCCTCGCCCCAGGTGCCGTCACCCTGCCTGAGACTGCGCCAGATCGAAGCTCCAGCGTACCCCTGTTGACTGTCGGCGATGTACCACAGCTGCTCCCCGTCGGCGCTCACGAAGGGATACCACTGGTTACCGGCCGCGTTCACCGGTTCGCCCAGGTTCTCCGGCTCCCCCCATTCGCCGACGCTGCGCTGGATCTCCCAGATGTCGACATCACCCTGCCCCCCTTCACCGTCCCAGTGGAAGAAGAGGTGATCCTGCGTGAGCAGGTGTACTTCGCCGATCGAGAGTTCGCCGTTGAGATAGTCGCCGGCGTTTTCCCAGCCGGTCCAGACACCGTTGACCAGGGCGGCGACCCAGAAATCCACCTCGCCATAGTTGCCGCCACGTACCGAGCAGAACCAGAGGATGTCGCCCAGCGAGCAGGGACAGCCGTCCAGCCCCGCCTCGAGGTTCAACACGACGCGTTCCGGGACCTCCCAGCTTACGCCGCTCCAGTTGCACCACCAGATACCGGTGGCGCCGTCGTAGAGCTGTTCTTCCGCCGGCACGCTCACATCGGGCGTGAAGAAGAAGAAGAGGGTTTGACCGTCAGGCGTGATGAAGGGGGAGTCCTCACCGCCGGCGGTGTTGATCGGGCCGCCCAGCGGTTCCGGTTGCAACCAGTCGGCGAGGAGGGTAACCGGCGGGAACTCGTCATCCTCCGGGCCCCATTTGACCGCGCCCGGCGGGATGGCCGCTTCGCGGGGCAGCAGGACCGGCACGGAACGCTCCCCCTGTACGGTGTCGGTGCCGTCGTCAACGGTGACGGTGACGATGTAGTAACCCGGCTCCATCGGAGCCTGCCAGGTCAACGAATCACCCGTACTGCCGCCGGGGAATTCACCACCAGTGGCCGTCCAGCTGCAGGTGAGCGGATCGCCGTCGCTGTCGGTAGCGCTGCAGCTGAGTTCGATGGTGCCGCCGGCGCTCACCCACTCCGGCTGGGCGTGAATGTAAACGATGACGGGTTGGTCGTTCTGCTCCTGTACACAACCGGCGGCGAGCAGCAATAAGAGCCAGACCGGCAACAATAACAGCGTGTGTGTCAGTTTCCGCATATACCCTCCCCTGAATTGGGTGCTTCCGCTTCCGCAGTCATGGTAATTAGTATCCGATAGCCGGGGACATAAGTCGAGCAGCCGGTGTGTCTCAGCCCCGGCTCTAGTTTCCTTGCACCGACATCACTTCAAGCACACCATCTTGATCGTCTCCACCTGCTCATCCACCTGCAACCGGCAGAAATAGACCCCGGCGGGCAACCGCGTCGCGTCAAACCGGGTTTCATGCGTCCCCGCTTCCCGCCAGCCCATCGCCAGCCGTCGCACCAGTCGGCCGCCGATATCGTAGACCGCCAGATCGACGCGTGCCGGCCGCTCCAGCGTGTAGCCAATCGTTGTCGTCGGGTTGAAGGGATTGGGATGATTGCGGTGCAGCCGGAACGAGGCCGGCTTGAGCTGGACCGGTACCGCTTCCAGCTGACGATAAAAGACCAGCTGCCCGGTCGTCGAGTAGTACGGCGCGGTATGGCCGGTGCTGTTGAAATCGCAGTCGGAGCAGTTGGGGGGCGGGTCGTTGTAGCAGTCATCGCAGGGACGGCAGAGGTTGATGTAAGCCTGCGGGAAGTAGCAGATCAACAGCTCCTCCCCCGGTTCCCAGCTGAAGCCGGTGAGCTCCCATGGCGAGCTGATGCTGCCGGGACACCAGCCGGCGCGGTTATACTGCCAGGTCCCCCCTTGCGGGCTGCAGGGATTCTGGGCGCAATCGTCGCGCCAGAGTATATGCGAGAAGTAGTCCGCACCGACGAATACCGAATGCAGCATCTCCGAAAACTCGGCCGCGTTGTAGGTGTTGCCCTGGCCGTGGCCGGTGGTGGTGATACGCAGTTTCACCGAATCGACATCCTCCGGCACCGTCACCGTTACCGGCGGCACATATTCGTCCCAGGGATGCTCCGGGAAGCCGTAGTAGGCGCCGTTATGCAGCCAGAGCGTCTCCAGGCCGCAGGACTGCGCCTCCGGCACGCCCTCTTCGAACAGAAAATCCACCGTCACCAGCCAGCCGTTCGGCGCGCCGATGTAGGTGCCGATCTGTGAGCCGAGGATCACCTGCCCCCGCAGCAGGTGCTGGAAATCGGTGACATCCTCCTCCCAGGCGCAGGTGCCGGGGTAGTTGCCGCCGGTGATGTCATAGGGGGTAATCACCCGGGCCAGTTCGTGCCAGACTGCGGTAGAGTCGGTTTCCGGGACCAGCAGGTAGACATGCCCCAGCCGGTCCCAGGGATCGCAGTCGCCCGGCGCGCTGGGGCAACCGATGGTGTACTGCAGTGTGACGGAGGTGACCGCCAGTTCCGGATCCGGGAACTCGAATGTATCGATCTTGGTGTCAACCCAGCTGTGCAGCACCTGATCGAAGGTGTGGATCAGCACATCACCACGACCAGGAGCAGCGGTTGCAGCCAACATCAACATTACGAGCAGATATTTATACATGAGTAAGTCCCCTGGTTCACAGCTGCCGGCCGCTTGTTTCCGGCTCCACCCTGCTTCCTATCGGCCGGATCGGCAACTCGTCTCATTCGAAGATAAGTAACTTCAAAGTCGCAAGCCAACAGTCTGTTGCTTCGCTCTCTTCTTACCAATCAAAGACAACTGATCACCAATCGCAATCTCATCCTCCCCCGGGTTGAAGCGAATCAGCAAAATGGTTATATTGTTCACCGAGTGGTTTTAGGATTCACTTGGTGTGTTCTCATATCCGCTCCTGTTGTGCCTTAATTTACATCATATCCTCGAAGGAGAATCCAATGAAGCAACTTGCTGTCATAGTCATGATTGCAGCCTGCAGCGGCTTTAGCCTGGCCGACGACTGGGAAGGAACCGTCAACCAGCTCTGGAACAATGCCGCCAACTGGAACGACGGCACTGTCCCCACCGCTACTGATAATGTCTACATTCCGTCTGGAACCCCATTCCCCTGCTGGGTTTCTTCGGCCGATCAGGCATGTGACATCCTGACGATCACATCCGGAGCCTCCCTGCGCATCTACGATCAAGTGCTGGAGGTCAACGGGTATGTGATCACCCAGGGGCACCTGGAGATGGATCATAGCGCCGGCGAACTGCATGTAGCCGGAAGTGTCTACTGTTATAACGGTTCAACCTTCGACATCTCCGCCAGCTCCAGTGAGATCTTTGTAGAGGGTAACTGGTACGCCTATTCAGGCTCTGATGTTGTTCTGGAAACGGGATACCTGGAGTTCAACGGCAGTACGGACAGCGAGATATACATCCGGACCCCTGGTGTGAGCTTCAAACACCTGCGCAGCCATAAGGACGGCGCTGAGTTGATCGTCCATGCCAGTTCCAACTACAGCTTCGCGATGACCGGCAACCTCTATTCCTACACCGGCAGCACTTTCCGCCACGAGTCGTCGCATACTCTGACCCTGCAGGGAGACCTCAACAACCAGGGAGGGGATGTCTGTTTCGACATTGGGGAACTGATCATGACCGGTACCTCGGACGATATCAATCTGACCACAGCCAGCTATCTCAACGATCTGAGCCAGAACGCCAGTTATACGTACCTATTGAGCCCAGTGGACATTCGCGGCGATCTTACCCTCAACAGCGGTCAGCTGGTGGCCAGCGGTCATGATATTGAAATTGATGGGAACTGGACCAGCAATATCGCCGCGGGTTTCGATCCCGGCGGCAACAGAGTGACGTTTACCGGGACCTACAACCAGGCCATCGTCGGAGATGAAGGTTTCCACGAACTGTGGGTGGGCAAACCGGCCAGCAGTCTGATAATCTTTACCGGCTCCGATGTCACCACGGCAAGTGACCTCTACGTGGCCCTGGGAGGCGTCATGATGTTTGATAACAGCCGCCTGGAGATCGGCGGCGAACTGCAGATCTATGACGGGGCCTGGCTCGACGCTGACGGCGTCACCGACGCTGAAATCCTGGTCGGCAGCAACTGGGCGGACGCTAACAGCATCTCTCCCGGCTTCACTCCCGGCAGCTCCACCGTCACCTTCTTCGGCAGTGACCAGTGGCAATACCTGACGTTTCCAAATCTGACCGGCTATGTGTTTCACAATGTCATCATCGACAAGGACTTCGGCTCGGTCATCAGCAGCACGCTGGATCTGCTCTTCACAGGCGACTTCGAGATCCTGGACGGCGGCTGGAGTTCAAGCTACAACGCCGGTATTGAGCATACCATCCGGGGGGATCTCACTCTGGGCGACGGTACGAGCTTTAACGACGACAACACGGTCCGCTTCTACGGCAACACCGACCAGTGGCTGCACAAGGACCCGGGCGCGACAGTAAACATCGGTCATCTGGAAGTAGACAAACCGGGCGGAACCCTCACTCTGGATGCCTGGATGCTCAATGTCGGCGGCTTGACGATTGAAGGTGTGACGGATCTGAACGGTACCAGACTCTGGACCGACTGGTGGGCGACAATCAGCGCAGGCGGCTACCTCCAGGTCGACGCCGGGGCACAGCTGATGCTGGATCAATACAGCGATCTGACCGTCGAGAGCGGCGGCACCCTGGAACTGGTCGGCACCCCGGCGCTGCACGCCGTCCTCAGCGGTACCGGACCTTCCTCCCGGCACTATGCGGCGGCCGATATTCTCAGCGGCGGGACCCTGATCGTGCGCTACGCCGACATCCAGCGGCTGAATGTGGACGGGCTGCACATCCATCCCGGCGCCACCGTCGACCCGGTCGATCCCTTCCGTGAGTGCGTGTTTGAGATAAGTGAGGGGGGCGCCACACTGCTCTGGATCGACAACAACCAGGAGCTGGTGACGGAAGGCGTCAGCTTCATCGATTCCTATTACGGCACCACCTGCAATGTCCGCAAGACCGTCGACGAGGGCCGGATTACCTTTAACAACTTCCAGGGTAACCTGGCCGGACAGCTCTACGAGGATGATCCCTTCGATCGCATCGACTGGTTCGGACCGCTGATCCCGGTCTGGAACCTGACCATCGACTACCAGGAGGCTACCGGCGAGGTGCTGCTGGAGTGGGATTATCACAGCAATGTCGATCACTACAACATCTATCGCAGCAACGAACCGCTGTTTACGCCCTCTCCGGTCACCCTGTACGATACAACCCCCGTCCGCAGCTACCTGGACGCTGTCGGTGGGACGGATCGCTACTTCTATCGCGTGACCGCGGATCGGGCGGAATGAGAAATTATAACTGGTTTAAAATGCAGTAATTCATTATATTCCGTAGTGACCAACCGACAGGGATAGTTGTACATCTGACGGTAAGACCGACGATAGTTGTGTGTGTCTATTACCAAGGCGCTGGAAAGGTGCTTTGAATCTTGCGGCAGAACAATAGTGCTTCAGCGCCGTTCCGGCATGAAAGCGTGAATTTGAATATGATTTCCCACGCTTAATGTAACACAAAGGAGTGTACTCCATGAAGCTTTACAAACTGATTCTGCCGGTCCTGCTCATGTGCTGGTCGCAGGCGGCTATGGCAGCCAATTTCCTGGTGACCAGCAACCTGGACGCCGGAGCTGGCACCCTGCGCGCCGCGATTCTGGCAGCTAACGCCAACGGGTAGGTGGATAACATCACCTTCAACATCGGTGGCGGCAGCGGCGCCGTGCAGACCATCATGCTGCAGACCCCGCTTCCTGCACTTGTCGATGGGCTCAATTATAACGCTGGTGTTTTCATCGATGGTTTGACGGAACCGGGGGCCGGCGCAGGCGCGAATCCCCCTACCACCGCCACCCTGCTGATCGTGCTGGATGGTGCCCTGATCCCCCCCACGCCGCCACCCTTTTATTGCCACGGTATCCACATTCAATCTCCGAACAACACCATTCAGGGATTGTCGGTGCAGAACATGCCGCACGACGGGATCAGTATCGAGGCGACGAATCCCGGCAGCAACAACAACATGATCCACTGCAACTTCAGTGGTACCGATGTCAGCGGGACGATACCGGCGTCAAACGGCTGGGGTGGAAACGGCTTGTGGGCCGGAATCCGTATCTGGGTCAACACTGAGCACCCCGGTATAGCCAATTTCAACACGGTTGACCGGAATCTCCCTTCCGCCAATATTTACGATGGAATCGCCCTCCAGAGTTGCCCGCCCGGCGATGTCGCCTGGAACAACATCACCAACAACTATTGCGGCACCACCTTTAACGGCACCGGGTGGCTGGGCAACGGGAACTGCGGCCAGGTCTATTCGGAGGGTACTCACGACAACATGATTACCGGTAATGTCTGCTGCAACAACGGCTTCGACGGTTTCAGTTTTGTCGGATATCCCCCCATGGGCTGGTATACCAAGTATGCGCATATAGGCATAAAGCGCTTAAAGAGCATATAGGGAGGTGGGATAGCGACGATAATCAGGGGGTGAACGGTGAAGCAGTTTCTAAAAGTGTTTGCCTGGGTATTCTGCGGAGTAATAATCCTTGTTGCGATTGTAAATCTAGTAGAAATGCAGAAGCGGGCGAAGCAGGAGCAGCAGCAATTATCAGAGCAGTCGATTCAAGCGGCAGCCCAAGAGGCGGATATATTATACTCGTTTGTTTGCATGCGGGCCGGGATTAATATCCGCACCGGGCCAGGCACTAATTTCCCAAAAGACCCCTCCGGAACAACCGTAACAGGTGAATATATCTATGTTCTTGAGAAAAAGGACGATTGGGTCCGCTTCAGGGTTACCAAGGAAAGCGTTGGTTGGGAGGGGTGGGTGTACGAACCGTTAGCCAGGAAGCAACCTACAGCGGCATCGCAATCCAGGGGCGATGTTTCCGGAAGCTATGTGTGCAGCAAAAGCGGAGTTCACATCTATGAGCGGGCAGATGTGACTTCTCCAACGATTGGTGAAA